>DFZX01000111.1 GCA_002383695.1 Caryophanales bacterium UBA4045
AGCCGGTCTATAGCCTGACCGCCTATATAAGCAATATCCCGGTGTCCCTGTTCGATCAAATATTCAGCTGCCATATAACAGCCTTCTTCATTATCGACTTCAATACTGACTACGAATTTGTTATCCACGATCCGGTCAAGTAGAATGACTGGAAATTCATTTCTAGCAGATCGTTCAAGAATCTCTTCGCTTATATTGTATGCCAATACGATAGCCCCATCGACCCGCTTCTCGGTCAAAAATTTGGCCGCTGTGGATGTTTCCTCACCAAGCGAGCTGCAAGCCAACAAGTCATAGCCTTTGGACAATACAACTTCCTGAACGCCTCTTACCAATTCGGAATAATACGGGCCGCTCAGATCCGTAACGATAAGTGCGATCGTGCGCGTGCTGTTTCTTTTCAAATCAGACGCTATTCCATTCTTCTGGTAATTCAATTGACGAACGGCTTCCATAATTTTCTGTTTAGTATGCTTGCTTACTTTGGAGTTATTATTTAAGGCGTACGAAACAGTCGATATCGATACACCTGCCAACTTAGCGACATCTTTAATCGTTGCCATCTTATTCTTGTCTCCCATACTTCCGAATTAGGTTCAATTATCATATAATTCGTTCGAATCAGGGATATTCCTCTTTCCGAACGAACGATGATAAGGGAGCTACGGATATAGCTCCCTTCATTCTTCTCAGTTTTCGTTACTTAACTGTCTCAAAATCGGCAAGCTGTGCTTCAACTTCTGCAATGACATCGTCAATTCCTGCCTTCTTCAGCTGCGATCTGTAATCAGCTACAGCTTCTTTCGGGTCTTTCTTTGATTTGCCAAGCATAAGCTGCATACCCAGCTGTGCATTTACATTCGAAATGGCTGCAATCTCCGTCGTCACTTTTGATGGATTAAAGCTAAATCCCACGTAAGGATCAGTGATGGAGAAGGTATCCCATTCCTCATACAAGGATTTACGTACCGGGTTTTCAGAATCCATGTTTAAATTATATTTATCATTCCTTAAGGACCATGCGGCAAATCCACCGCCATCAACCTTATCATCAAATCCAGCTGGGGTTTTCTTAACCCCGTCTTCGACCATGTATTGACGACCCTCGATACCATACTGGATCAAATTGTAATATTCCGGATCATTCATAAACTTGTCAATGGCCATTAGTGCTCGCTCTGGATTTTCAGAAGTTGAACTAATAACGGTGGAGTTTTCTACGCCCATCTTCTTTTTGATCTTCTTACCGGCTTCAGCATAGGTATAGAAATAGGGATCGGATTCTGGCTGCGCTTTCATGTCCACACCATACTTGCCAATCCAATCCTGCGCATGAGCAAGGTAACCAGCTGAGTTAGCAACACCAAAGTTAGTGTTGGCAGCAACTTGTGTGGAGAGGATGTCTTTAGGCCAGTATCCTTTATCTGACCATTCCCGCATCTTCAAAGCCCAATCTTCAAATTCTTGGGTGAAGGCCGGGTGGAATACAGTTTTGTAATCTTCCGGACTTTTCGTTACTAGATTAAGCTCTGATAACGCTATGCCAGGTGCGTTCAGCCACATATCAGTGGTGTCGACCAGCATTCTAAACATGTTAAAGGCATCGCTCGCATTTCCATTAATTGGTGGATAGGATTCATTAGCTACTACGTTGTCCATGTATTTTTCCATATCTGCAATAGAACTAATTTTGTCCATGCCATACTTCTTCAGTAAGTCAGACCGGTAGGCATAACCATAGGGAGTGTATTCACTATATAAAGTAGGCACACCGTAGATTTTACCATCGAACATGGAACCTGCCCATGTTGATTCAGGAATAGCTGCCTTCAAATTAGGGGCAACCTTATCAAGCATGTCCGTAATATCTACTAACGCATCCTCTGAGGCCAGTGTATAATAGGACATCACAGCTGACGGAGAAGCATGGGCCATATCAAATTTCTCACCAGAGGCAAAAAGTAAAGGATACTTGGTAGCTATATCCGGCCAGTCAATGTACTTGACCTCCAATGTTGCATTGATATCACGCTTAAGTAATTTGTTAATCTCTGCAAGAATGTCCTTATTGGCAACTCCTTCACTACCCCACAAATAATAAACCAGCTTAACCTCTTTGGAAATGTCTACACCGTTCGTTTCAGATGAGCTATTCTCGGAAGGATTATTCTCCGATGAAGATGAGCAAGCAGCCAATAAACTTATGAGCATGATAGCAACCATAGCAACAACCAAAATCTTTTTAACTTTCATTGTAAAGCCTCCCTTTTCTAGTTTTTAATTGTGCATCTATAATAAATACTCCCTTTAGAAGGGGAATCTATTAACCTTTAACCGCACCAATGGTAAGACCTGATACAAAGTAGCGTTGTACAAATGGATACAATAGGATGATCGGACCCGTAGCTAGTACGGCAGTGGCCATCTTAATAGATTGTGTCGGTAATTCCGCTGAATTAATGACCACACCCTGATTGATGAGTGCTTGTATATTGGTCTGATTGATCATCCGCTGCAAGAAGTATTGCAGCGGATATTTATCAGGCGATTGAATGTAGAGCATGCCGTTATACCATTCGTTCCAAAAACCCAGTGCCGAAAAAAGTCCAACTGTAGCCAGTGATGGGACTGCGAGAGGAATAAAGATCTGCCAGTAAATACGGAAGTCCCCTGCACCATCAATCGTAGCAGACTCATATAAAGCATCAGGAATCGCCTTCATGAAATTACGCATCAGGAAAATCGACCACGCACCGACTACACCCGGCAAAATCATTGCGAACAAGCTATCCTTAAGATGCAGGTATTTCACCATCAGAATATAGCTTGGAATTAAGCCCCCTGCAAAAAGCGTAGTAAAGTAGATCAAGAAGGAGAAGAAATTGCGATACTTAAAGTCCTTTCGATTCAGAACAAAACCTGCCATCGACATCATAAACAATCCTAGAGTTGTACCGACAACCGTGATAAAGATCGTTACGAGGTAAGCATTAGTTAGCGAAGCAGAGTTCTGGAACAGCATGTCATATGCCTTGAAGGAAAAATTGTTGGGGAACAGCTTATAACCTTCTTTAATGATTTCCTGCTCATTCATAAAGGAGGAGGAGATCATGAGGGCGAATGGGAACAAGCAAATCAAGGCGAAGAAGCTAATGACTATATAGCTGATTACTTTTATTGCTTTATTGCCAAAGCCCTCTTTAACTTTCGAAATACTCATATAAATCACCTCCTATTAGAATAATGCGCTATCCGGTTCGATTTTTCGGACTAAAAAATTAATCCCTAGCACAAGAATCAAGCCGAATAATGATTGGTAGAAGCCCACTGCTGCGCCCATGGAGAAGTTGAACTGTCCAACCAGACTGCGGAAGACGTAAGTATCAATGATGTCCGTTTGAGGATAGAGGACAGAGTTTGTACCAATTAGATTATAGAATAGGTCAAACGAGCCTTTGAGAATTCCACCAAGACCAAAAAGTAATAGCAGGATAAACGTTGGCTTGAGCACAGGCAAGGTTATGAAGCAAATTCTTTGCCAGGTGCTGGCTCCATCCATATATGCTGCTTCATATAAATCATGGTTAATACCTGTAATCGTCGCCAGATAGATGATCATTCCAAAGCCGGTTGCACTCCAAATTTTAAATGCCACGATGATGTACTTCCATATCTCGGGGTCCGAATAAAACTCGTATCGCTCCATGCCTGCTCCGATAAGCAGCGTATTGATAAAGCCGGTGTTGAAATTGAACATATTGTAGGCAAACACACCGACAATAACCATAGAGATAAAATGAGGAAGCAACATCACGGATTGAGCGATTTTCTTGAACCACTTGCCAGCAACTTCTGAAAGCATGATTGCAAATACAATTTGAATGACATTCCCCAAAGCTAGAAAGGCAAAATTGTAAAGCAACGTATTCTTTGTAATGTTCCAGAGGTCACCGGTTCGAACTAAAAATTCGAAATTTTCCAAACCAATAAAGGCACTCCCAAAAATACCCTTACTGATATTGAAATCAACGAACGCTACATATGCCCCTGGCATTACAAGATAGTGGAAGATAATAAAGTACAAGATTACAGGTAACAGCATAATAAACAGAATCTTGTTCTTAGTAATCTCCTTCAGAATATTACCGCTTTGGAGCCTAAGCCTTGATTTCATATACATAACGTCCAACTCCTGATTGTGGCATACATTACTTCGTCTCTTGAGAGCATCACCTTCACACAGATAAGAATGTGGATATGATATATAGAAACGTTTCGATTTTTAGGAAAAACTAATCATTAATTCATTGGTGAAATAGGTTATATAACCTTGTTTCATCAAAATAAACATCGTTTACAAATATGTAAACACTTACATTTGCCAATCGTAGGAATCGAAACGTTTCACTTTATAGGAAAATATTACTACATTGCGATTTTGAAGTCAACAATTATTAAGTTACCTCAGTCTATTTGCGACCGTCACACTTTTCACTTAAAGATTTCAATGATATTCGAATGATTATTCAGTCTCTGTACAAGCTCTTGTTTGCTTATGAAATAACCGCCTAGTCGATAACGATTTGCCACTTGTTCAATCTCCGCAACCTGACCGTTTATTACAACACGATTTGAATCTTGACCAAGGTGATAAATGAACTTGATATCATGCTCCATATACTTATAATCAAACTTTAGCCCATCAAATTTAAGAGGTAATACAGGGTCAATTACTAACCCTCCTCCTTCTTGGCGCAGTCCCAAGCAATTGGATATCAATTGATTCATATAAATCCCAGGTCCGCTTGAATAAATACGCCATCCGCCTTTGACCGGCACTGTACCCTCGCGTAATTTGTTAAATTGTTCCTGTGCTTGATAACGTGTATTGAACTTACCATCCGAGCTGCTGAAGTAGGCATTGCTCTGCCGGCGTTCTGCATTCGGTACAACCTCTTGGATTCTTATTGGGTTAATCATAGCCAAACCATTCCATACTTCCTCAACCTTACCGAGCTTTGCCATCGCCTCAACGAATCGGATATGGGCATGGACATATTGAAGGCCTATTTCGCGACCGAAATTAGCCCCTTGCTCTGCACGTTTAAAGTGAATACTCAAGCCTCCGGCATATTTCGCTGGCCTGTCCATTAACCTAACTCCATCCGGGCAATACAGCTTTTCTTTAATAATTTGATAGTGTGCTTCTGCCTGCTCCGGCGTTAACAGCTCACTAATCATACTGCGAGTCATCGGGAGAAGGCGATAATGAATGCCTGTTTTTTTATCCATTGGATGAAGCATCAATTCTACTGTTCCTGGCTGTTCTATATAAATAAAACCTGGAATCACTTCAGTCTGCAGCATATAGCGATTAAAGTCTGCTTCAATTCTGCAAGCTAAGGCATGAAGTTCAGCTGCATCACTTGCTTCCACGTCAGCCAAAACACGCGACATTCGAAAAATTGCTTGATACGTTAATGCAACGGTCCAACTACTGATCATGAATTGCTTTAACTGCGAATTAGCGGGTTGCAGCGTATCATCCCAATCACCATCTCCATATGAGGACAAATGTGTATCATGCAAGAAATGCTGTTTTATGTATTCAATTTCTTTTTTCACATGTTCATAAATCGTTGCAGTTTCTTCTGTACTCTCCTTGCTGTCACGATTTATATACGGTACTTTTTCTTGTAGAATACCGTAATCCTTTGTCACCATCAAATAATCACCCAATACCTTCAACGGCCATACAATAACATCTCCATGACTTTCATCAGCTTGGATCTTATAATAGTTATCATACATAAACCACTGTGGCCAATTGCCATCTTCTTCAAATTGGTGGGAATACACCTTCACAATAATCGCTTTAACCGTGTCATACTTTTGTGTCGCCAAAAAATACTCAATAGGCCCTTGGCATACATCTCGGGTTCCCCACGCAGCACCGGCATATTGTTCAAGTCCATGCAACACTGAATAATGAACCAGCATATTGTGCGTATACCACCAAGCAAGGGCATTTACCTTATCTAATTCCTCTTTCAATGCATCATTCTGCGACAGATGGAACCCATTCATTACATCTCGTAAGAACTCACGATAGCATTCGATTTCTGAAATCATATCCCGATGGATGAACGGCATATCCCCGCCATGAAGAAGACCCTGGAGAGTCATGCTCCACTCACTCGTCTGACTTAATTCAAGCACGACCAGAGATGCAGAGAGAGGCATAACGTTGGATACAAGCTTCCGTTCATCCTCAATTGTAAATTCTGCTCCTTCTACACGAAGGCGATAACTTAGATCCGGGTACGCTTGCGCACTCATTGCTGTCGCATCTGCATAAAACTGAACTGTTTGACCCTCTCTTTCCATATGAAACGGCGCATTGTATTCGTTGTCATTCAAGGATACCTGGTTAGTCACGAGATAACGATAAGCTCTACCGCTTACGGAGCGTACATGCAGCACAATTTCCGGTATGTCGATTGTCGTAAAATTCGTAATTATATACATCTCATCCGCTGTTTTGTAATACCAACGTGAGTAGTTAAATCCAATTTCAAACATCGATGGCATCGTCAACAAATGATAAATTCCATCCATTTCGATATATATGCGCTGACCCGATGTTTTCATAATATTCAGAGCATTGCGAGCATTCGTCAGCATTTTATTGTATTTCGTATTGCCAACAACAAGCTGCGAGTTAAAGATTCCATACATATACGATGTTGATGAAAGAGTCATATCATTCATTTTTTCATTATGCCCAGCCATTACAATATGACCATGCGGCCGTTCTACACACAGCTCCTTTTCTTTTAATACAACGTGCTCGTGCCGATCTGTAAAGAATGATAGCAGAGTATCTTTCTCCCATTCTTCTTGGTGTCTACTAGGAAAGTAGTCGTCAATTTCTTCCTTCGTCATTGAAGCGGTTTGAAATGGCGCTCCGCATATCGAGGAGATTCTCACTTCATCTAAACGTTGCAGCACTTTTTCAGGTTGGACTTTTACTTGTTCCCAAGCATTTATTATTTCCGCTTCAAAATTTAATGAAGAAACAGCCTCTTCATGATTCTCGATAAATAATCCATAGAAAATAAAATGTGTTGATCCTGTCAACATTACACGTTCTGATTGCAGCCCAGTATATGCAAATTCATATTGATATATTTCATTAGGAAGAGATCCTGCCCATAACACTTCCGGTTGATTCGTTTCTTTATAAGATAAACCGAAAAATTGGAAGCCATCCGTGGAATAACCAATTGTTCTGGTTAAAGCCCCTTGTTGTAAATAAGGAAAGAAGCCGCCATATTGTGGCTGATTCTGACGTGAGCATACAACAAATCCTTTGTCTTGATCTTCAAATACGGCATGATCAATGTATTGGGATACGTATGCCTCATTGGATTGGATAGCACCTTTATTGGCGATGCCTACATCCTGTCCATAAATAACATCCACTTCAACACCGTGTCCTTCAACTGTTACTTCCCAGAACCAGACCCCTTGTTCCGTCAAGCTGAAGACAACGATATATTGAACCTCATCTACATTTCCTTTCCAAGTAACTTGAGATCCAGAATATTGTACAACACTCACAGATCGAACACCCAATAGGGGCACAACTTGTAGACCGCTAGCCCTGTGGAACCGCAAATAAATATTATTCAGCGATCCATCAATAGGATTAGAACTCAATTGGTTAATCATCGTCATCTTATGAGTTGCTTCATAAAGATCCCCACTATTTAAAAAAGTAAATTCGATGTCCCTAGCTTTGATTTGAAATTTCGAATCCTTCATCGTTGACTTTTCACACTCCATTCATACGAAATAATAAAGCAAACAAGATAAAATCGAAACGTTTCTATTATCATTGAGATATTTATCGTTTATTTTAAAAAAACATCTATAAATGTGATTATATTAAATCGAAACGTTTCTATGCTATCATACTTCAACATGAATTTAGTTTCAATTTGTTTGAAAAAATTTTTTCTAATCTTCATCTCATCAATTCGCATTCCATCTTTTCTCAATCGCCGGGCCCGCCGCCATTCCTGCCAGACAATCTCCATGATAGGGGCAGAGCCCTAGAGAATAAACTGAGCCATCTTATAATAAATAGGAATGCCTAGCGTCAAATTGAATGGGAAGGTAATTCCTAAGGACAACCCTAGATAGATTGACGGATTCGCCTCCGGCACAGCTGAACGTAGGGCTGCCGGAGCTGCAATATATGATGCGCTACCTGCAAGTACACCCATCAATGTTGTTCCGCCAAGCGAAAGACCGCAGGCATAACCTACCAAGACCCCCAACGCCCCGAATAGGATAGGCATGAAGATACCTATTAGGATCAGCTTTACACCATACTGACGAATATCCCCTAGTCGCTGACCGGCAATGATCCCCATATTAAGCAGGAACAGAATCAATATGCTTCCATATAGGTCGATGAATAATGGTTTAATTGTCGGCAACGCATCATGACCAACGAACCATCCCACAAGTAGACTGCCTACTAAGAGAAGCACGCTCTTGCCGAATAGACTCTCTCTTAGCACAGCAGGGTCTAGCCAGCTCGCAGATGAATTTCCAGCCACGATACCCAGATTCTGCGATAAAATCGGTATTCCAGCCTTCCTCTGTTCGATGGTCTTGAGTAGAAGAAGAGAAACTAGAATGGCGGGACTCTCCATAATGACCACCATAGCACTCATATAGCTCTCGAATTCCGTCTGCACATACCCTAAGAAAGCAACCGCAGCTCCGAAAGTTACGATACTAACCGAGCCATAGCTAGCAGCAAGACCAACTGCATTCTTCAAGTCGATTCCGATTTTGCGACAAATCATCAACGTGAGTATGGGAATGATAATTCCTAAAAGAAGTGCACCCATAATGGGCTTCGCCATATCGGATAGCGAGTGCTCTGAGAGCTCAATTCCACCTTTCAATCCAATAGCAATCAATAAATAGATCGTTAGACCTTCGCTTAATCCTCCAGGAAACTTCAGATCGGATTTCACGAATGAAGCAATCAGTCCCAGGATAAAGAACAATACTACAGGTGATAACAGATTATGGCTAATGATATCTAACATATTCTCCACTTCCCTTCTCTATAATGCAAAAACCGGGAATATCCAGGGCCATCGCCTGAATGATTCCCGGTTTATACTCAACTAGCCATACGGCTTTTTGATCATCTACCAGCTATTTTTTTATGACCATCTTTTCTCTAGGGAGTTGGTTAGGACGAAAACCATAATACGCTCCCCAGTCTGAGTACTAATGTCTGTGTAAAAACTTTCGACGGACTCTCCAGTAATCTGTTCAATCATCTGTCCAAGCTGTTCTCTGCCTGACTCAACGAGATCGGCGCGGATTTTCTTAACAGACAGCAACCCGTCCTTCGACTTAGCCAGTGTTTGCTCTGCCGGGGTCAGAATTCCTTTCATCAGAACGATTATCATGTTTCGCAGAATGTCCGACTTAACCAGCACGGAGCCCCGTCCCAAATATTCCCTTTCCCACTGGGTTAGTACTCGGCTCAATTGATTCTCCATCTCACCCTTAGTTACCATCCGGTCCATAGCTTGACTCCACCTTTCAGACGCACAAAAAAATCGGTATGTTCTCATGGTAGCTTACCACAAAAAGAACATTCCGATTTACAGTAAACTTAATCCTATGGAACAGATTATTTCTACGAATCATTCGGCGTTATTTCTACTTATTATATGGCATTTACGAACTTTGTCAACAATATTGCATATACGCACTATTTTCGATACATTTTCTTTTTTCGATACTGTCCAGGTGAGCTCCCTGTTTTTTGCTTGAATAAGGTACAGAAATAAGCTTCATTCATAATGCCTACCATTTCACAGAGCTCTTGATTCGAATATCGATTATTTTTAATCAGCTCTATTGCTAAATCTATTTTTTTTCGATTAATATAATCAACTAAGCTTACCTTCATTACCTTTTTGAATAGACTGCTGAAATAGGCTGGAGCTAGATTAGCCTGTTCTGCTATATTCTGTAGCGTTAAACGATCCGTCAAGTTACGTTCTATATACTCAATTGCTCTTGCAATTTCTGGTCGTTCAGGAATACCTTCCACTAAAAGACACGTTTCTATATACCCCGCTATGAACGCCATTTGTTCGGATAGCGACATGAAGTATAACGAATCTTCATCGGCTCTAGCCATCTCTTGCTTCCAGCCAGAGATTTTATTGCTTGCAGCAAGTAAAAATTCCCTAAATATGCTTGTAAGCAATTGTCTCGAAACCCGCTCTTTATTTGCCTGCTCTTTAATTAACCCAAGTGCGGTCTGAATCTCCCCGAAGTCCACTTCCCTATGCAGAAACTGTAGAATCTCTTGCAGCATATTACGTATTGCTTGGGTATTCCCCTCTTCTCGCACCACCCTTCCGGATGACGTTACGATGGATTCTGGCCCCAAATAATATTGATCCTCGCAGGCTTCTAGGGCTTGCATGTATGCCGAAGTGATTTCCGACCAACCTTTTCTCGGCAAACTAAATCCGATAGCAACTGATTGCTTAAGGTAGGTTCGTAAGTTTCTAATGATCGTTTGTCCTACTTCCAAATACCATTTCTCATTCATCATCTCACTGTGCAAATTCGGCCATTGGAGAAAACCGATAAACCTATTCTCTTCAATTTCGCATGCGAAGCCTCCTCCACTCAACTGAAGTGTCTCCTCAATGACATTCAATATTGCATATTTCAGAATACTCTGGTCGGATAATGGATATTTGTTGATAAAGTCTACATAGCCATTCATTTCTATAACCATACAGCAGTAGTCCCCGTGGAATAACTTCATATCGAAGCTAGAAGTTATTTCCTCGGCCTGTTTAGTCATGATTTCACCGCGAAACAATTCACGAAAAAATTGTTTGAAGATACGATGCCGGTTTTCCAGAATAGACATATTCAGCTTGCGTAGCTTCTCATTATTATTGTTCGCTATAATAAGATTAGCAGCTGCCTTGTTCATGGCTTGAAGTAAATCATTTTCATTTAACGGCACCTTCACGATGTAATCGGAGACATCAAATCGAATTGCACGCATGGCATAGTTAAAATCTGAATAAGCTGTTAATATAATAAATTCTGTGTCCGGCAGCGTGCGTTTCATTTGCTCAATCATGGTAATACCATCCATTCCTGGCATCACAATATCCGTGATGACGATGTCTGGTTTCAGCCGCTCAGCTAATTCCAATCCCTCGTCTCCAGAAAAGGCTTTGCCAACTAGCTCGAATGGGCTTCCGTTAGTCAATAAATCTTCGAAAAAAAGCGTCAAGCGCTGAATCATTAATTCTTCATCATCAACAATCAAGCAACGCACTTTCTTCATATTGATATACTCCCTTCGTGCGGGACAGGTAACTCTGCTCTGACACAAGTCCCCTTGTGTTGTTCTCCGCTTATGCTTAGACCATAAGCTTCACCGTAATGGAGCTTAATCCTCCCATTGATGTTCGCTAAGCCGATCCGATTTCTTTGGTTGATTCCCGAGCTTTCTTCTCTATGCTTGAACAGATCGATAACTTTATCCTCGCTTATGCCAATACCTTGGTCAGTAACCTCTATAACAACCTTCCTGTCCTCACAATAGGCATCAATGCGAACCACACCTTGAATTTGCCCGCCTTTATAGCCATGAAATATACTGTTCTCTACGATCGGCTGAAGAAACATGCGGAACACCTCGAATTCCAACAATCTCGGATCAATGTTCAGAACAAGATCAAACTCTCGGTTATAACGAATATTCTGTATAATGATATAATCTCTTACATTTTGCAGTTCATCGTGTAGAGGAACCTTATAGGAGGGATCCTTAACCCCATACTCTAATATCGCTATCAAAGAACGTATAACAATATCCACTTTGTCGGTTTGTCCCAATCGGACAACGTTACTGATTGCTCCTAGGGTATTGTAAAGAAAATGAGGATTAATCTGAGCCTGCAATACGGCAATTTCCAATTTTTTCTGAAGCTCCTTGTTCATGGTCAATCGATTGAATAGATCATCTATTTGATGAAGCATACTGTCAAAGGTCCGTGATAAATCACCAAACTCATCATTTCTATCCAGGGTAACCTGGATGTCCAGATCACCTTGTTCAACCTGTCTCATTTTCTTAATCAATTGTAGAACTGGACGGCGGATGTAACGAGTAATCAGCATGGCTGTAATTAGACTCAGCAGCAAACCAATTGAAATGAGAAAATAGAAATGGGAATCAATCGTATTCAAGATATGAGCTAATCTTGCCCCATCACTGATCGCAATCAATTGCCAATTATACTTCGGTGAATGTAATTTCATCACAAGCGTTTCTACTCTGGAATCAGGATAGATAAACATATCGCTATCACGATTCATAATCTCTTCAATGGAGATGCTGCCAATATGTGTTTGCTTACCTACGGTTCCAATACCACCAACAGAATTAGCCAATATACTGCCATTATAATCAACTATAAATAATTTTATTTGTTCCTCTCGATGAATTTGTAGCAGCTTCTTCTCCAACTCAACAATATTGATATCAACAGCAATGACTAACGATGGTTCCGTCTTCGAGACTCGGGAAATGGTTACAGTCCAACCAGAAAATTTACTTCGGTAGGGCGAACTGATAGAAGTAGAATAGCTGCTGTTAATAGCATTTTTATATATATCCTCTAATTCAGGCAACCTTTGATCAAGAACTCTAGTAATCATTCTTCCACCAACAATGCTTAAATCTTCCTTAATTACATATATATTGGATACATACTGGATATTCATTTCAAATAATGAATCCAGATATCTTCCTACCTGCTTCTCTTCATACCCATTAGACTCTATTAGAGAATCAACTGAGAATAATATCGTTTGCATTGCTGAGAAATTCAAGCTCAAATATTCGTTTACTTTCGATAATATTTGGCTAATGAACTCTTGGTCTCTGCCAATGACCTGATCCTTTACAAACTGTGAAGATAAGCTGCTAATGATAAAGACGCAGATCAATACGAAGGAAAGGCAAACGGCAAATAATTTGAATGTCAGACTGCTCGTTCCTCTTCTCATGTAAATCCTCCATCATTCTAACTCTATATCTCTATCATATCAGAGAAAAAACAAATACAGAAACGGTGAAAGAGCGTTGCTCCTTCACCGTTTCCTTATGGAATTTAAATATTAATCCAATATACCCTGCTCTTTAAACTGCTCTAGTACATTCTCTTCATAGCTCTTTAGATTATACGTATTTTCTAAAGTTTGAATATACGTGTCCCATTTATCAAGCGAGTCTCGACCAACGATAAATCTTAACAAAGATTCGTTAACGAATTTCATTCGATCTTGGAATGCCGAATCACTTTCATCAGGAACAAGATAAACACTTGGCAACGGAGCGATACTGTGGTCTATATTAGATTGATGCACAACCGTCGTTATTTCTGGCTTCTTAAAGTTGTAATATGTTGCATCGGCAGCACCACGCGCTAGCTTATAATGATTGTTAAAGAGATATTTCGCTTTTTCCTCATCGGTTGGACTTAAACGGATGAGCTTCTTATTGTCGTCGTAATCCCAGAACACTCCTTTTTCCCCATAGCTGAAGTAAGGGTATGCTTCCTCATCAGCGTACCAATATTCCAGAAATGCCAGAATTCGTTCTACTTTCTCAGGATCCTTAGCTGCATTTGCAGAAACAGCCCATAAGTTATTCTGGAATGCTAGCTCAGTTAGAATCTGTCCGCCATCCGGTCCTTTAACAGGTGGGAAGGCAATCCAATCCGGCTCTTGTCCACTAACTTCAAGAAATTTAGTATTGTTATCCATCATTCTCCAATCCTCTAAAGCAATTCCTACCTTGCCCCTGTTCAGCTTATCGCTCTTTTGTGGATTTTCAGAGATCGTTACCCAATCAGGGTCAATCACTTTCTCGGTAACCATTCGGTTGATAAATGCAACGGCTTCCTTCATTCGAGGGTCTGTATTATGATTAACCACAGCACCATTCTCAATTTCTATCTTATGAGGATTAACCCCAAACAACCACATAATATTCGACAAACCCAGTCCTTGAACAGGTGAATTTGAGATTGTACCGTCCTGCGCTATACCACCAACAAAGCCATAAGTGTCATTCTGACCATTCTGATCAGGATCATCATATGTGAAGGCCTTCATTACATCGAATAATTGTTCAATATTCGTAGGGACTTCTAAATCTAAATTTTCCAGCCAGCTACCTCGGATCCACCAACCCGTAATGCCGCTAACGAGCTCTAGTCCCGGTACTCCAATGGTCTTATCTTGGAATTGAAGTGCGTTCCATTGATCTTCTGTAAATCGATTGATAAGAGCAGGAAATTGATCCATATATGAATCAATGTCTGCAATGATTCCATCCTGATAATATTGAACCGCTTGAGCACGATCATTAAAGAAGATCAGATCAGGAATATCACCTGATGCTAGTAACATATTCAGTCTTGAAATATCTTCCCCTGCTTGCGGTATTGTCATTTGAAGATCAATATTCACGGCTTCTTCCAGCATCTTGCGTTGTGAATCCTCTTCACGAGGAGGGAGCGGCGTACCTCTTGCCCAGCTGCCCGCATTGTACACATTTAAAGTCATCTTCTCCGCAAATGGGTTCGAATCAACCTCAGGCGTCGTGTTACTCCCTGTGTTCCCAGTAGCCTCAGGAGCTTGCTTATTGTTTCCATTCGAATTTGTACTCGTACTGCTACAAGCACTGAGTAGCCAAATCAGGCATAATGCAATGAGAATAGTACTTTGAATCGTTTTCCTCTGTTTCATGCAAACCCTCACCCTTCAAATTTAATAATATATGGAGGAATCCCCCCTGACAATCGGTTTTAGAACCGAGGATCAGTAGCTTAACCCTTGACCGAACCAAGCATTGCACCCTTAGTGAAGTATTTCTGAGCAAAGGGATACACGAACAAGATCGGAAGAGTCGTAAGAACGACTGCAGCCATTTTCACTGCATGAGTGCTTACCAAATTATCATCCTGATAAACATCCATGTGCTGCGTTCCTACATTCAGTAAGATGTTTCTTAATACAACCTGTAATGGATTCAAATCGGTATTCTGAATGTACATCACTCCATCAAAGTAACTGTTCCAATGAAAAACCGCATAGAACAATCCAACGGTTGCCATGACAGGCAGTGTCAGCGGGAAAATAATTCTAGCCATGGTTTGCAGATCACCTGCTCCATCCACCTTCGCTGATTCTTCGATTTCTGGTGGTAGCTGCTCAAAAAAACTTTTCATAATGATGACATTAAATGCTCCAACTAAACCTGGAATGATTAAGGCCCAGATGGTATCCAGCAGTCCAAGGCTCTTTACGATTAAATAAGTCGGTATTAAACCACCATTAAATAGGATGGTAAATACAATATAGAAGGTTATCGCCGAACGGCCAGGCAGCATTTTCTTCGATAAAGGATATGCCGTCATAAAGGTAATAAGCAGGTTGAGAAACGTACCCACAACCGTTCGAAAGATCGTCACTTGGTATGCCTCCATCAGTCCATGTCCGGAGAACATCTCCCTATAAGCGTTCCATGTAATGACTTCCGGAAACCATACAATACCTTTACGCATGACCTCTGATTCGGGCGATATCGATACAATCACAACATAATAGAACGGAAACAAGCACATGAAGGCCAAGAGAATTAGTAACAAATGATTGATATGCTTGGCTATTTGTTCTCCTGATGTTAGCTGATTCATATATATCCTCCCATCGAGCTACCAAATTTGTCCGTCGAACTTCTTAGCAATCCGATTCGCGCTGATGACCAATATAAGCCCTATGAGCGATTTGAAAAGTCCAACTGCTGTCGCAATGCCCATCTGTAATCGTTGCAAGCCTTCGCGGTACACCCAAGTGTCGATAATATCAATTTTCTCTTGGTTAAACACATTGGCCATCATGAATATTTGATCAAACCCTGCATCTAGAATATGGCTTAAATTTATGATCAGCATGATGATAATTACATTACGAATGCCCGGCAGCGTTACATGCCAAATCTGTCTCAATTTCGAAGCACCATCAATCCGAGAAGCCTCATACAAGCTTGGATCGATACCTGACAAAGCTGCCAAATAAAGAATAGCTCCCCAGCCAATACTTTTCCAAATGTCAGAAGCAACGACAAGAAAACGACCCCAATCAGGTGATGTTAGGTATGAGATGCTTTCAAAGCCCATTTGTCTAATAAGTACATTGACAATACCTTCGCCTGGAGAGAGTAGTGAAACCATCAAACCATAGACAATGACCCAGGATAAAAAGTGGGGCAAATAAGTAATCGTCTGTACCCATCGTTTAAACCATTGTGCTGACACTTCATTAAGCATTAAAGCTAGAAATATCGGAGCTGAGAACCCAAAGAACAGTTTATATAAAGATATCAGCACTGTATTCTCAATCAAATCCCAAAAATAAACACCCTGTACAAAGTTGCTGAAATTGTCTAATCCTACCCACGGACTGCCCCAAAAGCCGAGAATGACATTGTATTTCTTGAAAGCTAGAATCAGCCCAAACATGGGAAGATATTTGAAAATAGTAAAATAGACAAGGCCTGGCAGCAATAATAAATACATCATTCTATATCGCCGAACATTTCTAATTACCCTTTTCACTACTCCTGTTTTTTCTATTCGCCTCTCAAGAGCCCCATCCGTGGTCATCTCGTACACTCCTCGTTTGTTGTACCTTAATCATAACTGCCCGCCCCATTGTTTATTTCTTAAATTTATTGCTATGTTTTCATTATTTTTAGATGTAATGAACCGATTCCGATCCGATGAAGCGATATCGGATTCCTTTGTAGTTTCCTTTTCTCTCAACCATCATGTCTCCGCTGGGATTTTGTGAGATTGTGACCCAATTATATTCCCCTGCGCGATAGTCGAATGAAATTCCATCGTCCTCGTAAAGCTGTGTTTCTTGTACTTCACCACCATAGATTTGGACGGTAATATCAAATACAGTATCGTCGGATACATGCTGTACAGCCTTTGCTATCGGCAAAATTGTGCCGTCCTTGACGAATACAGGAATATGCTCTATTCCAGCTTTAACAGTGTGAATGAGACCCCCATCATACAATTGCCCGCTCCAAAAGCACCTCCAACGTCCCTTAGGCAAATATACATCTCGTTCAAACTCTCCACACACTAGAGGAGCTACAAGCATCGAATCCCCCATCATGTAGGCATCATCGATGCCAAATGTGTTGATGTCGTCTGGATAATCCATCAACAAAGCACGGAATGGCGGCAAGCCTTCTAAGCTATATCTTGCATAACTTGTATATAAATAAGGGATTAAAGCCATTCTAGTTTCGAATAACCGACGACAAACACCTTCAACCTCGTCTGCATTCTCCATAAATTCCCCTTCTACATTCTTCACTCGATCCACCTGCTTCCATGGCGGATTCGGAATTCTCCAGCAATTTAGTAAAGCCATTGGTGAGAAAACCGCCGTTTGTATTCGTCGTATTAAATCCTCAGAGGACACCGCCTGACGAACCTCCGGTGACCATAGCAAGCCCGAGAAACCACTGTTAACGACCCCTCGGATAAACACCTTATGATTGTACAGGTCACTGTACAGCACAAATGGGAAGGGTGCCGCAAGAGCTCCAGACGACCTGACTTGAGATAACGTACGCTTGCCTATCGTTTCAAATGGTGCCTGAATTGCTGCTTGGTAGAGGGTTCCCAATTGATTATGCATCTGTTCTCCATCCATCCCTGATGGAAAGATAGTTACATCGGGAAAGGACCAATTGGAGTGTACGAAGTCCGAGCTATCGCATTCGTCTAATTTGAACCCCGCAATTCCTTTATCAACAAATTCCTTCAGATGATGATTTGAGAAGATATCCTTCGATTCCTTTATAGATAAATCAGGCACTAGACCTTCCCACACTTCATAATCACCCGAGTAGGGCATTAACTTCTCATATATAGGTGAAGACGGATGGACAAAAAGATGCTCCCATAGATTAACCCGGTAATTCAGCTGATATAATTCATCTAGCATGTTCTCATGATTGGGAAACCGTTCTTGATCCCAAACGAATGAGCATGAATATGCTTTAGATTGCCAGCCCGGTTCAAATCCGAACACATCAATCGGAATCTTATCCTCACGAAAGCATTCCGCGAGTTGCATGACATCCTCATATTTAGAAGCGCTGTAGGCACGATACCAAATCCCTAGCCCCCATAAAGGCGGTAAACAGCCTCCGCCCGAGAAGAGATTGTATCGTTGAACTGCGCTGCGTATATCAGGCCCTTCGAAAAGATAAATGTCGATCCCCTTTACAGATGGTACATCAATGACTACTTGTCGGTCTCCAGCTGTAGCCTCGTATCCATAAAGCTCTAGTTCTGAGGTCGAGATCTGCTTTTGTTCAAATTCCTTATTTGCCGATGCTCCCTTTCGTAAATTCGTACCACAGTAAAAAGTCGCATAACGAGAAGTATCCACGTAAACACCATAGCCAGCCGTTGAGACATAATAAGGCACGGGTGCATGACTGTCACCTGTATCAGCTACAGGATCACTATTAACTCGAATTACCTTTTTTCTACCTGTTTGGTCGACGCGATGAAGCTGCAGGCCAAAACCATAAATATGCTCTTCTGCCTCTAAAGGCAGCCTAATTTGAATCCCTCTTGGTGTTTGTTTCATTTCTATTTCAGTGATTGGGAATGGCGGTGTTCCTATACAAGGCAGCTCAAGAAGCTGCTCTAGTTTAACTGAAGTCTCTCGTAAACGAACTGGCGTATGTTTTTCCGGTTGTCCGAAATGAACCCTCCATACGCCATTTGCTATTTTCTCCATCTATTCAACCCTCGCCTTCTCTTGCTTGTCTTTAGCTTTGCCGCCCGGTCTGCGTACTTCTACCGTCATTTGTGCTTGAATTCCGTTTGGATTAAGGATATCGCTCGGAATTTCTAGAGCTCCATAGAATGTATACATTCCTGGCGAAAGCCGATTATAGAATGGTGTCCCCTGATCCCAATTGACTTTAATGCTTCTTGAGGATAGGTCATTCAGGATAACACCGACTGTTTGAGGCAGATCTAACTCATCTAATTTTGTTCTGGCGAAGTTCACAAACCTACTCGAAATTTCCTCTACACTCGTGATATAGGGCACTTCAGGCGATTGAGCCATATGGGCTTCAACCTGGAATATGCGAGCGTAATTGTCCGTTGCACTACCTTTAGTAATATAAAGACGGATATATTGAATTGAAATCGATGGGAAGCTATGATTGGTAGTGGAAAGTGTATTATCCTCTACTGGCTCCACTAAATCAGTCCATGGTCCAGTCATATTCGTGCTGGTTTGGATTTGAAAATCGCTAGTGTTAAAGCTAGGATTTCCCATCTCTCCAAAATGCCTTATTGTTACACGATCAATCTCTCTTAGCTTACCAAAATCAATGATCAACGAATGCGGTCCACTTTCTAAACTAGTCCAACGGAACGATGTCGGAGATGTAGTTCCACCATCAATCGTTTTATCCCCTGTGTTGACAGTCAGCTCTGAGCTGGCTGTAGCTGCACTTCCAAAAATAGATAGTGCCACATTTCTAGAAACTTTAACGTTCCATTCCTTTTGCTGTATGGCGTTATTCTCGTCCTCGGCTATGACAGTAATGACAAGATCACGAGCTTGTTCATGACTAGGCGCTGTTATCTCAAGCTGTTTCATTACCGAGCTACCCGGTGCTAAATCCGTAAATTGCAAGTCACCAAGTACAGACCACGAGGTTGGAATATTAAGGCTCACTTGCCCATTTACCGACGTTAAGCCTTCATTATGAATGGTGATATCTACTTGTTTAGGTTCTCCTGCTAGAAAGAGTGGGTGATCAGCAAGAAGCTCAATACGCAAGCTCGACATGACCTTCATAGGGAGGACCAGTTTTTTCTCTGTTGTTAGGCCATCTATATCGTATGAATAATGAATAGGCACTGGGTGTATGCCTGCTGGAACCCCAGATGTTGCCTTAACCGTCCATGTTTGATTGATACTTTCACCTGGTCCAAGCATCGGTACAATTATGTTGGAGTCATCCGGGTCTAAAGCTTGCCATTGCTCAGGTAGCTCTAAGCTTATTACGCCATTCTCTAAATTAATCATGGAATGGTTTGTCCATTGAATTGTAAATGTTGCTGTTCCTCCCTGCAGAATAGATAAATCATTCGGATCAACGACCTCCATTCCTACATGGATCATTTCGTTAAGACGATGATTAAGCATACTACGGATTTTTCCCAACGCTTGGTATAGATCATCTATATCCTCATCTAAATATTGAGGGAATCTATTCTCAAGCCACTGCTCTAATTGACCGTATTCCGTTTGGTAAAAAAGTAAACGATCTATGCTGTCTCTCGATTCATCTGCAGTATCAGTCAATATCGTTTGTCCATTCAGCGCTAACTCATTAACATCGTTCATAAGTTGAGTACGTTCACTCTCCGTGAGCGAATTCTGAATGAAGTTACTTCCAGTAATGAATTCAATCGCATGGTTCCATTGTCGATCTACACGTCCCTGCTTCCATGTCAGAAGTTCGGTAACCTTAATTTCAGTCAAGTCAGAATAGTAAATTTCACTGGCATCTGTTCGTGTTTCCAATATATATTCAAATGGGTACTCTTGAGCAATAGGTCCGACTGAGAATTCAAATGGATATTCCTTTTTCTCCAGCTTATTCCACTCATACCCATCGTAATAATGAAGGATAGCTTCTGTTATCACATCATCCTTTGTGTCTGTATAAACGTAAGCATCGTAATCCCTATCGTTATGAATAATAAGTGCTCCTGCGATATTACCCAACTGAGGGATCCCTGTTTCATCCTTGATATAGCTTGATTCCTGATCTTCTGGAGTGAGATTGCTCCCTTGAAATTGCATGGTTGGCAATTGAAGATCCAGACCATCGATAAATAGCGTACGTAGTCCTTTGGCTGGAATACTAACGGTTATTTGGCCATTAACCATACTTGCCTCTGTTTCCGTTCCTAATTCATCAACAACGACAACGGACCGAGTATCAGCAGATTCAATCATTTCGGTGTCGATATGAACAACAATCTCTAGATTCTTATCATCGTAGCTCATTAAAGAGATGCCTAACTGCTCCCCATCTGTTGCTCCCACCCAGCTAACTTCTGGGGTATTGGTGTCAACCAGACCCTTTGGAAGCCAAGGCTGCATACCCGTACGTCCGAACATCTTTCCCGGCTCATGTCCATAAGCTTTAAATTTAAACCATAGATAGCCTAAATTGCCGCCTAAGCCAGGATCGATTTCACCTTGGAAATTAATCTGTTGACCGGAACGATACTTTAACTCTTCCATTAAGAAGTCAACCGTTAGTCCAAGCTGAACAGGAATGTGATGGTAATAAATATCTGTAATATCTGGACCTTGATAAGGGTACATGGGATCCATCTGGGTTACACCATATTGTTTATAATAATACCCAGGATAGTTTCCATACCGACCTACGATTGAGCTCCGAGCAACATCCTTGTAGAAGGAGTGATCTGTCAAATCCGAAAGACGAAGTAAATATCCTGCCCATCCGGGATTCATGACCGGTCCGTTCGCACCCATATGCTCAAATGTTGTTCCCTGCTCCAAGGATAACCCAGCCTGTGAAGGAATCCAGGCTTCTACGGTTTCCTGAAGCTCAGCTTCGTTGATGGCAGGCCAACCTTCTGGCTCTGTCCATCTTACATAAGGACTACGCGGAATAGGATCACCCGGAACGGTTAGCATGGCACCTGATTCTGGAATAGGCTGCATCCAAATAGAGGTCATGAACATACGGGCAGCCTTCTCTGCAGCAATTAGATACTTCTGCTCTCCAGTGATCTCATAAAATTCTAATAGACTTTCGAATTCCGGGAAATTACGATAGACGAAAGCAGACCCGCTCAAGGGTGTTGTTCCAACGGAATCAACCTGCATGACAATAGCATCCGCCTGTGCTCTGGCTATATCTAGATAACTACTGTTATTCGTGCTGCGATAAGCTGCCAAATTCTCTTGAATTAGATGCGTGCGTTTCCCCAGAGCAACTTCCTCCATAGCTTTGTGGTACAACACTCCTGTGCTTCGCTGCCCCAGCTCATAAAGTGGAAGCAACGTTGCTGCTCCGTACGCTGGACCACCCAGATCTGCGGAGACACCGCTTGGAATATCTGTTGTAATCGGAGAGAAGCCTGACTGATTACGTGATAATAAAAACTCGGTCAATGGCAATACTCGTTTTCTGTATATCTCCTCGTTGCCGGACAGCAAGAAAGCCTGCATCGCTGCCGTGCTGTTCGAATGCTGAGTTGAATTCGGTTTTTCTATATTCTTAAACCCTTTTGCTAGATCCCACCAACCCGAATAGGTTTCGTCCATAATCAAATCTGTCATGTTATGAATAGCATCGGTTAATGATGTTTGACCGCTCTTACGGTAGTCGTGGAAGCCGAAGATATCCGTGGCGATTTTCTCATAGGTATCCCACCACCCTGCTTCTTCGATTACATAATGATACTGGAATGTATAGGAGTCGTTTGGTATTAGATAAGATTCCTCTGTACCCCATAGTGGAGCTGTCAAACCCGGTTGAACCCCACCTTCTTCGGTAGATATCAGCAAACCAAATCGTGAATTATTCAGCTTTGCCATTCTTATTGGAATTTCTTCCGCAGCAGGCACAAGCCCAAAGGTTAATTGTCCAAGATTAGCTGTTGTCATCTCCACTAATGCAGCAGGATTGGGCAATTGATATTCTGGAACAACATACGGCTGATCGGGAACCCTCTTTCCACTAATTAGAAAGCCAAGCTGTATTCCGTTAATATCAGCAGCCTGCTTCTCAAACATTTGTTGTGAAACCATAGTCCAATAGCCCTCAGTTTGAACCTCCAGCCTCTGCTCAACCCTTGGCCAACCACCATCAGCTGGCAATTCCCACGTCCATTCTACTGTGAACTCACTCGAATTTGACGCGCGTAATATCACTTGCTCGCCTATGACTTCGATGTCTGTTGGTCGAACCCAGTGGACAGTCCCAATGTCAAATATATTGGGTTCATTACTGACCTCTGATGTTGTCCATACGGGATGTGTTTGATCGTTATCCTGTTGAAATTGCTGTTTCCCCAAGGCAACCTCGCTGGAATAAATAACCGCATATTTCTCATCAGCAGGGCTTGTGGGCAAGAGCTCCCAGCTCCCGTTCTTCGATAAGAATACCCTCTTAGCGATAACGGTCTGACCCTCTATATCGGTCTCAAAAAATTCCATGCGAAGCTTCTCATCCTCAAGTGTTGCCAAGGTTGTCCCTTCAAGCGGGGTAGCCTTGACATGGGTCGAGCGGGCGAAGGGCTTTCCAGAGCTATCCTTCACTTCGATATAATAATAGTAAGACTTTCCACCTTCTATTGATGTATCCGTATAACTTGTCGCAGCTAATGAATCGATCAATACTGCATACTCTATTTGCTCCGATGCAGGATTAGACTCTCCTCTATATAACCTGTAAGAGCCAGCTTCCGGTTCAAGTGAAGGATTCCAGCTAAGCTCAACTCCACTGCTTGCTATGGATGTACTGAGCCCCATAGCTTGGGCTGGCTGACTCAATTCACCATTCGCCTCGATCCGATCGAGCTGCATTTCAGTATAATAGGATCGTAAGCCGACTTTCCCCGTTTGCAGCTCCTCGGGGTTGCCAGCATGCACAATAACACTCTGACCATCTATTGATACTTCTATGTTCGAGCCTGCTATTGAAATCTGAACATCATACCAAGTTTCATCCTCCCACGTATACGGGGAGCTTGCTAGTGAAGTGACTGTTCCATTCACTCTTTTCTGCAGTTGAACAATTCGTCCATTGTTCGAGTTGTTAAATCGGAACATATAAAAGTTACGATCATCTTGGAACCGGAAAACGACAGCACCGCTGCCCCCAACGCTCATATTGGAAAGGCGCAGCTTCATATCAACTAGATAATCCCTCCAAGTTTCATCTCCAATAAGAGCATACTCTGTGGTAACACTATTCCTATTCTGTGAAAGCACATATGATGGGCTGCCATCTGAACCAACCGCCATTTCTTGCACGCCCCACGTATTACTCTGTAACGACCAGCCGTTGGCATCTCCATCCGCATAAGAATCGATAAATCTGGCTCCTCGATCGACCTCACCTTCATATCGCAATGAAATCTCTTCAGATCGTACGAAGCTTAATCCCTCCATGTCAGCGGCTTCTATATAATAATTGTAGCTTTGATCATGTATGACATCAGTATCTAGGAAGCTTGTACCGTAAACGCTTTCACTTATCGTCATATATTCAACTTCTTCAACCTCTGGATTTACTTCTCCCCTGAACACCTTGTAGCTACTGGCTTCTGGTTCAAGTGAAGCGCTCCAGCTTAGTTCCACACCGTTGCTTGCTAGGGTAGAGCTTAGATTCATGGCTTGGACGGGACGAACCAGTTCACCATTCGCTTCGATCCGATCAAGCTGCATTTCTGTAAAATAAGACCGTAAACCGAGTTTCCCCGTTTGTAGCTCCTCGGGGTTGCCAGCATGCACAATAACAATCTGACCATCTATTGATACTTCTATGTTCGAGCCTGCTATTGAAATCTGAACATCATACCAAGTTTCATCCTCCCACGTATACGGGGAGCTTGCTAGTGAAGTGACTGTTCCATTCACTCTTTTCTGTAGTTGAACAATTCGTCCATTGTTCGAGTTGTTAAATCGGAACATATAAAAGTTACGATCATCTTGGAATCGGAAAACCACAGCACCGCTGCCCCCAACGCTCATATTGGAAAGCCGCAGCTTCAATTCTGCATGATAATCCTTCCAACTCCCATCACCAATCAATGCATACTCGGTTGCAACACTATTCATGTTTTGTGATAGAACAAACGAAGGACTGCCCATTGGCCCATCCACCATTTCATGAACTCCCCATGTATTGCTCTGCAGCGACCAACCATTGGCATCCCCATCCGCAAAGGAATCAATCAACCTCTGAGATTGTGTTTCAACTTGTGTTTCAACCGCTGCCTCACTAATTGAGCCTCCTAACGTATACGGAATGAGAGTCACTATCATACAAACACATAGTGTTACTGCGAATTTTTGTCTCCACTTTATAAATAAGCTCATTATCATCATCTCCTATATCGTTGATTTCACTTGAGTATGATACTATTCACTTACAACCCTTTCGAAGTGATCTCTATGCTATATGATAAGAGGTATACTAAATTATTTTTTATAATATTTATTGCATTCGTACTAATATTTTTAGTTTTTTACGAAGAGCTGGTACTAAGGAGCTCAGGAACATGGTCTTCTCAGGAAAACAGTAGAAAAAACGGGGCTGTCCCAAAAGTGGGTACGCTCGCTTGACTGGACAGCTTGCCTGATGAGAAATCGATAAAAACCAAAGAAATGGCGGTACCAGGGAGGTTAACCCTTGCACCGCCATTTCTGGCTTTTGGTCTATTGCCGCCTTTTTGAGCAGATTGAACGTCCGCCTTTGAATGTCGTGTTCTCACCGTTACCCTTTGTTAAGAAGAAAACGTCATCCAACAGCGGCTGGAAGCCATAGCTCTCCCTGAAGCAATACCAAGTTTCTCAAAGCAAAGGGCTGCCCCAGTCATTTATTTTGCAGCAAGGTTTTTGCAAGAGTCAAGCGAGTCATTCAGATGTTTGTCGTATTCATCTTAATCCATCAAGCTCAAAGGGTTTCTATACAATACGCCCTCAATGGTCTGACCAATCGGGCCATCTTCAGTTAGTATCACCGGGATGAGGTTGCTCTTTGCCACAGCCCATATCTGTGCATCCCAGTAAGACATACGGTATTGTCTTACAGCACGAAGTGCCTCCCTGATCATAGGTATGGTTAGGGGATAGATAGTCATTAATCGTTCATACATATTGATCGTATCCTTGATCCAGTCCGAATTGCACCCATTCCTTAACATGACTGTTGAGAATTCAGAAAGGTTCTGTATGGATAGGCATGCTGTATTCTGATGATTCTTCAATGTGGTAATTGCTGCATCCTGTTTAATACGGTCGTCTGAATTCCAAGCGTAAATAAGAATATTCGTATCGATGAGTACTTTGCTGTTATTCATAATTCGTGACCGTACCTTTCGACACGAGAAGTGTATATGGCATCCCTTGATAACGTCTCAATCTTCAAATCGGATTGTTTCATTTGTTCAAGCCACGAATCCCAGTCTTGTATCTTCTCCTCATACTTACTGAGATAGATCTCCAAACTCTCCCTAATGATTTCCGATTGAGGTATCCCCCTTGAGGCTGAAATCTCGTTGATCTTATTGTTCATATCTTCCCCCAGATAAATCTGCTTACGTATCATATGAATTCCTCCCGAAGGTGTATGTGTATACATTATACATATACACCACATAAATCACAATAGACCTCCGCTCAATCGAATAGGAGAGAGTGATCAATGACATTGCTGGTTGTAATCCGAAGCAGTTATTTCTCAGCGAAGAAGCTCCTAGCTTGCGACATCCTCTGGATGCTCGAACTGACTGTTATATAGATTTGCGTAGAATCCACCCTTCAACATTAATTCCTCATGCGTACCTTGTTCGACAATATCGCCTTCGTTCATGCAGAGAATCAAATCCGCGTTCCGGATCGTTGACAATCGATGCGCGATAATAAAGCTGGTTCGCCCCTCCATCAGCTTATCCATCGCCTTCTGAATCAGAATTTCCGTTCGGGTATCCACGGAGCTGGTCGCCTCATCGAGAATGAGCACCCGCGGATCGGCCAGAATCGCCCTCGCGATGGTAAGCAATTGCTTCTGCCCTTGCGATATGTTGCTCGACTCCTCGTTCAATTCCATCTGATAGCCTTCAGGCAACGTGCGGACAAAATGATCGACCTGCGCTTCCTTCGCCGCATCTATGACTTCTTGATCGGTAGCAATTAAGTGGCCGTAGCGGATATTCTCCATAATAGAGCCGTTATAGAGCCAGCTATCCTGCAGCACAATACCGAACCTGCTCCGAATATCCTGCCGCTTGAACGCCGTAATATCATGGCCGTCGATGAGAATCTTACCGCTGTCAAGCTCATGGAACCGCATCAGCAGTTTGACGATCGTCGTCTTCCCGGCACCCGTAGGTCCGACGATTGCAACACGTTGGCCGGACTTCACGTCCAGTGTGAAATCCCTAATGATCGGCTTACCCTTCTCGTAACCGAACTTTACGTGCTCGAATCGGATATGACCTTGGAGCTCCACTTGATCCGTAGTTAATTCCATCTCGCCCTCGCGCTCCACTTCCTCTTCCTCGTTCAGGAACTCGAACACACGCTCCGACGCAGCGACCATACGCTGGAGCTGACTCGATATGTTCGCGATCTGCATGATCGGTTGGGAGAAGTTCCGAACATATTGGATGAAAGCTTGTATATCACCGATACTAACTCTGCCATTCGATGCCATCGCCGCCCCAACAATACAGATCGCGACATACCCAAGATTGCCCACGATCATCATGATCGGCATCATTAAACCAGAGAAGAACTCTGCTTTCCTCGCGCTTTCGGCCAGCTTTATATTCTCCGCTTCGAACTGCTCAAGCGCCCTCTTCTCACCGTTAAAGGCTTTCATAACAACATGGCCGCCATACATTTCCTCGACATGTCCGTTAACGCTACCTAAATAACGTTGTTGATTGCGATAATACTTCTGAGACACCCGAACCATAGCTATGATGAGGATCAACGAGACGGGCACCATGACGATAGCGATCAGCGTGAGCTGCCAGCTGATCGTCAGCATCATCACCATGACGCCTATGACCATCGCCAAAGAAGTGAGCATCTGGGTGACGCTTTGGCTAAGCGACTGCTCCACCATATCAACATCGTTCGTAATTCTGGACAGCACATCTCCTTGACTATTCCGGTGAAAATATCCTAAAGGCATGCGATTGATCTTGCTCATGACGGCATTCCGAAGATTGTACGAGATCTTCGTCGCTACGTCTGCCATCACATGACCCTGCATATAACTGAACAGCCCTCCGAGTAGAAATAATCCCACTAAGGAAACAACGATCACGCCAATATAATTGAAATTGATCGCACCAGACTCTCCTCGCATCATACGGGCTGTGCCCATCACCAGCTCATCGGTCGCCATAGCCATTATTTTGGGACCAACAATGTTAAATAAGGTAGCACCCACCGCTAGGATAGCTACGACGACCAACCGCAGGCGGAATGGCGACAGATACGACAAGATATTCTTCAAACCGCCCTTGAAGTCCTTCGGCTTCTCGAATTTACTCATCCCAGTTCCTCCTTCGTAAGCTGTGACTCCGCGATGTCCAGATACGTCGCACAGTTCTCAAGCAGCTCATGATGCGTGCCCTTACCGACGATGCGCCCTTTGTCAAGCACGATAATCTGCTCCGCATGCTTGATTGTGCTCACTCGCTGTGCCACGACCAATACCGTGGCATTCGCCGTGAACTGCTTCAGCGCTCTTCTAAGCGCTGCATCCGTCTTCAGATCAAGAGCCGAGAAGCTATCATCGAAGATGTTTACAGGCGCCTTCCTAATGAGTGATCGAGCGATGGCAAGACGCTGCCGCTGGCCACCGCTGACGTTCGTCCCTCCCTGTGCGATGGGAGACGAAATCCCATCCTCCATGCTCTCGACAAATCCTCTTGCCTGCGCCACGTCCAACGCTTCTCTGATTTCACTTTCCTCTGCCGTCTCTTTCCCATACCGAACGTTGGAATCGATGTCCCCCGAGAATAGAATCCCTTTCTGCGGTACATATCCGATATGGGCACGCACCACTTCTTGCGACAGCTCCCGAATGTCGATCCCATTCATCAAGATTTGCCCGTCCGTCACATCATGAAGACGGAGAACGAGGTTCACAAGCGTCGATTTCCCTGATCCTGTCGTTCCGATAAATGCCGTTGTCTGGCCCGGCTTTGCCGTAAAGCTGATATCCTGCAGTATAGGTTCTTCCGCATTCCGATATTGAAAGGAGACTCCTCTGAATTCAACGGTTATCCCTTCCCCGCTCGTGAGCGTCTTTGGTATCTCGGGATCGCGAATGGTAAACTCCGTACTCAGCACTTCCTCAATCCGCTCCGCGGAAGCAAGCGCACGGGGGACCATCATAAACATCATCGACATGATTAGGAACGACATAATGATGAGCATGGCATATTGCATGAATGCCATCATATTGCCGATCTGCAATTCAGATTGCGCGATCGCACTTGCTCCCACCCAAATGATAAGCAGCATGACAAGATTCATAACCAGCGTCATCGCGGGAAATAAGAACGCCATCGTCCGCTGGACGAAGCGGTTCGTCTTTCTCAGGTCATTATTGGCCTGCTCGAACCGGCTCTCTTCATATTCCTCGTTTCCGAAGGCGCGAATGACCATCATGCCGGACAAGTTTTCCCGGCTAATCAGATTCAGCTTATCGATCAACCTCTGCAGCATCTTAAATTTCGGCACGGTCAGCGAGAACATGACAAGAATAATCCCCATGATGGTAATAACCGCAACAGCTATGATCCAGCTCAACGACACACTGCTGCGGATGGCTAGAACAATACCTCCGATGCCCATGATCGGCGCGAAAAGAAGCAATCGGAGACCCATCAAGATTAACTGCTGGATCTGCTGCACATCATTCGTGGTTCGGGTAATGAGCGAGGCGGTCGAGAACCGGTCGTACTCCGAGCTCGAGAACCGACCTACCTTCTCGAACACATCATGACGGATACGCATGGCTACTGACGTGCCGAGCTTGGCAGCGAACCAGCCCACCAAAACCGCGGCAATGCCCCCAAGCAACGCAACCCCAATCATCCTCATGCCTATTCCAATGATGTAATTACGCTGGAGCTGCTTCATATCTACACCCAATTCGTTATAAAATAACCGGGTAAGCGTCACCGCGATCTGTGACCCGGTCGCGGTAACGTCCTTCGATGCCGTTGTCATGTAAACATCGAGCTCGCCGGAAGCTTTAAGCTCCACAAACAGCGGTGCCATGGCATACAGCTGCTCCTTCTCGATACCTGCTATGCCATTCTGAGTCACCGCGAGATTCGTGTTGGATCTCAAGCCTTTTTTATCTTGCATCGACAGGACTAGCGCATAAGCTGCCGAGGTGTAGACCTTGTTGACGGCTTCATCCGACTCGTCGTTCAGCATATAAATATTCTGCTTTTCGGCTGCTGGAAACCGATCCACGGTTTCATCCTTCGTTCCAGCCGCGACAAAGGTGTAGTTACTATTCAGTGTCGCTGCGTCTTGTTCACTCAGGAACATCTCCAGCAGCTCGATCCCGTCCGCACTAACCGCAGCGGGCGCGCCAGGCTTAATTCCCCCAGCTTGAATTCCCGTATCAACAAGATCGCTCATCATTCTTGGAAGACCTAATTCACTTAGTACCTGAACGAACAGGAAGATGATGCTGAAGATCAATATTAACGCAAACGGCTTTAAATACCGGAAAATCAGTTTCATAAAGCACCCCTATCTATTATCGAGCATGTTGTTCACGCCCTGACTGTCAGCACCCTAACTATATAGGCATAAAAAACCTTTACTCGAGGTTCTTCTTCAACTTAGCTGCGATTACAAAGAACAAGGAAATTTCTTCATCGCTTAGTCCAGAACACAGGCTGCTCTCGAATTCCTGCCACCGTTGGACAGACCGCTCATATAACATATTTGCTTTCGAAGTTAGGGTAATCTTCTTTAATCTGGCATCATGCTCAACCGGCACTCTAACGATGAGGCCATTGCGCTCCATCAGCTGCAAGACACCCGTCACCGATGCGCGCCGTATATCAAAATCCTTCTCTATATCCCTCTGAAACATAGCACGATCAGCATTAGCCTTCACGTAACCGATAATCCAGCCCTGCATGCCGGTCAATCCATCTTCCCCGTCCTCTGACGTACCGTCGTCCATCTTCCTCTTAATCAGGTTAGCCAGCACCTTAATCTCGAAGCTAATCGCTTTAGGTAGCTTCATTCGTATCACCTCGTTTTGTTAGGGTCCTTACTAGTTAATAGATCCATCATATTCCCATTCGCCATAGCAGACTAACGTTTTGGCGACTATCTGAATATAACTTTTACGACTTTTTTTCCTAGTAGATGAACGCGTAACCTAGAGGGAAAGCCGGATCTACAAAGATCCGGCTCTCCCTCTACATTTAATTTATTGTTATAACCTTATCGATTGACCAGTTTCGGCAGAGCGATTAGTAGCCGTTGTTATCTGTTGCGTCCGCCATGCATCGGCGTATGTCGAGAGGATACCGGAAGCATTGCCCGTCCGAACAGCATGAATAAAAGAGCTGTTTACCTTTTCATAAGGTGCCAGACGATTATATGCGTTGTTCAGGTATTCTGTCGTCCGACCGGCAGCAATATCCTTCAGCCCAGTTTGGCTCAATTCCAATACTCCAGCATCCGTGTAGACGTCAAGACCCATCTTGTGCACGAGTGGCATCATACAGGTGTTAGCAATAGTGGCGACGGCACCGCATTCCATCTTCAGCGAAACGGTTCCTACGTCAGGCACTTCCACACCTTCTACTTTCGAATGCATATGGCGTCTAGCGTACGTAGCGGAAACCTCCTCCACTTCCCCCAGTAAGTAGCGCAGTAAGTCAACAATATGGGTCGTCTGCTCGACAAACTGGCCGCCGGAGCCATTCTGCTGCTTCCACCAGGAAGATTGAGGCATTCCCCCCATCCAGTAGCCGAGTGCCATCCCGACTGTCCGGTCTCCGAGCAGCTCCAGAGCTCGTGCCGTTCCGTCCATATAGCGAAAATGATAGCCGACGGATGTGATTAAGTTTTTCTCTGTCACAGCCTTCAGAATCCGAGACGGGGTCTCGAGATCCGTAGCCAATGGCTTCTCTACGAAGAAAGGAATACCCTGTCCCGCCAACCCCTCCTCGATTTCCCCATGAGCAAATGGTGGCACACAGATGTAAGCCGCATCCAATTTTTTATCGTTCAACAGGTCTGTAACGGAAGCGTATCCTTTCGCATCCCTAAAATTCCTTGCCATATGCTCGGCCTTATCCAAGGAGGTTCCGCAAATTGCGCTAACTTCGACGCCATCCATTCCAACAAGCATCTTCGCATACATGTTTCCAAACGATCCGGTACCAACTATACCAATTTTTAATGTCATCTTATTGCCCTCCAAATATCCTGGTTAGGACGAATCCTCGATTACTCCGGTGCGGTTGATGCTCTACTGTTATCCCTTCACTGCACCGAACATAATGCCTTTGATGAAAAACTTTTGGAAGAATGGGTATGCTAGCAAGATCGGTAGCGATCCCAACACCGCCATCGCCATCTTGGCTGTATCTGATGGCATCTTTGCCATAGCTTCACTGCCGCTAGCACTCATATTCGATTGGATAAACTGGATATCTTGCATGATACGCTGCAGGAGATTCTGTATGCTGTATAAATCGGGATTCGTAATATAGATCATCCCGGTCTGCCAGTCGTTCCAGTACCAGATTGCCGAGAACAACCCAATCACTGCCAATATAGGCGTGGAAGTCGGGATTATAATACTCCATAAAATACGGTATTCACTCGCACCATCCAATTGCGCGGATTCGATCAAGTCTTTGGACATCGATCCATGCAAGAAAATTCGCATCATCATGATATAATATCCGTTCGTGAGCACTCCAGCGACAATTAACACCCAGATCGTATTCTTCAGATCTAACAATTGGGCATAAACGAGGTATGATGGGATCATTCCCCCGTGGAACAGCATCGAAAAAAATACAAGGAACAAGATGAACCCGCGATGCGGCGTTTCTGATCGAGCTAATGGATAGGCCATTAACAGAGTGATGGATAGCCCAACAGTTGTACCGACGACCGTGACAAATATCGATACACCATAAGAGCGAACAATGTCTGTTCCCCGCATGAACAAGTATTCATAGGCTTCTGTGCTGAATACCTCTGGAACTAACGAATATCCGTTAGCCACTATGGAGTTTTGATCGGTCAACGACGCCGAGATCAGTAAGATGAATGGGATGATACATGCTAAACTAAATAAGATCAGAACGCTATGACTAAACCATGTTAAGACTGGGCTCTCATTCTTCAAGTCGTTTCCCCCCTAGAACAATGCGTTCTCTTTATTTTTTCGGCGCACCAGATAGTTCACCGTTACAACAAGGCTAAATCCTACAACCGACTGATAGAAGCCTGCGGCGGCGGACATACCCAAATTTCCGCTCCCTGTTAAGCCGTTAAACACATAAGTATCGATTGTGGCTGTAGTCTCGAACAGCGCACCGGAATTCAGTGTTACCTGATAGAACAATCCGAAGTCTGAATAGAAAACCCGTCCAAGCTGGAGCAAGGCCATCATAATGATTACGGGTATAACAATAGGAAGTGTAATACGGAAAATCTGTTGTATACGGCTGGCACCATCAATTCTAGCGGCTTCATAATATTCTTCATTGATTCCAACCAAAGCCGCAAAGTAAACAATACTTCCATACCCAATTGACTTCCACTGTTCTACCACAGTCAAAATCACTGGCCAATATTTCGCTTCGGTATACCAGGAGATTCCTACCTCCGTTCCTAGCAACGGAAGTATGCTCCGATTGATCAGACCATTCTCCACGCTTAGAAACCCAAACGCCAAGTAGCTGATTATAACCCAAGAGATCAAGTGCGGCATGGAGATAATTGCCTGATAGGTTCTAAGCAAGACCTTTTGCTTGATTTCATTCAGCAGGATAGCGAAGCTTAATGACATGATCGTTCCGAGACAGAGAAACAAAAGGTTATATAAGATGGTATTGCGGGTGATAATGAAAGCATCTGAGGTTTTGAACAAGTATTCAAAGTTCTTGAATCCAACCCAGTCGCTTCCTAAGATACCTTTGGCAAAGTTGATTTCCTTGAAGGCAATGACGATCCCGAACATCGGCAGATAATTATTGATCAACATATACAACAACCCTGGGATCATCATGATCAGAAGCGGTGAGTACCTCCGATAGTCGTACTTATTCTTTTTCTTTTTCTTTTTTGCTTGAGGTAAAGCGACCGAGCTCGCCGGTGTTATCTGATTCATCTAAAATCACATCCTTGTCTTCAGCTAGTGAGTATATTCTTATCATAAGGAATCCGCGTGAGTTCATCTAACGCTAAGCCGACTTCTTGAATAACACTTTAACGACTATTGCCATGGACCGATTATGCTTTAATTACATAGCAAAGCCGGATCCTGAGGATCCGGCGCATTCAACCTTAATTATTTCATGACTTCAATCATATATTATTCTTGCCGAATTCGTTCCTATATTCCGTCGGACCCAGCCCAGCGTGCTTCTTGAAAATTCTTGCGAAATGCGAGAAATTGGTATGTCCTACAGACGAAGCAATTGAGCTAATAGAGATGTCAGTTTCCGACAATAAATTCTTAGCCAAGTTAATTCTTTCATTTAGTACATAATCAGATATGGAATAGCCCGTTTCTTTTTTTAATATTCTTGACAGATAATCGGGATTTAGAAAGACATGATTGGCAATCGTGTCCCGGGACAAGTCTTGATCTATATGATTGACAATATAGCGTTGGACTGTCTGCACGACTGTCTCTGTCTCTTCTACTGCTTTAGCTTGATTTAACGCTTTGTCCAGGGCATAATGAATCCAGGCCAATAAATCGGTCACAGAACGTCCTGCCAGCTCTGATAGACTTCTCGATGCTTCATCACCAAACAATTGATGGGCCTGGATGCCGTTCATATTCAGAAAAGAATACAGTGCCTGCATAAAATCCTGGTGAAATTCGTGCAGAATATGGGCATCGATGATTTGGCTTTGCACAAGCTGATCGAGAAACCTCTCCACTTCTTGAATAACCTTATCCTTTGTCCTTGTTTTCAGCAGAGATAACCACACATTCAAATCAGGTAGCTGGGTCGAGCGATTCGTTTCCAAGGTCTCTAAGTATGGAAAAACTTCATTATAAAAAGCTACATTATTTCGATCTTGCTGCCTCAAGCCTGAAACCATACCCGCTACACCTTGAGCTTCAACAGGTTTTCCTAAATAGCAGGATACACTGCAATAAAAATACGCTCTGCACATTTCTATATAGTGATTGCATGCCTTAACTAGTTGAGCTTGGTCCCCAGCATCCAACTTCTCAGCCGCAAAAATTCCAAGCATTTTTCCACGGTCAAGAAAAAAGAATATACCATTCAATTGATTGCCCATTATGATTTCCTCAGCCGAATTTTTAAGCGCGTATTCCATTATTTTTTCATCTCGGCGGCTTAGCGGTTTGTTCCATTTTTGCACCGAAATCAACAAGGGAAGGAAGGTGGCATCTTCGAAGATCGGCAGTTGATGAAACTCAACATGTTTACGGATGGCCTCTGGATTACTTGGTATGGTGTGATAAATAAGGTCCAGCCAAAACCGTTCAATGATCAATGATTTATGCCTCATCCATAACTGGTGGGATTGTTTATTCCGGCTCATTTCACTGTTATGATCAATGATGCCCCGAGCCCTTTGTATGACATTTCCCAATTCGTCCGCAAGTACGGGTTTGAGCAAATAATCAAGACTCCCAAGCTGAATGGCTTCCTTGGCATACTTGAAATCAGCATGACTCGTAAGAAAAATAGTAATGACATCTGGATAATGTACCCTTACCCATGATAACAGCTCCAAACCGCTGCCTTGTGGCATTTCAATATCGCAAAGCATGATGTCTATGTGTTCACGCTGAAATATGGCTTTCGCTTGTTTCATATTATAGGCTGTGAATAACTGGGTAATTCCAAGCTTAACCATATCAAGATCACTTTTAACACCTTCAATGGCATGTACTTCATCATCTACAAGCAACAATTGACAGGTCATCGTTTTCCCTCCATTTCAGGTCGAGTTGGAAGAATCATTTCTACTACTGCACCGCCCGACTCATCATCGTTAAGATACTGGATATCTACAGTCTCGTTATACAAGAGTCTTAGTCGCCTCTGTACGTTCCATATCCCGGTGTACTCTCCGCGTTCATTTTCGACGCTCCTGCCTGCCTGCAGCTCTCGCAGCACAGCCAAATCGAATCCATGACCTGTATCTTTAATACTTATTCTCATCTTGGGATCGTCCACATCATCTTCGAAACCAACGTATACTGTGACATGGATGGGCTCTTCCATCGTTACCGCATGTTTAATTGAATTCTCTACAAATGACTGAATGATGAGAGGTGGAACCGGAATATCTGTTAAGTAATCCGGAACATCAACGCTCCAAGTCAATTTACCAGGGAACCGCATAGTCTGAATACTCAAATAATTACGGGTATGCTCTAGTTCGTCCTTCAGCTTCACAAATGAAGTATTGCTGCGGAACAAAAAGCGGAAGTATTGGATCAAGGCCATGGTCATTTCCATGATTAAATTAAAATTTTTGACCTTAGCCAAGTTATATACAATGTTCAAAGCGTTCAGGAAGAAGTGAGGATTCACTTGTAGCTGCAACCGCTGAAGCTCCTCTCGCTGCTTATTTAATTGTTCTTCGAACACGTTGACTCGAAGCGTTTGGATTTCGGTCATCATGTTATTAAATGAATGTCCCAAGATCCTGAATTCTTCTGGACCTTTATCTGAATCAACACGGACGCTCCAATCCCCTCCCCGAACTCTACTCATAGCGCTCAGAACCCGCTTTAGAGGAACAAGAAAGGCTTGCCTCATAGAATAAAGACCAATCGGAATGAATATAAACGCGCCAATGGTGATTAACCAAATGAGACGCTGAAGATAGGGTAGGTTAGATAATATATTGCGGTCCGGTATAAGCGTAATTAGGTTGAAGTTACCTCTATAGGATCCCATACCGATGACAAGATATTTTTTATTCGAGCCCGATATATAATAATCATTGAGGTTGTGTCGCAATTCTATTCCATGTTCAGCAACGAGGCTGGAATTCGTAATTGGCTCCCCTTGATCAGTAGCTATCAGGGCAGCTCCTCCTTCACCCAGCCTTAAAGCTTGAAGCGGCTCTAGCAATTCATCCGTCCTAACCCAACCACCTACGTAGACATCACCTGATTGCACGATATTGATCAGATAATGCTCTTGTCCAATTTGGGCGTGCTGCCACCTTTTTGTTCCGAGACCTTTGGGTATGCTTTGTTGATGAATCATGTCCGTGACATAGCTTTGCACTGTTTGCTTTTCCATATACGAAACCCCGGTGGAATAGACATCCATATAATCCTGCCTGTCCTCAACATACACGAAAAATGCACCCAGTAATTCGTAGAGCGCAATATCGTTATTCAGTTTGTTGTATATATACGATTTCGATATGTAATAATCATCATCGTTTTCTGCAAGTTTTAGAGAAATTATGTCATAGCCTGTTCCAGCTATTGTATTGATGTATGAATCGATATCACTCAAGTCAGAATCAATCTGATTCATGTAGAGCGACAACGTATTTTTATAAGAATCGGCTACCTGTTCACGGACCACGTAAATAGCATAAAAATTATTATATAGCAGCATGCCTACAAGGGGCAGCGTCATAATGAACACACTTATGGTCAGCTTAAACCTTAACGAATTCTTGGACCACGTCAAACCAAGCTTTTTCATGCTCATCGGGCTCCTTGTCCCTTAGTTTTCTTTCCACTAACTCATAGTATAGATATTACACGGGATCACTAAATAAACAAAGCCGGATCTACACTTAGACCCGACTTTGCTGAGGTTATTAACACGAGCTAAAATCATTATTTATTTGATGCAGCCCAATCATCTAATTGCTTTTGTTTCTCCTCAATCACTTTATCAATACCCGCTGCCTTCAAATTGGTAATAAACTCCTGGAGCTTTGATTCAGGATTGACTGCTCCGGTCTCCAGTATCTTTTTGTAGCGGTTTGTAACATTGGTGATAGCCGTCAATTCGTTCTGTACATTGCTCGGATTAAACGAAAATCCAAGTGCTTTTGACTTATTCGCCGATTCGTTAAATTCATTTATGCTTTGAGCCAGCTCTGGATCCTCACCCTCCAATGTATAGGCTATGAAAGGATTACTCGTTGTTAGTGAATTCATGGTGTAGCCGACATTCGAGCTATCAACGCCTTCAGGATATTTGATTACATTATCCGATACTTTGACATAGTGCTTGCCTTCAATTCCCCATATAAATAAATTGACCAAGTCTTTATCAGTATACATAAGGTCCAAGAGCATCATTACGCGTTCCGGATTCTCGGACTGTTGGGCAATACCCCATAACCCGACAACCACATCGGTTGTGGTAGCATAAGGTCCGACGAAGTCGAAATTCGCGACAACCAATTCCTTACCAATCATTCGTTCTTCCACCGCTCTAATTTCCGGCTTGTTCATCGTAATGTAAGAAAATGCCTTATCCGCTTTAAGTATATCAGATGTTGTTGTTTGCGAAGTTGCAGCATCCTTGTTGATATAACCAGATTTAAACCAATTATGCATTAAATTCAACTGCTCTGCATATTCTTCAGTTTCATACCAGTTGACTAATTTCAGATCATTGTCGAAGCCAGGCAATACACCAATGCCGTTACCAAGTCTATCGTAGCTTCTTATACTATCCATAGGCGTCGCTAGACCGGAAGCGAGCGGAGCCATTCCAGGCTCATTGTCTTTAATCGTCTTAAATATGGGCTCCAAATCTTCCAAGGAATGAATGGCATCAACATCAATATTATACTTTTCAACCATGTCTTTTCGCATGAAGATTGCTGGTTGTTGCGCGAACGAATGCAGTGTAGGCACCCCATAGATTTGTCCACCCACTCTTGCGGACTCCAAATAATTAGCTCCAATGGCATCAACGGTACCTTGTCCATATTGCGTCAAGAGATCATCAATCGGAAGAAGTTTACCGTTTAATGCGTCATTAGCATACCCACCTCCAATACCAAAAGAGAAAGCCAGATCCAGCTTTTCACCACTGGACGTCATCAGGTTCATTTGTTGGGTGAAATTCCCGATACTAATTGGAAGCATCGTTACGGTCGTGTTCAGCTTTGCTTGTGTAATTTTGTTTATTTCGGCTTCTACCAGCTTCATATCCGCCGGAAGTGCTCCAAATATAGGAAATGTAAGGGTTAATTCGTACGGTTCTTTAATCGTTTCGTTAGCGCTTTCAGTTGATTCAGCAGCATTCCCATTTCCTGCTTCAGTTGTCTCACCAGTCTGATCAGTCGTCGTATTGCCGTTGTTGTTGTTTGACGAGCATGCAGCAACCATTGCTGTCATGAGTACTGCCACAAGCAGCATGCTGATGTACTTAAATGTCTTATTCATTTCTTTCCCCCCATATGTGTGATTGGCTACACTTCGAGTATATCTTCCTAAGTTCAGCACAACTAACGCTTTCACGACTTTATGAATATTGTTTTCACGACTTTATCTTATTAATCACATATCGAGAACATGTGGTCGCCGCTTCCCGCAGTAAATACAATTCGTCCATCCTCATAACGGGTATCCGAGAACTCGGTGGATACTTTCTTCAGATCGTCTTGATTGCCTGGAAGCATAATCGTAGCCGTTGTATTCGCCGGCACCTCGAATCGATAGGTTACACCCAGATCCGTCTTCCCCCAGCTTGATCGAATGGTTCCATAAAGGGATTCATACGCAGCGGATGCTTGAGTCAGAGTTCCTCCATACATGGGTTTTAATATAAAGTGCTTGTAACCTGGCTTATCCCATACAGGACGTATTCCGGCTATGCTCGAGTAGAGGAAATCGCAGACAGCCCCATAGGAATAATGATTTAATGATCCTGATAGCTCTCCGTCAGGCGAAATGCCTCTCCAGCTTTCCCAAATTGTAGTAGCCCCTTTGCTGACAGCAAACAGCCAGGACGGACACGTATCCTGCTCCAGTAACCGGAACGCTATATCGGCGTACCCGTTATCCGCCAACACCTGCAGTAAGAAAGGAGTCGAGAGGAATCCCGTATTCAAGTGATAATCCTGTTCTACAACCAACTGCGCCAGTCTGTCGGCAACAGCTTGTTTTTTATCTTCCTCCACTAAGCCCAAAGCAAGTGTACGGACATTCGGAGCCTGCCTGTCTTCCAAGATATAACCGTCTTCTCTAATGAAATATTTATTATAAACTCGTTTAATTTTCCCGTAAAGCGCTTCGTACTTCGCCCCTTCCTCGGTCTTCCCCAGCTCAAATGCCATCTCTGAGAGCAGACGGGTGGAATAGGCGTAATAGGCCGTCGCAACGTACGGAAGGGAGCCTTTGGATTTGGTCATAGCCGATACGATATCGTTGAAGATCGTGTCAGCTTCCAGCCATTCCCCCCAATGGAACTTCGTATCCCAGATGTAATCAGCGTCAAGCTCCCCGTCGGTGTAATTTTGATAAGCCGACGAATCTTTGTATTCCTCATTCGCGGTTTTCGCGCAGGCAGCCATATAGTCCACCCATGCCTTGGCCGAATCGAACTGATTGTCAAGAATAGCCATGTCTCCATAACAAAGATACATCGTCCACGGAATAATTACGGCCGCATCACCCCAGCCCACAGAACCGTCTAGCATACTAGCCGTTCCGGGCTTTGGTCTGCGCATGGCCATCATAGGATCGGTATTCCCCTTCATGAACCTTTCCCATTCCTCCAAGCTGTGGTGCCCAATAACAGTTGGCACTGTACTTCCGACCGAACCGTTCAGGAATTGCTCGGCCGCTAAATCGGCCATCCATTTCTCGAAGAATGGATATACATTCATGAAATCCGATGCCGTTCTGCAATATAGCTGAGCATCCCCCGTCCACCCCGCTCTTTCTCGGGTAGGGCAATCGGTAGGAACCTCCATAAAGTTGCTCTTCTGACTCCATCTCGAGTTAGAGACCAGCTTGTTAATCAACGGATTCGAACAGCTGAAATCACCCGTCTCTTCCAAATCGGAATATACCGCCACAGCTGTAAAATTATCCGGTGTTACTTCCCCAGGATAATTCTTCACCAACACATAGCGGAACCCAAAGATAGCAAATTGCGGTCGGTAGCTTTCGATCCCGTTTCCTGCCAAAATGTAGTGGACCTCTTGGAAATCCTCGAGTGTTCCATGTCCTGCAAGGTTCTGCAATGTGAAGTTCCCATCCCGGTCCAAGGCTTCCCCATGAATCAAAGTCACTTTATCTCCAGCTTTACCCTGCATCTTCATGCCTACCCAACCAGCGATGTTCTGCCCGAAGTCCAGTACGGTTTCCCCATTTGGTGTTCGAAGTAATTTCGGTATGAACCTTTCCTTCTCTCTTACCGGCACACTGCGAGTACCGATCAAATGGCCGCATCCATCCTCAGTGACCACTACTTGCTCCCAATAAGTATCATCATAACCAGGTTGGTTCCAACCCTCTATGTTAATTCTAGCATCGTAGAGCTCCCCTGCCTTCATATCTGACTTCAGCAATGGTCCATGGGAAGTCTTGAAGGAGCCATCGCTGCCGATGACCTCGCGGCTTCCATCGTCGTAGTCCAACATGAGTTGACCCAAGAAGGCCACTTTGTACCCGAAATTGTTCTTCAGACTTGCGCCTCCAGTAGTTCCTCTCCACCAGCCATCTCCAAGAATGACGCCCAGTGCATTAGTGCCTTCATGCAGAAGAGGAGTCACATCGTATACTTGATACTGCAGCCGTTTATAATAAGAGGTGAACCCTGGCGTGAACAGATGATCTGTACCCTCTGCACCGTTCAAGTAAAAGTTATATAGTCCTTTGGCCGTGAAGCAGGCTCGCGCAGAAACGAGTCCCCTTTTCACAGTGAATTCCTTCCTGATATAGGGTGCAGGTTTGTATGCTAGGATGTCTACTTCCTTCTCCGGCTCAATCCATTGCGCCTTCCAATCCGAAGTGAGTAATAAACCAGATTCGAAGAAGGTTGGTTCGCTAAATGCTGGCTCCTCTTCATTATTACTCCAAACCTTGACCCGCCAATAAATGCGTTCCATCGATTTCAATTCGGGACCTGCATACAGAACACCTTGCGACCGGCTACTCTCTACCTTGTCGCTGTCCCATATCACGTTAGTAAAGCCATCGGTCTTCGATGCTTGCACTCGATAGGCGCTTTGCATGATGTTTGTGCCATCGCTACGCAGCTTCCAGCCTAAACGTGGCTTATTCACGTCCAGTCCTAAAGGATTTTCTAGATATTCAGTTCGTAACAAAACAGCTTCTAGCATCTTGATAACCTCCTAAATTAACCATAAGAGTTCTGGTCCAGATTCAGCTCTAATCCAACTTTATAATTCGTTAGACTTAGCCAAATTGCCGTAATGATACGCGCTTGGCTTCGGCTGCCTCTCTTGCGTGGATCGGTCTACCGCGATCAGCCCGAAGGTCTTAGAGAACCCCAGCTGCCATTCGAAATTATCAAGCAACGACCAATGCATGTAACCTAGGACGGGAATCCCATCGGTTACACAAGCGTGTAGTCCCTGTAACGCTCGGTCGATATAAGCAACTCTTCGCTCGTCATTATCCGTGCCGATCCCGTTCTCTGTCACTATGATCGGTTTGTTCAAATGCTTGAACGCATAACGAATCACCGCCTCCAGACCCTCCGGATAGAACTCGTTACCCATCTGCGTCTTCTCGGCGTCCACAGCAGGAGGAATATAGCCGTCAGGACCATAAACGTAGCGAGTATAATTTTGCAAGCCAAAGAAGTCATCTTCTATGAAATAAGGAATAAACTGAAGAATCTCTTCTTGCAGAGCATGCGCTGCATGAGCCTCCCCACCTGGGATGGATTGGATATCGTAGAGCGACATCGTTATGCCGACTTTGGTCTGCGGACTAACCCGCCGAATCGCTTCTCTCGCTTCCATGTGTGCTTTGAAAATGACCTCCAAGCCCTTCTCGGAACGTGCACCCAAGAAGGAATGAACCTCTTGGGGAGGCAAGCCGAAAGCATGACTCATTGCCGTATAATACTTCTGCATATTAGCCATCGCATCGGTGTTGATTCCAACTTGTGCTGATCCCTGTGCTTGATGACGCTTAATGATCTTGGCGATACCTATCGAGATGTTCGCTTCATTGATTGTGCATGCGTAAGGAATATCATCACCTAATTCTTGCATAACCTGCTCGCAGTATCGGGCAAATCGTGCAGGTGTCTCCTCGGATTCCCAACCCCCGGCACGAATTAACCATTGTGGTGAAGTGAAATGGTGGAGAGTCACAATCGGCATGATGTTAAACTCCTTGCATGCCGCTAGAACATCGCGGTAATGATCGAAGGCACCCTGTTCAAAGCGCCCCTCCTCCGGCTCAATCCGGGCCCACTCGATGGAAAACCGATACGAATTTAATCCCAGTTGCGCCATAAGAGCAATGTCCTCCCTATAGAGGCGGTAATGGTCTACGGCATCACCTGACGGCTCCTTGAAGATGGATCCCTCCAAATGCTCCATTAACCAAAAATCAGAATGTACATTGTTACCCTCCACCTGGTGTGCAGCAGTGGATGCTCCCCAGTAGAAACCTTCAGGAAAACGAATCGCCATGCTTAATTCACTCCTTTTACTTATATTGGGTTCATAGCAATCAAACATACCTAGCCCTAAACCTATTGTAATCAAGCCCATGAAAGCCAACTAACGCTTTGGCGACTTATTGAATACTACTTTGCCGACTTTCCTCCTAATAAGTAAGAGCCGAATCCTATCCGGATCCGGCTGCTTACTTATCTTTATTATTTAGGTTAGATGACTTTAATAACCTCGCCTTCCGTGATTCCCGTTTCATTGAAAGCATCCACTCTGACATATACCGGCTCGCCTTTGATTAACGCACCGATCTTAACTTCGTTGCTCCCCAGTACCATGTAGCTGTGATACAGCTTCTCCGGTGTAAATCCCCACAATACGTTGTGTCCGACAGCAGCGTCTTGATCCCATGCAACATGGAGATCAAGATCGTTCAGCAGGTTGAACTTAATTCCGGATGTCTGGGTCGGCAGTACACCTGCACCGATACCAAACACTCTTAGACCGGAAATACATGCCTGTTGGCTAAAGGGAAGCTCCATCACCGTACAACGGATATATCGAGCCTTCACTCCTTCTTCCCTTACAATAAAGTCATGCGGCAGATCGGTATCCGCATTCGTTCTATCTTCGATGGCGAAATAGGATTTCCCGTCCAACGAACCTTCCAGAAGCCATCTCGTAACATGCTTTCGCTGATCAATATATCGTGAAGCATGGCCAGTTGAGTGCAACTCAGCACCCTCGGGAAGCGTTAGGTTCAATTGATCGTCCGCAAAGTTGACCTGGATCGCATGCACTTCATATGCACTCAGCAGATCGATCTCCAGATATTCCCTGGATTCGTTCGATGCCGCTTTCCACCATGTCTGGACATTCTCATCCGTTGCCTTTGAAGCATCGTTTCCCTCTGCAGAAGAGGATGCTCTCCCCGGCTTGTCGTAAGAGAGAAGCATCCACACAGGATTTTCCCAAGGGTCGATTTCGGCTTGCTCGATCTTCATCGGCCAATCGCCGTATCGCTGATTGCAGAACAACTCTCCTTCTTGATCAAAGCCTGCAGGCCACAGTCCTAAACGTCTTTCGAACATATGATTTACGCTGATTCTCATCGTTGAGGCGTGCCACAAGTTACCGTGGCGATCTTCCATAGTAGAGCCATGTCCTGCTCCTGGAATAAAACCACCTGGCTTAAACGAATATGGATTGTTCTTAGCCAGCGTGAAGGGGCCAAGCGGTTTGTCCGATACGTAAACCCCATCGGAATAAACGTTATATTGCGTACCAGGGCTTGAATACTGTAGATAATACTTGCCGTCATGCTTATCCATCCATGCTCCCTCGATGTAGGGATCGTTCCCAAGCATAATTCTAATTTGATTCAGCATTTCTTCCGTAGAATTCGGCATCGCTTGTGCATATCTTTGAAGCGTTTGCTCGATCTGTTCGGGCGTTTTCGACGGGATATGGTTTTCGCCGTTCCGTTCGTATCCGATGACCGATACGTTGCTGAAGATAAGTTCGACCGGTTCGCCGATCCGCTTCATATCCTCTGGTTGCAACTCGATCCCGTAGATGGGTTTGGCGTTCGAGCATCCCCAGTAAAAATAGACCCGGCCATCATCATCCACGAATAGATGCGGGTCCCAGAAGGGGAATGTTCCTTCAAGCTCTTCGAAATTTCCATGGATCGGATCTTTCGTACGGTAAAAAGAACCGTTCTTCTCCGCATGTGAAGCGGTGAAATACAGATATTCTCCGAGCACCCTTACGTCTGGAGCATAATCGTATATCGGTACATCCTTCAACGTGTGGAATTCCCAGTCACTGAGATTATCACTAGCAAGAAACCCGGCCGTCATAGAAGGAAACAGGAAGTACTTTCCGTTAAACAAAATCAGGGTCGGGTCCGCAGCCTCTCTGTTGACTTTGATTCCGTCCATTTCGATAAACTGATACTTGTACGCCATGTTGATTGGATTGCAGATGTATGTCATCTCTAATCATATCCTTTCAGAATTCCTTGACATTACTTGTACTTCTTAATCTTTGTAAGCTCTTTATTCAGCGCATACAACAGCTTATCCGTAAAGTGCTCGGGCGCCATTTCCGCCAAGGTATCAATCTTAAATCCTTGAGTCATACTATACGTAGGTCTATTTCTAAAGTCCTCACCCAAATATTTATGCAAGACAGCCCCTGCTTCTTCATTCTCAAATAGTTCTTTGAATGTGCATCGGGTGGAATACACATCATCTGTAATTTGCAAATCCTCCATAGGTTCGTCCAAATCAGGCATTTGAAACCAGTTTGTGACTTCTTCACCTTGGTCCTCAACTGGGGTTTCATAGCTTGGATTCGGCTCTTCCACTTTATTGAATTTTGCCATATCTACGTATCGAATATTATATTCAGTTGCCACTGCACGTATTTCATTCATGCCATCAGTAAGGGCTACGTTTTCGAAGACGAATATCTTCTCCTCACTGGTTACAGAATCGAATTCCTCTCCATTCACGTATAACGTTACTTCTCTGCAGTTAGAATACACTTTAACTTGGATACTGTTCTCTATTCTATCGACAAAGCGCTTACTGGTGATATGGACGAATTTATCCTCAGACCAATGAGCCTTGTACATATAGAAGGCATCCTTCTTGATATTTCTGTCATAGGAGATAAGACCCTTGTTGTTTCTTCCCTTGACGCCGCCTTCATCTCTGATATTGGCTCCAAAATCGAACATGTTCCATACATAAGTAGCCCAAAGGAAAGGTCTCTGCTCAAAAGTCTTCCAAGTCTTCTCATGGAATAGGGCGTGGTATTCTTCCGTGTAATCCTTCACCTTGGGATCAGTACTGTGGTATTGCACAATACCCTCTGCTCCGTATTCGGATATGCACAACGGCACATCAGGATTAATACGATGAAACTTATCAAGCCAAGGTGCGAAATCGTCCGTCTTGCCGTGATACCAACCGTAATACTTGTTGTATCCAACCACATCTGTTATTCGGTTATATTCATCTTCCTCGCTGACGAATAAAACATTAGCCATCGTCGTTAGTCTGGTGGGATCCTCGTTTTTCGTCAACTCATTTAACTCCTTAACGAGTTTTCTGACCTCTGCTCGTTCACCACCGATTTGAATTTCATTTTGCAGCCCCCAGAATATGATGGAAGGATGATTGTAATTTTGCTTGATTAATTCTAGCATCTGTTGCTTTGCATTGATTCCTTCCAATTCGTTCTGTGACATGATTGAGATGAAGGGGATCTCAGCCCATACAACCATGCCTTCTTTATCACACAATTCATAAAAATACTGGCTATGCTGGTAGTGAGCCAGCCGGATGGAGGAGGCTCCTATTTCTTTAATGTATGCCATATCTTCGACTTGCTCTTGCTCTGTAATAGCCCAGCCCATATCCTTTCGATCCTGGTGTCTAGATACACCATGCAAAGGCAGATGCTCACCGTTCAAGAAGAAGCCCTTCTCAGGATCCACGTGGAAGTATCTCACTCCGAAAGGAATGGAACATTCATCTATTGTGTCATTAAAGCTAGACATTGAAATGTTGACCTTGTACATATAAGGATTTTTTCTGCCGTGCCATAATGTTGGATTGTCTATGACACAAGGCAGCTCTTCTGTTTTGATTTCGCCTGCAGCCAGGATAACTTCCTTTGCGGCGTAGGTTACAATATGATGATCAGCATCGAGTATATCCGCCCAAAGTCTAATTCTTTTCTCCTCATTACTGTCATTTACAAGTCTTGATCTAACGATCAGCTGAGCTTTTTCCTTTGTTACCTCTTCCTGAACAACATAGACTCCACTTGAACCATAATCCATCAAATCAAAATGAACAGGATTTGTTACAACAATATTCACATCGCGGTAAATCCCGCCGTAGAAGGTAAAGTCTGCTTTCTGCGGGTAAACATCATCCACGACCGTATTGTCCACTTTTACCGCAATCACATTGTTAGCTCCGTATTTAACGACCTCTGTTATATCAAGCCTGAAGATGGAGTACCCGCCTTTGTGCTGACCCATATGCTGGCCATTCATGTATACATCCGTAACACTATTAGAACCATTAAACTCTATAAACAGCTTACTTCCCTCGTAAGAAGGCTCAACCACAAAAGCCTTTCTGTACCAGCAAGCCCCTTGATAATATTCATAGCCATTCGCTCCATCGATCGCGTTCCACGTATGGGGAATAGTCACAACGCTCCAATGATCGTCATTATACAATTCACTTTTAGCTTGTTCTTCATCCTGTCGAATAAATCGCCATGCCTCATTCATCTCTATACTTCTTCTCATTGTGTTACCCACACTCCTCATATGAATTTACCTATCCCTCAATCAATTGTAATTAAACCCATGAGAGCCCACTAACGTTTTGACGACTATATCGATGGAACTTTAACGACTTTCTGAAGATAGGTAAAAGAAAAAAGCGAACACTCATGTCCGCTTCTTAAATCACACTCTACGCTAACTTATAACTTCAGCTTTTTGGCAATTAGCCCTGCAGCACGCTTAGGGTTTAAGCGATACATAATATCTAATAGCTTCGAATCTTTCCCCGCAAAAACTCTTTGTTTGTCAGCTTCGATTCCATCAACAATGATTTGTGCAGCTTGGGTGGGAGTTAACAGTTGATTCGCCTTGGGCTGAGAATTGCCTAAACTCTTTGGAAGCTCTGTTCCGGAATTTTGAGTAATATTCGTTGCTACGCCTCCAGGAAATACAACCGTTACCTTAACATTCGTATCTTGTAGCTCGGATTGCAGGGCTTCTGTTAACAATTTCACGGCAGCCTTTGATGCCCCGTATATAGACTGACCTGGAACGGGCAGAAATCCTCCCATGCTTGATATATTCGTAATGTGCGCCACGGGTCTCTTCAATAAAAAAGGTAGCAGGGTTTTCGTCATATAGAGTGTGCCGTAGAAATTCACATCCATCACTAATCGAATTTTTTCATAATCCAGCATGTTTACATCCACAAATGGTTGAATGATGCCTGCATTATTGATGATCCCGTCAATAGTGCCATGATGAGAAATCACTTGCTTTGGAAGCGCCTCTACAGCATCTAGGTCTGTTATGTTCACAATGTGCGTTGACAGCTTACTCCCTCTGTCCCCTGACAGGTAGACCGTTTCTTCCAAAGCTTTTTTGTTAAGATCTACCGCCGCCACGTTAGCCCCTCTAGCAAGGAGAGTTAGAACTAACTCGCGTCCGATCCCATTCCCGCCGCCTGTCACGATCACAACTTTGTCTTTAACTTTCATTTCAAGCCCCCTAACGTTCTGAGTAACATCCACTATATCCAAGCATAAAGATATGTCTGGACGTTTACTAACAGAATGACGACTTGATGAGTATTACTTTGACGACTTCTTCGAATCGATGAGAAGACAATGTTTCACTCGAAATCTGATCGAAGGGCACCAGTCAAGCATATAAATTCAAAAAACCAGTCGCCGGAGCGACTGGTTGCAGGTGTTCTTATCCCTTCTCAAATACGGTGCTCATTCCCTAGCTAAGCTTTTTTTCACTATGTGGCACTAATACCGTTGTAGAAGCTTGAGTGCTGTTACCCGCATAATCAACGGCCTCATAAGTGATCGTGTAAACCCTTCCTGACCCGCTGCCTGCTCTTTCAGCACGCAGAAGAATATGGTTATCCTCTGTCCCAATCTCCGCACCTTGGATGTCGCTTTCGCTATTACCATCGCCCGAACCATTATCCGGTTCGTTGCTTGTAACTGATACTAACATTACCCCAGCAATCCCGGAACCATGGTCCTCTGCCTCCCACTGGAACGTAACCTCTTCAAGCTTATGATTAACATTCGGCAGCACGGGCTTATCCGCCCATACAGTGATGGTCGGCCCGACTTTATCGATATTGCCCACGGTTGCAACTACGGTTCCTTCAAGCCCCTCTTCATCCATAAACTCGAAGGTAAAGCTTCCGTTCTCAGTAAAATTATAACTGCTCGAGCCACCATTATTCGTTATTGTTACTGGCTTGTTCGTAGTGATGGTTGCCACCACATCCTGATTCGTTGACGCGATTTCGCTGTAGCTTACTTCAGCATAAGGCGCTACACCGTATGCATATAGATACTCGGGAAGCTCATCCCTTGTTATAACATAATCATTGTGATAGACCTTTTGTAGATGTACAGGTTCATTATACAATCCGTCACGAATGAAATCGCCGCCCCAGGTCATGAAGAACAGCCAATCCGCACCATAAAGCTGCAATAACTCGGGATCAGGAATGGGACCGTTCTCTGCCAAAGCAATGAGCTTTCGATCATTCACCAGTGAAGCGAGGTTGTCATATTTACTGCTAAGGGGGTTGTAGTCAGCTTTCTGTCCGTAATAGTCGATGCTGGCTATATCGACGACATCTTCACCCGGAAACCAATCTATACTTTCCGAGTTCCAAACCCAGATTAAGTTATTCAATCCGTGCTCATTCGTCATCCTATCGTACATAAGCCGGTATAATTCCTTAGCTGCTTCCGGACCTTTGGCTCCCCACCAAAACCATCCACCCTCCGCTTCATGTAACGGCCTCCAAAGAACGGGAATCTTAGCATCCTGCAGATGTTTTAATTCATTGGCAATTGCATCAATATCCCGAATGAGCAGCTGATAGTCCTCTGATTCTGGATTCTCCAGCGCATAGGCAACGTCAAAGGTTGTCGCTCTCGTATAGAATCCGCTCCACCATTCATTGCCGGGCTCGTCTAGAAGATCCTTCGGCGCATTCCAGTGCCACGTGAGGTGGATGATTCCGCCCTGATCTGCCCATTCCTTCGCCTGCTCGATAGTCATGGACGACGCTCCGCGTTCTACACGGCTAGGTGAATAATCCATCATATCCAAACCAAGAAGCGCCGGATACTTTCCTGTCTGTTCATAAACCCATTCTGCATCGGCAGTATTCTGCTGTCCAGAAATGATTCCATTGCCATACACATCGACGAGATAATTCATCATGGCCTGCGTTTCTGGCGTAGCACTCAGGTTGACAAGCGTCTTCTCGACATCGTGCAAATTCCCGCCATCCTCTGCGTTCGATATCCTTATATAGTCAATGTTGTACCAGCCCCAATTCGCATTGAATTGAATAGTGTTCTCCCCTGCTTGCAGCATAGCTTTACCTGCGGCCACCTCTTGGAAAGCCTCTGACCCCACCAACCCTATTTCAATAGTGCTCTGTCCATTCACGATCATTTCTGTACGCTTATCTCCGAACGGTGAACTGTAACCAATTACGATATCATGAAGTCCCTCGGAAGAGGCTTGATAGGTAAACATTAAACCTCCGTCCTGCTGGAAGGCAGCATACCCTTTACCCGAGTAACCGCTGATCGAGCTGGCAGCGGAAACCGAGCCTGTCATAATACCATCCTCTGCTTCGAGTTTGTCGCTCACAATCTGTGTCGCAGAGGCCACTTTAACATATTCGATACCGTAGTAACCCCAATTACGAGTAAAGGTAATTGAATTGCTACCCGCCTGAAGGAGAACTTTGCCTCCCCTAGCCTCGCCCCTAACCGAGCCCTCCGTGGGGTCAGGCAGCCCGAGTGTTCCGCCTCCGCTGCCGTTTATCACTAAGCCACTTTCCTTATAACCGTAAGGCGCATAATAACCTACATATAACTGATACAAATCTGTCTTATCCACCGTAACACTAAAGGTCGCCGAACCGTTGCCGAGCTCTTCATTGTAGAAAAAGGATACGTAGCCTTCCCCGTCATACAAGGTATCCCCATCAACTGGCGCGGTTCTATATTCGACCCCTTCCCCCAGGAGTAAGGCTTCACTTGCCATAGTGGTCACCACAGGACCCTCTGGCACAACTGGTCCGGCCTCCCTGGCGGTCAGTACAATATTATCGATGTAAATAGGTCCGTCATACGAAACCTCTGAGTTCTTGGCAAGCTGGATGATCAACTGGCGTTGAGCGGCTGACGCTGGAATAGCGATCGTCTTATGGATCACTGTGTAATAGCCCCCATTAATGGATGTGAGGGGACTACTTGCAATCGGATGGCTGCTATAATCAAGCCCCTCCCAAGCCCCATTCAATGCCGTACTTAATACGAACTCTCCCCCGAAATCAGCTGGGACGATAATATCGTATGAAACAGTGGCATATTGACCTAAGTCAACGTTAGTATCCAACGCGATAGCAGCTGCCTGCCACTCTGAACCGCTGAAAATTGTATTCGCTTTCAACGAATACCGATTATTGGCTGTTGCCAGATCTTCGCTAATACTTAATGGATTCGTCTCAGCAAAATTTCCCCAGCCTGCATACCAACCCAATGTTGTCCCGTCCTCGAAATCATAGACAGCGTCAGCAGACTGATTACTTGCCACCGCTCCGAAAGGAGCGACCATAGACAACAGCAGGCATAGGGATAAGAAACTGATAATAGCTGATCTCAACTGACTAACTTTCACTTTCCGGTTCATTATAATTTTCTCCTTTATAAATCATAGTAATCTTGCTGATAAGCATCTCGGCAGGTAAATAACCTGCCGAGATGCAACTTCTTATTTTGTAATAGAGTCGCTGGTCTCGATGTTCTGGCTCGGGTCGTAGGTCAGCGTACTATAAGTAACGTTATCGACGGTGAAGGAGTACGTACCTTTGCCTGGATTGTTTACCTGATTAGAACTTAATGTCACTATGCCGTCCGCACCCGTCATGCCGGAGTCCGAATCGCTCGTCACGCCGGACCAATGTCCGCTAACTGTCGCATTAGCGACCGGATTGCCCGCATCATCTGTAATAAGCACAGTAGCAACTGCCCACGTTTTTCCTTTTCCTGAGTGTAGCGCTATCGCGATTTCCTCCACTTGCATCGTCATTGCGCCAGCCGATGTCGTCGCGCTAGCCGTATTGCTTACTGCCGACAAATTACCTGCAGCATCGTACGCTTTCACCATATAGCTGTAGGTCGTCGATGCCGCAAGATCGGTATCGCTATAAGATGTCGTTGTAGAACTTCCCACCTCTATATCATTGCGGTACACTTTATAGCCGGAAACATCTACATTGTCCGTAGAAGCAGTCCAACTCAAGTTAATATGGCTGCTGGAGGCTACGGTCGCCATTAGGTTGGAAGGAGCTGTCGGAGCCTCATTGTCCGGTATTGACTGATAGTTCTTAATATCCGGTAATTCATCAAGGGTAATCACATAGGGGTGATTATACACATCAATGAGATGACTTGTACTATTGTTATTACCGTCAGTCAGGTAATTGCCCGTCCAGGTGCTGAACCATCTCCAATGTGCACCGTATATCTGCAGAAGATCAGGGTCTGGAATAGGTCCATTTTCGGTTAGCGCCACCATTTTCGTATCATTAACAAGTGATACAAGACTCTCATATTTACTATATACAGGGCCGTAGTCGCCGGCAGCCGCATAGTCGTCGGCGCTTACAATATCAACGACATCGTCTCCAGGATACCAATCAGGTGAAATCGAGTTCCATACCCAAATCAAGTTATCGATCTGATGGTAACTGGTATAACGGTCATACATCAGTCGCCACAGCTGCTTCGCGGGCTCAGGCCCTTTCGCACCCCACCAGAACCAACCGCCCTCGGCTTCATGCAACGGCCGGAATAGAACGGGGACCTGAGCGTCCTCTAATCGCTTCAGTTCCACAGCGATAGCATCCATGTCTTGAATTAGAAGCTGATAATCTTCGGAATTTGGATTAGCAAGTGCATAGGCTATATCATAATCGCTGCAGTCCGTATAGAAGCCTGACCACCAATCACATGTCCCATTAAGCTTTGTGGGTGCATTCCAATGCCATAGAAAAGTAACAATACCTCCTTGAGCGTCCCATGCCAAAGCATGCTCAATCTCGTAGGATATGGCTCCATTAGCTACCCGAGAAGGAGAGTAATCCATCAGATCGAAGCCGACGACGGCAGGCTTCTTTCCTGTTGTGGATTCAATCCAGCTTACATGGGAGAGGTTGTCATTATTATTCTGCTGTCCCGATACAATGGATTGACCGTATTGGTCTGCCAAGTAATTAAACAAGGAAACGGCTTGCGGTGATGCATTAGGATTCACTAGAGTTCTCTCGATCGGATGTGTAGTATTTATCGCTGCCTGATGGACTTTGATGTAATCGATGTCATAATAGCCCCAATGGTTTTCAAAAGTAATTTGATTGGATCCGGCATTCAGTAGAACTCTGCCTCCAGACGTTTCACTGAATACAGTAGTTATTGGTAGAAAAACTTCGCCCAAAGAACTGCCATTAAGGGAAACCTTGGTATACTTATCCCCACTTTCAGATCGATAACCAATCGTCAAATCGTACAATGCCTGTTGCGGAGCGTTAACAGTAATCGTAAGAGAGTCAGTACTTGCATCGAACCCCGTTACATATCCGGAGCCCGAATAGCCAGACACAATAGATGCTACTGTAACTCCTGTGAGTGAACCATTCTCCGCCTCATATAGGTCAGCGGTTGATAATTGTGCACTTGCTACAGGTATCAGGGCAATTAACATGGCTAACATACAAACTAACACCAACAACTTCTTCATAAATACATGTACCTCCTTAGATTTTGATCCCTGTTTGAAGGGTTTATTTATAAAGCGCTTACATTCCTAAATGGTATAACATAAATTATCTAAAGTCAAATAATTGTTATTAGATAAAATAATTATTTAATAACAATATTTTGTTTTGTTATTGTATATACAACATTATTCCCGCAAAATAAGGGTTTTCTACTAGACGTTTCTTCATACACATGGTACTTCGACATATAAATAAGTAATTCGCTAAACAAAAAAACACCTAACATAACAAACATAATTTTTAAATTTTCTAATAATAATTTTAAAATTCTCGCAAAAAAGAAGTAAACTACTAGTCATGCATCGTAGTTTACTTCTTTGTAATTACTTCACATTAATATAATTTCGGGAGCTTATCTAGGGTAATTGCGTAATCGTGATGATAGGTCTGATAGAGAACCTCTCTAGAAGTCCACTCATCAGTTGATCCATATTCGTTGGACCAAGTCATATACCAAGCCCAAGGGAGCTTGCTTTCCGACAGCTGCTGAACATCTGGAAGCACACCAATTTCCCCAAGAGCCACCAGCTTATTCGTCGGGGTGATTTGAATTAGCTCATCGTACTCTGTCTTCAAGTCCGTATGCTGATGCTTAGGGGGATACAGATCTCTTGAAATCACATCGCTCACATCATCGCCAACATAGCCTTCGGGAAGCGGAGAATTCCACACCCATATGAGATTATGGAGCTGATGCACCCTAGTATATCGATCGTACATGATGCGGTAAAGCTGCTTGGCCGTTTCAGGCCCCTTATGCCCCCACCAAAACCATGTGCCTTCTGACTCATGAAATGGCCGCCACAAAATCGGAATCCGTTTGTCGCAGAACGGTTTCAACAGCTCCGCCATTACATCCATATCCGATATGAAGGCGTTATACTCATCAGTGCCTTCGATCACTGCCTTGGAAGCATCGAAGTCTGTATGCTCTGCATAGAACGCTTTATCCCTACCGCCAAGTGGCGAAAACCAGTGCCAGGTTAGCGTAACCAGCCCCTTTTTGTTTAATGCCCATTCCCACGCGCGCTCGAGGGTCCCTTTATTTTCTTCTACTTCAATTAAGCAAGCCTCACTGGCATCCTCATAATTAATGTTCGGTGAATAAGCCAGTAACTCAAATCCAAGCAACGCAGGCAGCTTGCCGGTTACTTCCTCAATGAATTTCAGCTCTTTTTGCTCGTGAGTTTGTGTGTGCTGTCCGGTAATAATCGCTTTTCCAGAAATGTCACTCAAGTATTTCAATACAGCCTTAACTTCTTCAGTTGCATTAGGATTGCACGTTACTACATTCTTAATCATCTCCATGATGCATGCTCCCGTCTTTAATAGAATCTAGAACTCAACCTACGGTGGTTATTGCTGCTTTCTTAACGCATTTAATTCATCAAGTGTAATGACATACTCATGGTTTAGGACATGCTGAATGTGCTCCTTGCTGTTGTGTTTGCCATCCTTAATAAACTCTTCCGTCCAGGTACAGAACCAGCTCCAATGCGCCTGATAATCTTCCAACATATCCGGATCTGGAATTGGACCATTCTCTGTCATAGCGACTAGCTTCTTATCCTTAACCAGCTCAACTAAATGATCATAGCGATTGCTAATAGGGTTGTAATCACCTGGTTGTGTATACGTATCGATGCTTACAATATCGACCACATCATCCCCTGGGTACCACTCGGGAGCCTCGGAATTCCATACCCATATGAGATTATTTATCTGATGATGGTTGGTCAAGCGATCATAGAGCAATTTCCACAGCTCCTTAGTAGGCTCCGCTCCCTTAGCTCCCCACCAAAACCAACCTCCCTCTGCTTCGTGCAGAGGGCGCCATAACACCGGAATCTTATGCTCCTGCAAGATTTTTAATTGCACGGCAATAGCGTCAATGTCCCTAATCAATAGCTGATAATTTTCAGATTCGAGATGCATCAGTGTCTCGGCAATATCGAATGTGGTCCCTTCGGTATAGAAGCCCTTCCACCAAGGCTGTTCTGCGGAATTGATTAATTCTGTAGGAGCATTCCAATGCCAAGCCAGGGTTACAATGCCACCTAGATCATGCCACATGAGCATATCTTCGACCTCATCCGCGGATGCCCCGTGCTCTACTCGCGTCGGTGAATACTCCATTAGATCAAAACCTGCCACAGCAGGCATTATAGCGTAGTCCCTTTTCAGCTCTAGCGCATTCTTCAAGGTTTGTTGACCGGATAAAATCGACTTCCCATATTGCTCGACGAGGAAGCCATGAAGCTCTAGTGCCTCTGGCGAAGCATTGGGATTCACTAACACATTTTCCACCTGATGCTTTGCCCTTTGCTCAGCTTTCTGTATTTTGACATAGTCAATATCATACCAACCCCAGCCTGAGGTCAGCTTTATTTCGTTATCCCCTTTGTTCAGCAACACTTTCCCTGCCGATAACTCTACAAACTCAGTTGTTTCCGCCAAATGAAGCTCACCAAATGAGCTCCCATTTAATGATAATTGTGTCACCTTATCTCCATTGGGACCGTTGTATCCAACCCATAACTGGTACAATCCCTTAAGCGGCGAATGCACTATAATCGTAACGGAATCTTCAGCTTGTTCAAAGCCTGTGACATAGCCTTCTCCTGAGTAACCACTGCCCTTTGCTACTACCCCTACTCCATTTAACGATCCAGCTTCTGCTTCAAATATGAATGTCGACTCCTCCAGTTTCCCCTTCTCACACCCAGCCAAAAAAAACATGATTATGAACAGCATCATCCATCGATTCATTCCAAAAATCCCCTTCGTTTCATACCATTCCTTTAATAAGTGCCCCACCTTATTTCCGTACACATCGATGCATGATTTTATCCCACTACACCCGTACGTTCCACACTCTCCACAAAATAACGCTGAACGAATAAGTACATGATAATTAAAGGAGCAATGGCAAGCAAAATGCCTGTGTCTACGATCATAGCAACGTGGTTCGGATCTGCTTTTAATCCAGAGTTGGAGCCAAGCCCCAAAAGTGACGGTAAGTATTGATCCGTATCCGCAGGAAGAGATGCAACATGGATCGACATCAAATCACTCTGACTCATAAATAATGAAGTGAGCAAGGTATCATTATACTGCCATACAAAGGCGAACAGCATAACGGTCATCAGAGCGGGAATCGCATTGGGTAGCATAATCTTAAAGAAGGTTTTATAAGCGCCTGCCCCATCAATAATAGCTGCTTCTTCAATCTCCTTTGGAAGCCCTCTGAAAAATTGACGGAAGATATAAATATATAAACCTGATTTCAAGCCATTGGCTGTTAAGGATAGAATAATAGCTGGCCAGTACGTGTTCAACAAATTGACTCCTTCTTTGCCAGTAAATATTGTAACCAATCCTAGCACGTCGAAGTTCCTGAAATGGAGGTACATTGGCACCATCAAAGTACTCATTGGAATCAAAATCGTTAGAATGACTAACGCAAACAAAATGTTGCTGCCTTGAAACGTAAATCTAGCAAAGCCGTATCCAGCCAAAGCGCATGATGCTGCTTGCAAAATGGTCATAACGGATACAAACAGCAAGGTATTCCCAAGTGTCGGCCAATAGTTTAAGATATCCATCGCGAGTTTAATATTCTCGAACGTGTAATGTATTGGCACCATATAGATCGTAGGATCATATATATCTACCGGGGCTTTGAAGGCCAACGACAAGCGATTTATTAGCGGGTAGAGGATGACAAATGATATCCCTAGAACCAAGACATATAGAACAATTTTCCAAAGCAAGTCAATGGTTTTGTTCTTTGTCTTCTGATACTTGTATACGAGCATCTCGTGCCGATTAGAAGTTCCCATGCACGTTCCTCCTTTTCCCTATATTTAGTTATGGTAGAATACTTTTCTAGATACTAGAATCCCTATAAACATAAGCACTATACAAACAACCAGCGTGTACAACCAAGACATCGCAGCACTTAAGCCAAAGTCCAGTGTTCTAAAAGCCGATTCATAAATCGTTTGTGTAACTGGGCTGTTGGAGAATGAATCAATAATGGTGTAGATGATATTTGTTAGAATGAGCGGGCTGACCATTGGAAAAGTAATCTTCCAGAAGGACTCATAAGCCGTTGCTCCTTCCATCTTAGCTACTTCGTACATCGCAGGAGGTACAGACTGCAGAGCTGCTAAGAAGATTAAGATTTGGACACCAGAACTTCGAATGATCTCATAAATTCTCATTACTGCGTCCACAATATACCCAATAAACCACGGTGGAAGGCCTGCCCGATCAAGCATGAACATGAGTGATAAAGTATTGAAACCGCCTTGAGCTTCCCCTAGTTCCTTAGCGACCTCAGAGCTGCCTGTTAAACTAATTAAACCAGCAGCTTCAGCAGCGGATATTGCACCGGAGGCGAGAATTACCGGAAGGAAGAAAACCGCTCTAGCCAAGGCTCTACCTCGAAATTTCTGATTCAATAGCACAGCGGAGAATAAGCTGAAGAAAATAATCATCGGCACGTTCAAAGCCATCTCTGTAACCGATTCGACTAGTATTCGATTATAGTTCGCATCAATGAACAATGCTTCTCTAAAATTATCAAATCCTATAAAACTGAGTTCATATCCCCCAGGAGCCACCTTGAGCTCATTAAAACTGAAAATAATGGATTGAATAAGTGGAGTCGCGAATAAAAATACGAAACCAATCAACCAAGGCAGGATAAAGGACAAACCAAGCAGGCCCCGTTTTTGCGATAAAGATAACCTCCTACTGATGTTCATTGGTTGTCACCCACCTTAAAGTTTTTGGCATCAATTCGATTGCCTCCTACGCTCACTGCTTTATCCGTATAATTCACGTATACCGATGTACCATTCATGTACTGCATTTCGACTACACCCTCAGCATGGCGAATACGCTCAGCAATTTTCACTGTTCTAAGGTCTAATAATGCATCATTCACTTTCCTATACATCTCCATCGCTTGATTGTACCAACTTGTATACGCTGTAGAGTAAAAAATATCATAGGGAGTAAATTTCAGTTTTGACGAAGATTCATGGGACCACAGAAAATGCGGCGCGGCTCCGAGTTCTATCGACCGAAGCAGCTGCATCGTCATATCCTGATCGTTATCCAAGTTGATTGGCGAACCCGCATAATCGACATAACCGTGAAGCACCATTTGGTAAAAAGGGACCTCTTCATCTGTGATATTAAACAAACTTGTCGTTGTAGGTACATTCACTATCTGTTCCGCATAAGCAACAGCATAAACATTGCCTCCGGTAATTAATAAGTTGGAATAACGTTCCTTCAGGACTCCAAGCTGATCTTTCACTATATCCTTGGCTGTATCACGGAAAATAACTCGTCTTGTATTGTAATCAGAATGTAGCATATCCCCAAGATCTCTGAGTGAGATAGCGTCAATCCCCAAGGATTGATACTCATCCGCAAATGATTCTACATAATACGGCAATTTAGCAGGGGACAGAAGGTAATAAACTCCCAAGTTACGGTCCATGGAGTTAAAAGTTCTATTATATTGCGCACGTTCAGCTTGCTCTCGTGTGACATACCGCGCAGCATCTGAAGCAGGAGCAAAGCTGCCATCTGTCTGGAAAACATGTTGAAAGGCTACGTCTGGATAAAGCATTCCACCCATTGACTCCACTTGATTTGAAAGGGACTGAAATTCCTTTTCACTACCCAATACACTTTCAATATCGATATGATCTGGAACCTCATGTGTCAAACCTTCATTAAACCAACCTAGATAACGCATTCTTAGATTACTCACGCCATCTACTTCCAGCTGCTTAGCTATATCGCTAGCTTGTTCAAAGGTTGTCAAGGATACCATGCCTTTATAAGGAATGCCTAGGAAGCTTTTACGTTTGTCCACGGCACCAAGAACACTGAGATAAAACGGCATTGCGCGATCAGCTGAAAGCGATTTGAATACCCCTTGCTTCTCTAGTGATTCTCGATAATGCTTTGCCATACCTGAGTAATCCGCTTCCTCTCCAGATAAGAAGCTGAAACGAACTTGTAGATCCCCTTTGTAACGGGCTTTGGTCAGCCTTTGAATTTCTTCAATTGTAGTCCCCTTATAGATTTCCAACTCGTCCTCGCCACGAATTGCAAAGCCTACAAAGATATTGTTATACGAATTATTACGTCCACTGATATCTGCATTAATGCTTGCTATTGCATCACCTTTTTCAATAACAGCATACCAAGCTTCATTATCCACTTTCATACCAAACACAGGGAGCCTTGCACTTTCAGCGACCTGTCCCCGTCTGCGACTGTTATCGTTCAGATCTTCACCATAAAGGCGCTGCGCATAAATTTCAGCATTCGTTTTACCGTTGTTGAGGTAGATCAAACTACCGGTTCCATCAGGAACCAGCATATATCCTTCCTGTTCCGTTCCAGCCGCGCCAAAAAAATTCAGCAGGTTGATCATGCGAATACTATACCCTTCGCTCTCTGTGATGAGATGAGTAGGTACTGAGGCAACTAGCGATGAACCATCTAGTTTAATATCGAGGGGGATGGTAAAGACCGGCCTATCCTGTTCGGCATCCCCTTCGATGCCATTTTCTTTATTGTCAAAGGCTAGATCCTCCTCCGTGTAACCATTCTCCTGGAATGTCTTGATCATTCTTTTCAGCACCAGCTCCCTAGACACTGCAGTATCCAAACGTTCAAGAATTTCGGGGTTTGAGGCCAGCGGGAAGTACTTGGTGAGCATATATTTGGCTTCAGTATCATCCAGCTTACTTAGGATCTTTTCCTCCATTCGCTGCTTGCTAATTAATCTAGGCAGCGCATCGATACCTAAGGACATATCTCCGAGTGTATAGGTCAACCTAAATCCATTGTCAATGCTTTCAGTTGTGTATTGCCCTCGTTTGACACTTTCAGCAAAGCTCGAAAAAGTATGAATCCGTCCCTGATCGTTTCTGAAGGTGATTAACAAATTAGAAGCCATCACTTCTTTCTCGAATGACGATGCAATGCCGTCTTCCTTCAGTTCTTCGGGATTACTCTGCCACAATTTATTGCTTAACTTGTCGAGAATAGCAAATTCGGTTGTCTCCTGATTATAGAAAAGAGCAAGCCTATCATTCTCAGCGGCGAGCTGCATTCCTGGAACTCGATTACCTGTTTCCTGCTTCAAGGCAAGCTCCTGTGTCTTTAAGGGTTCGTTCATGACTTGGACGTAGGAGGCCATGTTTACTGCGGGCACACCATTGTTCGTATAATAAATGAGTCCAATAGAGATACACGCAACAAATACGCATGTTAATAGGGTGTACCATTTATTCCATTTTTGCACGGGTGTGGCCTCCTTTACATCCTAATAATCAATTCACGATAAATATTTAAGAAGAAGTAATAAATTTGCGTTGCCATACTAAATGCTAGTGATCCCAGAAAGACGACACTCCCCATAGCGATAATTGTTAAAAATAGTGTGAAAATGGTCCTACTAGGTGTGTATTGATGCACTGTCATAATTCCAACGAACAACAAAAAACAAAACCAAATCGCAGCAATACCGTTTAGTAAATAGTAAAAAGGGGTTTCTTCCATCGTCATAAAACGGCTAATGACCGTGAGCGGCAGGTTAATCAGAACAATTGGAAGCAGCGCATAGCCTGTAGCCATAACAATTTCACTAAACTTACCTTCACCTTCCATCAAGGTAGTAATTGACCAGTTTGCTACACAGAATAGAAAGAACGGCAGCACAGTATATTGAATATCATCTAAGGTGTTCAGTAACCGCGGATCATTGTAATTGACCAAAAAACCTGCGAATTGACGCTGAAGAATGATGGATAAGACTAATAATGCCAGTATCATCATCGCAATTCTGACTTTCCCCTTGCCTTCGTACTTCATGTCCCAGAATCCGTCAAACGGACGCAGGATGACATGAAGCGGGAATTTATAGAGCTCCGGCTTCACGATTCACAGTCCTCCTCTTTCTCCATTTCTTAACGATTCGCAATACAACAAATCCGATGATAATCGTGAACAACCCAGTCATAAATGAACTGAAATGCTCTTGCATCACTTCTCTGCGATAGCTCTTGAAGGCAATAGAGTAATATCGGCGATCCATACCAAGCTCAAAATATTCCATGGCTTGCTTGTTCTTCTTCTCCATGAGCAGGGCTTTACCAATACCAAGATAGGCCAAGTCATAATTCGAGTTCAAACGAAGCACGTCTTTCCACACCTCTACAGCTTCTGCATCTTTACCTTCATAATGAAGCGCATTGGCCTTGAATACCGATTTACCAAACAAAGTGGGCTGGAATACAACGATATTGCTCTTGCCACGGTCAAGCACTAAGAGCTTATCCCCAAGTTGCTCCACGGCAACCGGTGTATTAAATACGCCTAGCTGGGTACCTCTGCCTCCAAACGCATGAAGGAGTTCACCTTTATCATTGTAAGTAAATAATCGGCCGCGGTAGGAATCCAGTGCTGTATACATACCTCCACCAAGTACTTTGATATCTGTCAGCCTGGATGGTCCAGCATTATGGCCAAAGATGCGGAAACGAATATCTCCCATATTCGGGTAATAGCCAAAGCGTTTAATGACATCCTGTCCAGAAGGGTTCAGTCGTTTGATGGGGGCACTTGTCTCCATATCAATATTAGTTGAATAGAGAAATCCTTTGTGATCAATGTCCAAGCCAGAAAACTCAGTTGGTATGAAAAGCTGCATTCTTTTTCGCTGTTCATTCGTTGCAAGTCTTCTCCAAAGCCTATCCGAAAATGTCTGTGTGACTGTGATTGTGCCCACATAACCAATGAACTGACCCTTTTCACTAAACTGCATTAATCCTTCATATACGCCTCGCGCAACAACAAACATTCGATTCGCTTTATCTACCGTTACTTTAGTAGGCGAAAACTTGAATTTCTCCGGTAATACATCTGATGTAGGCTTGTCAACAACTTTCAACAGATCCCCTTCATTTGTCATCACAACGATTCGGCTATTATCTGTGTCAGCAATATATATTTCCTTTTGCTCGCTTACAAAAATACCATTCGGGTTTGAAAATTTATCCTCTTGACCTTCATTCATAAAGGTATGAATGGTGTGAATAACACGCCAGTCTTTGTCAGCGATGATAACTCGGGCATTACCGCTGTCAAGAATGTAGGTAGTACCATCCTTGGTCACATACATATCATTAGGATTTTTGAAATTCCCTACACCCAAATCATCGCCTGTTATGGATTTATCTGGCAAATAAGGCTCTGGAAGAGGCACAGCATCCTCATAATAGTTGTATGTATACGCCTCATATGGAGCTCCCGCGGCTACCGAGGACGCGGTGATTAAAGCTATTTGGGACATGATCGCCATCATAACTAGTATTTTTTTTACCCTCACTGCCGCCCCCCCTAATCCTTCATACCAGACGTAGCCATCGTCTCAATAATTCGGCTCTGTGTGAACACGAATAGAGTAATAGGTACGCTCATTAGAATTAATGCTACTGCTGCACCAACACCTGCACGTGCGATACCGCCTTGAATGATTTGATTTGAAGCGTAATGAAGTGTTTTCAATTCCTCACTATAAATAAATCCGTTTCCTTCAGTCGCCCAGAGGATTTGAAACAGCAGGATTATTAACGTAAACCATGCAGGCTTTACGTTTGGCATCACAATTCCCCAGAAGATCCGGTACTCAGACGCTCCATCTATTTTCGCTGCTTCAATTAATGCATCAGGCAGTTGTTCCATAAACTGCTTCATCAAATACAAGCCAAGCGGGAAAGCAAAGGCTGGTACGATAACTGCCCAATAAGTATCAATAAAACCAATCCAAGACATAATCATATAGTTTGGAATAGCTGTCACCTGAGGTGTAAACATTAATGCAAGCACTACTGTTGAAAAAATAATACTTTTCCCCGGAAAGTTATATTTCGCAAGCGGATAGGCAGCAGCTGAGGCCAGAATAACATGACCAACTACACCAACGCCTGTAATAAACACCGTATTGAATATGTAGCGAGAAAACGGTACCCAGGAGTTTCCAAGCAATGTCGTTAAGTCACTAAAGTTGGTCAAGGTCGGATTTCGAACAAATAGCGTTGGAGGAAAGATGAATATTTCATCCAAGGGCTTAAATGCCGCATTAATAGCGTATACAAGCGGCAGGGCCATAAACGCACCCACAATTGATAGTAACAAGAATATCAAGAAGCTTCCCGAAGCGGAACGGTTCACTCTTCTTTTTCGAATTCGAAAAGCGATTTTCATCATTTAGTTCCCCACCCTTCGGAGAAGTGCTTGAATAATTAGATTTGTACCGACCATTAAAGTGAGTAGTACGGTTGCGATAGCCGATGCGAATCCCATCTCGAACCGAATTGTACCGAAGTCCATTAAGTGAGTAACAATGGTTTCTGCTGCATAGTTAACACTCGGGAACCCAGCAAGGTGAATCGATACATCTGCTACAGCAAACGCTATCGTGATTTGAATAACAGCGCCAAACATGAGCTGCGGCTTCATAGATGGAAGAGTAATAAACCAAAGCTCTTGCCAACGGTTCCTTATGCCATCAACCGCACCTGCTTCATATAGAGTTTTATCTACTGTCTGTAGTCCCGCAATAAATGCTAAGAATCCAGTACCAAGACTTAACCAAAGCTGAACAAGAATTATGATAGCCAGAATATACATTTCTGTTTTTAACCATTGAATCGGTTCGAGTATGATCCCCCATTCAATCAATAATCCGTTTGTAATCCCGTAACGATCACCAGAGAAAATCATAAGCCAGATAAAAAAGACATTCCCAGATATCGATGGTGCATAGAATACAAGCGTCATAAACGCCCGTAATTTAGGTCTCAGATCGTTTATAATCCAAGCGAACAAAAAGCAGGCTATATAGCTAATCGGTCCAGTTATTACAGCGAATAACAAGGTATTCTTAACCGCTATAAGGAAAATATCATCTTCTAAAAACAAACGCGAGTAATTTTGCCACCCAATAAATTTTGGGAATTCCAGCATATTAAAGTAGGTAAAGCTGATGATGATAGACATCACAACCGGCAGAACCGTAAATGCGGTGAAGAGCAGCATATAAGGTGCCATTAATATATAAGCGTGCTTATGCTCCTTTATGGATTTCCAATTTAGGGCCCACCAAGATATAGGTTGATAATTCAATTTTATAGCTTTCTTCTTGACATAGACGTTAGACACAGTAGCTCCCCCCTTTATTCCGGCAGTCCGAATTCTTTCCGTTTTGCAGCTATTTCTTCGTCTATATATTGAACATATTCAACAATTGTTTCCCTCGGCTCCGACCTTACACCTGGGATCGTAATACCCATAAACGACTGATCACCACTATTTACAACAATTTGGTAGAAAGCATTAAATAAATGGCGTCCTGTGAAATATCCACCCGGCACTTCTGGAATTCCCTGTACAGACTTAAACTGAAGCTTCAGGTTCTCATAGTCCGTAACAGGCCAAGGGAGACTGTCAAGCGCTTTAATATTCGCTGTAGGATAACGAGCAGCCGCCCCCATCAAGCTTTCCATTTCACGTCCGAACTTCGTTTGGACCTCATCACTGGTCCACCATTTCATAAATTCCCAGCCCGCTGCTTTGTTCTTGGCGCTCTCCAGCATAATTACTCCGCTGCCTTTGCTTGGCACATCACGTCTTAGGCTGCCGTCAGGCTCAACCGTACCTGGAACGGGTACAAATCCCCATAAGCCTCTGATTTCAGGTGCAAAAACCTGCAGCTGATTATAGGTCGTGTAGTCAGCAATACCAATCGGCATTTGACCTGTCCGAAATCGGTTAGGGAAATCAAACTCACGATCCAGCTTATAGTCCGTGTAAAATTCGGTCCATGTCTTGAACGTCTCTACACCCACTCTGGAATCTAAATCGGATTCCCTACCGCCATTACGGTAGAATTGTCCGCCATTCTGCATAAGTAGCATACCGTAAACAGAGTTTGGAGGAAGGTTCTCACCCGGATTAGCAGGCTGAAGCACCACCGGCAAGCCAAATTCCATATGATTTTTATTTAATACAGCCAGAACATTAGCTACATCTTCCCATGTTTGTGGAATCTCAAGCCCCAACTCATTTAGAACATCCTTGCGGTAAAACAGCATATCAAACGTCTGTGTTTCAGGAAGAGCATAGACGCCGTCATCGTACTCAAAAGGAACCATCGCACTTGGCCTAAAACGTTTTCTAACTTCTTCATAGTCATTAAACTGTGTCAAGTCAGCTGCTGCATTACGCATTGCGTAGTTTACAGGGATGTCGTTACTGATTTGCATAGCAACATCAGGACCCTGTCCCGCCAGAGTAGCAGGTAGCAATGTCTGCATTTGAACCAGCTTCAAATTCACGTTAATGCCAGTATCCGGAGTAAACGTTTCATCAATCATGGCCTTCAATGTATTAGCTTGGTCACGTCCGCTACCAACCCACACGGTTACAGATGGTGCATTGGGTTCGTTGGAGATATTGCCGATTTGGTTATAATCAGTGAAGAATGAATGGATAAGCACCATTGCTTCATGCTTAAGATTATCGAAGAAACCAATCCCCTCAGTAGGGATCTTCTTATTCGGCGAAGCTATATAAATAGAATCAATTTCTAACGGCATTTCTCTGGCTTTTAAAAGCCAAGTACCAAGTCCGCCAACATTTGTTTTATAAGACGACAACCGTTTAGATATGGTGTGAGGCTCTTCTATCATCTCATCCAGCTGTATTGACATCGTTTTCAGTAATGCTTCTGCTTCTCCTGTTCCTCCGGATAATCGATGAAGCTCCTTACTAACACCCTTTAGTCGACTACTTTCCGCTTGGAAGGCATCAATTAGATTTGGCACTTGCTGCTCAACACGATAATCACGAAGAGCATCAGGTGAAGCCCCGGTAATCATCAAGATTTTGCGGTACATCGCATTAAGATTGTATAAGCTATCCTCAACTTCACGGATTAATGACGCAAATTCGCCCAAGCTAGTCTCCATCCGTAAAATATGCTTTCCTTTTTCAAGCTCAAACAAATAAGGTACATCATCCCCCAAGATATTTATGCGATAGTTATTGTCAAACCGGAAGGCTACGCGTTCCATTTCCTTAAAAGAAACCTTCCCATCTATCGTTAATCGGCGAGTGGAGTATATACCCCGGACAAAATTTTGCTGCGACTTAACTCCTATTTTGTAGAGCCCTGTCTCAGGGATATTCACCTCCCATTCTATCCATTGGCCCGGAATTCGCCAGTTAAAGCCACCAATCGTATTTACCTTAGTGTATTTAGGACTGTAAGGCTTAACCGCAGGGCTGTTACGTTCTGTTTGCGGATACAATGTAGGAGATGATTTTGCTGATGCCTCTTCGGCTTGAATTGTGATCAAATGATTTTTCGTTTCATGAATATCCTCTTTCTTATAACGTTTAGCTATCTCTTCATAAGGAATCGCATCTTCATTATGGAATAGCTTCAAATGCTTAATCACCATAGGCTCTCTTTGCGAAATAAGTGAAATGGTATGCGTTCCAGCCGTCAAGTAAAATTGGAAAGGCTTCTCGTAATACCCTTCGAAATCCTTAATCATGGCCGTTCGCCATTCTGGATTTTCAACTTGTTGAGGTCTCAGATCATTACCTTGATTGTCACGTTCGATCTCTTTGCTTTTATCATCCCAAATCCGATCGAATTGCAGATAAGCAGCTTCCTCAAAAGGAACCTCACCGTCAATCAAGAGCGAACGTTCAATAGTAGAGCTTTTACCTTCAATCGGATAATACAAGACTTCTATATGATATAATCCTGTCTCTGGGATATCTACCGACCAATTCACCGAGCCTTGTTCTCCCGTCTTCAGCGACACACCCTGTTGACCCTCAAATTGACTGAGTTTCTCAAAACCCTTCCCCTCAACATGCGAGTATTCCGAACCCTCTAATACGATTTCATGGGTTGAATGGGCAACGCTTTTATATTCGGAAATATAGGCTACGTAGTCACTGCGATCATGAACTAATTCAAATAAATGAGCACCGCTATCTAATTCACTTGACACATCCAGTGTGCTCTCAGCAGACGTCGGGGGGATGTATCCCGACGACGTAAACGACATTGCTATTAACAGCGCCGCCAACGTCAAAGCCTTAATTTTCACTATCCACTTCAATGATGAACCCCCCTATAAGAATCACAATCATTCATAGAAATATAATAACATTCAACCAAACAATAATCAATCGTTTTAACTAATTTGTTATCCTAATGTTTTGTTTGTTATTTAATGGAAGGTATTCATAGCAAAAGGGCGCACCATTCGGCACCCCCTCCTACTTTTATCCAGTTATGATCTATTATTGCTTCATTTTATTAACCGCAGCTACACCCTCTGCTTTATACTTCTCGATTGTTGCGGTTACAGATTGGTTATTAATAAAGATATCATCCATGATTTTGTAGAAAGTAAAGTCAGGAACAGCTTCTTCAAGAGAAGTCATGTCAGTACCGTTAATGTGCTCAAGCGCCATTTCGATATCAGCTTCAGTTTTGTAACGAGACTCTAACCAATCTTGGCCAAGGTACTCCTCAGACGAAGGTACATCGCGCCATTCCTCGAAGATTTGATATACAATTTGAGGATCCTCTACACCTTTAGGAATAAACCATCCTTGTGCTCCTGTATTCGCATAAGTGTGCACTCCATCGCTGTTAGGCCCCGCTGGAACAGGTACAACACCCACCTCAAAGCTAAGGTCGCCAATGTTCCAATCAGGTTGAATGGACATCGCAACATCCCCGTCTTTAAATGTGTTTGTTTCACCCCAGTCCATTGCGTTGCCAGTATTTGATTTAACTACTCCCTCAACATTGAATAAACGATTTACGAATTCAAGCGCCTCTATGACTTTGGGGTCATCAGACGTATCAGTCAATGTTGCACCTTCAATGAATGTAATACCGTTAGTGACTGCAAAGTGTCGAGCAATATCAGCAGCCCAGCCAGAGTAACCAAAGGTATCCATCTTTCCATCATTGTCAGTGTCACGCGTTGCTTTTTTAGAGATTTCTAGGAATTCGTCCCAATTCCATTGACCATTAGCATATAGCTCTTGAGGGTCTGGAAGGCCAAGTTGTTTGAACAAATCACGGTTATAGTGCATACCTACCACTGAGACACCGGGGTAGTTAAACGCATACTCTCCGCCAACAAGAGGAGGAAGCTTTTTCAACAATTTATGTTCGTTATTAATATCATTTGCTGGCGTTGTAAATTCACTAAGCGGAAGCACTTGATCTTGCAACACCGGAATAACAGCATTCTTGTACTGCATCATTACGATGTCAGCAAAAGGCTCACCAGCTAGCACTGTAGTCGTAAACTTGTCCACGTATTCTTCAACCGGTACGTTAATGAACTCGAATTCAAAGTTGTATTTCTGCTCTAATTCATCCATTCTCGCCAAGAGAGCTTTTCCGCCTGCAGTATCATCCTTTGGCTTCTCATCCCACCAGGCAGAGACCCTGATCTTTCGTCCACCAAGATCAATTTTTGCCACTTCAGCATCTGGCGCCTCGTCAACAGAAGGCTCGTTTACAGAAGCGTTAATCTTCGGTTCGTTATTAGCTACATTATTCCCATTACTGCAACCTGTAATGACTAGCATAAGCACTAGCACTAGCAATGAAAGCACTTTCAAATTCTTCATTCTTAAACCTCCCAATTTGATTAATGTGTTTCTGTGATGGCACTATCACTCTATGAAACGCACCATCCATCCCCCTAAAAGAAACGCTCGCGATCGAAAAACAACAAACCACTTCCTTTCGTAATTGGAATTGTGAATAATAACTTTTCACATAACGATAGTACCACTGTTTTTCATTAACGTCAATATTTGTTTTGTTATATTTGTATTTTGTTAGTTAATGTTTGTTATTTTGTTTTGTGTCACGACTGGTAGAACAACGCCTAATCCTCAATAGTGTGAATGTGAGATGTTCTAATCACAAAAAAACCACTCCAAGTGAGTGGTTTCCTGTGATACTGATTACAGGAGCAGCTATTCACGAATAATCAAACGAGCTCCTATCAACTTCTTCTCGATGTTGGATTCCTGATTTAGAATTCGCCATACAACCTGGTCTACCGCCCTCATTCCAAGCACTTCTTTGTTAACATCTACAGTAGCGAGTATCGGTGCAGATGGATGAGTATTATCAAACCCGGTCACTACACAATCCCCAGGTACATTGTTCCCTCTTTTTTGCAACGCTTCTATGACATACACCGCATTGGTATCATTCGCACACACAAAGACCTCTGGAATTTGCTCATCAGTCAGCTCTTCCATTACTAAATGCACTTCTTCGACTGCTGCAGGCGATATGAGTCGGGAAACTTGGGAATACTCAATACTCAATTGCTCCATTGTTTCTCTAAAAGCAAGCCAGCGTTCAAAGAAGCTTTGTGAATATCTAATGTGCCCGACAAATTGAAAACGTTTGTAGCCTTTACTGACTAATTTGGTGGTGAGCTGCTTCATTGCGTTATAATTATCCGTAAAGACAGCATCACATTGGAAAGTCTCATCCTGGTGGTCTACCATGACCATCGGTATTTTCAAACGATGAATCTCCAACAGAATAGACGTGGATATTGCTCCTACGGTTATAATACCCCTAATCGCATCAGGATTGAGAAGCGAGAACATAGAGTCAGAGGAAGGCTCCGTCAATGTTAAGATATCCATCCCTTTTTGATTCAATTGTTTTGAGATCCCATCAAACACAGGCCCCCAATACATGGAATCACGATTTTGAAAGCGTACATTAGGGAATAACACAAGGATTGTACCGGATAACCTTTGCTCATTGTAATCCTTCAAATCATTCGAATAGCTTTTTGCTTCATTCTTAAAGTAGCCCAGCTGCCCAGCCGCTTTTAAGATCATTTCCCTGGTTTCTTCACTTACGCCAGACTTACCGCTTATCGACCTGGAAACCGCAAACTTGGAAACTCCAGCTAGGTCAGCAATCTGCTGCATCGTCACCTTATCCCGCATGTTCATCCTATTCCCTTCTTGCACTATAATACAATCGCAAAACAAGAACTATTAATTATTTATAATTGTTAGGTCATTTAATTATAACCTAACCGTTACAAACCGTCCACTCTTGCATGTTGATACAAAGTTGGTTTGTTATTGTCCGGCATTGTTATGCTTATTAATAATGAAATTTACCCAGCGCTTCCTCTACAGAGTCTGAAAGCCGCTTCAACTTAATGGATAATTGTACCAGCTCATCATTCGTCTTCGACTGCATAGTCGTAATCGACAGTACTTCTTCAGTTGTAGCTGAAGATTGTTCTGCTACGGCACTTACACTTGATATGGAAACCGCGATCCTCTGCTGCGATTCACCTAATTGTTCAATGGACTGATTCACACCATTCAGTTGCTCAATGAAATGCATCATCTCTTGATGAACCTCTTTTAATAGTTGATCGGTATCGCTTACTAGCTTTAATTGCCGTTCAAACAAAGGGCGGACGTCATGAATGACTTGAATGGTCTCGAACGCTTCCTTTTCAATTTTCTGAGTGATATCGTCTACTACAATGATCGAATCCTTAGATTGATAAGCAAGCTTACGGATTTCATTGGCTATCACCATAAAACCTTTACCACTCTCACCTGCTCTAGACGCTTCTATGGACGCATTAAGAGACAAAATATTAGTTTGCTTGGTAATCCCATTCAAAAGATCAAGGACTTTACGGATAGAGCCGGTGCTTTCCTTCAAAGCATCAACTTTACTGAACATCATGTGGGTTTTCGTTTCAGTATGCTTTGTGTTTTCTACCAATTGCTCCATATATAAGACACCATTATTACTCATATCTAGTACTTGACCAGCTGTCGCCCCCATCACCTTGTTTGCCACCATGGCGAGGTCCATCTTTTCTCGAATGACACTTGCACTTTCATAGCCTTCATCAGCAAGTAATGCCAATTCATAGGATCCCTCGGCAATTCCCTCCATTGATACAGCCACTTCCTTAGCTACAACTGCATTCTCTTGTGAAACATTGTGCACATGTTCCGCATTCGCTTTCACTTGTTCAACCGAAGCTTTAACCTGGACAATGAGATATGTAATTCGCTCCATCATGTTATTAAAGCTCGTTCCGAGTTGTCCAATTTCATCCTGCCGCTTTAAATCAGATCGAACTGACAGTTCTCCTTTTTCGCCTCTTGCCATGAGCATTTTCATATGTGTCAACGGCCCGCCAATCGAGAACAGCATATAAACACCTAATAAAATTGCAAATACAATTGCAACGGCCAGAACAATCATGAGATCTAGCAAAATAACTCCTGCATTTTTCGTTAGTTGCTTTTCCGGGATGGCTGTGACTACAAACCAATCATTACTATTCATTGACCTTGCATAGGAAACTAGAAATTTCTCATTTCGGAAAGCACTCTCGCTCGCTCCATGGTTTTCACCTTCAACAATAGGATTATTTAACAGCGAAGGCTTACCCACTTCTTCATACAGATCAGAATAGATAACACGATTGTTGCTGTTAATCACTAGCTTCTGAGCACCGTCTTTTAGAGTGAATGTATTAAACGGCTCCCTAATCGCTGCATAGTGAACTTCTAGAAGAAGAACATAATCAATCTTTCCATATACATCCTTCACAGCTCGTGTGAGAGCGAATGAAGGCGCTCCATCATCGATAATACCGTTAGGCTGAGTTGGGAGCCAGATTACATCACCATTGGCTTTAATTGCAGCGTCATACCAATCCAACGCTTTATAGTCAGCATAATGATCCTTAGTTCTCGTATCATTTTCAGCAATTTCGGACCCAACAGAAGTTAACAGTTTACCGTTAGGATCGATTATTTTTATAGTTTTTACATACTTATCATTAAAAGCTGTCCCTTGGAGTAGTTTGCGAAAGTTATCCAGCTCTATCTTTTGACCCGCAGTATCTGTAGCTTCCTTAAACGCTTTGAATCCATCCTTGAATTGCTGTTCAAGCATTAACCTAACCATTAGCTTCTCATAATTTTCGTACACCATCTTAAGCTTGTCCGCCATTTCTATAGTAGCAATTGTGGAGAAAGCCCCGACCTCTTCTTTAATTAAAGTTTTGCTAGCATGGTATGACAAAAGACCTACGGATGTAGAGAACACAGAAACGCTCAGTAAAAAGATGAGAAATAGCTTTACACCAACGGATTTAATTTTTATCTTTTCTGTCATGCCTCCCCATTTATAAAAATGCGCTTTCAAAACCTTTTTTCCCATCAGTGTTTTCATTTCTAATCTCCCCCTGAGCTATTCATACCGTTAATTTCAGTTCAGCTTCCCTATTGTTTTGTTATCAAAAACATAAAATTAATTATAACAAATAAATTAAATATTACATATACGTTAGTTAAATTTATATTTTTTTGTCGATGTCGCACGACATAAACTAACAAGCCTTTATCTGATTAGCATTAATTTCTTTTGATTAGTTTAAAACAAGAAAAACCGCGGAAAAATCATCCGCGGTACTTTAATGTGCTAATCCATACTATAGTGGAGGTGAGCAAGACAACATTTCACTCGGAATCCGATCAATTAACCTTCTCAGCAACCCGTATGACTTTGCTTGAATAATCACCGTATAACGCTTCAAATGCAATGCCGATATGCATCAGCCTATCGCCCTTATACGCCCCTAAGCCATCTACCGTGTAAGTCCGAACTGGATCAAGCCCTTTTAGCCGCAGCACCTTCTTAGGAGCGTATGGTTCTGCTAGCACCCTGAAGAAGAAAACCAATGCTTCAGTTTGATTTTCCGTGACGAACATCCATGCTGTTTCCTCATGATCGAAAGGACTAATCAAGCGGTACATATCAGCTTGCTGTACCATATTCCGAACTTCTTTATAATCATTAACCTGCTTTCGAACGATATCCTTCTCATCATCGGTAAACTTAGTCAGATCAAGCTCATAACCGAAATTTCCAGACATAGCCACATCCCCCCGCATAGACAGCGGTGTCATGCGTCCCACTTGATGATTCGGCACTGCCGAGACATGCGCTCCCATCGCGCTTGCAGGGTAGACTAGACTGGTACCGTATTGAATTTTCAAACGTTCCACGGCATCCGTATTATCACTGGTCCATGTTTGTGGCATGTAGTAGAGCATTCCAGGATCAAACCTGCCGCCGCCACTCGAGCAGCTTTCAAATAGAATGTGTGGAAAGGCCGAAGTAAGCTTTTCCATTAACTCATACAAACCCAGCATATAACGATGAGCAATTTCTTCTTGCCGTTCTGGAGGCGCTGCGGCCGATCCAATTTCTGATAAACTGCGGTTCATATCCCACTTGATATACGAAATCGGCACGGTGCTGAAAATACGACTTAATGCATTATACAAGTATTCACGCACCTCTGGGCGAGATAAGTCTAGAACAAGCTGAGTTCTTGCCAATGTTCTTCTTCTTCCTTTTACGTGCAAGCACCAGTCTGGGTGAGCACGATACAAGTCGCTATCAGGCGAAACCATTTCAGGCTCCACCCATAATCCAAACTGTACGCCTAACTTCTTGATACGTTCTGCAAGATTTTGCAATCCATGAGGCAGTTTAGTTCGATCTTCAAACCAGTCCCCAAGCGAAGTGGTATCGTCATTTCGTTTACCAAACCAACCGTCGTCAAGTACAAATAATTCAATCCCTAGTTCTGCCCCAACTCTAGCTATATCTTCAATCTTATCAGCAGTAAAATTGAAGTAAGTGGCTTCCCAGTTGTTGACGAGGATAGGCCGTTCCCTATCCCGATATATCCCTCTGCAGAGACGTGTTCTATACAGCTTGTGATAAGTTCTAGACATACTTCCAAAGCCTTCAGAGGAATACACCATGACTACCTCCGGTGTCTGAAAGTCCTCTCCTGGGTCTAGCTGCCAATCAAAATCAAATGGATTTAACCCCATCTGCACACGGACCTTACGTGTCGGATCGACCTCCGTAGAGGCCAAAAAATTACCACTATACACAAAGCTCAAACCATAAACCTCTCCATGATCTTCATCAGCAGAGGGACTAGCAAGTGCCATAAATGGATTCAGCTGATGACCACTCATGCCGCGTCTGCTCTCAATTCTCGTTCCCCCTGGACCAATAGGACGCTTCTTTAAGTGCGCTTCTTTCGCCCAAGCCCCTGCCAGATATACAAAATCATAGTTCGGAATATCCATATCCATACTTACGCTCAATGCGGTAAGCAGCCTTAATGGCTCCTCTCCGTCATTTGTAAGCTTCACTGATCTTGTAATGGCATTGGTCTGTTCAAAGACGGAATAGCTAAGCACGACCTGTAACCCACAATATTGATCTTCCAGTGTAATTTCTAGTGTTGTCGCCTCATCTTCTGATTCTACATAGGTTGCTGGCAAGCCTCTAAGCAATGGTTTCCCCGCACTCAAACGGTGCCCCGAATATACAAGCTCCGTTACGCGGCTGCCATCCTTTAATTTAACTTGGTATGCTGGCGCTCGAAAATCACCGCTGCCGTATTGAGGATATTCTTGCGGAATTTGATCCAAATTCGAATGATTTGGCAGACCCGGCATTTCGGCTAGATTCCCGTCATGACTTATCCTTTTTCCCCAATACAAATGAACGAGGTAGCCGTTCACCACCTGCATGATATAACTGGTGGTTTTACCTTGAATGTGAAACAACTTTAATTGTTCATCAATATATATTCCCATTTCCAGTCTCCTTTTCTAAGCATCATTTTGTTATGTGTTTATAATAACAATTTAATAACAAAGTGGTCAATTGTTATTTATTAAAAACCCAACAGAAGTACTCGCACTACACAAAATTAATGTGTTAGGTTGGATTTCATCAGAGAGGCAATCTTTTGCTCGTCTCCTTTTTGAATCCGCTCCAGCTGATTAATGACAAGCTCTTGCCGTTGTACTGGATGGTTTTGGCTTAACTTTGCTTTCCCCTCTATCTTATCGATTTTTATTTTGAATCCTTGAATTCCTTTACTCATCCCTGCGATAAAGTCAGCATCTATATGTTGCAATCGATATGAACTATCAGGTGCTTCATACTTCAATACCATTTCACGTAAGGAATCCATTAACTCATCTTCATCATCAATAAGTTTAACTTCGCCATATACATGAACAGTTACATAATTCCATGTTGGAACTGCTTTATTCGTTTCATACCATGAAGGAGAGATATAGCAATGCGGACCATGAAAGATGGCTAAGACAATTTGATCGCTAATATCCTTCCACTGAGGATTCGGACGTGCAAAATGACCATATAAGTATTTATTCTTCTTATCCAAAATTAAAGGCAAATGAGTTGCAAAGGGTACTCCATTTTGTTGTGAGAACAATGTTGCAAAGCTATGTTCTTTGATCATATCGTAAGCGACTTTTATTTCATCAATGTGAAAGTGTGAAGGAATATACATGATTTTCTCCTCATTTCTTCTCTCGTTTGCCCTTATAACAAAACCACCCTATCAGAGGAATGTTATATGAGTGTTTTGGTCATTATAAGATCTATTTGTTCTTCATCACCCATATAGAAAGAGTGGGCTCCTGTTTGAACAAACTCCAATTTTCTATAAAAGTTAATTGCGCTCTCATTTTTTTCCCAAACCCCTAGCTGGATTTTCTCTTTATTCCGTTCTATCGCTATTTCTATAGCTTTATTTATTAGATATTTCCCAAGCCCCTGTTTATGAAGCTTTTTCCTAATATAAATCCTCTCGATTTCAATCGAATTATTACCCATTATTTCAGATTGAGAATAATGGGTGTTTACCTTTAAATATCCTGCTGTTTCCTCATTAGAATAGATAAAATAGAATTCGGAAGAGATATTTGATAATTCTTTTTCTAATTGTTTTAAATTAAATGCTCTTTCCAAGTAGGCCTTCATATTTTCAGGTGAATTTTGATTCTTAAATGTCTCATTAAATGTTTCAATACTAATTTCTTGAAGTAAGCCTAGATCCTCAAGCGTACACTTCTTAATATTTATAGTCATTTTAGTTGTCCCCTTTTTAATACATCAATAATTTCTCTTATTTCCCTTCTTTACAAATTCCCAGTCTTTTTCTACATTTTTTCTGACTCGTTGTATCAGGTGAAATATGGTTTCCACTTCACTTTCGGAGAATCCAGATATTGCGACCTTATTGGAATAATCGTTTTCCCTTTTTATTAAAGGGTAAACTGTCTTTCCTTTCTCAGTAGGAAATAGTTTCTTAATTTTTCTGTTATTCTGATCCTCACTTTTTTCAATAAATCCATTAATTTCAAGCTTCTTTACGGCACGAGCAGCTGTTGTTCGGTCTATCTTTATCATTTCAGCTAACTTTTCTTGAATAATTCCAGGGTTCTCACATATTCGCACCAGGTACAAGTACTGTCCTTTTGTAAGGTCATATTTCTTAAATTCTATATTACTTATAGAATCCAATGACCTAGCGATCATTCCAACCTCACGTAGAACTTCCTTCATATTTACAACTCCACTAATATTATATTTTTAAAATCTGGTAAGTAAATAGTACATCATTTTTGTTGCACTTACAACAAAAATCAGTGGAATTTCTCACTAACTCCACCCCTACATACAGCAATTTTTCGAATAAAACGAGGATAGACTTGTGGATATGAAGAAAAGCCTTACAGTTTAAACCATAAGGCTTCCGTCAGCTTCACTACTTTTTTCTCTATTCATGCTCGATGGTAATCTTGCATGTTATTTAGCAGCTACAACCTTATTCATCAACGTACCAATTCCTTCAATCCTACATGAAATCGTATCTCCTACAGCCATGAACTCTGCACCAGCTGGTGAACCCGATAAGAATACATCACCCGGCTGTAAGGTCATCACACTTGATAAATATGAGATTAAATATGGGATTTTCAAAATCATCAAGTCAAGAGGACTATCTTGTTTAAGTGTCCCATTATGATCTGCTTGTACGCTCACCGTTGATAAATTCAATTCCGTTTCAATATATGGACCTATAGGTGTGAATGTATCAAATGACTTCCCAACCATCCAATGACCATCGGGGTGAAAATATTGTGGAGCCGTCACATCGTTAGCGATCGTATAACCGAATACATAATCTAATGCTTCCTCTTCTGTAATCTTGGAAGCCTTCTTACCTATTACAACCGCTAGCTCGGATTCAAATTTAATTCCTTTCAAACCAGCTGGCATAAAAATCTGATCCTCCGGTCCAATCATAGAGGAAACTGGTTTGTAGAACAGTACAGGAATTGGCTGATCTTGATTAGGCTTGGCCTCACCCGCTGCTACATAATTCTTTCCAACTCCAATTATTGAATTCGGAATAAGTGGTGCTAGTAGCTTTACATGCCTTTCCTCATGTATGTTACCGTTCTTCTTCCAATCCGTATATATATCCCCTTCAATCTCATGTAGTTTACCTTGCTCAAGAACTGCAAACCTTGTTATCTCATTATTGGATGTCATAAATCGCGCAAATTTCATTGTATATCGCCCCCCATTTTGATTTGTTGTTCATTTAGTGAACTAAGTGCATATTACTAGGTTGAGCTTATGATTATTTGAGAGCAAATGATAATTTTCGGGATAAACTTAAGATTGCTTGCATGGCTTCTTCCCTTTTCTCTTCCCAATGATGAAGCGGGATTGAATAACTTACAGCTGCTGATAAATGTCCATTAGGATGATAGATTGGTGCGGCGATACAGTTAAATCCCATAACTCCTTCTTGAAGATCCAGGGCATACCCTTGTTGTCTAATTTTAGATAATTGGCTCAACAATTCAGCTTTTGTTCTTAGTGTAAAGGACGTTAGACTTGCTAGTACATCGTGCGGGTACATGCGCTCTAATTGAGTAACCGCTAATTCAGAAAGAAGCATTTTTCCCAATCCTGTTGCATAAGCGGGAATTCGTGTACCCGGTCCTGAAACCATCTGAACCGGTGATGGAGCTGCTTCCTTGGCTAAGTAGAAAGTATCACTTCCTTCTAAGCGTGCTAATTGGATTGACTCATTAATCAGCTTCATATAAGTAGGCGCTTCTTTTCGAAAGGCATTTATCAAATCATACTGCTGGAAGTAGGCGTTACCCATAAGCCCATAGTGCATACCCAATGAATAGGCATCTGAGGAACTGCGTGTGATCCAATCCAGAGCTTCCATCGTTTTTAGGAGAGAGAACATCGAGCTCTTACTAATGTCCAATCGCCTGCATAAATCACTTAATTTCAAATTATTAGGCTCTTCAGCAATCATTCTAATAATACTATGAGCTCTCTCTAAAGCTGGTACCCAATACTTTTTATCCATAGTAGCTCCCTACCTATTTAGGAATTATGATTCAACTGTCGAAACGGTCCATTCATATCATTTAACGATGAAGAGCTTTAAATTCAAGCCGACGACGATGCAGGATAGGCTCAGTATATCCATTAGGTTGATTATAACCATCGAATACAAGCTCACAAGCAGCTTGAAAAGCAATCGATTTATCATAATCAACAGCCATTGGACGATAAAGTCGATCACCTGCATTCTGCTCATCAACGACTCTGGCCATACGCTGGAACGTTTCTACTACTTGCTCCTTCGTACAGATACCATGATGTAACCAATTGGTCATATGCTGACTGGAGATGCGTAATGTAGCTCGATCCTCCATCAATCCTACATGATTAATATCCGGCACTTTGGAGCAGCCCACTCCCTGCTCAACCCACCGAACCACGTACCCAAGAATTCCTTGTGCATTGTTATTTAATTCCTGTTGGATGTCTTCTGCTGACCATGTAGGGTTCTCAATGACTGGAATCGTCAATATCTCGTTACGATAATCACGAATATCCTTCTTCAGTGTATCCTGAATATCCCTTACATTGACCTGATGGTAATGCATAGCATGGAGTGTGGCTGCTGTAGGTGATGGTACCCAAGCCGTATTCGCTCCTGCTTGTGGATGAACAATTTTCTGTTTCACCATGTCATTCATAAGATCAGGCATTGCCCACATTCCTTTACCTATCTGGGCATGATTCTGAAGCCCACAATCCAAGCCAACCATCACATTCGAATGCTCATAGCTCTGTAACCAGGTAGAAGATTTCATATCACTCTTCCGAATCATCGTACCCGCTTCCATTGAAGTATGCATCTCGTCACCAGTACGATCCAAGAAGCCTGTATTAATGAATACAATTCGGTCCTTAACCTGACGTATACATGCTTTTAAATTTAGAGAAGTTCGTCTTTCTTCATCCATGACACCGATCTTGAGTGTATGTCGATCTAATCCAAGTAAATCTTCTACTCGATCGAAAAGTTCATTAGCGAATGCCGCCTCTTCCGAGCCGTGCATCTTAGGTTTAACGATATAAATCGAGCCTTTACTTGTGTTCTGATATGGACCATTACCTAGTAATGTATGCTTGGCCGCAAGACTAGTAACTACGGCATCCAGAATGCCCTCTGGAATCTCCTGAGCATTCTCATCTAAGATGGCATTGATCGTCATTAAGTGCCCTACATTACGAACGAATAATAGGGAACGCCCACGTAAGCTGAACGGTTTTCCATCTGTTGACATGTATTCACGATCAGGATTCATCCTGCGTGTTATTTTCTTGCTCCCTTTAGTCAGATCGGCGCTTAAATCCCCTTTCATCAAACCTAACCAATTCCGATAGACGAGCACCTTATCCTCAGCGTCAACTGCAGTAACTGAATCCTCACAATCCATAATGGTTGTTAGCGCTGCTTCCATAATAACGTCCTTAATCCCCGCTAAGTCGGTCTTGCCAATCCTATGATCACGATCAATTACAATTTCAAAGTGCATGTGATGATTATTGAATAGGAGGACCGAAGGATTGTCCGGCGTTCCTTGATAGCCGACCAGCTTACTCTGATCCTCTAATCTGGTTTCAACACCATTCTTCAAGAAAACAGCTAGTTTACCACTAAGTATTGAATATTTCACAGCATCTTTATGTGATCCTTCAATTAGAGGAATCGTGGTGTCTAAGAATTCTCTAGCATAAGTAATGACTTGTTCACCACGAGCAGGATTATACGATGATTGTTCTTGAGTGTGATCAACTGGAATCACATCCGTTCCATACACAGCATCATACAGACTTCCCCAGCGAGCATTGGAAGCATTCAGTGCATAACGTGCATTATTGACGGGTACAACTAGCTGTGGACCTGCCTGTAATGCAATTTCGTCATCCACATGCTCTGTAGTAATTTGGAATGGAATAACTTCTGGCTCCCAATAATTAATTTCTTGAAGGAATGATTTATAGGCTTCGAAATTAAATGTGCGCTTATTGACGACATGCCATTCATTTAACGACTTCTGAATTTGATCTCTCTTGGCTAATAGAGCTTTATTCTTAGGTGATAAATCACTAATTAATTGCTCAAGCCCAGACCAGAACACAGCTGGATTTACCTTACTCCCGGGTAGAGCCTCCTCATTAATAAACGCGTACAGCTCTGAGGCAACCTTAAGCTTTCCAACCTGCACATAGTTTTCCATCATATTTACCTCCCTTATGATTGATTTACTCTGAACTCATACGGTGTCTTCTTGGGTGCGCCTAATCGGATAGATGTCAAGTTCATTATAGTGAACAGTGTTTATAATATTGAATCAAATTTATCATTAAGTTAGCTTAAGGTCAATCCCTATCTAAGGACGAATCAGGAGTACGTCAAAGTCGTTCATAAATTGAAGAGTAGTTATAGAAAACATACTAAGGAATATGTGCTTGCTGAGCCACAGAGACTCGATCCTGCCGTAGCAAGCACAATAAATGTGCTTGCTGAGCCACAGAGACTCAATCCCGCTGTAGCAAGCACAATAAATGTGCTTGCTGAGCCACAGAGACTCGATTCTGCCGTAGCAAGCACAATAAATGTGCTTGCTGAGCCACAGAGACTCGATCCCGCTGTAGCAAGCACAATAAAGAACTTGACTGATCGTAAGAAAAAGCCTTACAGTTTACAGCGTAAGGCTTCCGAGGTTTTCTAGTTATAATGCGTTCAGTGGGTTTTAAACCTTTATATTTCTACAATTCTACCACGATTCCTTTTTTGATAGATTCATATACGGCATCAATTGCTTTCATGTTGCTAATTGTCTGACTTCCTGAATAGACCGGTTCTTTTCCTTCACGAATACACGCAGCAATATGTTCGACTTCCAGTGTGTATGGATGTCCTTGAAGCTTCTCTTCTCTTCTTACACCATTAGCGTCCTTAATAATAAGTATGGCTTCTCCATTATGGATATCCGCCCTGAACGCTCGGGGTGCTTCGATAATTCCTTTGGTGCCTACAACCTCATATTGCGCGTTGAAACTGGCCTCAAAGCTTGAATCGAATATGGCCCTTGTACCATTCTTCATTTCCATCATGCAGGTCGTTAGCATATCAATCTGATGGGTAGGATGCATGGATGCTTGTGCAAAAACCTTAGCCGGTTCGGAACCCAAGATATCTCTTATCGCATTTACACAGTAGCTGCCCACATCATATACGCTTCCACCGCCCATTTCCTGCTTCGTCCGAATATTCGTACCCCATTGGCTCGGATCCATATAGAAAGCGAATGCGGATCGCATGACTTTTACCTCTCCAATCTCACCGGATGCGATGATGTCCTTCACTCTTTGATGCTGCGGGTGGAATTGGTACATAAAGGCTTCCATGAAGACAACATTCTTCTGCTTGCAGAATTCAATCATATCTTCAGCCTCTGCAGCATTCAGAGCAGCCGGCTTCTCGCATAGAATATGCTTTCCTGCTTCTGCCGCTTTCTTAACCCATTCTGCGTGCAGGTGGTTGGGCAGCGGAATATAAACGGCATCCATATCTGTATCCTTAAGCATTTCTTCATAGCTTCCATAGGCTTTAGGAATATTAAATCTGGCAGCCACATCCTGTGCTTTGTCTAAGCTGTTGCTGGAAATTGCCACAACCTCATTATCGACAGCATCCATAATTGCGGGAATTAGATAACCCTGACCAATTTTGGCCGTACTCATAATTCCCCATTTAATCACTTTACTCATGATTTATTCCTCCCTAAATAGGCATAAATTGCGTTAAGCTAATTCATTTTAAGTATATCCAACTTATTCAATCATTGTAAGGGTGTAACCCTGTTTGTATATAGTTACTTTGATAAACTGGATTTTCTGAATATTTTTCAATGCGTCCATTGTTATTCACAATCGCGCTTGACATGCAACTAATTAGTTGCATATAATGAGTCATGGACAAATTATTCAAGGCACTTGCTGATGGAACCCGCAGAGAATTACTCGACCTCTTGTACTTGAATAACGGGCAGACCTTGGGTGAGCTCTGTAAACAAATGACGATGACCCGCCAAGCTGTTACGAAACACCTTTTGCTGCTGGAGGAGGCAAATTTAGTTAATATCGTTTGGCAAGGTCGTGAGAAGCTGCATTATCTTAATCCGATACCAATCGGGGAAATTTATGAACGCTGGATCGGCAAGTTTGAGCGTCACAGGATTGAAGCATTACACACACTAAAGCAAGCCTTAGAGGAGGATTCGGACGATGAATAAAGCTTCATTCGTTTACACGACTTACATCGCAACTACTCCCGAGAAGCTTTGGGATGCACTAACTAACGGTGAGTTCATTAAACAGTATTTTTTCGGAAGTGAATTCGTTTCAGATTGGCAGGTTGGCTCTAGCTTTAAATTGATCAATAAGGCTAAGGATAAGGTTGATCATCATGGTGAGGTTCTTGTGTATGAGCCCTATCGCCTACTCACGGTTTCTTGGAGCGTCAATGATGTTGAAGGAGAGCGGTTCTCTAAGGTTAGCTACGAATTAACACCTTTGAACTCAACTGTAAAGCTAACGCTCTTACACGAGGATTTATTGGAGAAGGATATTCGCAAGGATGAAGGCAAGATAGAAGGGTTTAATAATGGCTGGCCTGTCGTACTCAGCAATTTAAAGAGCTTGCTTGAAACAGGGAAAACGCTGTCGGCCTTTTAGTGGAGCTAAATCAACTTTGTAGACAAACGATTTTAACTTTGTAATGCACAAGATCGGAGGCAGTGAAAAAAATCCTCCTCACATCGTTCTGAGGAGGATTATCTTATGTCAATTCATGGTTATGGTTATATGGATGAACTTAAGCTGTATCTGGATAAAACTCCGAATAGAAGGATTGAAGGAAATCCATGCACTCAGCCACCCGAGCTATTATAATTGCGAATCGCTTTTGACCAGATCAATCTTGTGATTCCCATAAAGATGATCGGTGATAGTAACGCCCAGAGGAAAAGACTCGGATTTAAGCGATCTAGAACGAATAACGATGGAAAGTTTGTAATCAATAACACAGGGATAATATATACCCCTATACGTTGAATCCATTTGGAATAAATCGTCATTGGCATGTTATTAACCTCGAAAAGCCCGTTTGAGATGTCATTAACAGCTGAGGTTTGGATAAACCAGAACGACAATAATTGTGGAATCAAGAACAAGGTATAGGTCATGAAAAAGCCAATTCCAATAAAGAGAATAAAGCCTCCTACCGTAACCAAATCCACAACAATTCCAAGCCTCGTCCATCCCACAGCAACCATGGCAGCTCCACCCAGTACATTGGGAATAGCTAAACCAAAGTCTACGCTCCGTAAGGTCATCATAAATTGCAGTGAAATCGGCTTTGTTAACAAAATATCGAGTGTCCCGGTTCTTACATGGTCAGGAATCTGGATAAAGTTAATTGCAAACAATCCCCAATACAATCCCGTCATCATCGTATAGGTGCCGATAAACAGCAATATCGCATCTATTGGAACGCCATCCATCGTAACGCCGGCATCATACACTATAATCACATAAAGAAATTTAGCAAATAAATAGGCAGTCTCTACTAAAAAACCCATTAAGAAATTGACTCTGTACTCCATCTGCGACATAAGTGAATGCTTGACAAACAAGGTGTAAATGAAAGCATGTTTTCTTAGTGATTTGAGCATCTTAAACAAGTTTATCCACCTACAGCAATATATTTCTTGATTGCCACCTTCCATATATGTCTTGAAAGGAGAATAATAATGCCAATCCATAGAAGCTGAAGCCCTATCACATGCAGCACTTGGATCATAGCAAGCTTACCGTTTATTACATTGACCGGCATATAAATCGTGTACTTGAAAGGCAACCAATTAAAAAGCGTAAGTAACCTTTGCCCAAATATATCGAGTGGGAAGATGCCTCCGCTAAAAATTTGAATCAGTAAAGCTGTGACATGAAAAAAATAAGAAACATCTGTTAACCAGAATGCAATTGCGCTTACTGTATATGAAATCATAGAATTAAGGATGACTGCCAAAGCAAGCACAACAATAAAAACGAGTATGCGCGCAACACCGATCGGAGCATGGATGTAATAAGCAATAAATAATATAATCCCCAGCAATAGCAATAAGGTAACAACAAACGAGAGTACCTTCCCACCTAGGAAAACATAAATTTTATAAGGAAAATAACCGATAGGCCGCACCAAATATTTATTGAGACCACCGCTTTTTATATCATGATTAATATCGTATTCCAGACCTGTAGCAACCAAACGCGAGATAAGTGCAGCTACTATCGTATAGACGATCATCTGTTGGTAGGTAAAGCCATATAGATTTACGTTGACTGCATGACTATAAACAGCCTTCCACAAGAAAAGCTGTATGAAAATCGGAAAAAAGAGACTTATAAACCCCATAAAAAAATTAAAACGGTACTCCAAGGAATTTTGCATCCCAAGTAAAAAGCTGACTGCATATTTATTATTCATCTGCATGATCCGCCTTTTCATATAAACGGGCAATGCCATCTTCTAGAGGAATGTCTTCTATATTCAGATCAATCACCGGAAAGTGATCAAGAACCGTTCTAGAATAATCCTTTAGCTTCTCACGCTCCACTTCCAATACGACATCATATCCGTTGTATTCTTTAATAGAGCCAATAGCTGCTAAATCTTCCTGATCGACGATTTTCGAGAAAGTTAGCTTCATTAGCTTTTTCTCATTCATGACCTCATTAATTTTGCGAATTTCTCCATCATAAACCAGTCTGCCTTCATTGATAACAATGGTCCGCTTACACAGATCTTCAATATCCTTCATATAGTGGCTTGTAAGCAGTATGGTCATGCGCGATTCCTTATTGTAATGCTTGAGGAACTCACGTATTTTTTTCTGTGAAATCAGATCCAAGCCAATGGTCGGCTCATCCAGAAAGATGATCCTTGGCCTATGCAATAAAGCAGCGATCAGCTCCATCTTCATTCTTTCACCTAATGACAGTCTTCTCACCTGTACATGAAGCAGGTCCTTTACATCCATGAGCTCAACCAATTCTCCAAGGGTATCCTTGTAGCTTTGATCTTCAATTTCATAAATGCATTTGTTTAAATATAGGGAATCACTGGCCGGTAAATCCATCCACAGTTGGTTTTTCTGTCCCATTACAATGGAAAATTGCTTTTTAAAGTCACTCTTTCTTTCCCAAGGCGTGTATCCAAGCACATTAGCAGTACCGAGGGTCGGAAACAATATACCGGAGAGCATTTTTAAGGTTGTTGTTTTCCCCGCTCCATTAGGACCAAGAAAGGCAACAATCTCGCCTTCTTCAATATCAAACGAGACCTTCATTACAGCATCCTTGGTTAATTTTTCTCTATGGAATAAATTTTTAATAGATTTCTTTATGCCCGTTTCTTTTTTATAGTAATCGAATGATTTGCTTAAATGATCTACATGAATGACCATAGATTAGCTCCTTTTATTCCTTTACAGCACCCAATACAATGCCACTTACAAAATACTTCTGCAGGAACGGATAGATCAACAAAATCGGAATCATCGACACCATGACCTTGGCTGCATTCAGTAGCTGGCTCGACATATTACTAAGCCTTTTTACTTCCTCTGGGTCTGTTGTATTCATAATCGAGCTCATGCTAATAATTAATTGCTGAATATACGTTTGCAAAGGCCAATTTTCTTTATGCTGCATTAAGATCATCCCGTCAAAGAATGCGTTCCAATGGCCCACAATAGAGAATAGGGTTACAGCAGCCAGCGCTGGCAAGGAGATCGGAATATAGATCATAATTAAGGTTCGCCATGGACCTGATCCATCGATATTGGCTGATTCTTCAATTTCTTTGGGAATACCCTTAAAAAAGTTCATCAATAGAATAACATTAAAAATTGGGACAGCTGTCGGTAATACAAGCGCCCAAATGGAATCCAGAAGACCAAGCGTGTAAATGGTCATATACCAAGGAATCAAGCCGCCGCTAAATAACATACAAAAGATAACAAACCACATATAGATGCTGCGTCCCGGAAATAATTTCGAGCTCTTGGATAATGGATAAGCCATCAATACCGTCACTATAAAGTTGATCGCCCCTCCAAGAAGCACCCTCTTTATCGAAACGCCAAAGGATATGAAAAAGCTTCGATCACTAAGCACCTCTTTGTAAGCATTTAAGTTAAAATCAACCGGCCAAAAAAATACATTACCCGACATGGCTGGTACCTTACCACTGAAAGAAATCGCTAAGGTATTTAATATCGGAGCCATAGATAGAAAGGCAACAAGTGTGAGTATACTGTAGATGATCATATCAACGCTGCGATTACTACCTCGAACCATATTCAGTCACTCCCATCAAAAAATACGATAGTTAGCATAACGAGAAGCTAAACCATACGACAAAGCTATTAATAGAAAACTAACTACAGATTTGAGCAGACCTACTGCTGTGGCCAAGCCATACTGAGTTTCAATTAACCCGGCTCTATACACATAAGTATCAATAATGTCTCCCGACTCATACACAATCGGATTATAAAGGTTTAGGATTTGTTCAAACCCCGCATTAAGAACATTGCCCAAGCTTAATGTCAATAGAAGGATGATCGTAGTGAGTAGTCCTGGAATGGTAACGTATTGTAATCTCTGAAATCGATTGGCGCCATCGATCGCAGCAGCTTCAAAAAGATTGGGATTAATGGATGTTAGCGCAGCGATATAAATAATCGTGCTAAAGCCAAATTCCTTCCATACATCACTAGAAACGACAATAGCCCTAAACCAGGAATTACTCTGCAGGAACATAATCGGATCTCCACCAAACCAGCGAATCATCTGATTAACGATTCCATCTAGGCTTAGAATATTGATCAGTACACCGGATAGAATAACCCATGACAAAAAGTGGGGTAAATAAACGATCGTCTGAATGATACGTTTAAACTTTACATGAAGAACCTCATGAAGCAGCAAGGCGAATGTAAAGGCTATAACCTGACCAGCAATAATCTTCATAATCGCAATAGAAAGCGTGTTAACGAGAATTAGCTTACTATCTGGTAAGCTATACATGTAGGTGAAGTTTTCCCAACCAATCCATTTGGAACGGAGTATTCCTACAGTGGGCTGGTAATCCTGAAATGCTATTGTAATTCCGAACATCGGAACAATGCTAAAAACGATAAGTAATAGGATCCCGGGTAATAACATGAAGTGATAGTTCCATACAAAGGCCCGATTATTCATTCTATCTCCACCTATACACTTTTTTTAAGGAAGGGTATCCTTACTACATAGGATACCCTTCCTGTTAAATCATTGAGCTTACATCCATTTAATTGGTTTTACTCGCTTCGGCAACTTCCTTCGTGATTTCATCTCCACCAATATTCTTCCAGGTAGAGACAAACTTATCAAAATCATCAATCGGTGCTGCCCCAGTTATTATTTTCAAAAAGGTCTCATTCTCCAATTTATCGAGATTTGCTCCTTTTTTGATCATAGTGTCTGTCTTGCCATAGAAGATGGGTTCAACTTTATTGATTTCCTTGGCACCTGTAACAGCACCTGCTGTATAGAAGGAAAGTGAATCTGCATAAGCTGGAATATCCTGTTTAGGATTCTTATTATTCTTGAGAATAGAATTGACTCTAGGAATCAGACGAGCTGGTAAATTGCTAGTATCCCCATCCTGTATAACCTTGTCATATACGGGAATATCGCGGGCAAGCGCATCTTGGAAATCTAGCTGCAAATTAAGCGGATAGTTCAACCAGCCCACACCTTTATCCTTGTACAGATCCAAGGTTACCGGGTCAATTAGACGAATACCCTCATATTCAACACTCAATATTTTCAAGACGGCTTCAGGGTTTTTAGCGTTCTTATTCACAACAAGGAAGATTCCAGATGGCGCGGAAGGTACAATGTTTCTTCTTCCTTCACTATCCAACGGCACTGCGAGAGGAACCCACTCTACATTCGGATTTGATTTAACAGCATCGGATAATGCCCAACCAGCATACCATGGTGCGAATAGAGCCCCAGCTCTTCCGCTAGATACTAGTCCTGCATTATCTTCATATTTTCTAGTAAGGAACTCTTTATCAATAAGTCCAGAAGCGTACATATCCCTTAAAGTTGCAAGCGCTTTCTTCGTCTCTGGAGTTATAGATCCATAAACGATATTGCCGCTATCATCCTTAAACCAATTCTTGGGATAGGATTGATTGAGATTAAAGATCGGATCAAAGGTAAAGAATCCTCCATCGCCAACTACCGTCTTATCACCTAGTAAACCAACAGTATCCGGCTTACCATTGCCATCTGGATCCCCATCTCTAAAGGCGGTAATTATATCGGTTACCTCTTCCATTGTCGTTGGTAGCTCTAGATTTAATTGATCTAGCCAGTCTTTACGCAACCACAATAATTGATAGCTACCATCGATATTCGTATTAGGCAGCGCCAACAGCTTTCCGTCGATTCTCCCTGTATTCAGTACACGATCCCCCGTATAGGATCCATAGTACTCCTTGATTAACGGAGAGCTATATTTCTCATACACGTCTGTCAAATCGGCAAGCATATCAGCCTGCGCCAACCGTTTAAATTGTTGCTCATTCACAACCATTACATCAGGAATACTATTGCTTGCAATGGTTAAGCTAACTTTCTGGTTAAATGCATCTAAATCTTCGACAGAAAACTCATAATTCACCTTGACATTGAGTCTGTCCTCTACATACTTCAAATAATCATTGCTTTCCAAGGTATCTCCATCCGGCAAATTATTGCCAGCTACTCCTTGTCTTCCTAGAGAAATTGTAACCGTTTCATCATACTTGGTGAACGGTCCATCCTCCTGTACAACTTCTTTGCTATCATTTACTGCAGGTGTATCGCTTGCTTTTGGATCGCTTGCTTTTGGATCCTCAGTGCTGGTTGTGTTGTTGTTGCTGCATGCCGCTAAGAGTAAAACCAAAGCTAAGGCTAATATCAAAAGTCTCTTGTTCATCTTCATACCCCATCCTTCAATGTTAGGATTAACTTGCACAATTATCATAACAAGCTTCCGTAGTTTACATCTATCACACATATTTATGATATATATAGAAATCTTACGAAGAACCTTCTCTAAATTTCGCTGGTGTAACCCCATACATATGACGAAAGGTTTGTATAAAGTAAGTCGCGCTTCTAAAACCGAGCTGTTCATAAATATCGACAATTTTCATATTCGTAGAGGTTAGTAGCTCAACGGCCTTCTCCATTCTAACTTGAGTAATGTAGCGAATGAGACTAAGTCCCGTTTCCTTCTTGAACAAGTAGCTTAGATAGCTGGGTGATAAGTATACGGTCTCCGCGATGGAATCCAAGGAAATATCCTGGCTATATTCCTTCTCGATCAGCTCTTTTATCGTACGAATCAGCTTATGAGTTGAATCTTGCTTCACCTTATCCCCTTTTTCGGGATTAATAGTAGCAATTAACGTAAATATCAGTTCTCTTAAATCAAGTAAAGAATCAACCCTGGATATTCTGTCCAGATAATCATTTATTTCTAGAAATCCTGTATGTAACTCCTTTAGAACGACCTTCTTCATAATCTCCGAGCAAATAAATTTTACATATAGAGAGGAGTAGCTCCCCTTAGCTTTAAAGTAAGAGAATAGCAGATCTAAGCTGTATTGCGCCCCTTGGATATCCTTGTAGTCTAGACATTGATATAGCTTGTCTAATACCGAATCCATTTCCACTTGATCAAAGTTGGATCGCGATAATCTTTCATCGGCGAACAAAATATCGGCTTCCTCCATAAAAAACTTAAACTCTAGCATTTGCTCCATCTCATTAAATACTTCGTAAAGCTGATTCAAATGATCTACAGCCTTTCCGAAAATGAGAGATATATGGACAGAAAAATCTATGACTGATTGCCGAATGATCTCTTCGCCTACAGCACGTAAGACTTCCTTCTCAATAGGTATATGGCTTCTAATAAATAGTACACTTTGTATTCATTAAAATTGACATAATCAAACTCATAACCAATCTTATCGGAGAGTAACCTATTAAAATCATCCGTAACGATGTCAAAAAATTTCTTGCCGCTATCCATCAAAACCAAGTGTATCCATGGATGATGATCATGGCTTCCCATTCCACCTCCACTATGGCTCACACCATATAATGCATCCAGAAGAATTTTTTCCCTTTCATAAGCGAGACCACGCTCATAACCAACTTGTAGCTCTTCGTTTCGCAGCTTTTCCGCTGTTTTTTTATTACATGCCTCAATCACCTGCTCCACAACATGTAGAAATTCCTTGATCTGAATAGGCTTCAGCAAATAATTCGCTACATTCGTCCGCAGTGCTCTTCTCGCATATTCAAATTCGTTGTAAGCACTATAGATAATAATTTCGAGATTCTGATCCCACTGTCTTGCTTTCTCTGATAGCTCTAGCCCATCGATAAAGGGCATTTTAATATCGGTAATCATAATATCAATGTGTTGATTCTTGATCATCTCTAAAGCTGCCTCGCCATTCTCCGCTAGAACGGTTTCGAGCTTCAATTGGTGATGAACAATTAATTTCTGTATGCCTTCTCTTTCTATGCGTTCATCATCCACAATTAATATCCGATACATGTGTCCAACCCCCCTCACTTTATATGAAATTCGCCTTACAGCGTCCTTTAATGTGCTTACTCATACTATTGTGGTGTTGGACGGGAATGGGTAGGGGGTTCCACCGCTGTTGAAGTCGTGTTCTTCTGAATTAATTATGTGGTAATATCACGACTTCAAAAGGCGGACACCGCAAAGCACCTTTCCACCCCATACCCATTCCCTCCATCTTCTCATGATTGGAGTGATGAAGAGTGAAATGTTGGCTTGCTACGAGTTTTGGATTTAAGTTCCATTCCTCTATAGCACTTATATACTGAACGACTACCAGCTAAAGCCGGTAGGTTCCTTTTGTGGCTGAAAGCCGCTGTTTCAGGCTAAAGCCTGCTCAAAGACCTATGGCTAAAGCCATCTGAAAGTCGGCTGTCTTTCGAGCACTTAATACGATGATTCTACTCTTTGAATTTATAATAGAGGCTCTTCGAGCACTTATAGCACTCATTTGGCTCTTTAAATCTGCAATAGAGGCTCTTCGAGCACTTACAGCACTCATTCGGCTCTTTAAATCTGCATTAGAGGCTCTTCGAGCACTTAATACGGTTTCACCTTCTACGCTGTCAACGCGCTGAAAGCTGTCCGCCAAAAGGCGGAGGTTTTAGACCTGTCTCATGGAAATAAAGGAACTTAAACCTAGTGAAAGTTTTCGTAAGAAAACTACTTCGGGAGCATATACTTTTGAGCTGAGCAAGACAATATTTCACCTGGAATCCGATCAAATGACTTTCTCAGCAACCTGATTTATCCCATTAATTATTCGGAGCGCACCAGTCAAACTTATAAATTCTCTTTCGTACAAAAAAGGGCTAATCCAAAGATTCAGCCCCTCCTGTGTTTGCCAATTATGTGGTTCTATACGATACTGTACCTGTATTCAGGCTATGGCAAATCTCAACTACTTTCTCAGCAGAGTCTATGTGAGCTCCCCATTGCAGCATATAGCGAAACTCGTAAAATCCGCCAAGCGTTGCTTTAAAATTAGTTTCCCAATAATTAGTTAGCACCCATGCATATAAATCGGTCTTGTCCTCTTCGGTTTGTTGGCCGTGAACAAGTCTAGTTCCATACTCCAATGGACCAGTCTGCATTAAAGGTGTATCCGGAGTTGCAATTAATAATCCCCCCTCAGGAGATACAAATGCCAGCCCTTCCTGAATACAATAAAAATCGGTACAGGTTCCTGGTATTTGATCCTTTCCCGGTCGTACTAAAGCGCCTGCTTTTTCAAACCATAGCTCATCATTCTCTCCTTGTGTAAAGGGCAAGGAAATATATACATTCTCGGGATCCCAAACACTGTCCTTGTGGATACGAACAGAGACATCAACCCTTGCTAACCCTTTATAAACCTTAATAAACAGTGAGAAGAAGCTCATTCCTTTAATTTGATATTGCAGTTCTACAATGCCATATATCGGTCCATTCGTTATTTCCTTTATGGAGGATAGTACTCCGACAGAGCGTTCAACATTCATCCCTTTACGATTTCTGCCCATAATTCTTCGTACAGTCATTTGATCGTCTTGTTCGGCTTTAGTCATTTCATATACAGGGGTAAACGCCCCATAAGCTTGCTTGCTATCGATTAATTCCTTACCTGTTAGCTTATCCACCCAAGATACAATGCCAACCCCGGCCTTCCAAGCTATACTTACAAAGGGTGATTCAATTCGATTCTCAGTTATTCGTAAATTCGGATATTCTACCTGCTTGAATACGATCATGTCTTGAATGTCATGAATTCTATCGGCTCCACGCAAGCGAGTGCTGCTGGTTGTAACAGGTATGACCTTCGAGCTTGCACGTATGGAGAAACGCTTCTCCTCTCGGGCGTTTAGCTTTACCATGATGGCAATTTGGTAGCCTCTGCTCACCAACTCCTGCTGATGTGCAACCACTGCCCCGGTCTGATCATCCACGATTTCAAATCCATTCTTATAATAGTCCGCTTCCCACTGCTCCTCCAGATAGAAGAAGGCTAAATCTTCTACGGCATAATCATAGGAATTGATGACTTGGTATGTAAAAGCTCTGTTCGCTCTCAATAGAGCATCTCCGCGTTGCTTGAGCACCTCATCCAGCATAGATTGAACTAGTCTGCTGGCATTGGCCGCATAGGCTTCTTTTCTGACAGCAAGCTCCTGCACCATAATATGCCACGGCTCAGAAATTGAAGAGTGATAACCCCAAGTATGCTCAGCATACATCATCAGCTGCTTCTCAGCCTCAGCAAGCGTCTTCGCGGGCACAACTTCAAGGTCACGATCTAATCTCTGTACAATACCCAACGAGCGCTGAGCATTCCTAAAGATCTGCGTATGCATCGCTGTTGATGCCACTCCGTCAGACCACCAATCCGGCCAGTCTCCCTTATAAACGGGAATCATTTCCTCTTGTTGCTTTAACATATCAAAATAACGGTTTAGTGTTGTCATCTCAATTTCTATCTGAGCCCCATGCTTCTGATTCCATTCCTGGATGAAGCTCATGATTGTACCATTCGGTGCCGCATTGTCCCTTAATAATCCCATAACATTCACCAATACGAAATCGTATGGATAGTTTTCTTGCTCTAGCTGTTCCAGATAACGTGAAATTCTGGTTTCTGCAAGCGTCCAGTGATCCTCCGATATGCCCCATATTGGATTCTCATCTTTTATCGTGTAGGAAAGTGCCCCATCGGGATTAATACCCAGATCATTCCCCATCATGTAATGCTCTCCGCTCCATACTAATATACGATCGCCCTTTGGTGTCTCCCAATAAAACGGATATTGCTTGCGGCCAATCGCGAACATTCCGTGATGCGTGTGAATACTGGATAATAAATACTCGATCCCTGCGTCAGCCATTGCTTGTGAATAACCCCAGCTATACCCATTAACATCCGCTGTCATGGCGGATCTGACTTGAATGCCTAGTGAATCCGCATAGGTACCCGCACGGGATAGCATATTGCTCAACAGCTCAAAATTAATTAATTCAGTCATATTCAGATAAGTGCCCGAAAGCTCGATATCACCGCTACGTAATGCAGCAAGAAATTGCTCCTGCTCTTCCTCCGTAGCTTGCTCTAGAAATTTTTCTACTGCCCAGAAGGTCTCACAGGTCCACTTAAACCCAGCCCATTGTTTGCCTGCTTCCGTGTGTGAAGCTTGGCATATCGCTATAGCCTGTCTTATGAAATCGACTTGATATTGTTCAATTTTTTCTTGCCTTTCTGTATATCCGATATCCGTATGTGAATGGTGGATTACGTAAATTTTCCAATGCTTTTTATTTGGGTTCATCGTCTAATTCTCCCTTATTAGTATTCACTGTTATAAGTGTGCAATCATTATATTCAACGAACGGAGTTCAAAGATATATGAGATTCTTTTGAAATGTATAAGATTTTTGATATCTTCACGATAACCTTTGTACCTTTCCCTAACTCACTTTCAATGAATATACCGAAATCACCGCCATATTGTATCCGAATTCTCTCCTGTACATTATAGAGGCCGTAGCCTTTGGATTGCTTCACGAGAATTTCATCAATCAGCTCTCGGTTCATCCCAGGCCCATTATCCTCTACGGAGAATAGGAGTGTATCTTCAGCTTGCGTCGCACTGATAATCAATGTCCCTCTACCATCTCGTTTTTGATCAATACCATGCTCAATAGCGTTCTCAACGATAGGCTGCAGCACTAATTTAATCATGTTATAGTCCAACAATTCATCTTCAATGTGGTAATGAACATCAAAATTATGATCATGCATAATGAGCTGCATCTCTATATAGGATTTGGTATTTAACAGCTCGTCCTCAACAGACATTATATCCTTGCCTTTATTTAAGGTTGTTCGATAGAAGGCAGATAATATGCCTGCCACCTGGCTTATATCCTCAGCGCCTACCTGAATAGCCTTCCAATTAATTACGGATAGCGAATTATAGAGAAAGTGTGGATTGATTTGTGAATGCAAGGCCTTTAGCTCCGCCTCCTTCTGAATGATTTTATTCTTATAATCGTCATCAATCAGCTGATTGATGCTCGCTAGCATCTTCCCGAATCGCTCCTCTAGTTCGCCAATTTCGTCTCTAGACTGAATGGTTACATTCATTGTGAGAACACCCTGTTCCACCATTTTCATCTTATTGTTCAAACGGTATATCCTTCTCACGAACACACTGGAGAAAAGCCAAATAATGAGTAGCAGTCCAACAAAACTAACAGCCTCAATGATGATTGTGGCTCGTATAATCTTCCAAGGCTTGATCGTTAAAGAGTTAGACGACGCAACAAGGTGAAGGATTAAGTCCGAATCTCCGATAGGTTTTTCCAGCAGTATATAATCTTTATTCTTTCTGTAGGAGTTAACTGTCAGATGCTTGGATGAATGATCATTCGAATATATAATGTTCAAATTCTCATCCGTTACAAGAATGGTAAAACCACTTAATTCCTTGTCAACTAGGGAATCACTAAAAAATTCAGGCTTTAGCTCCAAGTAAATAATGTTCTTCTTATCGTACATCACATTCCCAAAAATTCTTCTAGCTCCAAATATTCTCCCCTTATCCGAATACCAATGAGTTCTCAGATCACCCATTGTCTCTTGAAACCAGAATGTATGCTCGACTTGGGATATGGGCAATATGGAGCCAATTCTCTCCGTTAGGTTATTCCCTGTATAAATGATGATCCTCTTGATATCATCATTCAGGAAAAGAGTTGTATTGATAAGCGGATCTACAATCTCGGTTAAATCTTTATACATCGAATAATAATCCATATATTCATCGTTAAAAATATGAGATAGGTTAGGATTAAAGCCTATTAATTCAATAGCAGCATCATACCTCTGCAATTTATAGTTTAAATTATCCTCCATCTCCATCAAGCTATTCTGCAAGCCTATATTTGCCTGCTGAATTTGTAATTGCTTCGACTGCTGATAGGAATAGACGCCTAATATACCAAGAGGAATAATAATAACGGCTAAATATGATATAAACAGCTTATACTTCATCTTCAGGTTCTTTATACCATCAAACCGCATTCTAGCACCTCAATTCAGCAAATGATAAATTCCCCTGAAGCTGCTATATAACGTATTTTCACTAATTTTCACCTTGATATCCAGATTATACTCCTGTAATTTCTGAACAAATGCGGGAACAAACAATTCATTACTTTTGGAAATTTGACCCCCCAATACGACTACATCCGGTTGAAAGCTCTGAAGCGATGAAGCTAGAATGTCAGCCATTTGTGTACCAAACCGTTTGAATAATTCACACGTCAGAGGATCTCCTCCAAGAGCTGCCTTAGCAAGCTCTCGGACATCTCTGCCCCCAGTCATATCGATATCCATTTGTCTTGCGATTTCAAGCACACCTCTACGAGAAACGAAATCATCGGCAATACCGCTCTGATACTGCAGATTATAGAGCCAGCCATTCTCAGGCACATCATGACGGTGTTTGACCAGCCTACCCTTCTCAACAAAGCCAGAACCAAGGCCGGTTCCAATTGTTAAGCATACTGCCCGATCTACCTGTGAGGCCTGACCACTGATGGCTTCACCTAGTGAGAACAAGGATGCATCATTCTCAAAGGCGATTGTATAATTTGAAGCTAATATGCCTCTTATCAGAGGATCGTCCTGAATACTATGTGTAAGCTGCTTTCCTATATTTATTCCATAAAGCGCTTCGAATTTATCTAATCCTCGAATGTAACTAATCCCATTGTCATAATCAAATGGACCTGGAAACGCATATCCAATGCCGCGGATTTCTACATCGTGCTCACTATTTATTTTTTTTATTAAATCTACTATAATGGCTGTAAAATGCTTGATTAACTCATCTTCGCTTTCATTGGCTCGAGCCTCATACTCAGAGATGGTGTGTACCATTACATGACCATCCTGATTAACCACACCTGCCTTAATAAAAGTCCCGCCTACATCGAAAGCCAGTATGACTTGTTCATTCATGGACTAACCTCCTAACAGCTTAAATTCTTACGAAAGCCTTGATTGTAGCGATGGTTTTGCCGCTACTCGGTCCGCTGGGACGAATCGTATAGCATTTAACAGCTGCTGGAATGATGAACGTTTCTGCATAACGAACTACGAACGGAGCAAACTCACCATCCGGACTTTCAACTACCGCTTCCTCCCCTTCAATAAGATTCAGCATTTGAACGCTTCCGTTAGCATCATGACGAACTAATTCCGAGAACCAGTGACGTCTCGTCTCTATAAATTGCAGCTCGTGAAGTCCTGTTCTCTCCTCTATCCATCCATTACCAGCTGAGATAGGATCCACTTTACCCACAATTTCGTTCTCAATCCAATGCGAAGTACGATTCCAATCTATAACCTTAGCCCCATGGCTTAAGTGAATAGGACGAGGCTTACCATCTAGACCAAGCCGATCCCAATCCCATAGTTTAAAAGTAAATATATAAGGTGTAGCGCTAATTTCCAGCACCATACATCCCGCACATGAACAGTGAATCGTACCTGCAGGAATTGAAAAATGATCGTGTTTGCTAGCAGCATATGAATTGATGTACGTATCTGCAGGAAACGAAGCTTCTCCAGCTTGAGCCCGTTCTAAATCCTTCAGCATCTGTTCTGTATCAATTCCTTCCTTCACTCCAAGATACACCTTCGCACCAGGGTTGGCATCTAGGATATAATAGCTTTCATCCTGTGTATACGGCATACCGAATGTCTCCCTGATATAATCTGTGCTCGGATGAACCTGCAAGCTAAGGTTTTGTCCTCCAACGGTATCTAAGAAGTCAAACCGAATTGGAAACTCTGCCCCGAATCGGGCATATACCTTCTCTCCAAGCAATGCCTTAGTCTGGAAAAATACAAGATTAATAGAAGGCAGCTCCAAAGAAATGCTCCCATATGTAAAGCATAAGCTATTCTCTTCTGGAACCCCATCAAAACCCCACGCATAGGGATGCTCTCTAGGGGGAAGGTCAATATTGGCCTCAAGCCACACTCCTCCCCATACACCGGGATCGAAGTAAGGAACTAAACGAAACGGCTGTGAAACGGTTTGCTTCAGTCCGCTTAATAGAGCTTCTCTAGTTACCATCTTCGGGTCATTCTTAGTATTGGTATCCAAGTAATAATCCATTTGTTCAAATATACTTCGCTTTAGCCGATCTGCCATTCTCCATTCAAAGAAAAAGCCTCGTTTATACTTCCTAAGAATATCTTCTTCTCGATTTTCAATGCGCCAATTGCCGATTTCTTGGGATCGATACCTTTGCTGAATTTCCCAACGGGCTATATCCGCGTATATCAGAACATCCCCTTTAGTTACCAACGAAGCACCGAAGCCGATCACCACAACGAGCCCTACTGGGATTGCTTCTACTTCGTTTTTGAGGCACTGAAGCTTATCCTGAACATAAAACTCATCTATCGTAAAAGGTGCCATATAACCAAATACCCGATCATCCGTTAAGAACCTATCGACTTTTAGAGAGATTTGTTCTCCACTTAAAGCAGCATCCTCAGCATGAATAATCGTAATTTCATTAAACTGAGCTTGAAGTGCTGTAATCATTTCTTCCTGTCGAACACCAGGATAACATTCTATGACCAACACTGATTTTTCTTCTCCAAGGAATCTAGCTTTCAATTCATTTAAGATATGATTATAATTTCTCCAAGCCTCATGATCCCATCCTTCTATCTTCACAAAAGGCTCTATGTTGTATCTACTTCTAATCATCTTAGCTTCCATCGCCACCATCCTTATCACACGTTTTATCTTATATTAACACATAGTAACACAAAATATCATGTATTAACAAAATAAAAAATCTCGACAAAATTAGCCTGTCAAGATTATTCATCATTATGATTATATGATATGTAATTGAATGCCTTTCTCCTTGAAGTGCGATTTCATCTGATCCGAAATACCATCATCGGTAACTACAGCAATAATGTCATTTACAGTAACTGAGGTCGTAAAAGACTGTTCTCCAAATTTGGAGGAATCGATGAGCATCACGGTTTGTTGAGAGGAGCGGATCATCGCTTTCTTAATTTGTGTATCCATCATGTTCGGATCGGTAAAGCCAGACTCTGGGGTGTAGCCTAATGCGGACAGAAACACAGTGTTGGCATGGAACTCTCCAAAAAACGACTGTGCCACCGGTCCGACAAAAGTACCTGAAGCCTCTCGCAGCGTGCCCCCACAGCATAATACCGTACTGCGCTCTGACATTCCTCTCAATCTGTTCAATGTATCCAAACCGTTCGTCAATATTGTCAACTGAGTATATTCATATAAATACGATGTCATACGGGATACCGTTGTCCCACCTTCTAGAATGAGAACATCTCCATCCTTAATGAAATGTTCAACCGTATAAGCAGCGATGCGATCCTTAACATCTTTATATTTTGCTTCTTTTTCATATAGAGCTGGTTCACGCATTAAGGACTTAACATAGACAACTCCTCCATGAGAAGGTAACACAATACCCTCGGCTTCCAATTGCTTTAAATCTCGGCGAATTGTCATTTCTGAAACGTTGAATAATTGGCTAAGCTCCTTAATCGTACATTCGCCTTTTTGTGCCAAATATTCAATCACTTTCGATTTTCGTTGAATAGGAAGCAATGAACACACCTCATCATTGAGTTATAATGAGAAATTATAACACAAACTAACATCACATCACGAACAATAGATTCCCTAATCATTATCTCATTGTCCCAAGGCCCAGTCGTCTACTATGAGACTGGTATCGGCATCCACTTGAATGCTATGAGAACGTTCCTTGTCATCTTGAAAGTCGAACAGAAATAGGTTCCTATTTTCATCATAATTTATGGGTATGACTTTCGTAGTTGTCAGGTCTAGTTGCTCTCTATACCTATTAAGTATTTCACTAACATCGGACTCGATTTCCTCAGTTACATTATATAATCCCAAATGCAATAACAAGCTCTCCACATCTTCCTGGCGTATCGCTTGCAGGTAGCCTTCCGCATTTCTAATTATATAAGGATGATTTAACAGTGGGGAATCGTACAGTGGTTCTCGGTAACGGTCATCTTGTATTTTAGTTATTCCGTCATTCTTATCGTACTTCACTTGAAAAGGAACAAATCGTTCTTCGCCTTTCTTCATACCAATAATCACAAAATTCTCTATAAAATATTCTTCATTCTGCTCATTGGATTCGTATGTTAGATTCAGGTCCGTTAACTTGTCAAAATGTAGTAGAAAACCTTCAATGATGATCTTCATCGTTTCAGGAGTGTTTTCATTCTCCGCGTGCGCCATAATCCTAGACATTAACTGAGTATCTTCCTTCTTCAGCGCATTGATGTATTTCTCCGCATCCTTGGTGGCGATATTTTCTAGAGATTGGGCTTCAACACTAGTTGGGTTCGGTAATAGTTCTGGAGTGACTTGGGGCGTTGGCATATCGGGAGTAGTTTTTGGAATCTGTGACACTTGAGTCGGTGATAGAGTAACCATTGAATTATCTTTGTCAGCACAACCCGTTAAGGTAATCAATAATACACATATTAATGCTACTCTATACATCTTCTTATCCCCCTTATTTATTACCACATAATTATAACGATGAACTTTTCATTTTTGTTTCATTTTGGAAATTTTAGTTTGAACTGAATGCTCAGTCATTTAAAAACCAATCGCAAAGATAATGTGGCTTGGACCTTTCTAATTGTTCAGATTCGACCGACACTTATATTACCCAATTGGCTCTCATTAGGAGCCTTTTTTAACAAACTCACGATTCTGCCGGAATTTTCCTGTTTATAATGCCCATCTTGCTCCAACGAGTTTCTGTAGCTCAGTAAGCACATTTATTGTGCTTGGCGAAAGCGAGTTTCTCCAGCTCAGCAA
>DFZX01000077.1 GCA_002383695.1 Caryophanales bacterium UBA4045
TAATCACTCCCTCCTACTCGATCTATATCTTGTATAGGTGACTGAGCTTGTGCTATACGATTCGGATCATTCTGTTCCTATTATCCCCTAGTTGAAGAACAGCCGGTTTACTGTCATCTGCTCTTGCCCCGATCTAAAACTCCCTGGCGTGCAGCCTGTTATCTTTCGGAAAACCTTTATGAAATAGCTTCCACTGGAATAACCGACGTGTTCAGCTATGTTCTCGATGCTTAGGTCTGAATGTCGAAGAAGTCGCATTGCCTGCTCGACACGAATTTTGTTTAAGTAATCGTTCGGAGTAATGCCAACCACCGAAGAAAAAGTCCGAATCAAGTGGTATTTTGAAAGGTTAAGTTTATCTGCAAGTGAGTCCAAGCTTATCATCTATGCATAATTAGATTCAAAATATTCTGAGGCCTGTCGGACCTTTATTGGCCATTCTCGTCGGTCATCTTTAGGGACGGAAGCAAACCTGCAAAGTTCTGTTACGAATTCATATGCCATTGACGAAGCTGTGTAGGAATCAGTAATTCTACCCGCACTTGCTTCGTCAAACATATCCTGAAGGAGACGGACTGGCTTGCACATTTGGGGAAGATACGGAACCTCTCCTAGTCGCCGCTTGGCTTCTTGCCAATTGGGTAATATAAGTGTCGGTCGAATCTGAATAAATAAAAACGTCCAAGCCGCATTATCTTTCGGGAAGTAATAAATGTGGTTTCCGGGGATTTCTAACATCATTGCACGTCCTGGTCCAATCCTATAGGATTCCCCATTAGATTCGAGCATACCTTCTCCATCCACGATACTACCAACGGCGAATGGTGGATCATATACCACGCCTATGAAAAGGGTTTTTATACACTCGGTAGACAGACGCTAATGGAACCGCTGGAGTGGACCGAGGATGGCTGGTTTCGCATTCCGGAAGGTGTTCGTGCAGATCAATCGATTCAAAAGCCTTACGGTCAAGCCGTGACTCGCTCATTGAATTTTCATGATTTTCAATCAAAGAACGGCGGGCTAGGCTTTGCTTGGAGTTGGTATAAACCTAGAAGCCCAATCGAATACGATGTGGATCATAACACCATCTCGATAATTCCTAACACGTATACTGTCCCAATTGTCTTTATGCCAAGAGATCATGCTTACGAAGCGCAAGTGGAAATTGAGATTTCTGGAAAAGCTTCTGGGCGATTTGTATTATTCTATAATGAGTCCACTTACAGTGGACTAGAACTATCGGACGAAGGACTGCATGGAATTATTCGCGGTTGGCGTACGCCTGCGAAGCCATCGCCATCCCGACTTCTCTTTGTGCGGCTTCGATATATTGATCATGAAGTAATTTTCTATCACAGCATTGACGGTACTGAGTGGTCGAAATTTGAACATTCGTTTGAAACCTCAGGCTGGCATCATAATGCGCTTGGTGGCTTTCTTGCTTTGCGCTTGGCGCTTTGGGCTCAAGGGTCTGGAAAGGTTACATTTAAACAGTTTGAATATCGTTCGCTTTGAGAGACATGCTGATTACGTTATGTGGTTGAGGCATCAATTTAAGTATGAATATGTATCTCGAACGCCAAGTAACGCCAAGTAACGCCAACGTCCGGTCTATATGGCCAACGTTTGGCGTTCTTCTTTGTTGTCTAATTAAATTTTATTCAGTCTAGTTTACAATCCTAAAGGTGCCTTCCTGCTTTCCAAGATCACTGGTAGATTTCTGCAAATCCGCCTAGAATCCATGCAGAGGGCATGTGAAATATGCGCGGGCAAGCGGTTCAGCGATGAAGTTCTGCAGTATAAACTGAACGGAAAATCCATCAGCGACGTCCTCGCTATGACGATTCGGGAAGCTTCGTCGTTCTTCGACGGGAAGGAATTGCTCCGTCAAATGCGGACGCTTGAGAATGTGGGACTGGGATAGGTAACATTGGCCCTGCCCGTGTGGGTGGGGACCGGTCTGCTTGTTCCCATAATTTTCTTCTCAGCGATCATGGAATGTGAAGTGTTATGCGGAATCAAGCATGACTATAATATCGTTGGACCGATGGCAACAGTGTGACAGCTTGAATAATTAATCCAAGCGTCATATAGATGATATGAAGGACATCAACAGCGTTGATCAAGTAAACTTGAATGAATATCCATATGATTAACGCAAATCCGATGTAGAGGGAGAAGCTCCATGACCACAGCATATTGCTAAATAGGTTCAACCTATTGGCGATCTTGCATTGCCAGCCAGTAATAAGTGAATAGCCTACCACGCTGGGAGCGATACCTAGTACAATAAATAAGATGATGCCAGGTATCAAAAAGCTATCAAATGGCGATTGGTCTAAAGTGGTGAGAGGTATATTGATTAATGAACCACTTGGGCTAATTATGAACACTAACCCTCCAAGTAAAGCACCAATCCCTAAGAAAAGCTGTATACAAATCAAAAAAATACATGCTGCTGGCTTTGAATAAGCTTGATTATCCATTCTTCAACCATCCCCTAATCACACAAAGTAGCTTATTTTATGAGATGAGCTATCTCAATTATATGGGTTGGAACATTTTGTGTCAGTGAACTCAATCACTTACATAATGGGCCTATCAGATGTGTATTCTAGCTCCGCTTCGGCAAATCTTCGGTAATAATACTCTAAATGGTGGGGAAATGGGTGCGAAAACACCTTTCCTGTAAATTTCACTCATTTATATCAAGTCAAAATACTCTGGATTTATACTCACACCTATCTCCAATATGCATGAAGATGCAGCTGTTGGATTAGGTGAAATGATGGTTACGATTCCCTTGGCGCCTGCTTCCGCGAAGGCGGTGATCGCTTCGCCTCCAGCACCTTGATAGGAATAGGCTATCTCGACAGAGATGGGAATGTTATTAGAAAGACTGCCTTTAGTGGCGTTTCGGATAGAGACGAGATTAGCTTTTAAGCGTATGCAAAAAAGTGCAATTGATATGGTAAGGGAAAGTAAGGTAATATTCTGTAAAACACTAATAAGTAAACAATAAAGACCGTTATTTACACATTTTATCCATGTGATAAATGATACAATTATGATCAATAGGGGTCTGTTTAACCGCCATCATTCTATACTAAAGGATTTGGAAAGGGGTGTAGACCAAATGCTTGCTCGTTTCCGATCAAAGTTTACAAGGATGGCTGTGTGGAGTGGGGAGCAGAATGGTCGGAATAAAAGAAGCTATTATCGCAAAAGCCTGATCTGGCTTTTGTTAATAGCAAGCATCCCTGGCTTCATCACGGGTGGTTGTATATATTGGTTTGCCATTGACCGAATTGAAGACGATTTGAATGGACTTCATCAGAACCAGATGGAGCAACGTGTGAAGAACATAGATGATCAATTAACTTATCTTGAGCTGGATTTGTCGCATTGGGCATTCAGTCCTCGCTTCGGATGGGATTTGCAGGATCTCGATTTCGTTTATCACTTTCGGGAAACTTGGGATATCAGCCAGTCTCTTGTTGTCTTGCAAGGCTCACACCCACTAATTCAGGATGTGGAGTTATTCGTAGATAGGAGTCAAGCGGTACTATTCAAGACGGGCTACTATAAATTAGAAGATCCCATATTAATTGATAGTTATCGAAAGCTATTGAAGAATGCTCGAAGTATTTATTGGACGGACCAAAAGATAGGGCTCTTAGATAAGGGTGTCCCTAGTGATTCCCATCCGCATGAGTCAATCAAGCTTGTTCACAAAATTCCGGGGGATAGCCCGTCTCCATTCGGAGTACTGGTCTTAACATTAAATCGTGAGAAGGTTGTAAATTTATTAAAGACAATGACGCCATATAATGAAGGAATTACATTCCTAATGAGAGAGAGCGGAGAAGTCGTCGTGTCGGATGAGAGTATGGATGGCGACATTCATGGACTTCGGGATGAAGTCATGGAGAAGGGATCGTCATCCGGTACCTTCCTCTGGGAATGGCAGGAGCGCAAATATTCTGTTTCCTATGGCAAGTTAAAGCGTATCGATAAAGAATGGACGTATGTTTCGGCTGCTCCAATGACGGCCATCACATCACCCATAGTGGTTTTATCCAATATTATATTGATGGTGAGTACGCTTGGACTTTTACTAGCTTTAGTTCTCTCATGGCTAGCTTCTATTAAAATGCATTCCCCTGTAGAGCGGTTGATCGATGAAAGTCTAGATTTACAAGCGAGGCTAGACAATCAGCTACCCAACATTAGGATGGGCTTTCTGCTCCAGTTACTACAAGGGCATCTTCATCATTATACCGAAGAAGATTTGCGAGAAAGAATGAAACGATATGGATGGGAGGTTGATTATCACCAATTCCATGTGCTACAGATTCAATTAATCGGATATAGCGGCTTGATTAGTAAGTTTCCACCCGGTAACGAGAGTTTAGTTACTTTCGCAGCCTCGAATATTATTGAAGAGCTAACCAAGGAATATTATGAGCAATTTGGTGTTATCAATTTCCATGACCTGTCTGTTGGTGTACTTATTATGTCTAGGAAGAATGAAACCCGCTCTAACCAACTCAATGCCCTGGGCGAGGAAATGACGAAGGTGATTAATCGGATTCTCAACATGCAGGTGACCATTACGATCAGCCGGTTGATTGAGGGGGTGAAACAGATTTCCGAGACGTTCATGGAGGTTGAACGGGCATCGGGATTCCGTAAATTCATCAACCAGAACCAGCTACTCAACATGGATGACGAAGCTGTTCATGCGGCTAGTAATGAAGAAGGGTATCCATTCGTCCTTGAGATGGAAATTATTCAATCGTTACGAAGTGGAAAACAAACGGAGGCGGAGGGGTTAGTGGGTCGCTTCTTGGAAGAGCTGTTATCCCACCAAGGCACAGAAGTCCACGTTCAGCAAAGTATGCTCCAACTATTGGGAAGCATCCAGCACATGATTCTACAATCCGGAGTCAGTACATTCAGACTATATCAAGGCGCCAACATGTTCGATCAGCTATCCCAAATCCGCGAACCGGGTAAGATGCTTAGTTGGATGAAGGAGCGCATCATTATCCCTTTCTTGCTGGAGAGGGAAGCGCGCGCCAGTATACAGCTGAAGCAAATTGTAGAGCAAACGATCGAATGTATTCAAACCAATTACATGAATAATATATCGCTTGAGAGCTGTGCAGATTTGGTAGGAACAAACTCGTACACACTCAGCAAACTATTCAAACATATAACAGGTGTCAATTTTATCGATTATATTACAGAACTAAGGTTGGATAAAGCGAAGGAACTTCTTCGTGAATCGGATTTAAAGGTTAATGATATCGCTGAAGAGGTTGGTTACCAGCAACGATACTTCAATCGGATATTCAAGAAGCAGGTAGGAATTACACCAAGCCAATACCGTGAAATGTTATAGAAAGCAAAAAAAAACGTTAGCCACAAGAAAGTACCACAACCTTCCTAAGCCTTGTTACGCAAGGCTTTTTCTTTGCAAAAAAGTGCAATTGAAAGTATTAGCAATAATGTGGATACTCAGAAGTAGCAAGCTGGATAAACGAGACAATGAACCTGAATATCGAAGTCTGTATAAGGAAGGAAGATCAGATGGATACAACCCTAGATTCTCAAGTGGACGGCTCCACAAATCCCTTTGTAACGAAGAGGTCGAGGAAATCCTCATGGCTCGGCAGCGTGAAGAGGGATAAGTGGATGTATGTACTTCTATTACCAGGGCTTTTATATTTTCTTGTGTTCAAATATTTTCCGATGTGGGGCATCATTATCGCCTTTCAGAACTATCAACCATTCTTGGGATTCTTGAACAGTGATTGGGTTGGTCTTGAGAACTTTAGGAATTTCTTCTCCAATCCAGATTTTTTTCGCTTATTACGTAATACCTTTATTCTCGCTCTGTATGATTTGGTGTTCTTCTTCCCTGCACCTATCATTATTGCCCTGCTGTTGAATGAGATCAGGATTGCTGCATTCAAGCGTATTGTACAGACGTTGGTGTATGTCCCACATTTTATCTCCATGGTGATTGTCGCGAGCATGTCATATGTATTCCTGACAACGAATGGAGGTATTATCAACGAAATCGTTGTATGGCTTACAGGGGAAAGAATAAATTTTTTAGCCGATCCCTCATGGTTTCGCCCATTAATTATCTTGCAAATTATGTGGAAGGAAACCGGATGGGGCACGATTATCTTCCTAGCCGCCCTTGCTTCGGTTGATGTGGAGCAGTATGAGGCCGCCGTGGTTGACGGTGCAAGTCGGTTTCAGAGGTTATGGCACGTTACTGTGCCGGCGATCAGCAGTACAATAGTCATCCTTCTTATTCTGCGTCTAGGTAATTTTCTAGATAATGGCTTTGAACAAATCTTCCTGATGACCAACTCCTTGAATCGTTCGGTTGCTGATGTCTTTGATACCTATGTGTATTTTGTAGGGATTACTCAAGGTGCATTTAGTTATAGCACGGCAATTGGTCTCTTCAAGTCTGTTATCGGAATTATCTTGATTTATGGAAGTAACTGGTTAGCAAAGCGGTTCGGGCAGGAAGGAATTCTGTAATGCATGGAAGGGGTGTGAGCTGTTATGAGGTACAAATTCGATTCTGTGGGTGAAAAGGTGTTTGACGGGTTTAATTATTTGGCCTTGAGTATTTTTGCAATCATAACTATATTACCGTTTATCTATATTGTTTCTGGATCATTTGCTACGGAGGCTGAAATTTCGGAACGAACATTTTTTCTCTTTCCAAGGGATATATCGATAAGCGCATATCAATACATATTTTCCTCCAATACCATATTCCGCAGTATAGGGATATCCATTTATATTACGGTGATTGGTACATTCGTTAATCTAACATTTACCCTCACAATGGCTTATGCTTTAGCACGCAGGAGCTTGATTGGTAGGAACGTGATCATGAATTTAGTTATCTTCTCGATGATGTTCAGCGGAGGGATGATCCCGAGCTATCTAGTTGTTAAGAGTCTTGGTCTGATTAACACCTATTCGGCTGTCATCCTGCCTGGTGCGATTAGCGCATTTATTCTTATTATTATCAAGAACTTCTTTCAACAATTGCCACCGGGCTTGGAGGAATCGGCTCGAATTGATGGTTGTACCGACATCGGCGTGTTATGGCGCATCGTATTACCGTTATCTAAGCCGATAATCGCTACGTTCGGATTGTTCTACGCAGTTGGTCATTGGAATAACTTCTTCTCTTCATTACTTTTTCTGAACGATCATACGAAATGGCCGTTACAGGTGCTGCTTAGGGAGATAGTCATGCTGTCACAGCTTGCTGTTGGAGATATGAGTGGTATGGATCCAAACTTTGTGCAGCCACCCGATCAATCCGTGAAGATGGCGGTTATTGTAGTGGGGACAGTCCCGATCTTAATGGTATATCCATTCCTTCAGAAGCATTTCGCCAAAGGTGTGTTATTGGGGTCTATTAAAGGCTAGCGTTATTGTCTCCGATAGAACATCACGCTGTAGCTATCGTTGGATTCTTATTGAAGCAACTCGCTGCAGTGTGATATCTATATAGAAATTCTGTATGGCAATAGGTAGTAAGCAAAATATGAGGGAGGAAAACAATGAATACGAAGCAAAAAAGTGTAAAGAAGGTACTCGTTATATTATTAGCAACGATTATGATGATTTCCGTATTGGCAGCATGCTCGGATGGATCAACGAATGTACAGACAGATGAAGAGAAGAAAACAACGGACAATAAAGTGAAGGAGACTACGAACGAAGAGCCTACAAAGGAAGAGCCTTTGAAGCTAAGCATTATGGTGCCATCCTTCAAGACCGAGCTTCCGGACGACAATAGTCCGGTGATCAAGGCATTGGAACAATATACGAACTCAGATGTCACCATGCAATTCGTACCTAACAGCTCCTATCCTGACAAGATGAATATTACACTTGCTTCAGGACAGCTTCCAACCATCATGGTTGTGGATCGTAATAGTGCGAGTTATATTAATGCCGCACGCTCTGGTGCATTCTGGGAGCTTGGGCCTTACTTAGACGATTATCCGAACCTAAGCCAGGCAAACTCAATTGTACTCAATAACTCTTCCGTAGACGGGAAGACATACGGCATCTATCGAGGACGTACACTTGGTCGCATGGGCATGACAATCAATAAGGATTGGATGAAGAATGTTGGCCTTGAAGCACCGAAGACAATCGATGAATTTTATAATCTGTTAAAAGCGTTTAAAGAAAACGATCCAGATCAGAATGGCAAAGCGGATACCTACGGAATTGTGATAACGAAATATGCGGGTCCATGGGATATTATGCAAGTATGGTTTGGTGCTCCGAACAAGTGGGGTGAGGATGGAAGCGGCAAATTGGTTCCCACTCATACGACTCCGGAGTATCTGGAAGCATTGAAGTTTTTCCGCAAGCTGCATGATGAGGGACTAGTCAATGAGGATTTCGCTGTTATGGATCCTGCAATTTGGAACGATCCTTTCGTTAACGGTCAAGCGGGTGCGTTCGTTGACGTTGCGGATAATGCCCGCCGACTTGACAGCAAAATGCAGGATAAAGCGAAGCGGGAAGAACATTATGTGGATGTGTTCCAGGCTCCAGTCGGACCTAAGGGACATCGGGATATGCCAACATCTGGTTATGCTAATGTGTTGGCAGTGTCCAAGTCCACCGTTAAAACTGAGGAAGAATTAAAGCGTGTGCTGGAATTTATGGATAAGCTTAATGATATAGACATGCAAATGCTACTTGGATATGGGATTGAAGGGCGGCACTATGAGATGGTAGACGGTCATATTCATCCGTTGACAACACCTGAAGACGTAGCTTTAGTGAGCGAATTTGAATCGCTTAACCAGATGCTTATGTTTATCGGACCCGTAACACCGACGCTGGAGTCAACGGTAATCAACGAGAAGATCGCTGAGGTTTGGAAGGCCAACGAGGATATCGTTGTCGGTAATCCGGCAGAGCCCTTTATATCCGAAGTCTATGCACAGAAAGGGCAACAGCTCGATAACATTATCGCTGATGCACGTATCAAATATATCGTCGGTCAGATTGATGATGCTGGTTTACAGAAAGAGTTCGAGCTGTGGCGGTCAACCGGTGGAGATGAGTATATTGCTGAGATTAACAAGCTGTATGAAGCATCCAAATAATAGAAAGTAGCGAGCGAGAAGTCGAGGGAGCAGTGTTGTGAGAGCAACGCTGTTCCTTTCTTCGAATGGAAAGCTTGATATAAGCATGGGGGGATAGGCATATGACAATGAATGAACCTGTTCTATTACGAACGATTGATATTGGGATAGCAGGGGTCCGCAACAAGATGCTTCTTGGAGACATAAGCGGTGATGGTCGAATGGATATCGTCATGGTTCAGCCTGACGGTGGTATCGATGATAGATATGTGCCTCATCAGGTGCAATGCTTAACAGCCTTTGATCTAGATGGGAATTTGCTCTGGCAGGTTGGCACCCCTGATCCGGATGCCGGAAATCCTGGCTCCGATTATCCAGCCCAAATCTGTGATATAGATGGTGATGGTAACAACGAGGTACTGTGTGTGATGAATAAACGTTTTCTCATTCTGGATGGTAAAACCGGAATGACTAAACGCTCGTACGAGCTACCTGGAGAGGAAGCCCATGATTGTATAATCATTGCTAATTTATCAGGTGGTCCTCTTCCACAGGACATTATTCTAAAGGATAGATACCATAAATTATGGGCGATGGACCTCAACTTCCAATTATTATGGACATATGAAGGCAATCCCGGGCATTATCCTTGGGTGTACGATATAGACGGCGATGGACGGGATGAAGTGATGGCAGGCTACGATATGCTTGATCACGATGGTACCAAGCTATGGTCGTGCCGGGATCTTGATGACCATGCGGATTGTATTTGGGTTGGTGATGTGGATGGTATCGGGAATGGAGAAGAGATCGTAATCGGTGGAAGTGTAACCGTCATGTATAATCGACAGGGCAAAGAGATATGGCGATACACAGGGTCGATCGAATCCCAGCATATTGCGTTGGGTAAATTCAGAGACGATCTCCCTGGGCTGCAAATTGCAGGTCTGGACCGCATTGTTCGTGGGGATACGAATGGCGTTCAGAAGGAATCGGGGAAGGACGGACTGTTTCTACTTGATGCTAAGGGCAGGGAGATATGGAAAGAGGAGAGGAAGACAAAGGGGTGGCTGACCATCATTGATACACTTCGCCACTGGGATGACGGTCCACTTGACTACATCTTAGCTTATCGACGAGGAGGAGGCATTAAACCAACTCTGTATGATGGGCAGATGAATGCTGTTGTTTCGTTCCCCGTGGATGGTTATGTAGCGCATGCCGATTTGCTGGGGGAAGGCAGAGAGCAGGTGCTTATTTGCGATGGTAATGCGGTTTACATTTTTGGAAGCCAACTATGTAATTTAACTATTAACCATCTGAGTACAACGCTCATTCAATCGAAAAGGCTCTACAGCTCGACATTATATCCTGGAGGAGAGTATTTATGAGAAGGGGGGTTCTTTATGACTTATTTTCCAATCGAACATAGTAGCTATGACCTCTTCCAAGGAGATGTTAAGCATACGCTTCAGCTGATCGCCGATCGTTATATGGGTCATCAACCGAAGCAACCATACGTGTATAGAGGATCTCATACGAATAGTATTAACCGGAATGATGATTACCGATATGAATTTGACATGGATAGTAAATTTCCAGATATACAAGAAGGCCAATATGTGTATGCTTGGGCGAAGCTCTGGTGTGAACAGGATTCCGAATGGGCGTTTAGTGCTAGCTGCTTCGGCCCGCTTCGGCTTTATGTCAATGGACAGCTCGAGTTTAAATCGAACATATTGGAGGACGTATTCCCAGATCGACGAAGCTGGTTTCGCATCAAGCTGAGCTCCGGCTGGAACTGCTTTGTCATTCAATTTATTAAGACGGGGACAGGATGTGGTGGGCGCTTCGGAACCGGCTCCATTAAGGGGCTACCACTTCATTATATCGTTCCATCCGCAGAACGTAGTGGACAGGAAGGCTGGATATTCACTAGGCCATTAAATCAAGAGCTACTATCACTGCCTGAGGTCGGGATGTCCGAATTAGACACAGGTGTAGAATGGTTACCGAGTAGAGAATGGAATAGCACAGAGCTTGCAATAGGATCATTTGCTCGTCTGTATGGTATGCAGTCAGGGCGAAGCGCTTACGCTTGGACGAAGCTGACGAGCACATTCTCTGACCATCGGATGATCGATCTCAAGGGTGAACACTACGGTTCGATGATGCTCTATTGGGATGGACAGGTGATTTACAATACCAATCGTTCTGGATCATTCCGAGTAACCATCCCTGTTCAATTCGGTGATCATGATGTCGTGATTAAATCGAACTGTAATGACAATCAATGGGGATTCGTCTTCGAATTACCTCCAGATGGCATACATATCTCGACACCGGAGCCCATCCATGGTACCCAAGGGGATTGGTTGTACCTGGGCTGCTTCATGGAGGACGACGAACCCGATGTTCGAGAATTATGTGCAATGGATACTGTAGCTCAGACCCCCAATGGGGGGACTTTCTGGAGGGTCGATATGCCTGATATGGTCGTAAGACCCTTCGTGGAGACAACACATTATGGCAGATGGAACTACCCGCTCGGAGTAACCTTGTATGGCTTGCTGAAGACAGGAGTGGAGCTTGGCCGAACCGACTATGTTGAATATGTGATGGGGCATATCGAGCTATGCACGTCTTATGATCAGTATGCATTATGGGATAAAGAAACGTACGGTGCGGCTGGTATTAATCATCAGCTTACGGCTATCGACAGCTTGGATGATTGTGGCTCGTTCGCAGCAACGATGCTGTACGCAATGGAACAAAGAGAGCTCAAGGGTGCCATGAATGTTGCCGATCGTATCGCACATTATATTAGTCGCATGCAGGATCGCTTGGAGGATGGTGCGTTATACCGTGTGCACGGGAGTACCGACTTCATGCAACAGACGATGTGGTGTGATGATCTGTATATGAGTACACCCTTCTTGTGCCGATACTACCAACTGACAGGTGATTGTTCTTATATAGATGACGCGGCGAACCAGTTTCTGTTGTACAAAGAATATATGTTTATGCCAGATGTCAAGATCATGTCACACGTATACGACTTTAAATTCAATAAGCAAACCCGAGTTCCGTGGGGTAGGGGAAACGGTTGGGTGCTGTTCTCCTTGACTGAGCTATTGGCTGTTCTTCCATCCCATCACGTTCAACGTGATGAGCTTATGCTGTTCTTCAGGGAGCTGTGTGAAGGCTGTTTGGTACTGCAGGGAGCGAATGGGCTTTGGCATCAAGTGCTGAATGTGCAGGAATCCTACGAGGAGACATCCTGTACATCCATGTTCGTATATGCCTATGCAAGAGGGATACGATTTGGCTGGCTCACAGATACAGAACCGTATACTCGGGCTGTGATGAAGGGCTGGGAAGGTCTTGCCAAGCATTCAATTGATAGGAACGGAAACATATATGGGGTATGCCGAGGTTCAGGATATTCCTTCTCACCACTCTATTATAAGGATGATTTAACCTGGAACTTGAATGATACTCATGGGATCGGTATTGTCATGCTAGCAGGTGTGGAAGTGCTTCAGTTAGGATCGTGATCATGTAGAAGTGAGGTGCAGTCTGTGTTAGAAAATCTGAAACGCCAGTTTGTTGAGCCATCGGACGAATTTACACCTATACCGTTCTGGTTTTGGAATGATGAGCTATCGCAGGAGGAAATCGTACGGCAAATGAACGATTTTTATGCAAAGGGAGTTGCAGGGGTTGTTATCCATCCACGGATGGGATTGCCGCGAGCATTGCCATATCTTTCAGAAGCATTCATGGATCTGGTGCAGGTCGCAGTAGAAGAAGCCGCTAGGCTGGGTATGCTGGTTATCTTGTACGATGAGGGCATGTATCCATCGGGTGCGGCCAACGGACTGGTCGTGCAGCATAACCCTGAATTGGCCAGCCGTGGATTAAGGGTGGATGAATATAAATGCTCTACTGGACATATGGAGCAGCTCGTATTCGAGCTGTCTCCTGGAGAAACGATCATTTCTACTCAAGCGGTATGCAAAATTTCCGATACGGATATTCAGGCGGATAAGACTGTCGTTCTTGAGGCTGACGGGAGCAGGGTTCAATTTACGCCTCCTTCGGAAGGAGAATGGTCAGTCCTGGTTTTCATTGAAACCTTCTCAGAGGGGCATATCAGAGGTGTCCATTCTGGTCAGGATGACGGGGAATTAGAAGCCCCACGTTCTGCGGACTTGCTGAGTGAGGAAGCAGTGCAATTGTTTATATCTCTCACACACGAGCGATATTATAGCAAGCTTAAAGCCTATTTCGGCAAGACGATTATAGCGATGTTCACAGATGAACCTGATTTATTGGGCCGGGGGCATAAGAAGGGATTAAAGCCTTGGACCAAGGATTTCCTAGGAGAGGTGTTATCAAGCGGTAATGTGGAAACCGATTTGCCGATGCTCTGGTTCAATGCTGAGAGTCAGAATACGCAGCGTGCTCGTGCAACGTACGATAGAACGGTACGCCATCGGCTGTCACAGGTTTATTATAAGCAGCTTTACGATTGGTGTGAGCAGAGAGGCATAGCCTTAACCGGCCATCCGGCCGCTAGTGACGATATTGGCCTTCTGGCATATTTTCATATCCCAGGACAGGATGTGGTGTGGAGATATATTGCCCCGGAAGAGGGCAAATCGTTAACGGGAGTTCATAGTACATTGGGAAAATGCTCCTCCGATGCAGCGCGGCATCGGGGCAGGCGGCGAAACCTGAACGAATGCTTTGGTGTCTGTGGCAAGGAAAGCGGCTGGGCCTTAAGGGCTGATGAAATGAAGTGGTATCTAGACTGGCTCTTCATCAGAGGCGTTAACCTCATCTCGCCCCACGCTTTCTATTATTCCATACGGGATGAGCGTCGCGACGAACGTCCCCCGGATGTAGGCCCTCATAATATATGGTGGAGCGAATACAGTCGCTTCTCCACATATATCAAGCGAATGTGCTGGCTGATGACAGACAGCCTGAATGTTACAGAGGTGGCGGTGCTTGCCCAAGCGGCTTATCTTCCCTGGAAGTCGGTAAAGCCGCTTTACGAACATCAGGTAGAATTCAACTACCTGGAAGAGGAGCTCTTGAGATCCTCCTGCCGGTTTGAGGATGGGACAATTCTGATTGCCGGGCAGCAATATAGAGCGGTAGTGGTGGAGGACGGAAGGATCTTCGAGCCTGAAACCTTGCAACTGCTTCGTTTATTTATACAACAGGGCGGAACGGTGATTGAATGGGATGAGGACGGAATCGGTATGGAAGACATCGGTCAGCAGTTGGCTCGGTCAGCTGAAGACATTCCATTGTTATTGGAGCGTTCACTTGGCAGAGATGCTAGATTGACCCCTGCTTGCCCATCATTGCGAATGAGCCATGTGATCAGAGAGAATGTTCATTTCTATACAGTCGTGAATGAAGGAGAAGACATGTACGAAGGCTCGTTGCAAGTCTGTGTCAACGGGAGAGTGGAAATTTGGCATCCATGGGCAGGAACGATGGAGGAAACGCCATCTTGTCGTTTGGAAGATGGCTTGGAAATTCACTTTCGTATTCAACGTAGGGAATGCGTTCTTATTGTTGTCGATCCGCAACAACCACAACAAGAAGCTACAGTGGAGGTCATCCCTTTGTATAGGCTTGTGGAAACCATCGATTTGTCGCGTGGATGGCATCTTCAGGATGTGCCTTTAGCGGTACGGAATGATATTGCAGACTTATGCTCCTGGGCGGAATGGGACGAGATGAAGCATTTCTCCGGTACTCTAACATACGAAAAAAGCTTTCATATAAACAATCCAGAGCAATATGATCATATCGAACTGGATTTGGGGGAAGCCCATGAATTGGTGAGGGTTTGGATCAATGATAAGGAGGTTGGCTTGCAGATGTGGGCGCCTTACGTTCTAACCTTGCGGGATCCACTTCGATCTGGGGGTAACGGGCTTCGCATCTCGGTTACGAATAGTTTGGCCAACCGATATGATCAGCTCTCTTTGCCTTCTGGCTTAATCGGACCGGTACGGCTGTTGTGCTATAAAGCAGAATATTAGAAGAGAAGAGGGAGTGGGATCATTGAGTTCGAATCTTAATCCTAAAGCATCATTAAATTGGTTGAAACAAAATCCGGCGCTACCAGTCGGTGTGACATGGGGCGTTTCGTGGGCCGAAGGGGTCTTGCAACGTAATGAACCACTCGTCCTGAGCGGATCACAAGGAGAACCAGTGCCGGTCCAAAGCTGGCCTACGGCATATTGGCCGGATGGTAGTGTGAAATGGACAGCCCATGCGGCCACATACCAAGCGGGAGTGGAGGATGGATATTCAATTTCTAAGGGTGAGCCAGCCTTAGCGGATATCCCACTTATAGTTAAGGAAACGGAATCATATATAGAAGTGAATACGGGTCAAATGATTTGCCGTCTAAATCGAAGGGGCCCCTCTGTCATTCGTGAGCTAATCCGAAACGGCAACAAGGTTTGTTCCGATGGAAAGCTGATTGGGATTCGTGAAGAGACTAGCATCGTGTCCGGACAGCGGATTGTGAGAGAAGAAGAGTTCCACAGTACGATAAGCGATGTCTCGCTAGAACAGCATGGACCCATTCGCACAGTTGTGAAGATAATGGGTAAGCATTTAATAACCTCGGCGGCTCGCGAATGGCTGCCCTTCACACTTCGTTTATATTTTTACGCCAATCATCATACGATCAAAGCTGTTCACACGTTCCTTTATGATGGAAACCCGCATAAGGACTTCATCAAGGGTATTGGCATGTCCTTTAACGTTCCAATGCGCGGACCGCTGTATAACCGTCATGTGCGGTTTGCCGGAGACACAGGTTTCTTCAGCGAGTCCCCTAAAGGGCTGATGACCTGGCGCACTGGGGGTAAATACATGGAATTATACAGCCAGCAGACAGCAGGTAAGATGATCTCATTCGATGAAAAGGAGGATGCCGAGTTTCTTGAACTGCTGGATGACTCCGCGGTATGGGATAGCTTCAAGCTGGTGCAGCATACAGCGGACTCCTATACCATATCGAAACGAACGAAGAGAGACTGCGGCTGGCTGAAATCGGCTGTCGGACAGAGATCGGGCGGACTCCTATATGCCGGCGGAGAGGGAGGTGGATTGGCCCTAAGTGTTCGTCACTTCTGGAAGAAGCACCCATCCTCTCTAGAAGCCGATCAGCTATCCAAGGATGAAGTGGTGTTAACGGCCTGGTTCTGGTCCCCGGATGCCCAAGCGATGGATTTGCGGCACTATGATACAGAAACGCATGTCAAATCGTCCTACGAGGGTGCAGATGAGATGCGCAGTACACCTTACGGGATTGGTAACACAAGTGAGGTTTCCATCGGGTGCTTCGATCAAACACCGGATCATGAAATATTAAGCGCCTTTGTAGAAGAGAAGGAATCTCCATCATTATTAGTCTGCGAACCCCAATACTATCACAGCACCAAAGCTATCGGTGTATGGAGTCTGGCTGAGCGCAGCACACCGGAAAGGGCAATGTTAGAGGATGCTCTGGACGAAGTCGTCCGTTTCTACCAAGATGAGGTTGAGCAGCGTAGCTGGTATGGGTTTTGGGATTACGGCGATTTCATGCACAGCTATGATCCCGTGCGCCATACCTGGAAATACGATATCGGAGGCTGTGCTTGGCAGAACACGGAGCTAGCACCGAACATCTGGCTTTGGTTTATGTTCATGCGGTCTGGCCGCGAGGATATATTCCGGCTTGCCGAAGCAATGGCTCGTCATACGAGCGAAGTGGACCTTTACCATATTGGTGAGTATGCTGGCCTTGGATCGAGGCACAATGTCTCACATTGGGGGTGTGGATGCAAGGAAGCCCGCATTGGCATGACAGCACTTCATAAATTTTATTATTATTTGACGGCCGATGAACGAATCGGGGACATCATGGATGAAGTGAGGGATTCGGACTATACGACAGAGTACCTCGATCCGATGCGTGCGTATTATCCCAAGGATGAGTTTCCAACCCATGCTCGCAGCGGTCCGGATTGGGCGGCATTCTGTTCCAATTGGCTGACCCGTTGGGAGCGATTCGAGGATACCGCTTATCGCGACAAGATCATTACCGGGATGGAATGCTTGAAGAAGATGCCGTTCCGGCTTCTGACGGGACCGGTATTTGGATATGACCCCAAAACCGGAGTGCTCCAGCATATGGGAGATGAGAATTGGGGCCACCATCTAATGATTTGCATGGGAGCTCCGCAGGTGTGGATGGAGATGTGTCAATTACTGAAGGATACGGAATGGGAAGACATGATGGCTGAATTCGGGGAATTCTACAACCTGCCCAAGGAAGAAAAAATTCGCAGGACATCTGGGGCTATTCAAGGTGTAGACTGGCATATTCCAATGCTATCTACGGGGATGATGGCATTTGCCGCAAATCGGAGAAACGATCAGAAGCTTGCAGAGCAAGCCTGGGGATTCTTGCTAAAGGACCAGACACATTGGCAGATTCAAGTCCCGTTGATAAGAGAGTCCGTAGAACCGCACGAGTATGTCAGACCCATTCAAGAAATCCCATGGATGTCGACGAATACGGCTGCCCAGTGGTGTCTCAATCTCATTGTATGCCTGGAGCTTATCGGCTCAAATGAAATAGAGGGGAATAGGTAATATGAATTGGAAGGAACGTTATGATGTTGATTTGATTTATGACAATCCGCTTCAATCGGAGAACGATATTCAAGGCTTTCGTTTGGAAGGGGAAGCGGATCTATCCTTCCCATCTCAGAGAATGCGCCTGGGAAATCAGATGGATGCAAGAGAAGGGCAAAAATCAAATTTTGTTTTTTGGTGTCCTGAGAATTTTCCGTCCGATATTGTGGTAACTTGGGATTTTTGGCCCATTCGAGAGCCTGGTCTATGTATGTTGTTCTTCTCAGCTATGGGAATAGACGGTGACGATATATTTGATCCTAAGTTGGCGCACCGTACCGGTATGTATGATCAGTATCACCACGGTGATATGAATGCCTATCATGTATCCTATTATAGAAGAAGATGGGAAGAAGAAAGGGCGTTTCACACTTGTAATTTGCGTAAAAGCTATGGATTTCATTTAGTAGCTCAAGGGGCGGACCCGATTCCGGATGTTGCCGATGCGCAAGGTCCATACCGAATAACCCTGATAAAGCATGGGGTGGAGATCATATTTATGATCAATGATCTCACCATTTTTCATTGGCATGATGATAAGAGCTTCTATGGAAAGAGTCTTGGTGGAGGTAAGATAGGCTTTCGTCAAATGGCACCATTCATTGCCGAATACGCAAATTTGAAAGTCTACGGCATCAACGGCATGGTGCAGACAAAGCCAGTGACCGTATATCTGGCTGGTGATTCGACGGTTCAAACTTACGAGGCTGATTCCGCTCCACAAGCGGGATGGGGGCAGTTTATTGGCAGCTATTACACCGAGGATATTCAGTTCATCAACCATGCCATTGGCGGAAGAAGCTCGAAGACCTTTGTGGAGGAGGGTCGCTTGGATGCCATCTTAGAGGAAATTTCTGCAAATGATTACCTGATGATTCAAATGGGACATAACGATTCGACAAAGAGCAGGCCGGAACGTTACACCGATCCATACACGACGTACAAACAGTATCTAAGAATGTATATCCATGGAGCGCGTCGACATCATGCTATTCCGATTCTCATTACACCGATGGCAAGATTACATTATAAAGATGATGTTTTTGTGAATGATTTTCCTGATTATTGTAATGCGATGAAGCAGGTGGCAGCCGAGGAAAGTGTAGAGTTAATCGATCTCATGACACGAAGCCTTACTTATTATTCATCTATCGGATATGACGAGGCCAGCACCCTGTTCATGATCTCATCCAACGGTACGGATTGCACGCATTTTACCGAAAAGGGTGCAATCGAGATAGCCAAGCTTCTGGTGCAAGCTATGGCGGAACAGAATTTTTTAAGCATATAAGAGCCTTCACTTCTGCTTAATATTCACATCAATTGCTGGCAGCTGAACGAGCTCGAAGGTTGCTGAGGCGAATTGCACTTTACCTTGGCTGTTATCCACTTCCTCAAGAATACGTGTGAACAGTTGATCCTTGGCTGTTCTACGTTTTTTGTATTCCACCACATATCTTAGTGTGAATTCAACCCAATTGTCGTTAACGACTAGCGTAACGATTGGACTAGTGGTGGCATCCTCGATCAGATACTTGCGGACCATGGCTTCCCAATGCTCCTGCGCCAACGGGCAATAATCGCCAACCGTATCGTGGGCAACCTGCTCTAAGATCGCTCTGGCCAACTTGTAATCGCTACCGAATTTAACAGGGATCGTAATTTCATCCCATAGAAAAGGGAAATCTGAGGAGTAATTATAAACAGGCTCCTTGAATACAAAGCTGTTAGCCACGCGGACAATACGGCCGTTATATAAGTCCCCCTTGACCCACTGATCGACTTCCATAATCGTCGTGCGTAACACACCGAGATCAATGACATCGCCGATTACACCACCGAGCTTTACGCGGTCCCCAGTTTTGTAGATCCCTCCTACCATAACGGTAATCCATCCGGCAATACTGACGATAACCTCCTGTAGAGCAAAGGCTATTCCAGCACTGGCAACACCGAGCGTAACGGTTATGCCACCGAGCTTGTCACTATACACAACCATAACAAACACAATCACGATCATATAACCAATCAAGTTGACCGCTTTTCGAGTTTTATACAGATAATCCTGGTCCTTAATATAACGGAGAAGGCTCTTTCTTAAGATTCCAATGAATGTTGTTATGAGAATAATGCCGAACACGGCAATGACTACTTTGCGGATCACAGGGTCGGAATAAATTACTCTTATAGCATCATCCATGTTGTCAGCCTCCTACCTCATTATTGTCTGTTGTTACATTCGTTATTGATAATTATAGGATATAGTTTTTATCTATACAAATGCACCCATAGAAGCAATTATAGTTAGATCATCCTCCACCTGATGAGCAGCTTGTAGAAGAAGCTGTGGCAGCGGCGAGAAAGTCGCAAGCGACTGTCATTTAACATTCCCGTGGATGGAGTAGCTATTGTCGTGGATTTGGAGCAAAAGAGGGCGATGAGGCGGCGCCGGTCAGGGCGATATTGAACGACAAGCTGGCTGAAGCGGTGGGGAATAAACCGATAATTGAATTATAAGTTTAGCTGATCGTACAAAATGGCGTCGAACTTGTTTGGACGAATACGGTGTTTATGCTGAGGTCAGATGTTTGCCAAGCATGGGGAATGTCGTCATAAGTGTATAGGGAATTTCGCGCGTAATGTAACGACCAAATATAAGTTATGGTGAATATATTATGGATAATAGTAAGAAAACGAAATATATCAATCGTTTACATTCTGTCTAATCCCTTTATACTATATAAGTAATGAGTATTAATTAACCATTAAATCGTAGCTGAGAATGAGTCATCGTTAGATGGGATATTAGAAGGTTATCGTTGTTATCCAATTATATGATGATTTATATGTAATAAGCTCGCGGATACGCGGGCTTATTACATTCCTTGTTATCCTAGAGGGAGGTTCATATGTTCCGAGTATCGTTGTATATATATTTATTGTTCTCATCATTCAGTATGATTGTGTTCTTCTTACCCTTATATTTGCAGCAGAAGGGACTGGATTCTGGACAGATTGGGACAATAATCGCAGGTGGAGCACTCATATCGATGTTCTCGCAGCCCTTCTGGGGTTTTGTTAGTGATAAGCGGAAGACGGTTAAGCACATTTTGTTACTGCTCATGATCTGCAGTTTATTCGTCAGTATGGGATTATTCTCAATGAATACCTTTTTGACGATCATGATTTTCTATATTGCCTTTATGTTCTTCAAAAGTGGAGTTATTCCACTTACAGAAACGTTATGTGTTACATACGCACAGGATCATAATAAGGAATATGGTCGTATTCGTTTATGGGGCGAGATTGGGGTAGGAGTCACAGCACTTTTATTAGGAATACTAATGGAGCGTTTTGGAATTGATTATATATGGATGATGTACACAATTAGCTTAAGCGTTGCGATAATCGCTGCTCTTGTTATTAAGGATACTAAAGCCACGGCAAAACCTATCAATCTGCCAGACCTCGGCAAGCTATTCTCGCAGCCAAGATTTATCTGGTTTCTTACGCTAGTATTAATTATTGCTATTCCACATCGGATGAATGATAGTATGCTAGCGCTATTCCTTAGCGATTTGGGTGCTACGGAGTCTCAGTTAGGAACAGCCTGGTTAGTAGCGACTTTAAGTACAGTGCCTACATTGTTCTTGATAGGTAAAGTAATCAAGAAGTGGAATGAATTTAGTGTATTTATTATAGCTGCCATTCTATATACCGGACGTTGGATTATATATAGCTTGGCAGATAGTCCGAATGTATTAATCGTTTCTCAGGCGCTTCATAGTATTACCTTTCCATTATTTCTTGTAGCATCGATTCAATACTTGTCCACGATCGTACCTAGACATATGAGAGCGACTGGATTAGCTGCATTTTCCGTAACCTTCGGAGGGATAGGTGGAATCATCGGCAGTGCCGGTGGAGGTTTTATTATTGAATATTATGGTCCGAATTGGGCATATGGGATCGGAAGCATATTTGCTTTAGTTGGAGCGATTGCAGCCATAGCCACTTATATAATGAACAGAAATAAGCTGTTAGAGCCTATTATTGATGATGAAGCTGACGAAGTAAAAGAAGTAGGATAATACCGTGAGATTTCACATGAGTCATGAGTAGAAAGAAATCGCAAAGCTTCCCTATCATTAGACAGTCCTATTCTACCCACTTCCGCATTGAGCTGAGTTGCAGAAACTCGCTTCCGCTGCAACAAGCACAATAAATGCACTAGCCTTGCATAAAACCTTACACTGCCCCTCGATATGTTAAATAATAAAACTAAAGTATTATTTTACCATCTGATTATTCGGTCTCTAAGCCAAACA
>DFZX01000105.1 GCA_002383695.1 Caryophanales bacterium UBA4045
AAATGCATTAGCCTTGCATAAAATCTTACACGGAAAATATAACTTCATTTATTTACTATAAATGTAAGTGTATATGAGTTTTACAAGGACAAAACATGAAAAATCTCCTATTGTAGAGGGATAGGCAAGTTATCCATACCTCTCTACAAAGGAGAACACCATGGATAATGTAACCCAAAATAGTGTCATTCAGCAACTTATTTCTTTGCTACCTTTTCACGTGGGTCACCGTTGTATGTTCGACCGCTATGCCAAAAAACTAACCGTCGCCAAAAGTATCGCACTATTCACCATCGCCTTACTAGACAAATGGTCCTCCTACCAGGTTATTGAAACCAAGCTTCGTGCGAATGAGAAGTTGCAAGAAGCCCTACACTTGCCAGGAATCAGTGGATCCCAGCTATCCCGCAAACTGAACGACATTCCGACCGAGTTCCTTCAGGAGTTATTCTTGCAGCTAGTTGCCGAAATGGGACAGCATACTGCAGGGGACACAGGGGTTTCCAAAGCGATCGGAAAGCTGGGCATTGTGGATTCCACATCTCTTCATGTTCCTTATTCCATTGGAGACTGGGCTCGCCTCTCGAGCAGAGACAGCAGCGTCAAGATGCATCTTCGTCTCATCGTAGCTTCGCCTGAAACTGTCTATCCTGACCATATGATTCCGACAACCCGCAACTACGACGACCGTGAAGTAGCTGTAGATATGGTTACGGAAGCAGATGTGACTTATGTGATGGATCGTGGCTATGTGAAGTACAGCATGATGGATACATGGGTAGAAAACAACACGAGATTCGTTATGCGGATTAACAACAACCATATTCTGACCGTTGTAGAGGAAAAAGCGATCCCTAAGGGCACACAGATTCGCAAAGATGCGATTGTGCTACTAGGAAGAACCCAGTTTATGAAACAGAGCATACGTCTTATAGAATTTGAAGATGAAAAGGGACGGCTCTATCGCGTGGTGACAACACGATATGATCTGAGTGCCGAAGAAATCGCAGAGATTTATCGACACCGCTGGTTGATTGAACTCTATTTCAAATGGATGAAGCAGCATCTTCGATTGGTGAAACTGTTCAGCTACAAGCCACAAGCGGTATGGAACCAAATGTTCATGGCATTGATCGGATACCTGCTGATGTTAAAGCTCAAACGCACAAGTAACATTTCGAAATCACCATGGGAAATTCTTGTGATCGTATCTGCGCATTTGGCGATGACGTGGAAATCATGTATGGCAGAAGTGGAACGAAAACCAACAAGGAAATCCAAAGGAAGACAAAAAAAACCCAATGCACCGCCTCCAGTTATAGATTTGGAAAGTCGCATTGGGCGGATAAAGCCACGGAAGTTAAACCCGAAAAAACGAAAAGCAAAGAATAAAAAGTAATTACTTGAATTTAATGGATGATGTAGCCTATTTCTACTTAGAGTCAGCTTGTTTGGCATTGAGACCAGAAAAGTAACTGTAAATATTAAACACTAATAATACTATTTAACATATACTTCTCGTACGTAAGGTTTTATGCAAGGCTAATGCAATAAATGTGCTTGCTGAGCTACAGAAACTCGCTTCCCCTGTAACAAGCACAATAAATGTGCTTGCTGAGCTGCAGAAACTCGCTTCCGCCTGTAACAAGCACAATAAATGTGCTTGAAGAAGCAGAAGTGGAGCAGCGCCAACACCGTGCTAGTGAACAATGCGTGCTAGCAAGGTACTAGCACGATGCTAGCACTATTTTGCTATGGATAGCACTTATTAGTCTGACATATTCGCGCATCGTGTGATAGAATGATGCTACTAGTTTCAAGGTGGTTTTCTTGTTAATTTTTGTCCTAATAAGTTTTGCCCTGTAAAGTTTTGCCCTGTAAAGTTTCGTCCTGCAATGTGTCATCCTGTAAAGTTTCGTCCTGTAAAGTTTCGTTTAGAAAGGGAGGGGAAGGAATGCGGAAGCTGCTGGTTTTCCTCTTATTAGCGGGCTGTGTGGTCAGCCTGATCTTCACCGTTTTTTACTTTGTTAAGGTATTCAATGCTGATTTGGCGATCCCAGGTGCGGATGATATGGAGGAAATTCCCTATCGTCTTGTTGTCATCTCTCAAGAGATGGATAGCCCCTTCTGGAATCAGGTGGAGAGAGGCGCACTATCAGCAGGTAAGGAATTGAACGTAGGTGTAGAGTTCTGGGGAACCTATCGATCGAACTTAGAAGACTTCATGAAGCACATTGAAATTGCAATCGCTTCCAAAGTAGATGGAATTATCGTTCAGGGCTTGAATACGGAGGAATTTAATTCAATAACCAAGCTAAAGGCGGCCAAATACGGCATCCCGGTCATCACGATAGCTAATGATGTGTCGGTAAATGATACCTTGCGTAAAACCTATGTCGGCTCCAACCACGTATTGGGTGGCGAGATGATAGCCAATCAGCTGATAGAAGATATGCATGGCTCAGGTAAGGTTGTTGTTATGGTGTCTGACCGCGAAGAGGAGTATCAACGACTTCGATTAGAGGGGATTATTCAAACGTTTACCAAGAATCCCAACATAGAATACCAGGTCGTAACATCGGGCAATACCTCAGAGCAGGTTACAACAGCGACGAAGCAGCTATTGAACGAGGAGCCAGATACGGAGGGATTCATCGGTGTAACTTCGGATTCGGCTAATCTGATCGTACAAGAGGTGGAGAAGAGGTCTAGGCTGGAGAATTTCTACATTTACTCCTTCGACGATAATCCGGAAACCTTGGCTTACATGAGAAAGGGATATATTAGAGCAACGATCATGCAGTCACCTGAGGCAATGGGAACAAAAAGTGTTGAGCTGATGGTGAATTGGCTGAAGGGTGAAATACTCCCACTAGATAATGTTGGCTATTATACAGATGTCAAAGTGCTCAGAGCGGAGGACGTGCGATGAGTCATATTCAACAGAAAATCATTACCCTATCGGTCATGGTCGTGTTCATTATGGCGGTCATCTGGATGATCCTTACCTATTATAATCAGCAATCTCTTGAGCAATATAATGAAATCCTTCAACGGTATATGAAGATGAATGAAATTTCAACGAGCAGTCAGGTAATCGTAACGAATCTCAACAACTATCTAGTAGCACCTTCAGAGGAAAGAATGGCCATTCTATTGGAAAGCAGTCAGCGTGTCAGAGATGTCGAGTACGGTTTAAATGAGCTGCGAGATCAGAGTAATAGCTTTACACTGCGAAATTATAAGAATATGATCGACAGCTTATTAGAAAGTATTCATCTAACTGTAATGATGCATGAACAGAATAATCGAACAGAGTGGAATAGCTACTTTGTTGAAGCGACGAAGATATCGAAGTACATTTCAGAGACAACGCTAACTTTAATCAGCAAAGAGCTGAAAACCTACGATCAGTTTTATCGGAACATTATCGATCAGAGCACGAACCTGAAACGGCTAGGGTTCTGGATGATGGCATTAGTATCGCTGCTGCTGGTTCTTTTCTCCTATTATTTTGCCAAAGGAATTACAAAGCCTATCAAGCAGCTCACCTTCGCAGCTAGAGAGCTATCTCGTGGACGCTTCGATCAGGATATCGAGGTGAATAGTAATGATGAAATCGCCTTCCTAGCACGAACGTTTGATCGAATGCGGATTAACATCAACAATCTGATCATAGAAATTCAACAGAAGGCTCAGCTTGAGCGTGACCTCCAGGAATCGAAGCTACTGCTGAAGGAAAGTCAGCTGAAGAGCCTGCAGAGTCAGATTAATCCACATTTTCTATACAATACATTGAATACACTATCTAAGAAGGCATACCTTGAGGGGTCGAAGGAAACTAGCGATTTAATCGCAAGTGTTGCAGGACTATTACGCTATAATCTGAAGAGGCTTGATCGTGATGTAACCCTTGGTGATGAGGTGAACATTATGCTCCAGTACATCGATATACAGAAAGCTAGATTTACCAATAGACTTCAATTCGAGCTAGTAGCAGACGAGGGAGCGTATTCTGTTCACCTACCGGGCATGACACTTCAGCCGATTATAGAGAATGCCGTCATCTATGCGGTTGAACCACGTGAAGAAGGCGGAATCATTCGGATTCATATTACAGATGCTGAGACAATGGTAGTTGTGCGGATAGAGGATGATGGACCAGGAATGGACGCAGGCAAAATAGAGCAGGTTCTGAGTGAGCTACAAATTAGCTCGGATTACGAAGGTCATTCTACGGGTATCGGGTTAAGTAATGTGATTCGACGTCTTCGTTTATTGTATGGACGCGATGATGTCATCGATATTGAGAGCGAGCTAGGAGTAGGAACAACCATCTCATTAATGCTACCAAAGATAATAAAGCGACCATGAATGTTGTAGGGGGTGTCAGGAATGGTTAAGATATTGATTGTTGACGATGAACAGGTTGAAAGAGATGGCCTAGAAGCTATATTAAAGAGCCACTTCAACCAGCATGAATTTAAACAAGCCGAGAATGGTAGGAGAGCAATTGAGTTAGCTAATGAATGGCTACCTGACTTAGTACTGATGGATATAAAGATGCCAGGAATTAATGGCTTAGAGGCAATAGAAACGATTAGTGCAGCTAATCCAAGAATGAAGTTTGTCATGATTACAGCATTCGATACGTTCGATTATGCTCGTCAAGCATTAAGATTAAGGGTGAAGGATTATATTCTTAAGCCTAGTAAAGCGGATGTAATCATCTCAAAGGTTAATGAGATACTTCAAGAAATTACGAAAGAGCGAGCTAAGGTTAGTCTGGATCGGCAATTAGAGGATCGGTTGGATAAACTATTACCTATCGCTCAGACAGATTTAGTTACTCAACTGTTATTCGACCATGTCCATGACGTTCATCTCGAAGAGATGCTTGGTTTAGTTGGTGGAAGCGTAGATCGTGAAGCGCTTGTCATGACATTAATCATCAATTCGAAGGATGGATCAAATTTAGATAAGCATGTATTAGAACGCTGGTACGTGATGGTCAAGGAGCAGCTCCAACCATCGATGTTTGGATGGATCGGTGCCATGACAGGTCGGCAAATCCCGCTTATTGTTTTCCGTGAGGAGAATAAATCCCTTCGTTCTCAGGCATTAGTCCTAGTGCGTATCATCATAAATTTATTGCAACGATTTCCTACGCACGAATGTTTTGTCGGCATTGGCAATGCATATCCATCATTGGAGCATATCCGCTTATCTTATCAAGAGTCTTTATTAGCTTCTGTCGATACGACCCTATCCTCGAAGCACCGATTCTACAGTGATTGCTTGAATAGCTCCGAATTTGAGCAAGAGCTTCATGCCAGACAGCTGGAGAAGCAGGTGATGGACGATGTTCGATTCGGCAATTGGGAGCAGGTTCAAGTTAGAATCATCGGATTAATCGAGCATTATGAGAAGTGTGGTGCCAGTGTGATGGTGTCTCAACAAAGGGCGCTTGAAGCGATGTGGATTACGTATCGCATGCTACAGGAGCTAGGGATTGAATCGGAACGACCATTGTACTCCTTCCAGGTTTCTCATTACCGACAGCTTCGAACGGAAACGGTTAGTATGCTAGAGAAGATGATGCGATCAGCGATGACAATGAATGAGAATGTGAAGCCGGATGTTGTACATCAGATCAAACAATATATTATGGAGAATTCGAGTAAAGATATCTCACTTGAGATGATTGCAGAGCGAGTAAATTTAAGTCCTTATTACATCAGTAAGCTTTTTAAGGAGCAGTTAGGTCTTAATTACATTGATTACTTAACAGAATGTCGAATCGAGCGAGCTAAATCACTGATGTGTGATTCCGAGTTAAGCTTGAAGGAGATTACCTTCGAGATTGGATATAATGACCCAAACTACTTCAGTAGAGTGTTCAGAAGAGTATATGGAATAACACCAACTGAATACCGAAAGATGATTATCAACAATAAAGTGCAGGTTAATGATAAAAAGTGACAGTAGTTTTTGCGCTTCCTAGAAATTCGGTATGATACACTCCTATCATTATGAAAGGGTTTTCATAACAAAGCCTATGCATACAATGTGGTTTTGTTACTCAAAACTCTACAAGGAGGTACCGTTATGAAGTGGAAGCTAACTTTATCGATCAGGCTGATGATTGGGTTTGGTATTCTGTGTGTTTTCTTGGCTGCGATTGGTATGTTCTCATTGTCGACCATGAGGGCTGTTAATGTGAAGACGGAGCAGATTATTGGCAACTGGATGCCCGGTATTGGGAAAGCGCATCAAATGAAGATGGCTGTAGTCCAGCTACGCGATTTGCAGGGGGAATTCATTCTAGCTCCAGATAATGAACAGCTGATTAAACAGATGGAGGATAGGAAAACGGAGTTAAAACTACTCGTTGATGATTACTTAGCAACATCACTGTCGGAAGAGGGTAAAGGGATTGCCATGCGATTCTTCACCGACTATGAAGCTGGGGAGTCTACCAATCAACAGATCCTAGTTTCTGCACAAGAAGGTAATATCAATGGAGCGCAGCTGATCTATGATGGGAATGCTGCGCGATTCTTCAACGATATTGCTAAGGGGCTTGATGAACTAATAATGACTAGCGAAGGTGAAGCGAATGTTGTAGGCTCGGCCAATCAGAGGGAATATAAGCAAGGTGTACGGATTATTGTCATCGCAATCATCCTAATGATCCTCTTATCGGTTGGATTATCGATATGGACGACACGCTCCATACTTTCCCCGATTCGTAAAATCAATGATGTTCTTCAGGATTTAGCACATGCTAAGGGAGATATGAATAAACGCATACATATTGATACAGGGGATGAAATTCAAATCACCGCTGATAATGTGAATAAGGTGCTCGATACCGTCGAGCATATGGTCAATCAAATTCGCACCTCTACTGCTATGGTAGGTACAGCTTCAGAAAGTATTAATGTGAATTGTAGTCAGCTATCCTATGCTACTGAGGAAATTACAGATTCGATCAGTCATCTCAGTGAGCAAGCTAGTGTACAAGCAGATAAGACACAGTTTGCGCTTGAACTCGTTAATCAATATTGTAACAGCTTACGTCAGATGGCTACGAGCTCACAAGAAACCTATGAGCTAGCATCGAGAGCTTATGAGAATTCTGAGGAAGGTAATGAGCACATATCGATTATTATTAATCAGATGAACGTAATTACAGAGCAGAATGAATTAACGCTAGCTTCACTTCAGCATCTGCAGAGCTCCCTGCTAAGGATTGGAGAAGTCAATGGCATCATTAAGAATATCTCCGATCAGACGAACATGCTCGCTCTTAATGCTACCATTGAAGCTGCTCGAGCTGGTATTCATGGTAGAGGCTTCGCTGTTGTCGCGTCAGAGGTTGCAAAGCTATCGAAGGATACGAAGGCTTCATCTGATCATATTGTCGGCTTTATTGATGAGATTAAAGACGAGGTGAATAAGGTTTCTACTCAATTTAATCAGAATACGATGTACATCTCACAGGGAACGATACAAATCGAGAAGATGATGCAGACGTTTAGAACGATTAAGAGCATGAATAATCAAGTAATGAACAATGGTGCGAAGGCTCAGGAGGGAGCGAATGATATGCTCTCGACCGTAGTTGAGGTCGTGGATGTTTTCAATCTGATTAATAGCTTGTCTACAGAGCAGTCTGCTTCAAGCCAGCAGATTTCCGCTGCTGCAGAAGAGCAGCTTAGTAGTACACATCTGATTCTCTCGTTCACATATACTATGGCTCAGCATTCAGAAGAGCTGAAGAAATTAGTGGAGCAATTTCATGCGCAGGATGAAAGCGCTTAAAAAAGTGCAGGTAATAACAAAAGAATGAAGATACTAAATCATTGCCAAAGAACAAACGATGATATATTCATATTGTAAGCATTTACATTTTATAAGAAAAAGGGAGAGGTATAAAAATGAAAAGTATTAAGAAAAATGTACTAACAGCACTAATTCTAGTTCTAGTACTCACAGTGGCGGCTTGTAGCTCAGGCAACAACGATAATAATTCTTCAAGTAAAGACGAGGATTCGAAGGGTAAGGTTGTGATTGGTTTCTCAATGGCTACGCTTCAAGAAGAGCGTTGGCAGAAGGATCGTGATTTCTTCGTAGCAGCTGCAGAGGCACTGGGCGCAGAAGTTAATGTTCAAGCAGCTAACAATGATGATGCTAAACAGCTTTCTCAAGCGGAAAGCCTGATTGGCCAAGGTGTTGATGTACTGGTTGTTGTTCCTAATAATGCGGAAGCAACTGCGGCAATCATAGAGAAAGCTCATGCTGAAGGGATTAAGGTTATTGCTTATGACCGTCTGATTAAGAACTCTGATCTAGATTTATATGTTTCATTCGATAATGAACGTGTAGGCGAAATGCAAGCAACAGCCATTACGAAGTTAGTACCAAAAGGTAAATATGTATACATCGGTGGAGCTGATACAGATAACAATGCTCACTTGTTCAAGAAAGGTGCATTCAACATCCTACAGCCTCTCATTGATTCAGGCGATATCGAAGTTGTCTATGATCAATTTACGAAGGAATGGAACCCTGCTAATGCACTATCTAACATGGAGAATGCATTAACTGCGAACAGTAATAAGATCGATGCAGTTGTAGCGGCGAATGATGGAACAGCTGGTGGTGTTATCCAAGCGCTTACTTCCCAAGGCCTAGAAGGTAAAGTGCCAGTTTCCGGTCAAGATGCTGAATTAGCAGCAGCTCAACGTATTGTTGAAGGCACACAAACCATGACGGTTTACAAGCCTATCAAATCATTAGCAGAAGAAGTTGCAGCTATTGCCGTTAAGATGGCTAATGGCGAAGAAATCAAAACTGAGAAGGTTATCAACAATGGTAAGATCGATGTGCCTTCCATTCTTCTAGATCCTGTTGCTGTAGACAAAGACAATATTGATGCAACATTGATCGCTGATGGATTCCACTCTAAAGAAGATGTATACAAGAACGTGAAGTAGAGCAAAAAGTAGTTGGATTCGATATTAGTGAACATCACAGGAAGGGGAAGAAGTGGGAGCCTATCGCTATCACACTTCCCCTATTCCTAATCATGAGGTGAAATCAATGACAATTGCTTTAGAGATGAGGAATATTACCAAAGAGTTCCCTGGCGTGAAGGCTTTAAATCAAGTGAATATCTCAGTGAAAAAAGGTGAGGTTCACGCGCTGTGTGGAGAGAATGGTGCAGGAAAATCTACCCTCATGAAGGTGCTAAGTGGATTATATCCATTCGGAACCTATGAAGGACAGATTATGATTAATGGGGGTGAAAAGCGATTTGACAAGATTAGGGATGCAGAGGAAGCAGGCATCGCAATCATTTATCAGGAGCTTGCATTAGTTAAAACTTTATCGATTGGTGAGAATTTGTTCTTGGGTAACGAGCCTGGCAGCTATGGGATTATTAATTGGGAGCGAGTATTCCACGATAGTGAAAAGTGGCTCAAAGAGGTTGGATTGGCAGGATTAAATCCTGAGGAATTAACAGGGAATCTAGGTATCGGCAAGCAACAGCAAGTGGAGATCGCCAAGGCTTTGTCCAAGAATGCACAAATCCTTATCCTTGACGAGCCTACGGCAGCATTAACAGAGCAGGAAGTAGAAATTTTACTGGATATCTTACGAGAATTCAAAAAACGGGGAGTAACCTGCATTTATATATCCCATAAGCTGAATGAGGTGCTGGCGATTGCCGATACCGTAACGATTCTGCGTGATGGCCAGACGATTGCAACACATCCGATTGAACAATTAACAGAGGACAAGATTATTGCTTTGATGGTCGGTCGCGAGCTGAAGGAACGTTACCCTAGAAGAGAATCTCATCCGGGCAATGTGATTATGAAGGTGTCGAATTATTCGGTGAATAACCCGTTCGTTCCTGGTAAGAAGGTTGTGGATAATGTCTCTTTTGAAGTAAGAAAGGGAGAGATACTTGGGATCGCAGGCTTAATGGGTGCTGGTCGAACGGAGCTAATGATGAGCATCTTTGGAGCATACGAAGGTTCAAGTAAAGGTACAATTGAAATCGAAGGTAAACCGGTAAAAATTAGGAACACTGAGCATGCAATTAAGCACGGATTGGCGCTTGTGTCAGAGGATCGTAAGAGGTTTGGTCTTGTTCTAGGTATGGATATTAAGAGCAATATAACGCTGGCTAGTCTAATGAAAATTTCACCGATGGGTGTCATAGATGAGAATCGGGAGATTGCTAGTGGTGCTCAATATATTAAATCATTACGGATTAAAGCGAATTCCGTAGAAACGACAGTCGGAACATTGAGTGGTGGGAATCAGCAGAAGGTTGTATTGGGCAAATGGTTAATGACCACGCCGAAGATACTCATTCTCGATGAACCAACGCGGGGTATCGATGTTGGTGCGAAATTCGAAATTTATACGATTATGAATGAGTTGATGGAGCAAGGTGTTGCCATCATCATGATATCCTCAGAGCTTCCTGAGCTTCTGGGTATGAGTCATCGGATTATTGTTATCTCTGAAGGGAAATTGACCGGTGAATTCTTGGCTAAGGATGCAACACAGGAAAATATTATAGCTGCTGCAACAGGAGGTAACAAAGGATGAGTATGCAAACAGAGGTCATTGTAGAAGAGAAGAAAAAAATGGCATGGTTTAAGCTAGATGTCAGGGCCTATACCATGATTGGTGCTTTATTATCGATTTGGATTTTATTCGCATTCATGCATGACCGTTTTCTATCAGTAACGAATTTATCCAACCTATTCCTGCAGATGTCGGTGACATCGATTCTTGCCATTGGTATGGTTCTAGTTATTGTTGCAGGACAAATTGATTTATCCATTGGCTCACTTGTTGGATTGATGGGTGGGATCGCGGCTATTCTGAACGTTTGGTATGAATGGAATACGATACCTGTTATTATCGTCACCTTAGCTATAGGAGCTGCAATCGGATTTTTCCAAGGCTGGATTATTGCATATCGAGCCGTGCCTGCATTCATTGTAACACTTGGAGGGATGCTCGTATTCAGAGGGCTACTGTTCGGTCTTACGGGTAGCGTAACCATTGCTCCACTATCGCCTTCACTTAAGTCGGTAGGCCAATCCTATATGGTAGATATGATCGGTTGGATATTTGGTGTAGTTGCTTTAGCTGTAGCCGGTCTAATGATCCTGCGTAAGAGATCAGCTAGACAGAAATTTGGCTTCGAGGTAGAACCATTGGCGTTCAGTATCACGAAGATTCTCGTATATGGTTTGCTCATTCTAGGTTTTGTTAATATTATGAATTCCTACAAAGGCATTCCCGTTCCGTTCGTGATGGTCATCGTGTTAGCTTTGGTATTCTCCTTCATCTCTAAGAATACAACCTTCGGTAGACACATCTATGCGATTGGTGGTAATCCAGAGGCTGCTCGATTATCGGGAATTAATATCAAGAAACGAATATTAATCGTATTTATCTTATGTAATTCACTAGCTGCGGTTGCAGGCCTGGTTCTAGTATCCAGATTGAATGCAGCCACAATGAGCGCGGGTACGATGTATGAGTTAGATGCTATTGCTGCCTGTGTTATTGGTGGAACAAGCTTAATGGGTGGTATTGGTACGATTGCTGGCGCATTGGTTGGTGCGTTGGTCATGGCTAGCTTAGACAACGGGATGAGTATTATGAATCTTGAATCCTTCTGGCAGTATATCGTGAAGGGCTCCATTCTAGTGCTTGCCGTTTATGTCGATATCTACACTAGAAATCGCAAGAAGGCCGCTTAGAGCAAACGACATTTATAGCACATAAAAAATGCCCTACTCGGATGATCGAGCGCGGCATTTTTTCTTGTACTATTAGAGGTGGTAAGTTGCTTCTGCACTCTACAGCTCGATTCCTGCACCCAAGTTACACTCTAAGGACGATTTTCGACTCTACAGCTCGGTTCACGCACCCAAGTTACACTCCAAGGAC
>DFZX01000052.1:0-2369 GCA_002383695.1 Caryophanales bacterium UBA4045
TCCTCCAATTAATCGACACTCTCATTATCTACTCTACAGCACCAATCCTGCGCCCAAGGAATGCTCTAAGGACGATTTTCTACCCTACAGATCAATTTCCGCTACCGCAATAGTGTGGGTTAGCTATATAGGACCATTTGGGTGAAATCTCTGATAGTTTTTCTTGTAACAAAAAAACCGTCAGCGGTGGTATTATCCCTCTGACGGTTTTTCAAGTGAAACATTTTATTTTTGATAGGCAGATTCAATGAGACCTTTAATATAACCAACACCATAAAGACGTCCAAGTGTTTCATAGCCTGGTGTATCATTACCCTCGCCTGCCATTGTAGGAACATGGTCAGGTCTAGCAGGCCCATCATAGCCAACCTCGGCATAGGCTCTCATCGTAGCTACCATGTCGGTTTGTCCATCATCATGGAAGGTTTCTTCGAATTTATCTGCAGTTCCCTTCGTATCACGGAAGTGAACGAAGAATAACTTGTCTTGCTTCGCAAAGCGGCGAACAGTTGCAGGGATATCTTCACCAGCACAGGAGAGCACACCCTGGCATAACGTGATTCCACTATATTCACTAGGTACTAAATCAACGACCTGCTGTAAGGCGTCGGCACTTGTAATGATACGTGATACACCGCGAATAGGTGTGATTGGCGGATCATCCGGGTGAAGGGCTAGCTTAACCTTGGCCTTCTCAGCAACAGGGACAATGGCATCTAGATAATACTTCAGGTTTGTCCATAATGCGTCTTCGCTAATTGGCGCATTCTCTGTGTAAGGAGCATCGGTTAGCAGTGAATGATCATAGCTAGATACTAGAGCTCCACCTCGAGTTACTGTAGTAGTAGAAGTACGGAACCAGTTAAATTCCGCCATGTAATCATAACACCATACGGGGATTCCCAATTTACCCATATTGATAATTAGCTCTTTAATCTCAGCGATCTCTTCATCACGACCAGGCAAGCCTAGCTTGATTTTGTTTGCTGGTGGTCTGGATTCAATAACCTCTACCTTGAATCCGAAGTTCTCATATCTAGTTTTCATATGCAACAAATTCATGAAATCCCATGGCTTTGATCCGTCTTTGGTTTGTGGTAAGCCTGCTACGGCATATTGGACACCCATCTGTTTGCATAGTGCCCATAATCGATTCTCGTGTGTGCCTAACGCCTCTGCTAATTTCATTGTTCGATAACCTCCTATATAGATGGTATTACCTCTTAAGAATAAGTCCGCCGTCAAGAATTAAACTGGCACCGGTCATGTATTCTGACAAGGATGAAGCTAAGAATAGCGCAGTTCCAACCATATCCTCAGGCTCGCCAATACGTCCATAAGGAATATTCTTGCCTGCTGATAATTTCTGTTCTTCCGTCAAGGGTACCTTAGATAAGTTGGTATTGATGGCACCTGGAGCTAAGCAATTCACTCTGATGTGTAAGGGTGCAACCTCTACAGCCAGTGACTGACATAATGATTCAATTGCAGCCTTGGTGCTCGTGTATACAGCCTGACTAGGTAATGGGCGATGAGCATTAATAGAGCTAATAACAATAATGGAGCCTGGAATTTGATACTCCTTCATACTACGAATGGTTTCTTGTAAACAATAGTACGTTCCCGATAGATTTGTTTCAATTAAAGTTCTGTATTCATCTGCTGTGGTTTCTGTGAATTTCTTGAAGTAGGTTAATCCTGCAGAGTGAACGAATACATCAACCCCTTTGCTCAGAGAGGGACTGTTAAACAGTTCTGCTACCTCTTGCTGAACACTTACATTGCATGCTTTAATTTCTACTCTAAGATTTTCAAGCGTAAGCTCTTGTTGTAGCAGTAACAGATTCGCTTCGTTGATATCTGAGGCTAGCACGGATGCTCCCCTTCGAGCAAAACCGATGGCGATAGCACGTCCGATACCACTACCCGCACCTGTGACAACAACTGATTTCCCTGTAAAATCAAGATCCATGGCTTCAACCTTCTATCTATTATTCATTTCAAACCCCTACGCACTTAATATATCAAAAGCCTTTGTAGCTGAATAGGTGAGGAATTTATGATTTTGTTTAATTGTTTGTGTTTACCGTTGTCTCTGTTAAAATATTGGTAACGAAATTTAAAGTCAGAAAGATGTGATTCACTTTGGAGCCTTGGAAAAGAACGATGTGGATTTTATGGGTAGGTGTACTGCTATGTAGCGCGAGTTATACGATGGCGGTACCGTTTCTCCCGCTATTCCTATTCGATCTAGGTGTGGATAAAAGCTCGGTTAATCTGTGGGCTGGTATCGTACACTCCTCAGCATTCCTTGTTGGAGCGATAATGGCTCCACTATGGGGATCTGTTGCTGATAAATATGGGAAGCG
>DFZX01000052.1:2380-19228 GCA_002383695.1 Caryophanales bacterium UBA4045
TCCGCATGCTGCATGGATTTGTTGGTGGATTCGTTCCGGCATCCATGGCTATTGTTGCATCCGTTGTGCCTAAAGATAAGCTAGGATCAAGTCTCGGGATGATGCAGGCGGGCACGATGACGGGTGGTATCCTTGGTCCCTTATTCGGAGGAATACTAGCTGTATGGTTTGGTCAGCGGGCGTCATTCATTGTAGCCGGCTGTGTAATTTTCCTAGCAACACTAGCTGTCATCATCTGGGTTAGAGAAGGTACAGCAACAGTTCCTAGTAAAAGAACGGGAATGCTACAAGGCTTGCGAGAAGCCTTTCATACTCGATCTCTAGTCAATCTATTGTTCCTGCTCGTAGTATTCCAATTGAGTATCAATATGATGCAACCTCTGCTTACACTGCATATTGCTGATTTACAAGGCACGCTTGATAATGCTGTACTATCATCAGGCATCATCTTCTCTTTAATTGGTATTGCAGGGATTATAGCTTCTCCCTTATGGGGTCGATTAGGTGAAGCAAGAGGATATGGTCCTTTACTGTCTTTCTGTTTGATACTTGCTGGTATTGTTGTGAGTATGCAGTTTTTCGTTCGTGATCTATGGTTGTTCACGGTTGTACAGTTTGTATTTGGACTATTCATTGCTGGTGTTGTTCCCTCGGTTAATACACTTATGGTGCGTAATACTGACGAAAACTTCCGGGGTAGATCATTCGGACTTACCACGAGCGCTAACCAGATCGGCGCGATGATTGGTCCGTTGATTGGTGGAGCAATGGGCTACTTCCTCAGTATCAATTGGATATTCGTTACATCTGGTCTGCTACTGCTGTGTGCGGGATTGACGATGTTAATCCGCAACCGTCCTTCTATAAGCAGCTAGCTTTAATATGACTAGCAATCGTTCTTTTTGCTATATGGGATTTCTTGAATCCGTTTACATTCAAATAATGAGAGTTAACATGCAAATTCGCTAATTTACACGTCAGAAAACCTCACGTACACTGAAGAAGAAATCATCTGAAGTGGAGGGATTAGGATGGAGAAGCGAACTTGGCATGACTTTTTTACCGAGCAGGGAGATAATCATTGAGAAGGCTGCGGCAAGTGCATTCCACGGAACGCCATTGTTATTCCAATTAATCAGCTTGCATGCAGATACAGTTATTTGTGCAGGGGAAACAACAAGTGGCTGTGTGCGTGCATCTGTTGTTGATGGTGCGACATATCGGTTCCAGATGGGCGTTGTAGAAGAATGTGTGTACGATCGTACGCAATCCTCCCACTATATCAATCTGTATGATCTGCATCAGAAGTATGCAGATGTTGTAGGCTTGGATTACGCAGTTGATTACTTTGAACAGATTGGTGCGGCTAAGAAAGAGAAGGTAGAAGCATAAAGCATAATTAGAGATCGTCGATTCATTCACATGGTTCGACGACTGAATTAACAGAGGAGATGATGACATGACCTATGATTTTGAAGATCATTGCTGGAAGGATGTTGTAGACGAGGAAGTGCTACAGATATATAAAGCGTATGAACGAGAAACCTTTGTTGGTCATAGTCCGGCGCTGTTACTTATTGATATGTATAATATGGCCTATCAGGGAGGAGCCAAACCGCCGATTGAATTACAGGATGAATTCCCCAGCTCCTGTGGCATTCATGCTTGGGAAGCGATAGAGCCGACCAAACGTTTGCTTGCGATGGCACGCTCGATTGGAATACCGGTCATCTATCTCACTTCAGACCAGCTTACAAGAGCACGTGGTGTAAAGGTTTCGGCAACTAATCGTAAGGGTCCGGCAAAATCCGCTGATGCATTTGAAATTTTTGAGGATTTTAAACCTTTACCAGACGATCTCTTAATCTACAAAACACGCGCAAGTGCATTTCAAGGAACCCCGTTAACCTCATATTTAACGCGAATGGGAATTGATAGCTTGATTGTATTAGGGGAGTCAACAAGCGGCTGTGTCAGGGCTAGTGTGGTTGATGCATTCTCGCATGGTTATCATACGGTTGTCGTAGAAGAATGTGTATTCGATCGAAGCCCCCTTTCACATAAAATCAGCTTGTTTGATCTTCATCATAAGTATGCAGATGTCATGCATATTGATGAGGTGTTGGCGCATCTTGGGAATTGCCACCTCCTAGAATCGGTTTAGTTTCACTATGCATCATAATCTCATTTCGCTACTGTTGTGATCAATGTGGGTGAGAATTGTTGGTTGATTCTATGCTCAAAGTGCTTGATGAATAATTGATCGATGCTGTTTAGCTCATCCTTCAAGTAAGCAATGAAAACTTGACTCATTGGAAAAGGGTTTGGTTCAATCTTTATTTGAACCAGCTCTTTTCTTTCGATTTCATCACGCATATAGATACTGCTAGATAGGTGAACACCTACATTCTTCGAGATAAAGTGTTTGATTAAATTCAGATTATTCGTCTCGAACTTGGTCACGTACGTTTTGTTAAATTGATTGATGGTCATATCGAAGATGTCTCGGTACTGGGTATCCTTCTGATAGGTGATGAAGGTTTCATCCAGAATTTCTTCGAGTGAGATCTGCTTACGATTGGCGAAGCGGTGCTGTGGGGAGACAATGAGGTCTACAGGCGCAACGTAGACAGAACGGTATTCAATACCACGATCGTTACTGGCATAGCGTGTAATGGCAAGCTGAATTTCACGTTGTTTCATTAAGCGAATAAGGATATTCGATGCATAGCAATTCACCTTTAGGGCGATCTGTGGATAGTCCGTAATGAACGAATCCAGGACCCCTGGTAATATACAATTGGCAAAAGAGTTATTACAACCGATGGATAGCTTGCCGATTGAACCATTCTCAACACTAGTTACCGCATCACGCCCCTCCTGAATGGCCCCGATAATCTGACGTGCATAAGGTAAGAACGCTTTACCCTCTTCAGTAAGACGTACTTTTCCCTTTCCGCGAATCAGTAAGGTCTTGCCCAATTCCTTCTCCAATTGTGTGATGCGATGTGAAATCGTTGGTTGAGGCAAATACAGCTGGTTAGCCGCTTCCTGAAAGCTGCCAAACTGATAAACCTTCAAAAAGGTAATGACCTGGTCAAGATTCATAAAAATTCCTCCTATTGTGAATAGAATTATCTGAATATTGTGTTATATTAGTTTACATATAGTATACATCTAATTAACACAAGTGCAATCAATGAATTCGTATTCATTCAATAAACTAATGATTCCATTCAATAATGGTGATTTACTAACGGTTATGTGGGTATTATGATAGCCCTAAGATATATATCCCGATACAAACGTTAGTATTACTAACATTGACTTAACTAAATCTAGGGAGGAATTAGAATGACGACGAGAGGCTGGGAAATGTATCTGTCGGAGAGAGATAAGGAGCACGATAAATTACGTGGCAAACAGGAGCTTGCTGGATTCGGTAATAAACCTGCTCTAGTGTTAATCGATATGTACTACAGTGTACTTGGATTACAGCGTGAGGATATCTTTGAATCCATGAAAACCTGGCCAGGAAGCACGGGGCTTGAAGGCTGGAAGGCTGTAGATGCAACGGCGGACTTGTTAGCAGTAGCTAGAGAGAATCAAATTCCTGTATTTCATGTCAAAGGGTTAGATAGCATAATTAAGCCTTGGATTCATCGCAAACGAGGTCCTTCAACAATGTCAGTTGAAATGAGGAAGAAAGGGATGGAGATTGTCGATGAGGTAAAGCCCATTCCTGGAGAGATTGTTATTGAGAAGTCAGCTCCAAGTGCATTTCAAGGTACACCATTATCCTTCCAGCTTGTTAGTTTAGGTATAGATACGGTTATTGTATGTGGTGAAACAACTAGTGGCTGTGTACGTGCCTCCGTTGTTGATGGGGCTACCCAACGATTCAAGATGGGTGTTGTTGAGGAAGGGGTGTTCGATCGTACCGAAGCATCTCACTGGATGAATTTATATGATTTACATCAGAAGTATGCCGACGTTGTATTCGCAGAGTATGCGAAGGAATACTTTCGAAGTATTAGCGCTATGAAAGCAATTACGGCTTAATCCAATATGAAAGTCACTATGATACACAAAACTTATAGGAGGAATGCCATATGTACGGTTGGGAAAATTACTTAAGTGAGCGAGATAAGAAGCATGATGAAATCAGGGGTAAGAAGGAACTATATGGATTTGGGAACAAGCCGGCATTGTTACTAATCGACATGTATTACAGTGTTGTCGGATTGAAACGGGAGCCAATCTTCGAATCAATGAAGACTTGGTCATCGAGTACAGGATTAGAAGGCTGGGCTGCGGTTGATAAGACTGCTGAGCTCCTAGAAGTTGCGCGAGCCAATGGAATACCGGTCATTCATGTGAAAGGGTTGCAATCTGGCATTAATAGCTGGGGCCGTAATAAACGTAAACGAGTAGAGCTAACCGAAGAGCTACGAATGAAGGGAACGCAGATTGTGGATGAGGTGAAGCCGATACCAGGTGAGCTGATCATAGAGAAAGCCTCCCCAAGCGCATTCCCAGGCACTTCGCTTATCTTCTATCTAAATAGTCTAGGTATTGATACGTTGATCTGCTGTGGTGAGACAACGAGTGGATGTGTGAGAGCAACCGTCGTTGACGGATGTACAAATCGGTATCACATGGGTGTTGTTGCAGAATGTGTATATGATCGTACTGAGGCTTCCCACTATATGAATTTATATGATATGCATCAGAAGTATGCTGATGTTGTAGGGATGACAGATGCAGCCAATTATTTTCAAGAGATAGGAGCTCTTCGCAAGGAAGCTATTCAAGCATAAAGAACAAGCTTCAACATCATAAAATTAGGGGGATGAGCGAAATGGGAATTAGGAGATGGGGATTTACCTTACTGTTGGTATTACTTGTTGTGATTATATCTGCTTGTAGTGCTGAAGAGAATACCGTTTCGAATGAGTCCGCTAATTCCAATAAATCGGAAGGCAGCAAGGTTGAAGAAGTCGCGGAAGCTCCAACTGATAAAGTACTTAGGGTTCGCTTTTATGATGATCCAGCTGGATTTGACCCAACGAATATATTTCGGATTGAGAATGAGAATATTGCCTTTAATATCTTCAGTGGCCTAACAACCTATGAGTCGGAGTCGGGCAAGATCATACCAGATTTAGCTGAGTCATGGGAGACCACAGATAACAAAACATGGACGTTCAACTTACGTAAGGGTGTGGAATGGCAAGGTGGTTACGGAGAGTTCACTGCTGCGGATGTTTTATACACCTACAATCGAAATATTGACCCAGCTACGGCATCGCCCTATGCATCCGATCTCGCGAATGTGACGTCGATGGAAGCCTTGGATGATTACACCGTGAAGATTGTGCTTGGTAAGCCAGATGGTAACTTCCTGCACGTTGTAGCGAATTATCACCAAGGACAGATTGTGAAGAAGGAAGCGATTGAAGCTGCGGGTGACCAGGTGAAGTTTCAACCTGTGGGCACGGGACCTTACGCCATGGAGAGTATTGATGTGAACTCAGAGATTGTTCTGGTTCGTCATGAAGGTTACTACCAAGGCCCAGCACCGATATCGAAAATTATCTTTTCTATTATAAAGGATGAATCTACAGCAACTATTGCTTTACAGAACGGTGAAGTTGATGTGCTGATGAGGGCTAACAAGGAAGAGAATCTAGATACATTAAAAGCGGCGGGCTTCAAGATGAATACCGTTAGCAATTATGCCAAGAGCTTGCGAGTTTTCAACTTAGAGGATCCTATTCTCAAGGATGTTCGTGTAAGGCAAGCACTCGCGCATGCTGTCGATTTCGACGCTATCGCCAAGGCAGTCGTTCCTAATCTATCTGTTGGAACGAAGACGATGCTCTTAGATTGGATGGATGTATATACCGATGATGTTCCAATGTATGAGTATGATCCTGAGCAAGCGAAGCAGCTGTTAGCAGAAGCTGGATATCCGGATGGTTTCAAGATGACCCAATTAGGCACCTCTGCATCAGGCATCAATGATCAATCTCAGCTTGAGCAAGAATACTTGAGTAAAGTGGGTGTTACGTTAGAATTCGAGCTGGTTGATACACCAACCTACAACCAACGGAGGAATGCTGGGGAGTTCATGACAGCTGGAAGACTATTACCTGCGGTGAATCCAGATATGATCCTATTCAGCTTTCTTCATCCAGATAATAAATCTCCTGGGGGCTTGAACGGTGCAAGATACGATAACCCGGTCCTGACAGAAAAGCTAGAGGCTGCAAGAGCTGAAATCGATGAGACTAAACGAATGGAGCTGTATGCTGAGGTACAATCCATTGCCATGGCTGATCTGCCTTACATGCCTACCTATGCAAGTAACGTATTCTGGCCAAGTAAAGACAGCGTTGAAGGTATTGTGATTAATAAGTTAGCTCAAGTGAATTTCTATGGTGTAGATATTAAATAAAGTTACCAGGAGGTGAACCGCGATGCTAGGTTATACACTTAAACGAATTGCACAGCTGCTTGTCACGATGTTTGGTGTAGTTACGCTTGTATTCTTCGCTTTGCGGCTCATTCCCGGTGATGCAGCCTCGGCTCTAGCTGGGGAGAATGTGTCTGCTTCAGCGATGGAACGGATGAGGGATGAGATGGGGCTCAATGAGCCCCTCTGGTTCCAATTCTATGACTACATGAGGAATATTGTAGTTCTTGACTTTGGTAACACGATATCAACGAATCTACCTGTAGCCGACATGATTCTCAAGGCATTACCGATTACATTAATCATCTCGGTTATCACAATTGTACTAACGGTTCTCATATCCATTCCCTTGGGTACATTAGCGGCTTACATGGCCCATAAGGGCAAGAAAGCTTTGGATAATGCGATAACCTGGTGTGCTATGGTTGTAGATTTGATGCCAACGTTCTGGACTGCATTATTACTTCTGCTGTTTCTATCCTTAGGACTGGGCCTCTTCCCTGCAAGCGGTAAGGTCACATTCGAGGATCCAGAGCTTCTATTGAAGCGCATTGCGATTCCAATTATCGTCATGTCGTTATCGCAGATCGCTACGCTCGCCAGAATAACCAGGACAGCTGTGCTGGAGGTGTTGAATGAGGATTATGTGCGAACGGCTCGTTCACTCGGGATGTCGGAGATCGCTGTTGTTTTTAAACACGCATTGAAGAATGCTGCGCTCCCTATCGTAACCGTCGTGGGTTTAAGCTTTGGTAATTTACTCAATGGAACCGTCATTGTGGAATTCATATTTACACTTCCGGGTATTGGCACACTACTGGTGAATGGCATTAACAGTCGAGATTATACACTCGTTCAAACCTTGATTTTGTTCTATGCCTTCCTGTTTGTTGCTATCAATTTCTTAACGGATTTGGTTTATAAGAAAATTGATCCACGCGTACAATTCTAAGTGTATTTTTTCTAATAAAGGAGGAGAGAGCATGAGCAATCAAGAGGTTCTTGGTACGAGAACTGGAAAATTGGTGAGTGTGTTCTCACGGGGACGGATCAAAATTCCCGCTATCCATTTCTTGATCTCGAACAAGAAGGCTAAATGGGCGCTGTTGATTCTCGTTCCGATTCTTTTATTAACCATCTTAGCGCCTGTTCTACCATTGCAGAAACCATTAGAAACCAATGTCTCATCAAGTCTAGCCAATCCCTCATTGGAGCATCCATTTGGAACAGACAAATTAGGCCGTGATATTCTAAGCAGAACGTTATCGGGAATCAAAATATCTATGATGGTTGGATTTAGCGTTGCCGCCATCGCCTTGGTATTCGGTATTGTACTTGGAACCATATCTGGATTTTATGGAAAAACCGTTGATCGGATAATCATGGGAGTGGTTGACATCTTTCTTGCCTTTCCGTCATTGCTTCTAGCGATTGGCTTGGTTTCGATTATGGGGGCGGGCTTCGTACCCGTCATTATCGCGATTTCCCTTGCGGATGTACCGAGATTTATCAGGCTTCAGCGGTCGTTGGTATTAAGCTTGAGAACTCGAACCTATATTGACGCGGCACGAACGGTTCAAGCCTCACAGCTATGGTTGATGCGTAAGCATATTATTCCGAATACGATTGCTGCGTTATTAGTAGCTGCTAGTATCTCAGCTGCGAATGCCATTCTTGTTGAAGCGAGTTTAAGCTTTTTAGGATTGGGTATTATGCCACCTGCTCCATCATTAGGCAATATTATCAAGGAAGGACAGAGCTATTTGCAAACAGCCTGGTGGATTTCTACACTACCCGGTGTTGTCATTCTTATGATCGCCATCAGTCTCCACTTCATGTCCGATGGGATACGCGAAGCGTTAGATCCTCGTTCAAGAAAATAACAGATTTCAAAATCGAGAGATGGGGTGAGCGATATGGGAACTAACCTAGTGTCTACCGAGCCCATACTTCAGGTTCGTGATTTGCATACCCATTTCATTGGGGATAAGGTTACGGTGAGAGCGGTTAATGGTGTTTCCTTCGACCTGCAATGTGGTGAACGACTAGCCATTGTAGGCGAGAGTGGCTCTGGGAAGAGCGCAATGGCGATGTCGCTTATTCAATTAATTGCTTATCCGGGCAAAATTGTGTCTGGCAGCGTGCGCCTCGAGGGAACTGAGTTGATAGGTATGCGTGAGAATGAGCTTAATAAAATTCGCGGCAAGGCAGTTGGGACCATCTTCCAGGATCCGATGTCTTCACTGGATCCCGTTATGAGAATATCTGACCAGATGATTACACCTATACGCAAGCACTTAAATATAGGGTTGAAGGAAGCAAGACTGCTGGCCATCGATTGGTTAAGCCGAGTAGGAATTCCAGAAGCTCATACGAGGATTGATTCTTATCCATTCGAGATGAGTGGTGGTATGCGTCAGCGTATTATGATTGCAATGGCGCTGTCGTGTAACCCGAGGTTAATTCTAGCTGACGAGCCGACCACTGCTCTTGATGTTACGATACAAGCACAAATTGTAGAGCTATTGAAAAACTTAACCGAAACAACGGGCACTGCAATGATGTTCATCACACATGATTTGGGTCTGGTTGCCCGATTCGCTCAGAAGGTTGCCGTGATGTATGCTGGCAAGATGGTTGAGTATGGAACGGTAGAAGAGCTATTCGCACACCCTAAGCATCCCTATACACAGAGCTTGTTAATGACCATTCCTAAGGTAAGCGGAGAGAGGTCTGGGCGATTGCTGCATATTGAAGGGTTCCCGCATGATATGAGGAATGCCATTGTTGGCTGCTCCTTCAAGGAACGTTGTCCGGCTGCCTTCAGTCGTTGCTATGAGGAATCTCCATCATTGATGGAACGGGAGGGGTCACAGCGTTCAGCTTGTTTCCTACCTGCTGGGCTAAACTTAGGAGCTATCCCTGAGCAGGAGCCTGTAAAGCTTCAAGTTTTGTCTACTCCAGTAGCCCAAGCTGTAAGACCACTTGGAAATGTCTTGGAAATTAAAGAGCTCCATAAGCATTTTAAGAAAGAATCCGTTCTGCCATGGCGCCCTTCTACCCAGATTAAGGCTGTGAACGGTATTAACATCTCCTTAGAATATGGTGAGACCATTGGTATTGTTGGAGAAAGCGGCTGCGGCAAGAGCAGTACGGCTCGGATGCTGCTAGGCTTGGATGCCCCAACCTCAGGATCGATCGATATTCAAGGGAATATCCAGATTGTTTTCCAGGATCCTTACTCCTCCTTTAATCCGAAAATGAAGATCAAAGATATAATCGCTGAACCCTTGGTGGTGCGTGGTGTAGGAACAGTTGAATCTCGTAGAGGTAAGGTTCTTGAGCTTATTGGAAAGGTCGGGCTGGAAGCCTCTTATCTCGACAGATATCCAAGTGAGCTCAGTGGAGGGCAAAGACAACGCATAGGTGTGGCTAGAGCACTCGCTCTAAATCCGTCGGTCGTTGTTGCTGATGAACCCACATCGGCCTTAGATGTATCGGTCCGTGCTCAAATCATAAATTTATTATGTGACTTAAAGGAAGAGATGGGGCTTAGCTTTGTATTCATCTCCCATGATCTCTCCACAGTGCGATATATCTCGGATAAAATTGCCGTTATGTATCTAGGAGAGATCGTGGAGTATGGATCAGCCGAGGAGATTTTCAATCACCCTGCTCATCCCTATACGAAGGCTTTGTTAGCTGCTGTACCCGTACCAGATCCTGTTGTTGAGGCAGGACGTAATATAAAGATACTAGCAGGTGAATTGCCTAGTCCAGCGAATCCTCCGCTTGGATGCGCCTTTCATTCTCGCTGTCCATTAGTAACAGAGCACTGCGTAAGCTGTAAGCCTACGCTAGTAGATTACCTAGATAAACGTCAGGTGGCTTGCCATGCTGTCTCTTGATTTCTATCGCAAGCTTGGTATTTATGGCGGAGGACTCTTCTTTACGATTACCGGTATGGCGCAGCCTTTCTTCACCTTGTATGCACAGGAGGTAGGTGCATCAACAGCAAGCATCGGTTTTATGGTTACATTGCGGGCTCTGCTGCCTATCTTTATCGCAATGCCCGCAGGACAATTAATCGATTCTATCGGCCCTATGCGAATGTTAAAGTATGGGAGTGTGCTCCTCATTCTCTCCCTCTTCACAACCTACATGGGCGCTAATCTCTGGATGCTGTCGATTTCGCAGCTCTTCATGGGTGCTAGTATTGTTATTATGGCATCCTCCTTGCAGGTGCTCGTATCCGACGGGGAGAAGAATCAACGGAATGAGAATATTAAGAAGTACTCCATGTGGATGTCGGGCGGTGGTATGCTAGGACCTCTTATCGGCGGAATGATCGTCTCTGTATTCGCCACCGAATTACTAGGCTACAAGATGGCCTTCCTATTCTCAGGGAGTGCATCCATCTTATTCTTCATTCTACTAGTCATCATCTCACGAAATTATCCCCACCCCGATCCAGAGCAGGCTGCTATTAAACCAAGAGATGTTCTGAGGGTTAAAGGTGTTATGGATAGTTATACGAGCGGCTGGCATCTAACCCAGAGTCGTGCCGTACAATTCGGATTAATTGGCACTTTCCTGATCATGTACATTCAAGCATTATACATGAGCTTTATGCCTCTATACATGAAGGAGCTTGGATACTCTACGCTATTTATCTCGATATTGCTATCACTCAAAGGATTTGCCGGTATGATATCTCGGTATGGTTTATCCTGGATTATGAAACGTACGCACCTTGAACGGATATTAACGATTGCAGGAACCATAGCTGCCATATGTGTTGTTGTCACACCTATCGCCGGGCTACATCTGGTCGGAGTCATTCTGATTATGTTGATCATGGGTGGGGCAGTTGGTATTAATCTTCCGGTTAGCATCATGATTATGGTGAATGATACAAAGGAAACTGACCGCGGTAAGCTCATGGGTTTACGATTACTAGTTAATCGATTCTCGCAGATTATTAGTCCTGCTATGTTCGGTGTATTAGGCCAGCTTATGGGACTAACCTTTGCTTTCTATACGGGGGGTATCCTCTTAGTATCTATGATGTTCGGATTCTCAGCCTATAATAGTGCGAAGCTGAATGTGAAGACAAGCGGCATGGAGGTAGCTGCTACCAAATCCAAAGTGAATGCGAGTGCTGAGAAGTAAGTATTGAGAATATTCTATACGAGGATGTGGGGCCAGTGATATATCGACGATTAGGGCAAGCTGGCTTGAAGGTATCGGTCGTTGCTCTAGGCTGTATGGCTTTCGGTCGTTGGATCGATGAGAGGTCCTCAGCACAGGTGTTCGATACTGCTGTAGACGCCGGAATTACGTTGATTGATACAGCGGATGTTTATGGTCGGGGTATGGATTCACGAGATCCATTACAATCGGGCGAGTCCGAAGCGATACTCGGTCGAATCATGAAGGAGAAACGGCAGCAGATCATTCTGGCAACAAAGGTGAATGGCCGTGTAGGTATAGGTCCGAACGACTATGGACTGAGCCGGTATCACATGATGAGAGCAGTTGAGGACAGTATCGGAAATCCTAAGAACGAACCCAGCTCCAGATGATGTTCATCGTTCTAGCTAAATTAGTTACGGAGCCGATTCCTGTTGTGGCTGAGAAATAGTTTGTAGGCTGCCCGCTAATATCGACTTGGGTAACATTGCCGGGAGCATAAGCGCGTCTGCCTTTCTCGGAATTATTATACAATAAGCCTGGATAACGATGAGAAGCGAACGTATATTTACTATGTGACCATGTTCCATTCCAAGACAAGGGATCATTATTGATCCCTCGTTTATTTTGCATAAGAAAACCAACGCGATTGCGGAACAGTGGGCTAATCGGAACCTTGGGCGAAGCAATCTGTACAATAAATTTTATATCGCTGCCATTGTGCTTTTCCAATAGCTCTGCAGCGTGGTAAGCTGCTACGGCTCCAACGCCATGACCAATCAGCAGGATTGGAGCTTTAGCGCCGTGAGTGAGAATATATTGCTGTACCTTGCGCCCACCAGTGGATTGCTCCACCTTTTCCGGATATAGATGTATATCGTTTCGTTTGTTTATTAATTGTGTAATAAAATTTTTATTGGAATCGTAGGGGTTAAAGGTGCGGATAACAACATAGGTTCCCTCTGCTTCGAATCGGCTTTTTAATGTTTGTATTAATGGCTCGAGGAAGTCGGCTTCGGATTGAAGCCCGACAATCACATATATATTCATTCGATCGGTTGGATTAGACATAATCATAACAACTTCTCTCTTTATAAATATCTACTATGTATGGTATGGTTTTTACTAGATTGTAATTCCTCTAACCATTAATTTCAACCCATCTGGAGGCCTATTCGTGCGTAAAATACTACCTTTTCTAGTGCCCTATCGTGTTGCGGTTGTTGTATCTATTGTATTAATGTTCGTAGAATTAATGGTTGAGCTACTGCAGCCACTGATTATAGCACGGATTATTGATGATGGGATTTACCAGGAGAATCTTTCGGTTGTTTTCCTGTGGGGCGGTGTTCTCATCTTATTCACCGTACTAGCGTTTGCTGCAGGAATTACGATTTCCTTCTATTCCTCTCATGTGAGTCAGGGCTATGCGTTTGATATTAGAGCGCGGTTGTATGAGAAGGTGCAGACGTTCTCTTTTGCCAATTTCAGCAGATTCCCGACCTCTTCCTTAATTACACGAATGACGAATGACGTTAGTCAAATTCAGAATACGATTTTCATGGGCTTACGTATAGCACTTCGTGCCCCTCTGTTAGTGCTGGGTGGAGTGATTATGGCACTCTTCGTCAATGTGAAGCTGGCTCTTGTCTTGGTGGCAGTTGTTCCGCTTTTACTCCTGCTGCTCGTGTGGGTGATGAAGGTATCGAGTCGACAATTCCGAAAGGTTCAGGTCAGTGTAGATAGTGTGAACAATGTTATGCAGGAAAATTTATCGGGTATGCGAATTGTTAAAGCCTTTCTCAGACGGGATCATGAGGTTGAACGATTTAATCAATCCAGCGATGTGCTGAAGGATAGAACGGTACGGGCATTAAGAACTGTAGAAATTACGATGCCTGTTGTCTTGCTACTTATGAATATATGTGTAATTGCGATATTATGGATGGGCAATTTAGAGTTGAATACAGGAGGAGCTTCGGTAGGTGAGGTCGTTGCGGTCATTAATTATGCGATTCGAGTAACGGTGGCACTGTCGATGATTTCTTGGATAATTATGACGATATCTCGGGCCAAAGCTTCTCTTGAGCGTGTTTCGGAGGTGCTTGAGGTACCTGAGGATTTCATAGACGGTGGAGATAGCGAGGACGGTCAGGAGCAACCGCTTATACACGATGGTCGAATCGTATTCGATTCTGTCTCATTTCGCTATCCGGGAAGTGAGGCTACGATGCTGCATAATATCTCCTTTGAGGTTAAGCCTGGAGAGACTGTGGCTATTCTTGGTGCAACTGGGTCTGGGAAGTCCTCGTTATTTCAGTTGATTCCCCGTCTCTACGAGGTTGAAGCGGGGGCTATTCTCATCGATGATATCGATATACGTTCGATCACTGCAGATCATCTGCGTAAGAATATAGGCTTCGTCCCCCAAGAAGCACTGCTGTTTACCGGAACAGTTCGTGAGAACATTCAGTGGGGTAAGGAAGAGGCGACGGAGAATGAGGTTGTTGAGGCAGCCAAACGTGCACAAATTCATGATACGATCATGAAGCTTCCGAAGCAATATGATACGATTGTCGGTCAACGAGGGGTCAACTTGTCTGGTGGACAGAAGCAACGACTTTCTATTGCTCGCGCGCTTGTCCGTAAACCTAAGCTGCTTCTGCTCGATGACAGTACGAGTGCATTAGATGTGAAGACAGAGGAGAGCCTGCTTCTGGCATTGGAGGAGCTGGCGTGCACGACATTGATGATTACACAGAAGCTGAGTACGGCGATGAAGGCAGATCAGATTCTGTTGATTGAGGATGGTACACTGCTGGATCGGGGTAATCATAGTGAGCTGATGAAGAGCTCTGCATTGTACCGACGTATATACGAATCCCAGCTTGGTAAGGAGGCGACCCAGCATGCTTAAGGCGCTATTGGAGCCGTTTCAATATCCGCGCAAGGAGGAAGCTTTGGCTGTGGCTACGGGTAGTCCTTCGGCTGCTAAGTCAAAGCTTAAAGCTCGTAATTGGTCCAATACACTGCGACGAATATGGGATTATCTTGCCCACAGTAGAGCGAAGCTCACATTGGTGCTCATTATGGTAATCTTGACCTCGGGGTTAGCGCTCTTAGGTCCTTTTCTGATTGGACGTATTCTAGATATTCATATTATCGCGAGGGATAGTAGCGGATTAAGCTTCATGTTAATTGGACTAATGGCTGTGTTCATTCTGCATTCTGCGACATCCTATCTTCAGAACATATGGATGATCGGAATTGCGCAGCGAACCGTGTATGAGATGCGTACAGATTTATTCCGCCATCTGCATCGCTTACCGATCTCGTTCTTCGATATTAGGCGTCATGGTGAATTAATGAGTCGTGTGACGAATGATATGGAGAATGTTAGCTCGACGCTGAATACATCCTTCATCCAGCTTGTGTCTAGTATATTAGCTCTAGGTGGAACATTGGGCGTGATGCTCTGGTTAAGCCCCTTGCTGACTTTACTCACGATGCTCGTCATTCCGATGATGGTCTTCGGTATGAAGTGGATTACAAAGCGTACGAATCGCTTGTTCAAGGAGCAGCAGCGTAACGTTGGGGAGATGAATGGTTATATCGAAGAGACCATTTCCGGTCAACGCATCGTGAAGACCTTCTCACTGGAGAGAAGGGTCATCTCCGAATTTAATGAGAAGAATGAACGACTGCGGAACTCCGCATTCTGGGCGCAGACATTCTCGGGTTATATTCCTAAATTAATGAATAGCTTGAACAACCTAAGCTTCGCTATCATTGCCGGTATCGGTGCTATCATGGCGATTCACGATATGATAACCATTGGTGTGATCGTGATCTTCGTGGAGTATTCACGTCAATTTACACGACCGCTTAACGATCTTGCGAATCAATTAAATACATTCCTCTCTGCTATAGCAGGTGCGGAGCGTGTGTTCGATATCCTCGATGAGGAAGAAGAGAAGAAGGATATAGCTGGTGCGATCGACCTGCAGACGGTTCGGGGTGAGGTTAGCTTTACGGATGTTAGCTTTTCCTACGAGAAGGATGGCGGAGATCAGACACTCATCGATGTTAGCTTCACTGTAAGTCCAGGCGAGACGATCGCTTTCGTTGGTCCGACCGGAGCGGGTAAGACGACGGTCATCAATCTGCTATCGAGATTCTACGATGCGGATCGAGGACAGATCAAGATTGATGGACATGATATTACATCGATTGGGCGTGAGAGCTTACGTCGGAGGATGGCCTTCGTGCTCCAAGAATCATTCCTCTTCCAAGGAACGATCCTTGAGAATATCCGCTACGGGCGTTTAGAAGCAACCTTCGATGAGGTGGAGGAGGCAGCAAAGCAGGCGAATGCCCATGACTTCATCATGAAGCTGCCTGATCAATATCAGACTGTGCTGAAGCAGGAGGGCAGTGGGATCAGTCAAGGCCAGAAGCAGCTGTTATCGATAGCAAGAGCTATTCTAGCCAATCCATCGATCTTAATTCTCGATGAAGCAACGAGCAGCATCGATACAATAACGGAAATCCACATTCAGGAAGCGCTGCAGCGCTTAATGCAGGGTCGTACGAGCTTTGTTATTGCCCATCGTCTGAACACAATCCGCAATGTGGATCAGATTATAGTCCTGCGTGAGGGGCGGATGGTTGAGCAAGGCTCTCATAGCCAGCTACTTGAGGCCAAGGGTTACTACTATGAGCTTTCACATAGTCAAGACCTGCTCGATCTTGAGGTGCATTAAGATGAGATTTGTGATTTAATTCCTTGTTTTATCATGATACAATGCATATTGTAACAGGGATAACGAGAGTGTCGATTAGTCGCGAATAGAGTACCCAAAAACCTCTACAGCGCGGGGAACGTGCAACAAGTAACGAATAGAGTACCCAAAGACCTTTACAGCGCGGAGAACGCACAACAAGTCGCCAAATAGAGTACCCAAAGACCTTTACAGCGCGGGAAACGTGCAACATGTCGCGAATAGAGTAGCCAAAGACCTCTACAGCGCGGGAAACGTGCAACATGTCGCGAATAGAGTAGCCAAAGACCTCTACAGCACGGAAAACGCAGAACAAGTCGCAAATAGAGTACCCAAAGACCTCTACAGCGACGGGGAACGCACAACAAGTCGCAAATAGAGTACCCAAAGACCTCT
>DFZX01000078.1 GCA_002383695.1 Caryophanales bacterium UBA4045
ATTTGCTACAAGTTACTCTTTCCAGCGGCTGTAGAGGCTCTTCGGTACTCTATTTACTACAAGTTACGCTTTCCACCAGCTGTAGAGGCTCCTCGGTACTCTATTTGCTTCAAGTTACTCTTTCAACCGGCTGTAGAGGCTCTTCGGTACTCTATTTGCTACAAGTTACGCTTTCCATCGGCTGTAGAGGCTCTTCGATACTCTATTTACTACAAGTTACTACTTCCAGCGGCTGTAGAGGCTCTTCGGTACTTTGTCTGCTACTGGCTACACACAGTTACACTGATTGATAAAGGTACATGTGATGCTTCCCTCGCACCAAAAAACAAGCCCTTCGATTTCTCGAAAGAGCTTGTTGACGGGTGCAGGCTTTAGTATAAAGTCATGTATTGGTCGCGTTCCCATTGGTGAACCTGAGTGCGATACATGTCCCACTCGATTTCCTTTAATTCGTAGAAATGAGATAGCGCATGATCTCCTAAAGTATCACATATAATTTCATTACCTAGTAGCTCTTCTAATGCATCCTTCAAATCTGCTGGAAGGCTTGGAATTCCTTCATCAATGCGTTCTTCCTCAGACATTACATAAATATTGCGATCTGTTGGTGATGGTAATGGTAATTTCTTCTCAATCCCATCAAGTCCAGCACTCAGCATGACAGCAAGTGCCAAGTAAGGATTTGCAGCTGGATCGGGATTACGTACTTCTACACGTGTACTTAAACCACGTGAAGCTGGAATACGAATCATCGGACTACGATTACTAGCAGACCATGCTACGTAGCAAGGTGCTTCGTATCCAGGAACTAAACGTTTGTATGAGTTAACCGTAGGATTCGTGATTGCTGCAAATCCTCGTGCATGCTTAAGAATTCCCGCCATATACTGACGTGCGACTACACTCAATCCAAGCTTGTCACTCTCATCATAGAAAGCATTCTCATTCCCGATGAATAAGGATTGATGACAATGCATACCCGAACCGTTCATCCCGAACAATGGTTTAGGCATGAAAGTCGCATGAAGGCCATGCTGACGAGCGACGGTCTTGACAACGAGCTTAAAGGTTTGAATTTGATCTGCTGCTTTAATTGCATCTGCATATTTGAAATCAATTTCGTGTTGGCCTGGAGCAACCTCATGATGAGAAGCTTCGATTTCAAAATCCATTTCTTCTAATGTAAGAACGATTTCACGACGACAATTCTCACCTAGATCCATCGGAGCTAAGTCGAAATAACCACCTTGATCGTTTAATTCCATAGTAGGATTGCCTTTGTCATCTGTTCTGAATAAGAAGAATTCCGGTTCAGGTCCAACATTCATTGCTGTATAACCCATAGCTTCTGCCTTCTTCAAAGCACGCTTTAGGATACCGCGTGGATCACCAGCAAACGGTGTACCGTCTGGCATATAAATATCACAGATCAATCTAGCAACACGATTCTCAGTAACCCAAGGGAACACAACCCATGTTTCTAAGTCTGGATACAAGTACATATCGCTTTCCTCAATACGAACATAACCCTCGATCGAAGATCCGTCGAACATCATCTTGTTATCAAGTGCTTTCTCCAATTGGCTCACGGGTATCTCTACATTCTTAATGGAACCCAATAAGTCAGTAAACTGTAAACGGATAAACCTTACGTTCTGTTCCTTCGCAATGCTGATAATGTCTTCTCGAGTAAAACTCAATAGATTCTCCTCCTAAAAATTATAATACTTGCGAAGACAGCGCTAACAACAATACTACTTCACAAGTTTAAACTTACTATGAATGGCTTACATATTCAATGATACGTCCTTAATGATTCTGAAAAAATCGGGCGAGCTCTCCTTGAATGAGTGAGACCGAATTCGGACGACGCTCAGTTAGTAGCTGACGCTTAAGCAGCTTGTGGAGCTGGGATTCTGACAACTCTCTACGTTTGGATTCCGTTTGTTCATTGTAGATGGTCGCATCCTCTGAGTCCTTATTAACCGGGTTAATCACTTGCTTGATACCGGCAATATTAACGCCCTTCTCGATCAATGCTTTAATCTCGAGCAATCGCTCTACATCATTGAATGAGAATAACCGTTGATTCCCAGCAGTTCTAGCTGGCACGATTAATTCGTGCTGCTCGTAGTAACGAATTTGTCTGGCCGTTAAGTCAGTCAGCTTCATTACGATACCAATGGGAAAAAGTGCCATATTCCTGCGAATTTCGTTACTCATGGCCCATCAACCTTTCAATAGGGAACAACCTCATAACTAGCAGCAGCTTTCACAACAAAATACAGAAGAATTCTCCATTGTTGGTGTGAATTTTACAACAAGTTATTATTCACTTGTTCCAATAACATGCTATAACTGAATTGTACCCTCTCCCCAAAAACATGTCAAGGTATGTTAGGTTTATTGACAGAAAATGTTTGTGCCCATCTTCTCCAAAGCCTTTAATACACCGAATTTCGCATGCGAATAAGTTAATCCTCCCTGCATGTAAGCAATATATGGCTTACGAATCGGCGCATCCGCTGATAGCTCTAAGCTACCACCCTGCATGAATGTACCAGCAGCCATAATGACAGGATGCTCGTAACCTGGCATATCCCAAGGCACAGGAACAACATGAGCATCTACTGCAGATGCCTGTTGAATGCCCTGTACAAAATCTATAAGCTGATGCTCGTGATCAAAGCGAATCGCTTGAATAATATCGGAACGCGATTCTCTCCAGCCTGGGTTTGTGTCATAGCCAAGACGTTCGAACATGGCTGCCGCGAATATGGAACCCTTCAACGCTTGTCCCACAGCATGAGGCGCCATATACAGTCCTTGGAACAGTGCTCTCATCGTTCCTAGCATGGCACCAACATCCAAGCCAATACCTGGTGCGATCAATCGATGTGCCGCAAGCTCCACGTAGCGTTGTCTGCCAACAATATAACCACCAGAGGAAGCAAGTCCTCCCCCAGGATTCTTAATTAACGATCCTACAACAAGATCGGCTCCTACCTCAGTAGGCTCTCGCTCTTCCGTAAATTCGCCATAACAATTATCGACGAATACGATCACATCGGGCTTTATCTGCTTTACCCTTCTAATCATTTCACCAATCTGTTCGATCTCAAAAGACTTCCGCCACGCATAACCACGTGACCGTTGAATGCCGATTACCTTGGTGTTCGGTGTTAATTTCTGTTCAACCTCTGCCCAATTCACTGTTCCATCGACCAATAAATCGGCTTCATCATACTCGATCCCCCATTCATGGAGAGATCCCGTATCGTCTCCAGGCTTTCCAATCACTTTATGTAAAGTATCATAAGGTTTGCCTGTTATGAACAATAGCTTATCTCCTGGTCGAAGCACTCCGAATAATGCGGTAGAAATTGTATGCGTACCCGAAGCAAAGTGAGGTCGGACGAATCCGGCCTCCGCTTTAAACACATCTGCATATACAAGATCAAGTGTCTCTCGTCCACGATCGTTATACCCATAACCTGTTGATCCCGCAAAATGAAAATCACTCACGCGATGCTTCTGGAATGCCTCGATCACCTTCCACTGATTGCGATCAATCAGCTTATCCATCCATCGATGCTGCCCAGCAATCTGCTCCTCAATCTGATTCATCATTTGTTCAATTTCATGAGTAAGCTTCACGGCTGGCCAACCTCACTTACAGCTTCATCCACTTCATAGGCTGCTAATTTAGCACTGACGGATTGCCCTTCTTTCTCATCGGCAATGACATGGAAGATCATATATTCTTCCTCAACTTCTCGCTCAACAACCTCGCCAACACGATACACGAAAGCAATTAAATCGCCACGTTCTACTGGAATTCGATAGCTTATCCGATTGCCAACAGCTCGCTCTTCGATTGCCAACTTGATCCGTTCTACATCAGCCTCACGGAAGGCAGAAATTCGAATACTGTCCCCTTGCTGAGGTATTAATTCTGCGTCGTCGGGAGGACACAGATCTATTTTGTTATAAACCGTTAATTTATCCTTATCATTCGTACCAAGCTCACTTAATACCTTCTCAACAACACTCATCTGCTCTTGACGAAGCTCAGATGAGCTATCAACCACGTGCAATAAAAGGTCCGCCTCATTAACCACCTCTAGTGTCGAGCGGAATGCAGCAACAAGATCATGGGGCAGGTTCTGAATAAATCCAACCGTGTCGATAACGACGATTTCCTTACCACCTGGCAGCACAAGGGATCGCGATATCGGATCTAAGGTAGCGAACAGCTTATCTTCAACAAAGACATCTGCTTTGGTTAACTCCCTCAGTAATGTTGATTTTCCTGCATTCGTATATCCTACTAGCGCAACCTGGAATACCCCACTCTTCTTACGGTGTTCGCGTTGTAGCGTACGGTGACGGATCACCTCTGACAATTGTCTCTTCAGCTCATCGATCCGCCCGCGAATATGACGACGATCCGTCTCTAGCTTAGATTCACCTGGCCCTCTAGTTCCAATACCACCACCTAGTCTAGACAAGTTCTTGCCTTGACCAGACAGCCTTGGTAGCAGATAGCTTAACTGAGCTAGCTCAACCTGGAGAATACCTTCACGCGTCCTTGCTCGACCAGCGAAAATATCGAGAATAAGCTGCGTTCGATCAATGATTTTGGCATCTAACGCTTCTTCCAAATTACGCACCTGTCTGCCTGAAAGCTCATGATCGAAGATGACAGAGTTCGCTCCCATCAGCTCTAATTCCGCCTTGACCTCTTCAACCTTACCTTTACCAATATACGTATTAGGATCTGGCTTCTCCATCTTCTGAGTAACCGTACCTAGTACAACTACTCCCGCTGTATCAGCTAGTCGTGCTAACTCATCCAATGAGCCAACATACTCATAACGACCACCAATGAGTCCTACCAATACGGCACGTTCTTGAATTCGTTCTTCTACTGTGTGAGTGTCATTCATACATATGCACCTTCTCTTCATGAACTATTATGCCTAAAGTCTACCATAACTACTTGCGAAACAAACGTGAAAGAATGATTATATTCAATAATTGTGGATGTGGATGAGCTAATGACCTCCGATATTCAATTATTGTGTATGTAGATGAGCTAATGACCTCCGATATTCACTCGGTGACAGCTGATAAAACCTTTTGAACTGCTTGGAAAAATATAAGGGGTCATTAAATCCAACCGAATATGCGATTTGTTCGACTGTGAGCTCCAGACGCTCGCGAAGCAGCTGTCTGGATTTACTTATACGTAAGTTCAACAAGAACGTGACGGGTGATACGTGATTATAAACCTTAAACATCTTGGAGAAATAAGCACGGTTGTATCCATAGGATTGTGCGATGTTCTCAATTGATATAGGCTCAGTATACTGGGTAGTGAGCTGTTGAGCTACTTGCTTCACATGCCGTTCTATCCTTGTCGGGGCTTCCGAATCCTTCAGTCGTTCAGGGTGCAGGACCTTCTGGAAATCTGATAATAACAAGTACAAATAACCACTGGTACGAAGACCACCACCACTTGTTCTACTCTTGAAGGTGCTCTTGATCTTCTCTAGCCATTTAACGTGATTATGATTCGAAGCATGAATGATTGGGTTTGTTAAGGTCACACCTGCTTGCTCTAGCATGAGCTTGAATCTCTTTCCCTTTACAGCGATCCAATAATATTCCCAAGGATTCGTAGGATCCGCTTTATATCCGGTAAGATGTCCGGGTTCAATGATAAAGCTATCTCCCTTACCCAATTTATATATATGATCACCTGTTGAGAATGTACCCTGCCCTGACAGGATATGATGAATGAGGTAATAATCGAACACCTTCGGTCCGACTTGGTGCCCCGGGCGAGTCTGACTTTGACCGGCGAATAGAATATGTAGATCAGGATCCTCTTGATGTGGATTCGTTACGATATCATAGGTTTCATCGATAAGCATACCTTTATACTTCACCTCGAATCATAGTCTAATACCCAAATATAACTATAACAGAAATATGACATTTATCCATGTGCAAATTGCATGCCTCCATAGAACATTGGAACTCTAAGGCGTATACTAATATCAATATCACAGCTGTTTTATAACATTAATGCTTACGAATTAGTTTTATCAGTTATTTCGAATAATGACTAATAACATTTAAGGAGTGTTCTCTTCATGAATGAAATCATTGAACTTAAGCACCAATTTATTCAAGCCTTTGGTGGAACCGATAATACGATTCGAGTATTCCATGCACCCGGTCGGGTAAATCTAATCGGTGAGCATACCGATTATAACGGAGGTTATGTATTCCCTGCTGCATTGACATTCGGAACAACCATGCTCATTCGTAGCCGAGATGATCGCAAGCTGAGATTAGTATCTACTAACTTTGAATTATCAGGAACAATCGATCTGGACAAGCTTCAATATGAGCAAGAGGATGACTGGATGAATTATCCGAAGGGTGTAGCTTATTACCTCCAGCAGCACGGTCATACCTTCGGTGGTTATGACATGCTATTCAGCGGTAAGATTCCGAATGGTTCAGGCTTATCCTCGTCTGCATCCATCGAAGTGGTAACAGGCTACGGACTATTAGCCATGGAAGGTCAACCCATTGATACCGTCAAGCTCTCCCTACTAGCTCAAGAAGCGGAGAATAAATTTATCGGCGTTAATTGCGGCATCATGGATCAATTCGCTGTCGCTAACGGTAAGAAGGATCATGCTATTCTACTCATGTGCGATACCTTAGAATTCAGGCATGTGCCTTTCAATAGTAGATCGTATAAGATCGTGATTGCTAATACAAACAAACGTCGTGGGCTGGTGGAATCCGAATACAATACACGGCGCTCACAGTGTGAACAAGCGGTACGATATCTACAAGCGGCGTTTCCCGAGATGACTTTGTTAGGACAAATTACATTAGACCAGTACAATACACACGAGCATCTAATACCTGAAGAAATCATTCGCATGAGAGCAAGACATGTTATCGAAGAGATAGATCGTGTACTTCAATCCATTCAAGTTCTTGAGAATGATGATTTAGAAGCCTTTGGTCAATTGATGATAGCCTCTCATCGTTCGTTACAACATTTATATGAAGTAACAGGTCAAGAATTAGATAGTATGGTGAATGCAGCACTACAGGCACCAGGTGTTCTAGGCTCACGTATGACGGGTGCTGGCTTTGGTGGTTGTACGGTATCACTTGTTCATGAGGATCATATTGAGAACTTTATCAAGCAGGTTGGCGAGCAATATACAGAAGAAACGAGCTTGATCCCTGCATTCTATGTGTGCGATATCGGGGACGGCGTAAAGGAGGTTCACACATCATGACAATTCTCGTTACTGGCGGTGCTGGTTATATCGGTTCACACTGTGTTGCTGAGCTATTAAAGCATAATGAAGATGTGGTTATCATCGATAATCTGCAGCAGGGTCATCGGAAATCTATACTCGGTGGTAAGCTATATGTAGGTGACATCCGTGACCGTGTGATCATGGATCAGATATTCACTGAGAATAAAATCGAGGGTGTCATTCATTTTGCAGCTAACTCACTCGTGGGTGTCAGTATGAAGGAGCCTTATGAATATTATCACAATAATGTTTATGGCAACCTATGTTTGTTAGAGCAGATGAACCGCTATGGTGTGAAGAATATCGTCTTCTCCTCCACTGCTGCTACCTACGGAGAGCCTGAGCAGGTTCCCATTGTTGAAACTGACCGAACATTTCCTACCAATACGTATGGTGAGACTAAGCTAGCTATGGAACGAATGATGCATTGGTTTGATGTTGCTTACGGCATCAAGTATGTGGCACTTCGTTACTTCAATGCAGCTGGGGCTCATGAGAATGGTCTGATCGGTGAGGATCACGACCCCGAAACTCACTTAATTCCACTTATACTACAGGTACCACTGGGCCAGCGTGAATTTATCTCCATCTATGGCGACGATTATGCAACCAAGGACGGAACATGTGTACGTGATTATTTACATGTATCTGATCTTGCTGATGCCCACATTCTTGCCTTGAACAAATTGCGTAACGGCGGAGATAGTGATGTCTATAACCTTGGAAGTGGAAGCGGGTTTTCGGTGCTAGAGATGGTCGAGGTTGCGCGTAAGATTACGAATCACCCAATTCCAGCTACAATCGTAGAACGTCGTGCAGGTGACCCTGCTATTCTTATTGCATCCTCGGATAAGATTAGGAAGGATCTGGGATGGAATCCACGTAAGGACAATGTAGAAACCATAATTCAAGATGCATGGAATTGGCATACCAATCATCCGAATGGTTACGAGGAGTGATCACCATAGATACCAACATCAACATCCATTATGAAATAAATAGACTACTTGCCTTCTCATTAGAGAATGGGCTCATCGATCAACTCGATATCATCCCTTCTCGTAATGCTTTATTCGATTTATTCCAAGTATCGGAGTCAACGATTCCCTTCGATTCGGAGCATCTACCACAATCAGTTGTTCCCATTCTGGAGAGAATGTTAGACTATGCGGCTGGAAGTGGTCTTCTTACCCATGACAATACTACCTATCGTGATCTGCTGGATGCTCGTATTATGGGATTACTCATGCCACGAGCCTCCGAAACCTCCAGAAAGTTCTGGTTGCTTGCGGATACCGAGTCGATCGAAGCGGCCACGAATTATTTCTATCAACAATCCGTTGCTTCCAACTATATTCGAATTGATCGCATTCAGAAAAATCAGCTTTGGTTAACCGATACTGATTTTGGTCCACTTGAGATTACTGTGAATTTATCGAAGCCAGAGAAGAGTGTACAGGAAATCGCATTATTGAAGAATGCACCTTCTGGCGATTATCCCAAATGTCTATTATGCGCAGAGAATGTTGGCTATGCTGGAAGAGCGAACCACCCTGCTCGCCAGAATCATCGAGTCATTCCACTGAAATTGGATGATCAGCCGTGGTTTTTCCAGTACTCCCCTTACGTCTACTACAATGAGCACAGTATTGTTATTAATGACAATCATGTTCCTATGAAGATTGGACCTTCTACATTCCGCAGGCTGATCGCTTTCGTTGAGCAATTCCCTCACTACTTTATTGGTTCAAATGCAGACTTACCTATTGTCGGTGGTTCCATCTTAAACCATGATCACTTTCAAGCTGGACGTCATACATTCGCGATGGAACGAGCGGCTAAGGAACATCTATTCAACCATCAAGAATTTGAGCAGGTGCAAGCAAGCATCGTAAAGTGGCCGTTATCCGTTATTCGACTGAGCAGTAAAAATCAGCAGCAGTTACTAGCAGTAGCAGATCATATCTTCCATACATGGACTGAATATAGCGACGCGAATAATGAGATTCATGCACATACAGATCATGGTACCAATACAACACCACACAACACAGTAACTCCGATTGCCCGTCTTAATCAACAGGGTGATTATGAAATTGATCTGGTTTTAAGGAATAATCGAACAGATGAGCTTCGACCAGAAGGAATCTTCCATCCACAGCGCCGTCTTCACCACATTAAGCATGAGAATATCGGTTTAATAGAGGTGATGGGATTGGCTGTTCTACCTGGTAGGTTAAAAGAGGAATTGTCTGAAATCGGACAAATTCTATCTGGAGTCTCTGAGCTTACACACGAAATAGCTCATGATTCAACTCATCAGCTTCACAAGCATCGTTTATGGATTGAGGAATTAATACAACGTTATGGTACTGCTCTTAATCCCGAGGAAGCCGAGCTTATCCTGCAGCAAGAGGTTGGCCATAAATTCATGGAGGTCCTCATGGATGCAGGCGTATATAAGCGTGACAATCAAGGTATTGAAGGTTTCCTCCACTTTATGATTCACTCAGGATTCACAGCACTTTCATAGCACTTTCATATTACTTTCACAGCAGCCACTTATCTATCGTCCATTTCGTGAAGGCAAGTGTTTCCCTTGCTTTATGGTATGGCATGTACATGACCTGAGAATCCATTACTTCAATATGTGGCTGCTCATACGCTAGGAATTTGGCAATATCCATTGCACGTGCACCATGATAAGAATGAGTAACAATGATGGCCGTACGCCACCCTTCCTGCTTCATGATTTCTTGACTAAGCAATAAGTTCTCATATGTGCTTCTTGCCTCAGACTCAGAACGAGTATCCGTTAATGGGACACCTTTATCAGCCATATAACGAATCATCCCTTCTGATTCTGGGACAGTTGCACCATTATTGTCTAAACCACCTGTTGCAATTATATATGCGCAATGCCCCTCCTCATAAAGCGCTATTCCCACATCCAAGCGCTCTCTCAAAGCCGGACTTGGCTTATCGTTCCAGAGCGCTGCACCCAATATAATGCACACATCTACGGGTTGAGAGCTGAGTGGCTGCTCCTCGACGGAATGTATCTTCCACTGAATATAAGCTGTCCACAATAGTCCAAGAATGATTAAGATTGCTATGGGTTTTAAGCTACTCTTTATCATACGGAATGTCATGGATTTGACTGCTTACTTGCAGCTTCACTCTTCGCCATATCCTCATCAATAAATTGTGCGATTAAGGTTAATTGTGCCTTGATTTCTGCAGCTTCTTGCAAGGAGAAGAGGTTGTTCAACATCCCATAAATCATACTTTCCCTCCTAAATGCTGTAACATAATGCTCATTCTGTTCAAGCGCTGATCTCTGGACATGATTCAATTCATCCAACATAACAGTCTTGAATGGATCCTGATCCTGTCCCGTCGACTTCGCGAGAGGCGTATTATTGGCAAGAAACCATTGTGACCATTGCTGTGTAAATTCATTCTGTTCAATAGATATCAGCTTCAATAATTCCCAGGCAAGCTGTTTGTCATCCGACTGTTCCATAATGGATAGTCCCAGCATCGTTATGAAATTAGCTCTCGCTCCACCTTGAAAGCTAGGTAAAGACGCAACTCCCAACTTAGTACCGAGCTGAGGCTCTAAGAAGAATAGAGCATTCGAACCAGATACAATCATTCCCGTCTTCTGCAAATTCAGATAATCTAGAGAATTCATTGAAATTGGATTCATTTCCTCAATGAGCTTCTGGTCATTCAAGAAATCTATCATAAACTGTACGGCTTTTACTGAAGCCTCACTATCTAGGTATCCAGTAACTTTCTTACCATCTGGTGAGATGACACTTCCTCCTTGACTTAATACCATCTGCTCCAATAAGAATAGATCTGGAACGAGAATCCCACCAAATACCACAGTGTCAGATGATGCTCGACTTGCCTTCAGCAATTGAGCCGTCTTCGCATAATCGTCCCATGTCCAATTTGGATCAGGATAAGGAAGATTAGCCGTATCGAACCAGTCCTTATTGTAATAAATGACAAGGGGAGTCGGGGAGAATGGGATCGTTATCCATTCACCATTCCTACTGGCCCCCTCAAGTAAGGGCATATAAAAATCACTCATCGGCATATTATCGTTATTCGCATAAACAGATAACTCCGCAAGTATGTTAGAAGCAGCATATTTATTCAGTTTATTGGGGGATACCACAATGATATCTGGTAGCTCTTGACTCTCTTCCTTAGGGAATAGTTTGTCGTCGTATAGAGCTTGAGTTGTTGTTGTATCAATAGTAACCTTCACACCCGGATGGTCCAATTCGAACTGAACCACCGCTTCTCTAAAAATCCTAACAACCTCTGCACTCAAAGGGTCAGAAACTTCACCGATTAGCACCGTTAGCTGTTGGTCTCCTTGCTCTTCCAGATCAACTAAATCCGTTTCCTCATTCGAATCAAAGAATGAACACCCCATTAAACTTATTAAACATACAATAACAAACAGTAACTTCACATACCTCATTAAACCTCAGCTCCTCAGCTCTAATCATAATTTGGAATCCAAGGAGATTCTTCTCGGTTGTTAGTAGCACTGCTTAGGTCATCTCTTTGTGAACTGTTATTCCTCTGGTGCTACGAGAATAATTCTGCCATCCTCAAGAGACACCTGAATTTTATTCTTATTCTTCAGCCCAATTGACTCGAGATAGTTGCTTGGAATTTGCAGACGGCCAGCTTTATCTAATACCGCATATTCAATGTGGGTTTCTTCCTCATCAGCAATGATCCCCTGCTCAAGCTCTGCTAGCTCATCCGCATAGGATTTGCGTCGAATAAACTCGGAAGAGGTTTTCCCATCACGGATGGCTACAACTCGATCTACCTTGCGAGCAACCTCTGGATCATGGGTTACGATAATTACGGTTAAGCCCATACTGCGATTTAGGTTGCGAAATAAATCTAGAATTTGCTCAGCCATAGCAGAGTCAACTGATCCTGTAGGCTCATCAGCCAATAACAGCTTCGGACGATTCGCTAGTGCGATCGCAATGGCCACACGCTGCTGTTCACCGCCTGAAAGCTCACTAAGTCGATTGCGTGTTCTGTGGCCTAAACCTACCGCTTCTAGAAGCTCTAATGCCCGTTCACGCTTTCGACGACCTTGTAATAAAATCGGCAGCTCTACATTCTCCAATGCCGTAAGATAAGGAATTAAATTTCTTGCGTTATTCTGCCATACGAATCCAACTGATTCACGCTTATACTTGACCAAATCCCTCTCCGTGAATTTCAGCATATCTTTGCCATCTACCAGGAGACCACCAGCAGAGGGGCGATCAAGTCCACCTAACATATTAAGTAAGGTAGACTTACCGCTCCCACTATTGCCGATGATAGCTAATAGCTCACCAGGTTCAATGTGAAGATCGAGGCCTTGTAGCGCTACTACCTCAAGATCAGCGAGCTTATAGATCTTGACGAGATTATCACAATGGATCATCGGTCAATCCTCCCCTAACTTCACAGCCTGATGAATTTTAATACGTGATAGTAAGTACGCAAGTATACCTAATCCGGTTACAATCATTACACTGACAATAATGAATAGGCTTGTTGTATCCTTCGGATCGAATATAACTTGAAAAGGAGGAACCTGAGTTGTAGGATCAAATGATAACTGAAAGAACGGAACGAATAATCGACTAGTTATATTACCAACTATTGCCCCAATTAGAAGGGCCGCGCCTGATGTGAGCAGCTGCTCTGCGACAAGCATATAGATGAGCTGTCTGAATGATATCCCCATCGCTCTGAATATGCCTATCTGTAAAATCCGTCCTTGTAGCGTCAGAATCCAATACAATAAGAAGCCACAAAAGCTAATTATAATCGAGATAATAAAGCCAAGTGTCATAACACCATTAACAGCTAATTGAAATGGATCACTCTTCATCTCATTCACTTGTTGTATCGTATCCTTGTATTCCGTCACATATATTTTCTGTTCCTCTATCGCTTTAACGAAATCCACTCTACTCGCATCTGGCTTTAGCTTAAACCAATATTCATAAGGCTCTACGGCAAGCAGCGTCTTAACCGTCTGCAGATGCCCAACAATCATATGAGGTAATGGTTCTCCTGGTTTAGTAGGATTAGGCTGAAAGGTCGGGAAGTAATCAATAATACCATACACGATAAAGTTTCTTGGCTCTACCATATCCCAACCAATTGAGATGGGATCCCCCGGCTTTAGGCCTTCTGCGTCTGCAATAGAGCGAGAGATCAATACAGAAGATGCATCCGTTGCAATCAAATTTAGATAATCATTAATATGATAATCCAGCAATCCATTCTGAAACCAAGCCGTCATACCAAAATCGTCGGTATCGATCGCATATAACTTAGTGTCAATCACTGCATTAGCCGTCGAGAAGTAGGCTTCCTCCTTAACGAACACCTTCGCATAATGCTCAACACCAGGAAGCTTGTTCAAGGCGTAATCAAATAAAGGCTCGGTGTATTGAACACGCTTGGGAGATAGAGAAGCTGAGACTGGTGGTCCCCCAGGAGGTGCTGGCGGAGGTGCATCATTCTGCCAGAATGTCTTCAATACAATATCTGCACCGTTCTGATACATAACCTTGTCATGATTGTTCTGGTTCATCGTTCTTGCAGCACTAGCGCTGAAGAAGCCAGTTGCTAAGGTCATGACTAAGAATACCATCAGAAATTGATATTGTGTTGTGGATCTACCTACTTGAATAAGCGTGGAGTATAACGAGGGTGGCCACCACTTCTTACCTATCCAATAAATAAATCTGATAACGTAAGGATAAATCCGTAGTGATAATAATCCACTGCCGAGAATGAATAAAGCTGGAACTAAGAATAACAATGGATCAATGCTAAATTGGGTAGCATCTAATCCGGCCGCTGTTAAGTCCTTGATTCGGCGGTTAAATGATTGTAATCCATATAGTGCAACAGCCACCAGAGCAATGTCCAGATAATACCGATGTAGGAAGGATAACTTCATCTTACGTGCCAATTGCTGTTTGTGACCAACGATAGTCGCTTTCGTAGCTAGGAAAGCAGGTACTAAGATCATTAATAAACCAATACCTAAAGCATATGCGCCATACATATAAGCATCCTTATTCAAGGTTACTTCCATCGCCGAACGTTGAACGAACTCGAGGAAGCCATTCGATGCTCCAAGCGCTTTAGTCAGTATTAAACCGATAAACGGTCCAACCCCTATAGCAATAGCTGATAGAATAACACCCTCTATGAAGAACGAGGTCATAATCTGTAATCGGCTCGCACCCCGGCTTCTTAAGACGGCAATCTCTGTCTTCTGTCTGTCGGTGATAAGATTAGCTACCATGTATAAGTAAAAGGCAAGCATGATCAGCACAGGAACATTCATGGACCATAATAATAGCCTAAGCTTCTGCTCGCGTTCATCATAGCCTTTTAATGTTGGTAAAGCCTCTGCTTTAGATATATTCGTCGAAGCATTCGCACTCAAGTGACCTTTAATAAAGGCATTCGTTTCAATATAATCCTCAATATTATCGATCTGCATCTTGGAATAATCCAATGCGAAGTACCAGTTTGATGTTCGAATCGGCGCTAATAAACCTTGTGTAATATCACGTTCGAATATATCGAATGGGATTATAAATGATTGCTGGTAAAAGCTCGTGTTCTTATTAGACCAGAATAACGAGTCATAATCCTTCTTATCAATGACACCAACAGCTTTCACCTTAATATTCCGCTTGAGAAGCTTCGTATCTTCAAATTCCAACTCATCATTCAGAACCATCGACAGCTTGATCTGTGCATTAGCGACGATAAGCGCTTCGTAGACACCGTCCACAGGCTGCTCCTTGGCAGGTAATCGTCCATCAACTAAGCGGATATTATCCTCCAGGTCTGTCATGCCAACGATATTGGCAAATCGTTTGATATCTGGATTAATCTTAGTGACATCTGTGGGAATAAGCTTAAACATCGGTGTGTAACGTTCCGTAACAAATTCATGCAATGGGAGCTGAAAACCAGCATCTTTTGCTTGATTCATTGCTCTATCTAACCTTGCTATTCGCTCAGTTGGTGTTACCGTTCCACCCATCGAATCAGAGAAGGTTACTGCAGCAGTGTATCCGCCAGAGAATAGATTTGAGGTAAGCTGTTTCTGCTCCAGCTCCTTAATGAGCATACGCTGAAGGATAGCATCCGTATAGATTGGCATGCTACTCACCATTGCTACAATTAATACAAGCCCCATGAGCAGACTCATCTCGAGCCACTTATTCTTAACCATTTTGCGAAAAATCATAATAAGTAAAGCCACTTAAGGAAGCACCTCCATTCGTAACTACCCGAGAAATCCGAATTATTTTTTATGGTATTATGATTTGTTGCCCTTCCTCGAGCCCATTTACAATCTCGACCTCTGTTACTGTCTTGATACCAATCTCCACATCTAGCTCCGTGATTCGTTCACCATCAAGAATTTGTACATAATTACGCCCAAGAAATGACCGAAGTGCTCGTGCAGGAAGAATTAACACATTCTCCTTCTTCTTCGTGACAATCATGATGTCAGCAAAATCACCTATTTCAACCTGCTCAGGAACCTGATCAAGCTCTAAGTATAATAGCTTAGCGTATCTTTCTCTTAGTTTTTGATCCTGTGTGATCGGAGCTGTCGAAGGTGTTTGAGTGATGACCGCACGAATCACTTCATCCTCCCAAGTGATTTCAGCCTCCATACCGATCATTACACTAGATAGCTGCAAATCCGTGCCACCGCTCTCGTAGGCAACTCGCAATTGTGTAACATCAGCAACACTAACTAATACACGATAGGGCTCTGCAAAGTCAGGAGGCTTCACATCTGCCACGAAGATCACTTGTCCATCCATTTCGGCTAGAAGCTGTCGACTTTGCAGCTTATTACGGGTTCGTTCGTATTGGATCTGCGCAATATCAAGCTCTAACAGTCTCAGCTTCATCTGAGCTTCATTCCGATCCTGCTTCGCAGCCGCAAGACCTACCTTGGCTTTCTCTACTTCTAATAATTTATACTTGATTTCAATGTCTAACCCCTCAACCTCAAGCTGAATGAGAGGATCACCCTTCTTCACAATATCCCCAGCCTTAACTAAAACCTCTTTGATCTTACCTCCATCCTCCTTGAATTGGTGATAGACCACATCTACAGGCTCGAAGGCACCAAGACCTTTTACAGAGCTTACAATGGAACCTGTCTTTGCTTCCACAGTTGTATAATTCTGCTTAACTGGCTTTACAAGCGGTGGTGCTAAGGGCTCCTCAAGCTTTGGAAGTAAAGAACACCCTGATAATATAACGAGAGATAAACACAGCATAGATACCTTTGCCCAATTCTTATTAAACTTGATCGACAATTCGTCCATCCTCCAATGCATATACTTGATCGACAATTTCCATAATTGCCGGATCATGCGTAGTCATAATAACCGTTATTCTTTCTTGTTGAACTAAATCTTTGAATAGCTTCATAATCTGCAAGCCCATTCTACTATCCAATTCTGCCGTTGGCTCATCCGCTAATATCAGCTTAGGCCTATGAGCAATCGCCCGTGCAATAGCAACACGCTGCTGCTCACCTCCAGATAGCTCGTAAGGACGATGATTTTTGCGTGGCTTCAGTCCAACAAATTCGAGGGCCTCCTCCGTCCGTTCCTTGTATAAGTTCGGATCAACACCAGCGATTCGTAAACCGAATTCTACATTCTCATATGCGGACATAAGGGGTACTAACGCGAATGATTGGAAGATGAGCCCCATATTGACACGACGTACTTCATTTCGCTGGTGCTCTGATAACTGACTAATTTCTTGGCCCATGAAGTAAACGACACCTTCTGTTGGTTTATCTAGAGCACCCAGCATGTTGATAAGCGTAGTTTTTCCTGATCCCGATCTTCCTTTTAGAGCAACTAATCTACCAGCACGAACGGAAAGATTGGCTCCTTTTAGTGCTTGAACAGCGGAAGCACCCTTACCAAATGTACGTGTTACTCCAACCGTTCGAATAATCGGCTCATTATAATCCATTCCATCACATCCCAATACAGGTAATTACTAATAACTGTAACCGTTTTCTTAACATAAAAATAGACTCCTTCTGTTAGAAATAGAGTCAATTTGTTCGATTGCCACTAATATCTATCTATAAATTTACTTACCATAATTTTCATCATTTCTTTCACTCGTATAATTTAGTTTCATTTGCACATCCTGACATGAAAGGAAAAACATAAAAAGGGGTTAGCTGAAATGAATCTTCTTATTAGAAAGATTTTCATGAATGGAATAGTGGTCATTCCCTTGTTGATGTGGTTATCGGAAGCTTCGTTCTGGAGCAGTTTAGTCACGGCTTTAATGTTAGCCGTAGTAGCTTACTTTATAGGAGATCAAGTTATTCTACGCATGAGTAATAATACCATCGCTGTAGTAGCTGATATTGGATTAGCTTTCGTATTCATTTGGGTTGCAGCATATACAATGGATTGGGCACTTGCTCTGAGCGAGATATTGATAATCTCACTTGCTGTAGGCATAGTTGAGTTTATATTCCATCGTCAGCTGGGTGAAGCAGATAATAATCGTCCCGAAATGCCTGTTATCTAATATAATTATGATGTTTGATCTATCTATTTGTTCGAACCTTCATATTCCTTCGGTGAGCAGCCTACAATACGTCTAAATGTACGAGCGAATGTCTTACTATCCGCAAAACCAACCTCTTCAGCAATCTCATATATTTTTTGATCGGCTAATTTCAGTCGCTTGCATGCCTCTTCAATCCGAATTCGTGTTAACGTCTCAATTAATGATTCTCCTACTTCGCGGCTGTACAGATCACTCAGGTAGCTTCTGCTCAAGCGGACATGATCGGCAATGTCGGTGGTTCCAATCGATTTCTGATAGTTGAGTTTCATATATTCCTTCGCTTTGCGAATGAAAGGATGGTTCGACACGCTCAGGTGGGTGGTGTCCATCGTTGAGCAATTCCAATATTCGAATATGGCTTCCTCCACCCACTCCATTAGACAATCGATATGAAGGTTGGATTTGATTCGTTCCATAGTCAAATATTGTTGTTCGTAAAGCTCTATTCCAGCATAATTCTTATCACGTGCATAACCAATCATTAAACCAATTGTTTCAAAGATGAATGCATGTAAGCGAACAAGATCCGGTTGATGATTGTGTATGGCAATCGCCAAGCGTTTCGTATGGTGTTTAACCCCTTCCCGATTATTCCCCATTACAGACTTCAGAATATCATTACGAATTTCTAGTGCCATGGGGAAATCAGTAGGTATTAAAAGCGATGCTTCGCGAACAATTTGCGAGGTAGAATCTGAATTTGCATAGAACCGATAGTGCATCTGAGAACGATGGAAGTCTAATCTTAGCCTTAATTGATCCATTCCCTCGATCAATGGACCCATGTAAATGGCATGAGAGGATGACTCATCAATAGAGCTCATCCATGATAAATATTGCTCAGCTCGAATCGTACTAAGTTCAATAAGGTCATTCACATCTGAGTGCTTCTGCTGTTCAATTAACACTAATCGTTCATTATAATTAGTTTCTATGGATACAAGATATGTGGATTCATAATGATTATTGAATGGCGCTAATGCCTTTCCATCGTTGGAGCATAGGAGCATAGAATAGAGCCACTTGTCATCCGTAAACAGCTCTTGTTCTAAATGCTCATCTACGAGTGCAAGCTCCATAAACCTTCGAATTTTCGATTCTAGCTGGTATGACTTAGACTGCTTTAGCTGGATGTTGAGCTGTCGCAAGTGCTCCAATTGCTTTCGCTCGTTCATTAATTGATCACCAATATGATTCAGAACCTTGACTAACTCCTCTGGCTCCATCGTTGGTTTAAGAATATAATCTCTGGCTCCAAGCTTCATCGCTTCCTTCACGTAGCTGAAATCGTCTAAACAGCTAAGCACGAGAACACCAAGGTCAGCCTGCAGAGCTTTCGCTCTACGAATAAGCTCCAAACCATCCATCCGTGGCATCCGAATGTCCGTCACGAGAATATCGACTTGATGACACCTTATGAATTCAAGGGCTTCCTCCCCATCTGATGCTTCTCCAATTAATGTTAATCCATGAAGGTCCCAATCTATTAACGTCCGGAGCCCAATACGGATAATGGGCTCGTCATCAACAATAATGATATTCATATTATCCCTCACTTTGATGAATCGGTAGTGATAAGCGGATCGTCGTTCCTTGATTAGGCTTACTGAATATCTGCATACTATAATCGGGACCATAATATAGCCTTATTTTCTCCCTTATATGCTTCAAACCAATTCCACTCAGCCGCTCTTTAATACCTTCACGTTTATTCGGTTTATCTAGGGAAAGTAACTGCTCTTGGTCTAAACCACGCCCGTTATCTTCAACCTGACAGAACAATAAGTCTCGTTCAATCCATGCTCGAATGACAATTCGTTTATCCTCTTTACTAGAAAGCTCAAGACCATGAATAATGGCATTCTCAACAAGTGGCTGGAGGATCATCTTAGGAACTAAGCATTGTGCAGCTAACGATTCGATTACCGTCTCTATCTGTATCGTCTCACCATATCGAAAGGTCTGAATGTCCATGTAATCTTTAACAAGTCCAACTTCCTCTCGAACTGTAATGAAATCACCCTTCTTATTCAAGCTAACCTGTAATAGTCGAACTAAAGCACTTACAACCTCGGAAATTTGTGGTGTCTTGTGAATTTTGGCAACCCACTTAATGGTGTTAAGCGTATTATACAGAAAATGTGGGTTTAGTTGATATTGTAAGGCCTCAAACTCCTTCTCCTTCTTGAGCGTTTCCTCAACCTTCACCTGCTTAATCACATCTTCCAGCCTATTTAACATTTGATTATAGCTTTCACCGAGTTCATCGATATCCTGAGAGCTCTTATAGGTCCAATAAGCCTTTAGATCCCCTAGCTCAGCACGCTTCATAAGACTTCGAAGATATTGTAAAGGTTTGGTTAGAATCCGCGAAAAAATAAAAGCACCCATAATCGAAAGAATAAGAAGCAAAGGTATGAGGAGGATGGCGATGATAGCTAATCTTGATTGGTATTCCTCGTACTTTACATTTAACACACTCATCTTGAATAACCATTGATCAGATAGGACGCGAATGGTCTTCTCACTCTCAACATGCTCATCTCTGCTGATAAATTTAGGATCCAAATGTTCGAATAATGTATTCCCTAATGGATCAGTTATGATGATTTCTGATGGATAATCAAGCACATTCATCTTAGATAATATCGGTTTAAGATCAATAATCATGACCATATGACCTTGAATGCTCTCTGAATGCCTCACAAACAAAGGTGCAATATAACGAAGAAGCTTCCCCTCTCCATTAGAGGTAGTAACTTGATCTATTCGCTTATCCTTGCTGTTGAAGAGTGACTGCTCTAGCTGTAGAATACTCGAATCCCCACAGACCGATGTGTTGGAGCTGTAGAATGAGAAGCAGATGTCGGAGCCCTGCAGGCTCCCAATCTTCCAAAGAGGAATCATGCTGTACAGATATGGAAGTAGCTCGCTATCCTTAGTAGTTAAGGACAAGGCAGTCTCTCCGAGCATACGTTGAACCTCTGCATCATGATTGATGGCCATTGCTTTCTTCTCAAGCTGTCGTATCTCCATCTCTAAGAGTGAAACTACACTTTTCTGAGAAACATTAACTTGATATGCTAATTCTGTTCGTGAAGCTGAGGTGGCTTGAAGATGGAAGTAAACAATCGTACATATAATCGGAATTAATCCAAATACTAGAAAATATACCATGATACGGAGCTGTAGCTTGCGGAAAGGAACATTACGAATCCAAGCTAATCTTTTTCTCATATTCCACCACGTCTATAAATTTAATAAAGTATATATTCGACAAATCCACGGTAATTCCTACACAACAGGTCATGAAAAAAAAGATCTCCGTAGGTGTGAAGTTACCTAAGGGAGATCCGTTTTCAGCCATCTATATATAAACTTAGAATACCAACCTACACCTGCTTGTTATTGATATTTCGGAAGCCAATCTCCATGAGCATCAATCAGATCGTCGCATAAGGATTTGATATCATCTAGCGAAAGCTCTGCAGCTGTATGCGGGTCTAGCATAGCAGCATGGTAGATATGCTCTTTCTTACCCGTGATTGCAGCTTCAATGGTTAGTAGCTGCGTATTGATGTTGGTACGGTTAAGCGCTGCAAGCTGTGGAGGTAGATTACCAATAAATGTTGGGTTAACACCACTGCGGTCAACTAGACAAGGTACCTCCACGCATGCCTCACGTGGCAAATTTGTAATGAGGTCGGTATTCATGACGTTACCACCTATCTTGTATGGCACATCTGTCTCCATGGCTTCCATGATGAAAGATGCATATTCATTTGTTCGTTCATGTGCAAGATTCGTGTCATTCACCAATTGCTCACGCATATTCTTCCATTTGCTAATCTGTTCAATACAACGTCTTGGATATTCATCAAGTGGTATATTAAATTTCTCGATAAGCTCAGGATATTTATGTTTAATGAAATAAGGGTGATATTCAGCTGTGTGCTCGGAGGATTCTGTATTATAGTAGCCGAACTTCAACATTATCTCGAATCTGACCATATCATCATGCTTCTCTTGCTGCTGCGCTGCAGCGCGTTTCTTAATTTCTGGATATAGGTCAACGCCGTCCTTCGTAGCTTCTAGAAGCCAAGCCATATGGTTAATACCTGCAATCTTCGTCTTAACACCCTCCGTGTCCATATCAAGCTGTTTAAACATATGAGGTACACAACTTTGTACGCTATGGCACAGACCAACCGTCTTCACGCCACCATACGTATTAAGTACATTTGTGAGAACCGCCATAGGATTTGAATAATTTAAGAATAACGCATCCGGACAAACCTCGCGAATATCAGCAGCAAAATCAAGCACTACCGGTATCGTACGCAGGCAACGGAATAACCCACCAATTCCAATTGTATCTGCAATGGTCTGTCTTAAGCCATACCTCTTAGGAATCTCAAAATCTGTTATCGTACATGGATCGTATCCGCCTACTTGAATGGCATTCACGACATACTTAGCTCCGCGAAGGGCCTCCTTGCGATTGGAGAACGATTTAACAACACAAGTACTTCCAATAGTCTGTTTGATGTTATTCAGCATGTTCTCAGAATCCTGCAGACGAACAGAATCGATATCGAATAGAGCGATTTCAAACCCTTGGAGAGCTGGTGTAAGCATCACATCACCAAGAACGTTCTTAGCAAATACGGTACTTCCGGCACCTAGAAATGTAATTTTTGACATAATAAAAAACCTCCTTTTCATTACTCTTACTATAAGCCAAGTGAACGTAGATGAATATGGATTGTTCACATCACTATATGGACATTTGTCGTTTTTTTGTTAGAATAAATGTATGAATAAGAGGAGGTTGCTCGAATGATACAAGGACACGATTATCTTTCTCTAGGCATGAATCCCTCACCAACAGACAGTGAGCTAACTGTGTTGTTCAGTGGAGAAGGTCAAACACAAGGTTTACATCGTATGGGTCCAGCCATACATGACTATTACCTCATCCATACAGTCTTAGGTGGTAAAGGTGAATTCCTTATTCGTGATAAGAAGTACACTTGTGACATAGGTGACACCTTCATTATATTCCCAGGTGAATTATTCTCCTATCAAGCAGATGAATTTCTCCCTTGGCACTATATATGGGTTGCCTTTATTGGACATGGTGTAGCGGACTTGATGGACACATTGGACGTTTCACCTGATCAGCCGATCATCTCGGCATGCCTGAATCCCAAGATCCGAAGCTACTATAAGCAGCTCTATAGCTGCTTTAATTCAAACCATCCTCCAGCGCTATCTAATCTCGAAGCAGGCGGCTGGGTAAGACTCTTGCTACAGCAATTCGGACTTGCTCAGCAACAGCTTGAAGATATTAACCCTACGCTCGATTCATCGATAGATCGAGTTATTAAGCAGGCTGTACAATATTTGACCCTGCAATTTACACAGCCTATATCTATTGAGCATATGTCTAATCATTTAGGGTACCACCGTTCACATCTATGTAAGCTGTTCAGACAAGCAACGGGGTTCTCACCCATGCAATATTTGTTAAAGATACGTATGCAGCGCGCTGAGCTTCTGCTCGCTACCCCAATGACCATAGATCAGGTTGCTTCGTCCGTAGGATATAGTGATGCTTTATACTTCTCTAAGAAGTTTCGTAAGTGGCGTGGACAATCACCCTCTGAATATAAAAATGCGCTCCGAGTAATCTCAGAGCGCTGACATTCGCGATTGCTAAATAATTAGGCAACCTCTACTGCTTTTCTCTCTGTACTTATCCATACTAATCCCGCGGCCATACACACAGCACCAACAATCTGCCACATGGAGATGCCTTCTTCGAAGAAGACAACACCAGTAATCACAGCTGCTGCGGGGACTACATAGCGGAAGAAGTTCGCTCTAGTAGCTCCGATCTTGAACATACAAGCATTCCATACGACAAATGCGAATACCGTACATACGATGACATTATAGAATATCGCTGAATAATCACCGAGCTGTAATCCGCTCCAATCGACCTTTTCCCAGCTTCCTATCGTAACGGGTACCATGAATAAAGTGCCGAAGAGAATATACCAAGCACTGACCCTAAGAGCAGAATATTGCTTCATTAACGGCATGCACGCAAGATTGAATAAGGCTCCAATGATACTTACGCCAAAAGCTAGCAGGTTACCAATCATATGTTTCGAGGAAAGGTCAAAGCCCTCACCACCACCAAGAATGATGAAAGTTACGCCTACCATTGCGACTGCTCCTCCGAAAGCTAGTCGTCTTGAGAAGCTCTCCTTGACGAATAATGGAGCGAATAAAGCAGCAAAAATTGGCCATGGAGCTACATTAAGTAGGGAAGCATTCGCTAGTGTTGTATATTTAATCGAATACATGACCGCAATTTCTAAACCAGTTACTCCTACTAAACCAATAACGGCTAGCTTTACAGCTACTTTCAACGGTATTCCTACATGGCCTTCCTTAATTAGCAATAGCAAGAAGAAGAAAGGAACGGCCAACGCAAATCGAAGAAATGCGAATAAAGCTGGATCGAATGTCTCCATTGCGGAACGTGAAACACCAAAATTCGCACCCCACATAATGGAAACCACAATAAGTCCTGCGTAATAAATCCACTTGTTGTTCATACTTCTCTGTCTCTTCCCCATTCTATGCTGTTTTTATACGTTGGAATCCTAATCTATTATCATTCATCCATCCATTTAAGGCAATAGGGGAAGCACATCATCAGACTCGTTATCTGGTGTTTCATCAATCGTTGGTTCATCACCAGGAACTGTACCTGGATCCGTTTCCAGATCTGTCTCTGGATCTGTCTCTGGATCCGTTCCTGGGTCTATTCCTGGATCCGTTCCTGGATCCGTTCCTGGGTCTATTCCTGGATCCGTTCCGGGGTCTGTTCCTGGGTCTGTTCCTGGATCCGTTCCTGGATCTGTCTCAGGATCTGTTCCGTTTCCATTACCATTACCGTTGCCAGGCCCTGTGTCAGGATCTAGAGGCTCCAAATCTTCCTCTGCCGGAATAAATACTTCTACGATATTGGACGCTTCACTCTCGAGCTCGAGCTCTGCATCGAATACGGTGACATAGTACTCATAAGTTTCACCCGGTATAATATTAAAATCTTGAACAGCTTTTAACTTAGTCGACAACAATAATCCGAACGGCTCTGTCGTTGTTTTTCGGTACAAACGATATTCGAAATCACCTTCAAGTGCAGTCCAATTAATCTTTATATCTGAGGTATCCTCCACATATTCAGCATTAAGGTCCGATACTGGATCGATTGATATCTTAACTGGAGGAGCATCTTCTACACCACGTGGTTTCTTGAATGCAGATGATTTGCTCCCATCCAACACTTTTGTCATCACGTGAGAGAATAATGCAGCCGTCTTACCACTGGACTCAGATAGGATATGCTCTTTATTCGTTTCAGCAAACCCCATCCAAACCGCTGCTGAATATTGAGCCGTATATCCTACAAACCAGATATCGCGATTTCCTGATACACCTTTAATTCCTGACTGGGTCGTACCCGTTTTACCAGCGACCTGATGATTTTTCACCTTCGCCTTTGTTCCTGTACCGCCATCAACTACACCCTTTAAGAGCAACGTAGAATACCACGCAGTTTGTTCGCTCATCACCTCTTCATCTACTGGTTTAAAGGTGTATATTTCTTTATTATTCTTATCTTTAATACTGACAATTGTGTGTGTGGTATGAAGACTTCCATTATCGGCAAAAGCACTATAGGCTCTTGCCATCTCCAATGGAGAGGCACCAATGGTAAGTCCGCCTAGGGCGATTGACAAATTACGATCGTCTTTATCCATCTCAATCCCTAGGGATTTTGCAAATTCAAAGCCTTTCTTCACACCAATTTCATTCAACAACCAAACTGTCGGAATATTAATTGAACGACGCACAGCATCTGTCATCGATATAGAGCCACTGTATTCCCCACTTAAATTTCTAGGGCTATAATCACCGAATGATTGTTTGGTATCATCTAATATTGAATTTGGATGCCAATCTCCCGTTTCTAATGCAGGAGCATATACAGCAATTGGCTTGAAAGCTGAGCCTGGCTGGCGTTTCTCTAGTGCACGATTATATCCTTTGCGTACATAATCACGACCACCTATAATCGCTGCGATCCCACCGTCTTCATTGTCTAAGATAACCATGCTAGATTGCACGATTTGCTCAGGGCCATCCTTAGGGAATAGCTCTGGATTCTCATAGGCTTGCTCGATAGCTGTTTGAGCCTTCTGATCTAGCTTTGTATAGATAGAATACCCATTGCGAAGCAATAGCTCCTCCGTAACGCCTGTTACTTCAGTAGCCTCTCTTAAGACCATATCCATATAGCTTGGAAACTTATTATTCTCGCGTGACGTCGTCGTTACCTTAATGGGTTGTGCCTGAGCATTAATCTTCTGTTCAACTGTAATCTTCCCTTGGTCAGCCATTAATAGTAATACCGTATCTCTACGAAGCTTGGACCTATCCGGATAATCAATGGGGTTATAATAAGTCGGTGATTTAGGAATAGCGGCTAATGCTGCTACCTCCCATAATTCAAGCTCCTCTAAATTATCCTTACCGAAATAAGTTTTTGCTGCGGCCTTAATTCCATAGGCACCTTTACCGAAGTAAATTCGATTTAAGTACATCTCAAGAATCTGATTCTTAGTGAATTTAGCCTCAAGCGCAGTTGCGATCGACATTTCGGTTGCTTTACGGAATATCGTTTTATCATTATTCAAGAATAAATTACGTGCTAGCTGCTGGGTAATCGTACTTCCACCTTCCGCAGCACTTCGCTGAATGACATCCTTAACTAAGGCTCGAGCGATAGCAAAATAATCAATACCCTCATGCTCCTCAAAGCGTTTATCCTCCGTAGCAATAAAAGCCGTCGTAACCAGTTCGGGTAACTCCGCATAGGTTACGGATTCCCGGTTTTGAATTAACAATTTGGAAGCCTCTTTACCATCCTTATCATAAATAATCGATGCCTCAGGAAGCTCAAGCTTATCGATATTCTCGTTCAATAGCTTATTCCCATTAATAATAATAAATCCATAGACAATGATGGCACAGAAAACTGCAGCTGCAGCCATGATGAATAGTATCCAGAACCACTTCTTTAGTTTTTTCTTATTTTTCTTCTTATTCGATTTCTGGTTTGGCTTCATATTCGTGTTCTTCTCCATTATCATCTCTCCATCTCTATATGAAAAAAAACAACCCACGGTTCGGGTTGCTCTCCGTACTTCTATCCTAGACGATTAAATCAAGTAAAAAGTTACGTTCCCCTAACTTACTATAACCGAATAAAGTCAGTTCGAATCAGCAGGCTCTTGTGGTGCAAGTGAAACATTGCGTGATGGCATGAATGTAGATATCGCATGCTTATACACCATCTGTTGACGACCTTCACTATCAATGACGATTGTAAAGTTGTCAAACGCTCGAATTTGTCCTCTAATTTGGAATCCATTGGTTAGATAGACGGTAACCGGAATGCTGTCCTTGCGTAATTGGTTCAGAAATGTGTCTTGAATATTGATTGACTTGTTCATTACCATGTACCTCCATTACGATTCGCATTGTTTCAAAGTATATTCGTTACTAACCATAAACTTTCCTGCTATTATATCATGTATAACATTCAAATTCTCAGAAAGTTTCTCTGAGTCAGTTAAATCAATCCAAGTTATATCCTTCATCCGGCGAAACCAAGACAACTGACGCTTGGCATAATGACGAGTATCGCGCTTCAATAAGTACACTGCTTCATCGTATGAGCTCTTACCAAGGTGGTAGGCTACCATCTCTTTGTAACCCAGCCCTTGCATGGCGGACATGCTCTCGGTAAAGCCTAGATCCATAAGCTGTCGTACTTCTTCAACTAATCCCTGCTCGAGCATGAGATCAATTCGTTGCTCAATCCGAGCGTAAAGCTGAGCTCGGTCCATCGTTAATCCAATCATACACAAGTTATAGGGTGTCGTACGCTTCTGTAGTTTTAGCTGTTCTGTCATAGTTATTCCAGTAAGGTGAATAACCTCCAATGCACGTATGACACGTCTTTGATCATTGTGATGTAGACGCTGTGCGGTTTCGGGATCTACCAAACGAAGTTTTTCTATGAGCGCTTCTGCACCATATTGCTCAGCATATTGTCTCATCTCTAATCGAAAGGCTTCGTCTGCTCCACCTTCCGTAAATTCGTATTCATAACAAACCGATTGGATATATAGGCCTGTCCCACCAACAATAAACGGGAGCTTACCACGCTGTTGAATATCCTGAATGGCTTGCGTTGCTAATAATTGATAATCCGACACAGAGAACGATTGACTGGGCTCGCAAATATCGATCAGATGATGAGGAATATGTGCCATCTCGGCAGTGCTTGCTTTAGCCGTTCCTATATCCATTTGACGATAAACCTGCATAGAATCCGCAGAGATGATCTCACAATCATATTGCTTGGCTAACTGCTGACTGAAGAACGTTTTACCGACAGCCGTAGGACCAAGTAATACGAGCAGCTTTTTCCTATCCACGCTGTGATCATCCGTCACAATCGATCACCCCATATACAATTTTGGCCGTTCGGTTCGAATAGGTACCCATTCTATACTCAAACCCAAGTCGACTGAATTCACCACTATTCTTCTGCTCTTTCAGTATGATCTTCCTTCGAGCCACGCGTCTTGCTTCATCGATAGCCTCGATCCTTAATGCTTGATGCTCTGCAAGCTCACGTAATGGTTTCATTGCAGAGCCAGCTGCAGCCTCACGGAACATCGGATCGAAGTAAACGATATCCACACTTCTGTCTGGTATTGATTTCAGATATGCCAAGTGATCTAGCTGAATGAGCTGAATACGTCTCATCGCCTCTTGGAGCTCTGGGACGCCAGATTGGTAGGTCACTAGCCCCTCTCGAGCTAGTAGGTAAGGAATTGGAGCACTTTCTAAAGCAATTACCTTACCAGTATGACCCACAGCATGCGAATAAATAATCGCATCAGAAGCTAGTCCCATTGTACAATCAATAATCTGATCGCCTTCTTGAACAAGACTGGCATCGAGCATATTATCCTTCTCCCCTTTAAGCAGCCTCTTCATTCGAACCATCGCCATGCTGGGGTGGAAGAACATAAACTGCTCATCCTGATCGAGATATCGTAACTCATGGTCTCCAACGATGAGAATATGGGATTGCTGATGAAGCATCTTCAATTTCACAAGAGATCGATTACCTCGAGGTACCCATAGCATTTCAAATTCCTCAGAAATCTGCTTAGATAATGTAACAGATTGAGGTGATGGGTTGATTCCTGTCGTTACGAGCATTACATCACCCTTTTGAACATTTTTTCTAACTCATAAGTTGAGAAGCTTACTGTAATGGGTCTACCATGTGGACATGTAAAAGGATTGTGGCATTGTCCTAAGCGATTGAGCAAAGACTCCATCTCCGCGATCGTCAGACGCTTATTCGCCCTAATCGATGATTTGCAGGAGCACATAATCGCAGCCTGCTCCCTAAGCTTAGCAATATCCACATGCTGCTTCTCCGATAGAATCCATTCCGCCATATCCTCAATAATGCGCTGCTCTTCTCCCACTGGAAGCCAATGAGGGTATGCTCGAACGATGAATGAATTCCCGCCAAAATGCTCCAATTGCACGCCAGCCCGGGCAAAAGCAGGTAATCTCTGTAGTAATGTACTAGCATCTGAAGGTGTAAATTCTAAGGTTATGGGTACAATAAGCTCTTGGCTAGCTTCCTCAGGTTGACCGAATAATTCATAGAATCGCTCATAATTAATCCTCTCATGCGCGGCGTGCTGATCGATCAGATAGAGTCCGTCCTCATTCTGAGCAACAATATAAGTCCCGTGTAGCTGTCCAACAGGGAACAGCTGTGGATAAGTGGGAACGGTTGATTGCAATGGGGTCCTCATGATCTCTACTGCATGGTCTGGTAATTTTTCTGTTCGGCTTGGTCTAATACCTGAAGAGTATCCCGAAGCAGTTGCTTTATCTTGAGCAGTTGCTGGCTCTGAAGCAGACACTTCTGTTATCATCTCAGGCCAACCCGTAGACGTTAAATCTTGCTCTGCACGCTCGATATGATCTTTATTATTTTCCTGTTCAGCTGTCAAATCTATCGATCTAGAAGTTTCATATAAAGGCATTCGCTCTTGAACAACCTGCTCCTTCACAACAGCCTTCTGAGGAGTAGGAATTAGCGTTTGGCGTTGTAGCACATGACGGAATGACATCTCTACAAATTGATATAGCTCCTGCTCTTTACTAAATCTAACCTCGAGCTTTGCAGGATGTACATTCACATCAACTAAGGTAGGATCCATCTGAAGGTGTACGGTGACAAGCGGGTATCGGTGGATAGGCAGTAAAGTATGATAAGCTTGCTGTATGGCTTGACTGAGTCCGAAGCTACGTATGTAACGACCGTTAATAATGGTTGTAATTCCATAACGATTTGAACGATTAAGCTCCGGTTTACCTGTAAAACCACTCAAGCGGTAATCAGGGTTCTCTGCCGTTAATGGAATCATCTGCTTTGCAGCTGCTGTACCATAAATCGAAGCGATAACCTGGAGCAGATCACCTCGTCCTTGGGTCTGGAGCAATAAATTCTCGTTATGTCTCAACGTAAATGCGATATCCGGATAAGCTAGTGCAAGACGATACATATAGTCGGAGATGCTCGATAATTCAGTCTGAATGGTTTTCATATATTTTAACCGGGCTGGGGTATTAAAGAATAAGTCCTTCACTACAATCTGGGTTCCTTTAACTGCGGGTGCTTCTTCTTCAAAGCCTAATACTTTACCACCCTCGATCTGCAGAAGTCGCCCTAATCCACTCTGATCTGTTGCTGTCTGGCATTCTACCTTGGCAACAGCTGCAATACTAGGCAACGCTTCACCGCGGAATCCTAAGCTACGAATTTGGAACAGATCCCTATTGGTAGAAAGCTTGCTCGTCGCATGACGGAAGAAAGCAAGGCGGCAGTCCTCTGCATCCATCCCCGCCCCGTTATCCGTAACTCGTATGAGCCGAAGTCCTCCTTCCTCCACGAATACATCAATACGTGTGCTTTTCGCATCTACCGCATTCTCGACCAATTCCTTCACGACAGAGGATGGTCGCTCTACTACCTCACCCGCTGCTATTTGGTTAGCAATATGCTCATCGAGAACGTGTATAACTCCCATATTATTCCCCTCCAATCATTGATTAAAGCTACCAGTAGAAAAGATCACTGTCGGTCAATTCTGCAGCATTAATCTATTCCTTCAACAAAAGCTGACCATCCTTATCCTGCCATTCAAAATCGGGGAACTGAGCTTGGAAATGTGCTAGCTCAATATAACTTGCTCCGTCTTCAAGCTTTATAGATAACTCTCCAGCTTGGAATGCTTCCTCATCAGATTGTCCTTCTATCCGTACACTACGGGTACTTGCCTCCCAAGCAATATTGCCATCCACAATAGCCGCTAAAACTCGAGATGGTACATAAGTGGCACCCTTCTCACGAATTACCTTGAAGCGATCATTAAACAGCTGGCCATTAATCGAAAGGGTATGTGGTTTTAGTTCTAATTCAATATCTATAGGCGCTGCATGCTGCAATGCCGTAACTAGTTGCGATACATCTCCGATTACATTCAGATCGGGAGTTATCCCAACTTGATTGACCTTGTGTTTAAGTGGTGTTAGATATTCTTGAATAGTGAGCTTCAGCATACCACCTTCTGTTAGCTCGAATAAGCTTTGAACACTGCCTTTTCCATACGTCTTGGTACCCATAACTGTCGCCAAGTTATAGTCCTGTAATGCACCTGCAAGTACCTCGGATGCACTTGCACTGTACTCATTAACAAGCATGGTCACAGGAATCGTTAATGGATTTTCACCATTAATCGGATAAGCGGTTTCCTTCTTCGTACGATCCACGGTATGGATTAATGAGCCCTCTTTGATAAATTGTGAGGCCATGCTTGCTGCAGTATCCAGTAAACCACCTGGATTATTCCGCACATCTATAACAAGTGACTTTAATCCCTTAGCTTGCATCTCCTTTAACTGAGCTGCGAACAATTCGTCCGCATCACTTGAGAAGCTCGAAACTCGAATATATCCAGTGCCATTATCGAATATTCGACTTGTTAGTGCAGGAATATGGATCGACTTCCGGGCCATTGATAGGTTCATCCGTTTCTGCTCTCTACGAATAGTGATATGAACCTCAGTTCCTTCAACACCTGTTATTTGGTTTACTAATTGTTCTGTAGTAAGACCTTCTGTAGATTTACCTTCGACAGCGACAATATAGTCTCCGTCTTGTATACCAGCACCCTGAGCGGGAGTGTCAGGGAATACTTCATTGACATAGAATCCCTTATCATCTAATCCTACTCGAATGCCTACTCCAACATAATTATTCTCTAGCATATCCATGAATTGCTTCCACTCTTCAGGATTGAAGTATTGTGTATATGGATCACCTAACGAACTAATAATTGTTTCGATGTTATCAGTATTCAAATCCGATTCTACAATACCACTCACGTGGTTATTAACAATCAGATCTACGATCTCATCCTTCTGTTTATCCGTCTCAGCATTAAGCTTACCTAATAGTGGCGGTGACAAGAAGCCGGTTAGAAGAACGGCTATAAGCGCAATCCGAATTAGTATTGTCCATGCCAATCGTTTGTTATGATTCATTAGTTTCGTGTCTCCCTCTTCGAATGGATGCTTATTTCTTCACCAATTTCTTCAGATCATCTAAAAGCTGCATAGCCTGTAGGGGGGTCATATTCATAAGATCAGCTTTATTCAGCTCATCTATAATGGTCTGTGTATCCTGGGCGATGGGCTCGAACAAGCTCATCTGAACAACCTGAGGGGCCGGTTTGACGCTCACGCTCACACTCGCACTTGCTGTCTCTAAAGCCGTAACATGCTGAACCTCCAGCCCCTGAAGTAAGCTGTAGGATCGGTCTATAATTGAGTGTGGCAATCCCGCAATCTGAGCACAGTATATGCCATAGCTTGTATCTGCTGCTCCCTCAACTAGCTTTCTCAAGAAACTAACATCATTACCACTTTCCTTAACAGCCATTCTTCCATTCCATAAACTCGGTAAGCTTGCTTCCAGATGAGCCAGCTCGTGAAAATGTGTCGAGACTAGCGTTTTGCAGCCAATCTGGTCATGCAAAAATTCTATAACCGCTTGAGCGATCGCCATACCTTCATTTGTTGATGTACCTCGTCCCAATTCATCAATAATCACAAGACTCTTCTTCGTTGCCTTTTCTGTCATCACACGTATATCCATCATCTCAACCATGAACGTACTCTGCCCACCAATCAAATCATCCGCGGCACCAATACGTGTGAATATCCGATCAATAATTGGTATCTCAGCATGCGCTGCAGGTACGAAGCAGCCAATCTGAGCCATGATACAGATGATTGCCACCTGTCTCATATAAGTGCTCTTCCCCGCCATATTAGGTCCGGTAATCAGCAGCATCGAGCCGTGATCCTCCTGTAGCAAAGTTCCATTCGAGACGAATCTTTCGCCCTTCAAAACCGCTTCAACTACAGCGTGTCGGCCCTCTTCAATGATGAGATTATATCCTTCAGAGAGAATAGGACGGTGATATTGTCTTGCCGCACTTACCTCTGCAAGGGATTGTAAAGAATCAATGCGAGAGAGCACGTCAGCGAGCTTCTGTAAGCGAGGAATATGCTCAGCAATGCGATCCCTTAATGCGATGAACAGCTCATATTCTAAACCAACCATCTTATCCTCTGCTTCAAGAATTAAGGCTTCCTTCTCCTTTAATTCGGGTGTCACATAACGCTCTGCATTTGATAAGGTTTGCTTCCTCTCATAACGTCCTTCAGGCAGATGCACAATGTTCGCTTTTGTTACCTCTATATAATATCCAAAAACTTTGTTAAAACCCATCTTCAATGTTTTAATACCTGTAATCTCTCTTTCCGATCGCTCTAATTCGGCCATCCACTGCTTGCCATTCCTACTTGCTTCACGTAATTTGTCCAAGTGGGCATCAAAGCCGTTCTTGATCATTCCACCCTCGCGGACAGATACAGGTGCGTTCTCATCTATGGCAGTCTCGATCCAAGCTCGAATATCCGAGCAATCATCAATACCCTTAACTAATGACTGTAATGTCGATGAAGCAGAATCATGACATATCGTAATAATACCTGGCACTTGCTGTAACGATAGCAGTAAAGCTACTAGATCTCGACCATTAGCATTCCCATAGGATATCCGACCAACAAGTCGTTCCAAATCATAGACTTCCTTCAATGCGGTTCGAATATCTTCACGGCTTATTAGATCCGTAGATAAAAATTCTACAGCCTCAAGTCTAAGCTCGATTTCTTGTCGATTCATTAAAGGCTTCTCAATCCAACGCTTAAGCTGTCTTGCACCAATAGAAGTAACAGTCTTATCAAGAAGCCACAGCAGAGACCCAGCACGAGAACGGTCCCGCACCGTCTCAGTCAATTCCAGATTACGTCGTGTGAAAGGGTCCAGTACGAGATATTGCTTCGGTTCGTAGGCTCGAATCGTTCGAATATGTGAGAGCGCACGTTTCTGTGTTGCATACAAGTAGGTAATCATAAGACTTACTGCACGCTGTGCGGAAGCGTCTAGTGCTTCCGTCTGTTCCATACCGAATTGTTCTTCGAACAAGGAATGGTCCATAGAGGTCCATGTTTCAATCCGAAGTGGCTTAGCACCGTTCGGAATTAGCTTCATCACAGATTCTAGTGCACTTTCGTCACCAATTAATTCTGCAGGCTTATATACATAAAGCTCGTCCATTACTAAGTCAGCGGAGTGATCCAATGAAGTAACTGAGAGCTCCCCCGTAGTCAGGTCACAGGCGGCCAAGCCATACCGGCCAGCATAATCGGATATACATAACACATAATTATTACCCGCATGATTGAGCGATTTGCTATCCATCTGCGTTCCGGGAGTCACAATTCGCACAACTTCCCGTCTAACAACCCCCTTGGCTTCAGCAGGATTCTCCACCTGCTCGCAGATCGCCACCTTGTAGCCTTTATCGACCAATCGATTCATGTAATTGTCAGCAGCGTGATGCGGCACGCCACACATCGGAATACGTTCTTCTAATCCACCTTCACGACCGGTTAATGTAATTTCTAATTCTCTAGAGGCTGTTATCGCATCCTCGAAGAACATTTCGTAGAAATCTCCTAATCGAAAGAAGAGGATACTATCGGATACATCCTTTTTTATAGATAAATATTGTTCAATCATTGGTGTATATTTGACCATTATGATCCCCCGGTTTTTGTAGAAGATGCTCAATAAATAACAGCTTTTATTATAACATGTTTTTCAACTATGTTTCATCTTTCTACTCTGCAGCCCATCTCATGCGAAGTGTGCGAAGTGGAGAAGTGGAGAAGTGGAGAATATGCGGAACGATCTTTAATTGAACGGTGGGATTCTCCACACCATACGAAAATCATGCTGTTCATCCCAGTTACGATGCTCCATAATCCAGATTTTTAGTGGTTCTAAGTACATGCGATGAGTCTGATACCCACTCGTCGTCTCTACTTGTTGCCATAGCTGCATAACGATTGGCTCTAATACATACTTATTTCCCTCTGTGTAAGCAATAAGAATATCCGAATGATCCAATGGACGGTCACTCAGCTCCTCGTAATGCTGAACAATTAAGCTGACTAAAGCTAATACACCCTTAGTTATGCTAGGAGAGACGATCCAGCTAGGTAATGTTCGATATTCAAACCCTCCATGGCCAGGTCGTCTTACATCACCTAATCGACCATATTTTTTACGACGTTCTCTTGTTGTAGTATCCTCGAGCATGATGAGTGGCAACGCCAAATAATTGTCCAACGCCCGAATGAGCCTCGTATTCAACGTAACTCCACTTATATGTAGATGTCCACCAAGAGGTAAGCCTTGAATAGGCATTCCCCCAGCGATCCACTGCAAAGATTGATCAGTAATCTGTGATGCAGCCGTCCACATCGTACGACGTAAGTTGTTAACCAATGCGCTTACATGCTCACTCGGTTCAGGACGAAGCTCAGCTAGTGGATGAATATGCTTACGACCTAATACCGTAGATGAATCATAACCTACACCACCTTTAGCAGGCAGATATTTACTTGCAGGTACGATCTTACCTTGAGAATTCCTAAGAAGGAACTCAGGGTCCATCCCGAACACAACAGTTTCTCTTACTAGTCCTTCACTTATCTGTTTATTACCATAATTATTTATAGCTTGGGCATACAGATCAAATATCCGTTCATTCTGAACGGGATGAATATCAATCCGTGTAACGACGATTTTTCCTGATGGTAATAGCTGCACATATACACAAGCGAAATCAAGTCCCATCGCATAAACAGCACGGACTGCGTATCTTTCTATTCGACGGTGCAAGCCTGTCTTCTCTTCGATAAGAACCTCTTGAAGCTTATGTGTATGGCTATATTCTCTCTTTAACGACAAAGACTCAACCTTGTCCTGCTGGTAGATTGTGAGTGCTTCCATGAGGAATACAGGGATGAGATAATAGGGTTTATGCTGCTTGATTAACAAGGTATTCGAGGTGTTCGCGGTTCGCCCAGGCGGCATGTATGAGATGGCATGTAAGTGTAGGTTGGATTGAATCATAGATTCGTTAAGTAAGCCTCTTGTGTAGCTAGAATGATTGAGAACCATGCTCTTCTTTGATTGTAATACCTTATCATCTCCACACCAACGTAGGATCACCTTCACATCTGCTAGATTTTCTATTGATGATCCATGCTGTACATTCAGTCTCTGCACTAAGGGTAATAATTCAATCCTCCCGTCATGCCACACATAAATACTCATATCTCTATCCCACCCAATCGCACATAATAAAAAGAAAAGAAGAGGGCTCCCGCCCCCTCCATTCATGATTCGCACACATACAATAATCTAATCTAGATCATCGTCGAGTAGATCAGGGTCTAGATCATCGTAATCATCCGCATCCGGCCCGTTCCTTCCACCATGGAAATCAAAGTCCTTATCGCCGTAATCGTCACACCCACCCGGACATACAACAACACAGACCTTGGTCTCAGCTACCAACTCCACTTGGTATTCACGTTCTACACGAACATGGACCTTGCCATCTGCGGTTACATTCGCCTCCACACAGTTTGGCTCCTGAGTGGATTCGGCAGATATCTCTTCCGTATTCTTACGATGATTCGGATCCAGATAGGATAACGGTACTACTTCCACATAGGATACCGTTTCCTTCGCCACATCCGTCTTCGTATTCTTCTCATACGAATACCAGATGTTAATATCATAAGTACCTAAAATCTCAATTCCATCACTGGATTTAACAGCTTCGAATTGATGATTGATAATCCAAGCTCCCAGAATGTTAGATGGATTATGCGGTGGAGTTACGATGTGAGTGACTTGAGAAAATTTGCGCCCTTTGCCACAAACCGCTTTGGTCATAATTTCTCTGCATTCCAGTTCTTTGTCTGTGATCGACATTCCTAATACCTCCTCCATACATCATTCACTTCAATTGTATGCAGGACATTCGTCTAGGGTGACAAAAATATGGGCGGTGTACATACATCACCAAACCGCATTTTACGCAACTAAAATGTCCGCTCTTACCTACAGCCTATGCATCAAAACCTGATAAGTGTCCTTTTTCATGAATAAATAATAAAAAGCCCCTTTGCTCAACTCAACAAAGGGGCTTCGTCCATATGCTTATTCTGGCGCTTTCTGCTTCTGGCTTTTGGCTATAGACATGTAATTTTTCAATTCAAGCGATAGCTGCATAATGGAGGATCTTACTTCAAATTCACTACGACTAGCAGGGAGATTCGTCTGTTTGAATTGCTGTTCTACTTGCTCAAGCATGCTGGCAACCTTGCCGGTATAATACTTAGCCTTCACATCCTCGCTTAATTCATCGAACATCTCAGCAACCATATGACCATGTGGAAGTATCGTATACACATGTGCGATAACATCCACCATACGATGGATCGATTCAAGCTGCTGCTGCCTCATTAGAAAATAAACATACCAATAATGATCTGTTCGGAATAAACTATTCTCAGAGGAACGCTTGGCCAGCATAAGTCCTTCTATGATCTGATCCGTCGCTTCAAGCAGCTCGCGTCCATCCCAAATCGTATTCGTTTCTCGAAGATGCTTGGCGAAGTAAGTGAAGATATCGGAGAATAATAATTCCAATCGCTCCCGAGACTTCTCAAGCTTTTCCTCGCTTCCAGGCATATAAATTAAGTTGATTAAAGTACCTGCACCTAATCCAATCGTTAACAATAATACTTCGTTGATTAAGATCTCCAATGATATCTGACCTTCACTGAATACATGGAACACAATAACTGAGCTTGTAATAATCCCATCCTTCAGCTTCATACGTGCGAGTACGGGATAGGTAATCAGGATGAATACAGCAATAACCCAAATCTGAAATCCGAATACCATAAAGATTAATGCAGCGAACAATAACCCTAATATAGATGAAGCATACCTCTGAAAGGCGTTCCGGATCGTTCGTTTTCTCGTAACATCAACGCCTAGCACCGCCAGTAAGCCTGCTGATAACGGAGAAGCTAATGAGAGCCAATCTGCGATATAGATCGCTATAACGGCAGCTATAGCTGTCTTAATCACACGAATTCCCATCCAGTCTCCCCCTCTCAGAATCGTTTAACGATTCCTAGCTGTCATTTAAATAAGGCTAATTATGACCGTGCATATTTAGACGTAAGATGTTTGACGAGATAGGCTGGATTCAGCTCCTCACCTGACACATTATGGATGATTTCCTCAGGAGTTAATAGCTTTCCGAATTGGTGAACCTTCTCGGTCAACCATTCCTTAATCGGTGTAAACTCACCTTGTGCCACTAAGGTATCCAGATGAGGTAGCTGTAGCCTTAATGCATGAATCATCTGTGCTGCATACATATTACCAAGTGAGTAGGAAGGGAAATATCCGAATGCTCCACCCGCCCAATGCACATCCTGCAATACTCCCTCTGCATCGTTACTTGGCTTTACACCTAAATATTGCTCATATTTCTCATTCCATAATCTTGGTAAATCAGCAACCTGAATTTCGCCGCTTATCAAGCCCTTCTCTAGCTCATAACGAATCATAATATGTAGATTATAAGTCAACTCATCTGCTTCAATACGGATTAGCGAAGGCTGCGCTTGATTAATCGCTCGATAGAATTGTTGTACAGAGATGTCCGCTAACTGTTCTGGGAAGTACCGCTGTAAATCATTGTAATACTTCTGCCAGAATGGTAGGCTTGAACCGATGTAAATTTCCCAGAAGCGGGATTGTGACTCATGAATACCCATAGACGCCCCATTGCATAGTGGCGTACCTATAAGTTTTGACGATACATTCTGTTCATATAGGGCATGTCCACATTCATGGATCGTACCGAACAACGCGAATGCGATATCATAGGGCTTAAATTTAGTCGTTATTCGGACATCTCCAGGATTCAAGCCAGTGGCAAAAGGATGCTCGCTCTCATCCAAGCGACCTGCTTCAAAATCATAGCCTAGCTCCTTCAGAATGAATAAGCTGAACTCCTTCTGTTTACTTACGTCATAATGCTGCTTTAAGAATGAAGTGTCGAGCTTGCTTGGGTCATTCTTCATCTCAAGCACTAAAGGTACCGTGTGTTTACGCAGCTCATCGAATACCTCATCTAGCTTTGCAACCGTAATTCCTGGCTCATACATATCTAATAAAGTATTATATCGATGTCCTTCATAGCCCCATAGCTCCACGAACTTCTGATTAAAGTCTACAATTTTCTCCAGGTAAGGCTGGAACATCGCATAATCCGAAGCTCGTTTGGCATCCTCCCAAATCGATTCTGCTTGTGAGGTTAACACGACATATTCTTGATACATCTCTGGTGGGATCTTCACACTTCGTTCATATTCCTTCTTACACTCCAAAACCAACTTACGGTTTATCTCATCTAAGGATTCCAGCTGATCCGCTTGTGATAGCTCCTCTAAATATGAACCCATCTCTGTAGAAATGGATAGCTTGAACATTTCAGTAGATAGAACACCTATAACTTCAGAACGTGTTTCCACACCTTTTTTCGGGGCGCCTGTGCGTAGATCCCAATACATGACAGCTAAGGCTTCCTCATAGCTTTTTACTTTCCTAACTAAATCACGAAAATCATCTAAAGTTTGCTTACTCATCTATTCATTCCTCGTTTCATCTAACATAATCATCCATTATGTACATCATACATGAAATCTTATTATTCATTCAACTTGTCACATAGCCAATCTCGATGATAAACTTAAGAGTACAGATTGCAGAATGTAGGTAAAGGAGAGTAATCGATGAACATCAATCCAACACAAGAAGCGTTAGATCGGCTACTACATATGATTCCATCTGAATATCCTACAATTAAGATTGTATATGATACAGAAGGCTGTGGCTGCGCAGTGAATGGTGTCGTTCAGCTATGGGTTACCAATAGCATGTCTCCTGAGGATAAGGTTGGTTATGATCGAGAAATTCGAATCGTCTATGCAGCTCGACAGGAAGTGTTCTTCGAGGATCAGCTTATATTGGGATATCATCCAACTGGGCGTGCTTTCGTATTGAAGAGTAATAGTCAAATTTATAATTCATCCATTTCATTAATCAATAAGACCGGAGGTTTACCTGCATGATAACAAGGCTATCTGAAATAATAGAATATAATGAAATTTTCGTGGAGAAGAAATCATTCGAGGAATTCATGACAACAAGGTACCCAGATAAACGTATGGTCATCCTCTCCTGTATGGATACCCGACTAGTTGAGCTATTGCCCAAAGCGATGAATTTGCGTAATGGTGACGCCAAGATCATCCATAATGCTGGAGCGATTGTGACCCAGCCCTTCGGTAATATCATGCGGAGTATTATTGTAGCTGTGTACGCGCTTCAAGCAGAGGAAGTATTCGTAGTTGGTCATCATGATTGTGGGATGACAGGAATCAATTCAGAACGTATCTTAGACCAAATGATCGAGAGTGGTATAGAACCTGATGTGATCAATACCCTAACCCACTCTGGCATAAATTTGAACCGGTTTCTTAAGGGGTTCGATAGCGTCAGAGAAGGCGTTGAGACCAGTGTATCGATTATTAACAATCATCCCCTATTACCTCGCTCACTTCCCGTTCATGGATTAATCATCGATCCGGTTACCGGAAAGCTCGAGATTGTCACCAATGGATACGAAGATTAAGCTGACTAACTCGTTGTAGAATTTCTTCTGTGCCATTCCGCTTGCCGTGTTCGTATGACATCCGAGCGGTCACGCAATGTATGCTTGTTCAGTAGATAAGGATCGATGACCTCGTCATCGGTCCTTATCTTTGCCATCATTTCTATTAAAGTACGATCTATGAATGGAAAATTGATATCCTTGAACGCCAGCTGGGTGTTATGCTCGAGCTCTATTAATCGCTCTTTCAAGAGCAGCTTTAATTCAATCGCTGCGATACCCAACTGCTCGAGATCAGGGTCCTTTAATATATGAATAGCACTAAAGAGCATCTTAATGGCACCCTTCCAATTCCCACGACGGTGGTGGTACATGGCAACTGCAAGCTGAATTAGACCAACCCAAGTCGTACTATATGGACTATCCGGATGCTCCTTCCAGTATTCCTCTAATACCTCATGGCATTCAAAGTAGTCCCGTTCTCTGTGATAATATTCCAAATATTTGATATATGCTTGCGGATAGTGAACCATATTCATCATTCCTTTTGTCTCATTAATTGTACATATTTTATCACAAAAAGGACATATGCGTGCATATGTCCTTTTTGTATTATTTTCCCAACGCAACAAATTGCTAGAATTGCCGTTTATATGTTTATAAACACTAGATTCATCATTCAACGAAAGTGAGTGTGATAAATTGATTCAGAAATCATTTGGACTGTTTACTGCCATTATCTTGCTAGCTCAGTTGTTAGTTACGCCTTCTGCTTCTGCCGCTGATTTAACTACTAAATATCGGGTTTACGAAGAAAATCGACCGATTATGGAATATGCAACATTGGATAAGGCTAAGACCCACTCTGCCAAATTAAGAAACAGCCATGTCGAGCTTATCTCCAATCGCAGCTGGGTTTGGGACAACTTCCCTCGTTATCGCGTCTATCAGCACGCTACAACATTACCAGCATGGCAATTCGCCACACTCGAAGAGGCTATAAAGGTTGCAAAGCTATATAGTAACTCTAGTATTCGCGATATGAAATCTACAGGCTGGGTTTGGCATTCTTACCGCATACCGAAACGACAATATCAATTAATGCAGAATGATACAGTTCTTCCCACTTGGATATTCGATGACCTTGCCTCTGCACAGAAGGAAGCGAAGAAATGGTCCAATGTACATGTGATTGATCTAGGCTCCAATACATGGGTTTGGGATAATATCTCTGTGGAGCGTAAGGATCAGCTACGTAATAGTGAGCCTATCTATCAGATTTACATAGATGGTGAAACTCAGGAAGACTGGGGCTTTGGTTACCTTGAGGATGCCATTAAGCAAGCACAGCTTCATGATGGATCGATCGTCACTCAGGTCAAGAAGAAGAAAGTGGTTTATAGCAACCAGAAGCCTATTGAGATTTACCAGAATAATAAATTGATTCATACATTTATCAGACTCGATGATGCCATTACATATGCGAAGAAATTTGCACATACGACGATCCGCGTCAAGGAGCGTGACATCTGGAGTAACTACCCTTACTATCGCGTGTTCCAGAATGATAAGCTATTCAAAGAATTTAATGATCTCGGAGAGGCTTTGAAGGTAGCTAAATTCTATGCGAATGCATCTATCGTAACCCTCCACGATGAGATATTGTGGGATAACAAGCGCAAGCTGATGTTCTTATCTTGGAATGGTGAGTCCCGACCGGATACGATCAAATCTCATGTAACCCCAACGATGGGTCTGGATATCGTCTCTCCTACTTGGTTCGTACTTTCCAGTGCAGACGGTACATTGAAGGATACATCCGATTTAGAAACCGTAAAATGGTTGAAAAATCAGTCCTTCGCTATCCATCCGCTCGTGCATAATCAATTCGATGCTAAGCTAACCACGGCCTTCTTGAAGGATATGAATGCACAGACGAAGTTTATTACTGCATTAGTGAATAAAGCTTCAATATTAGGGCTAGAAGGCTTGAATATTGACTTCGAGTCCATATCGGGGAAGGATCGGGATGCCTATACGACCTTCATCCGTAATCTTACGGCTGCTGGTCATGCGAAGAAGCTTATCATATCTATTGATCTACCACGAGGTAGCTTAAGCTGGAACCATCTATCCGCGTTTGACCATACCCAATTAGCTGGAATTGTTGATTATGTTATTACCATGACCTATGACCAACACTATTCCGGTAGCATGACGCCAGGCTCGGTAGCAGGCTTGCAATGGACAGAGAATGGTATAAAGGAATTCCTCACTTATGGTATTCCACGAGAGAAATTATTCTTAGGAATCCCCTTCTATGTGCGGGAATGGATTACGGATGCTCAAGGTAAGCTCGTCGGTAATCGAGCTCTAACCATGAAGAATATCCCTGCTCTGATGGCTAGCAAGCAGACAACATCCCTATGGGATCCTTCCTTCAAACAATTTAAGGTCACTTATGTTGAGGATAGCTTGACCTACACCTTCTGGCTAGAGGATGAGAAGACCGTGCAAGCACGACTAAAGCTAGCTAAGGAATATGATTTGGCTGGTGTTGCCGCATGGAGATTAGGTCATGAGTACGGTTCATTATGGGAGACAATGATCAAGAATAAATAGCATTGACTCTATCAAAAAAAGGGCATTATCCAAGTAGATCATCTACTTGAATAATGCTCCTTCTTTATATCTATATGATTTTCAGAATGATATGACCACATAGGAGTGCGAATAATGCACTGGTCATCGTTCCTATCAAGTATTCTTCGGCAAAATCCTTCTCGTCGAATTGCTTAAATCGGGTCAAGGTTTTCATTGCACCGACAAAAGCGATTGCTGTGTAAGCACCCTTCACAACTAATATAACGATCAGCAACCGTTCCAGCATACCTATATATGTGCCTTTCCTTGCTGAGATCATCGAGTTTTCCGTTGCATATTTAACAAATTTATGTTTAATTTCTTTATTGGATTCCGTCAATTTTGTTGTGATTTCAATGGTTTCTTCAACGGACGATCCCTTTACATTATAGCCAAGCCTCTCCATACTCTGTCGAGAAATCCCCGATGTATCCAAGCTTGCAGCCACTTGATCAGAGCTTATCCTTGATAGTTGATCGTGATTCGACGAATACTCTTTTCTTGGTCTGATTCGATTTGGCATCTTTAGATCCATGAATAAATAATTAATAAATTCTGAGCAGCTAAAGAGTAGCACCACACCGGTGATTCCAAAGCCAATCAATTTCTCATCGTTCGTCAATGTCCATTCCTGAATGAAGAAAAACTCATACATACTAGCCATGAAAGCAGTTATCGAGTACGCCTGAACAACATAATAACAAGCAACAAAAATGATCGTAAGCTGGATAAATTGCGTTGTGACGAAGAGTACGATTCTGGATTCCTTGGCAAAGAGCGTTGATCGCAATGGAAATCCTACTAAACCATGTAGCATGGATATAACTAAAGCTGCAATCATGATGGATCGGTCTATATCGAGAAAGTATATCAACAACAATCCCGTGACTACAATCTGAACAATCCCATTATAAATCACATAGTTTCTAAAGCTATTCTGGAACCATTTCTTGTGTTGTAAGCAGAAGGCTGTGAGTAGATGTCCAAGAATGAATACAAATATAAGTGTATACTCCATAACTAACTTCCTCTCATTTGAATTCCGAAGATTTATTAATTAAGGAGTCTTGTATAAATTGAAGGAGTCCCTTTAAGCTTTCCTCTGCATCTTTTACTAATTGGTACTCAGATCGTTGAATGATCTTATAAATGTTAATTTCGGAATAGTCAAAATGTGCGGCGACTTCCTTATAGCTCAAATGCGGATGATTTTCCATATATGTAATGACCTCTATTTGCTTTTTCGTTCTTTTGGCATTCTTCTGGTTGATATACGTTATGAAGTGATTAATTGCATCATAAGGAAATAGGCCAATCTCATCATAAACAAAGGTTGTAATATCCTTATTGTAGCTGTTAAATTGCCTTGCATTGGATTTATTCAGCTTTAGATACTGATTAACTGCCCGGTAGGCATTTGTAATAGCGGTTCCATACACCTTATGAATATCTAATTCATCGGTATCCTCTATGTAACCAAAGCCTAGACCAATATAAGCTCTTAGCTTATGAACCTCCAATAATTCATACATTTGCTTATACGCAGAATAGCCCTCAGCGAAGGAAGACATGACCCCTACGATCTCATCGCCATTCTTCAACGTAAATTCAGTGATGATACATGCTTTAAACTTGGCATTGAGCTGTTTCGTAACCTCATCGATAGCAAGCTTGAGCCTATCATTCCTGACGATTCCCGATTGTTTAATATCTGCAACTATAGCAAGACAGAGCTCTCTGTTATTCATGATGACCTCCCTCTCTGTATATTATAGTTTTTATACAGATTTAAGGCAAATAATATTATTATACAGATTTAAGGCAAATAATATTATTATACACAATTCGCAAGTGCTCTTGGAGCCTTGCATTGCAACAATTTCTAAGAAAACCCCGTCTAATAAGGCATAGACAATAAGAAAGGGAGCGATACAAATGAAGTACAAGAGAATGATTGTATTAACACTCACCATTCTGATGATTTTTGCAACAAGCGTTCATGCCTTCAATGATTTACCAGATAATATGGAGGCAACCAAGATTAAGGAATTACAAAAGAAGGGTATTATACAAGGTTATACGGATGGTGAATTATTCATGGGACAACAGAATCTTACCCATGCTGAAGGTGTTCATCTCATTGTAAGAGGAACAGAATTAAGCCTTGCTGCTTTCCTATTCAACAAAGCCCCACTCGCAAGCGATTCATTCGATAATGTCCCTGAAGATAAGTGGTATACGGATGCCTTCATCATTGCTGCAGTGAATGGAGTCGAATTGCCCAGGGGGATAATGCCTTCTGCTGAGATGACAAGAGAAGAATTTGCACATCACTTATTAACGGCAATGCTCATTAAGGGGGATTACCCGTTTACTAAGATGTTATACCTGATCTCAGATGACGCTGACATGAATCCTGATTATAGTCATAGTATTCAGCTGCTTCTTAATGCGAAGATCACCCAATTGGATGAAGACAATAACTTCTACCCTAAGAGGGCTATCACCCGTATGGAGGCTGCTGTAATGGTCTATGATACCATCGAATTCATGAACGCTCATCCCTATGTAATGCCCGACCCCAATCTTCCAGGTGATGGAACGGTTGGAGAAGAGCCTATAGTCTCGGACAATCCTGTAACCATTAGCGCGATTAAGGTAAATGAAGACATACAGAAGGTAACCTTATCTTGGGGTGAACAACCTAATCCTGGTTACCAGCTAAAGATTTCTAAGATTGACTATAAAGTCGATCAAACCGCTGTTATCTATTACACGCTTCACTATCCAGAGGATGGAATGATGTATGCAGATGTCATCACTACACCTGAAGCAGTAACGTATTTACCTGCTAGCTACTCTCCGACCATAGAACAGGAATAAGATTTCCCTAGATCTCTTAAGCGTGAAAAAACTAATAGAGCACGATCAGAATAGGAGTTTGCCTTTAAGGCAGCTCCTATTTTTTTAGGTTTAAATTCTTTTGGTAGAGCATGTTAATTTAGTCACGCCTAATTTTTCCAATTAGTGATATCTCTCATAGATTGTAAGCTTCCTCGGCTGATATATTATCGATACTATCTGGAATGGGAGAACATACATATGCATATTAACTTATCAAGAAAAATCATGATTGGTGTTGGCGGTTTAGTATTAATCATTTGTCTGAGCTTTAGTTTTGCCGCCTACCAGCTCAGTTCACAATCCATTGAGAACGAAGCAGAACAAGCGCTTCAGCTTCTTGCCGATGAAGGGGCTGAACGGATTAATGTCATGGTAAGCTTGCAACTACAGGTACTAGAGGAAGTTTCCAATCGTGTAAGAACAATGGATTGGGATCGTATGAAGAATGAGCTTGCTCCAGAGGTGGAACGATTAGGTTATATGGATATGGCATTCGTATCCCCTACTGGGTTAGCACAATATGTATTGGCTGGTAATACAGCAGAATTAGGGGATAGAGAATATGTGCAGAAAGCACTAATGGGGCAGTCGAATGTCTCTGATGCACTCATTAGTAGAGTGACTAACAGTGCGGTTCTCATGTATGCAGTCCCTATTGAGGCGAATGGGAAGTATATTGGAGCATTGATTGCACGACGTGATGGGAATAGTCTTAGTGAAATCACTAACCATATGGGGTTTGGTGATCATGGTTATGCATATATGATCAATGGCGAGGGAACTGTTATTGCCCATAAAGATAATAATATGGTTCTTTCACAATTCAATCCCATTAAGAGCGTAATGGAAGATGAAGATATCGAGCTCATACCATTGGCAGAGCAATTCCAGAAAATTTTAGCAAATAAATCAGGAGTAGGAAGCTACCATTTTCGAGGGTCTGATTTATATATTGGCTATTCAGCACTAAAGGACAGTGTATGGACAATCATTATTACAGCAAACGAAGATGAAGTTCTTGCAGGTGCTGATAGATTAAAGAAGTCCATTATAATCGGAACCCTTCTATTTATCGTAATAGGACTCGCGGTGGCTTATGTTATAGGCACTTCTATTGCTAGACCAATCACATATTTATCAGAGCAAATTAATCGAATATCGAATTACGATATAAGGATCATTCCAGATAAACGAATCACAGCATATTCTACTAAGAAGGATGAAATCGGTATAATTACTAGAGCACTAACAACAATGCAAACAAACATCCTTCTACTCGTTCAGAACATCTCTGAGCAGTCACATAAGCTAGCAGCAGCTTCAGAGCAATTAACCGCAACCAGTCAACAATCCTCAATTGCTGCAAACGAGGTCTCTAGAACCGTTGAAGAAATTTCCAATGGTGCAAATGGTCAGGCTTCGGATAGCCAGCGAGGAGCTATTCACATTGACGAACTAGGTATAATTATTGATAAGGACCAGCTTTTATTAGTGAAATTGAATGCAGCTACCCAGGATGTAGAGTCATTAAAAAATGAAGGCTTTGAAATTCTACACCTATTAAGCGATAAGACAGACAATAGTAGTCGAGCGGCAAAAGAAGTTAATGAAATGATTCACGATATTAATCAGAATACAGCCCAAATATCATCAGCCAGCGAAATGATTAGAAGTATAGCCGATCAAACAAATCTCTTAGCACTGAATGCCGCAATCGAAGCAGCACGCGCTGGAGAATTCGGACGAGGCTTTGCAGTAGTTGCAGGTGAAATCAAGAAGCTTGCGGAGCAATCCAGTGGCTTCACCAATGAAATAGAGGTTGTCATACAGAAATTAGTGTTAAAGACAGAGCATGCAGTGAAGAAGATGCACGAAGTCGGCAAGACCGTTATCTCTCAAGTTGAAAGTGTTGAACAAACCCAAACAAAGTTTAATGGGATATCTAACGCCATAGAAATTGTTAAAGAGGTTATTATTGAATTGAATCAATCCGGATTGATAATGGATAGCAAGAAGAACCAGATGATTGAGATCATTAATAACTTATCGGCTATATCAGAAGAGAATGCTGCAAGCTCCCAGCAGGCCTCGGCATCCATTGAAGAGCAAACAGCCACAATGGACGAAATTGCTGCTAATAGTGAGTCATTAGCGAAGCTTGCAGAAGAAATGCTTGATAGTATAGGGAAATTTAAATACTAAATCGAAAGTATCTTAACCAAATGTTCCAGTTGTGGCAAGTCGTTTATCAGCTGATCAGTTTCAGCCCAACGGCAGCAGCTAATACCATGCTAATGAACAGGATGCGACGCCACTCTTTTGATTCACCGAAGAAAAACATGCCAAGCAACGCTCCCCCAACAGTACCGATCCCTGTCCATATTGCATAAGCCGTCCCCATAGGCAGGCTTCTCATCGCTAAACTCAAAAAAGTGAAGCTCAGAATGATACCGCTGGAAAAGAGAAGATAAGCACTAGCGTTATTATCACGCTTGATCCGGTTCATTCCGAGCACACCTACGACTTCAAACATACCGGCTAAATATAACAAAACCCAAGCCACTATTACGCCACCTCCTTTAAATCGGAGGAGCCAGCAACCCACTTCAGTCCGAATACACCAACCAGGAGCATTGCGATCAACAGGAGCTTTGCCAGCTTAACAGGTTCATCGAATAAGACCATTTCAGCAATCACTGTACCGACCGTCCCTAGTCCGGTAAATACGGCATAAACCGTGCCCACTGGTAGATTTGTCGATGCAGTGATAACAAGATAGAACGAAATCACAAGAGAGACAACCGTTGCACCCCACGATATCATATCGTCTGCATGCTTAAAGCCGATGACCCAAATCACTTCGAACAAGGCACCAATAAAAATAAAAATCCAACTTCGATTCATGTGTATTCCTCCTCTAGCTGTTCTTTACCCCTCGCCAGTAGACGTACCAAGATGCGTCGAGTCTCTTAAGGGAACGCTCCATATCGCCGTATAGCATCTCGACAAACACGCCATCCAATAACGCTGTAAAGGCAGCCGAAGCCCGTTCAACGGAAACATCGGAATGCATCTCCCCCTTGCTTGCCGCGGATTCGAAGAAAGATTCAAGTAACAGAACCGTTCTATCTAGGTGGCGATTGCAATAATCTACAATCTCCCTCCGCAGATGACCGGGTGGGAAGAATGCCATACGCAGAAAAAACTTTGTATCATCTTCTCGCTCATATCGCTTTCTGTATTCATTTAAAAAGCCGTATAGCATATTTTCCAGCGTCAGCAGACTGCTGCACTTCAAATAGTCCTCAACAAAAAGCATCTCTCTCACAGCTACGTCTTGAAAAACGGCGAGGAACAATTCATCCTTGCCTTTAAAGTAATTATAAATCGACTGCTTTTTAATTCCTACTTCAGAGGAGATATCGGCGAGTGAGGCGCCTTCATAGCCATTTTGTGTGAAATGGATTAGTGCAAATTTTCTAATTTTTTCTGCCGTCATCAAAAACCACTCCTTACGAACGTTCGTCAGTTTATTAAAGCATGAAAATAATAAGAATGCAATTTTTATTGCATACTTTCATATGATATGAAAAAAGCAGCCAATTCATCATTGGCCACTTTTTATTGTTCAAATCTTATAGGACAACATGGAACATGCACTTACAGCATCAAGAGCAGTTGTTCCATCTCCGTAATCGGTGCTTGGCAGGCATAATTCTCACATATATATACGGCTGGTTGACCGTTAACGGTTGTCTTGTCAGCAATGACTGGCAGTAATTTTCTAGCTTCAACGCCAAGCTCACCGTCGGGATTTATCATCAATACTGTGTTCGGAAGGAATTTCGATCGTATCTCTGTAATCATCTCTTGGAGCTTCGGATCATCCATAGCTCCGGCCACCACAATCTCGCGACTTGGCTCGTATGTATGGAGAATGGCAATTAACATGATCGAATGACCTGCTGGATATCGTTCAACTGAGCCTGAGCATGCCTTCACCTGCTTATCGAACAACGCTTCAAGCCTTAAGTCTCCTGTCATTCTAGCCAAACGAATGAAGTTCATAGCTGCAACGGAATTACCTGAAGGAACAGCACCATCATACACTTCCTTATTCCGGGTGAATAATTGCTCGGCATCATGACCATAGAAGAACAATCCGCCCTTCTCTTGATCCCAGAATAGTTCGACCATTTGGTCATTTAACTCAATCGCTTGCTGCAGATAAGTTGTATTGAATGTGGTTTCGTACAATTCGATTAACGCCCAAACCATAAAGGCATAGTCATCGACATAACCAAGAAATGCAGACTCACCGTCTCGATATCGGGCTAGTAACCGTCCATCCTCACGGCGAAGGCGTCTCATCACAAAGTCTGTGGCACGTTCAGCCGCATCTGCATATTCGGACTTCTTAAAAGCCCTTGCAGCTATTGCGAAGGCTGCAATCATTAATCCATTCCACGAGGTTAGAATCTTATCATCCTTATGAGGATGAATACGAGTTTCTCGATGAACGAATAGCTTCTGAAGCGAAGTGTTAACCTTAGCTTGTAATTGGTCAAGAGGAATATCAATCATAGCTGCATAATTCTCAAGTGTTTCCTCTAATAAATTAGGAATATTAGCTTCTTCGAAGTTACCTGAGTCAGTAATGTCATAGATGCGATTAATTAGCTCCCCCTCTTCTTCTCCTAAAACTTCAATGACCTCTTCAGGTGTCCACACATAGAACTTTCCTTCCACACCCTCTGAATCCGCATCCTCCGCACAATAAAATCCACCTTCGACTCCAGTCATATCACGAAGCACATAGTTAAAAACTTGATCCGCTATGGTTTTATATTTCTCTTTTCCCGTAACCTGATAGGCTTCTGTATAAGTTATAGCAAGTAATGCATTGTCATAAAGCATCTTCTCGAAGTGAGGGACAAGCCAACGGTCGTCCGTGGAGTACCTTGAAAATCCCTGACCTATGTGATCATATAAACCACCTCGATGCATCATATCTAACGTCTTCTCTACCATGGATAATGCCTGTTCATTGTTCTTTAGCTTCGCATACCGGAGCAAGAATGAGAGATTGTGCGAGGTTGGAAATTTCGGTGCTTTACCAAAGCCACCATTCTGTGGATCGAACATACTTACATAGCCTTCGAACGCTAAATCTAAGATGGCTCCATTCACATCACCCTTTAGCTCTATCAAGGTTTGCTTGATCGTTCGCTCCACAATATTCTCACTAACCGACACAACATGCTCACGCTCAGTAGACCACTTATCATTCAGCTGCGATAATATCTCCATCAATCCAATGCGACCATGCTTCTGCTGTTTGGGAAAATAAGTTCCGGTGAAGAACGGCTTCTTCTCAGCTGTCATAATTGCCGTTAATGGCCATCCCCCACGTCCAGTCATCGCTTGACAGATCGTCATATACAAATGGTCCACATCTGGGCGTTCCTCACGATCTACTTTGATCGACACATAATGCTCATTCAACAGCTCTGCAACTTCTATGTCCTCAAAAGATTCTCGTTCCATAACGTGGCACCAATGGCAAGTGCTGTAGCCGATGCTAAGGAAGATAGGCTTGTTCTCTGATGCAGCTTTAGCGAAGGCTTCTTCACCCCAAGGAAACCAGTCCACTGGGTTGTGAGCGTGCTGTAATAGATATGGCGATTTTTCATATATTAGGCGATTAGGCTTTTGTCCCTTTTTGATCTCCATTATGTAGTCCTCCTTTTGCTTTGATGAATACATCTTAATATTACCTAATAGGAAAGAAAAAAGACACTAACCAATGAGGTCAAGTACTCTATTTCAAATGTTACTGAAGCACCTTCCCTGTCATACCATATCTGATTCACCCTGAATTCCCGAGAAATTATACCAAGGCAACAAAAGTTCTCCCAGTTATTGGATATCCTTTGGATCTATTAACATTGGCTTTATTTACACGGGTCCAGTAATTCTCGTTTCATCAAAGCTAGCAGGTTATCCTCGCTTTACTTTCCAAGCAATTTTTGTTAATCTTTGGATAATAGATGAGAAATGGAGTTGAAGTGAATTGAAAAAAATATTATTAACTTGCTTACTTGCTATTCTATTATTAATTTTAACAAGCTGTGGTGAGGTTCAAACAGAACCCGTATCCATTGAAGAAAGCAATAAAGAATCTGGAACCATTCCTAACCAACAGAATGCAGATGATAAAGAAGTAGTCAATGAAGAACAATCTACTCAACTTTCCATAGATGAGTTTATTAACAACGTTGTTAAGGCCGTAGAATCTGTAGAAAGCTTCTCTTCTGAAATGACAATCTCTGCAGAGGGCGAAGAAGCTCAGAAAATGGGAACATTTGAAATCAAGGGTACTACTGAAACTATCATTAATCCCTATCGTTCTCACATGATAATGAATATTCAAGGCTTAGTTGATTCAGGTAATCAAATTAATATGGATATTGAAAGCTACACAGTGGAGGGTGTGACATTTACATCAAACTCTATGTTGTCAGGATGGATGCAAATGGAGGAGGAAGAAAATAATTTACCATCTATGAATCCAAATAATCAATTAGAGGTATTGCAGGAATTAAAGGATCAGTTCGAACTAAGTGATACATCAGATGAATATATTTTATCGACAACAGGTGATGGGGAAAAACTCAAAAAATTCTTCAGCGAATGGTCAGAGAATGCAATGCCAGATATGGAAAGTAATCAAGATTCTCAAAATGATGATATTTTAGTAGGAACCCTTAAATTCATATTTGATAAGAGTACTTTTCTGTCTAAAGAAGTATGGGTTGAGATGACTATACAAAACCAAGAAAGTGGTATGGAAACTACAATGAAAATACATACCGTTACGAACAATTACAATGCTATTAAAGACATTGTTATACCGGATGCAGTAAAGGAATCGACAAAATCCGGCATACAAATACCAAATATGGGAGATGGTGATTTAGAGATAACACCTGAAATGCAAAAAGAACTAGAAGAGATGATGAAAACTCTACAACTTGAAGAAGCTAATTAAATCCGATTGGCTGAAATACATAGTATTTAGGAATTAGTCTGTATAAATCTTTAATGGTTTAGTATGTTTTCTATTTCTTTATATGCACTTATCTCCTCTTCAGATTTTTCGATCATCCTCCGCATTTCGGGATCTGATATAAAATTATATTCATTACCATCGATGACAATATACGCTTTATCCAGAACGCTATACACTCAACTGAGCTCGCGCACCATCTTATAATTCCCAGGCTCCGCACGGAAGCCGATCAGATCACGGTTTATTCGTAACATTGGGACATTCATTGAATCATTGTGAGTTCTCAAATATGGGACTCCGCATGCGCGGGCCGTTTGCACAGCGAGCATTTTTAAGGCGCGTGCAATATGGCGTCCTCGGTATTCCACAAGTACCCCGGTATATTCATGATACATCGCCAATGTTTGATCGTTCTGCTGTAACGTAACCACGCCGATGTAGCGATCGCCATCCTTGGCGATATGGATCCATTCCGGGCGCACACCAGCTTGCTCAATGCTCCATTTTTTCCATTCTTCGAACCTAGGAAAGCTGTCGGAGTTCCCTGGAATATCTGGATGCGTGACCTTATACAACTCATATAGTTTCCTCTCACTCGCTTCTCCCGGCTCCTCTCCCAACGTGACGAATTGGATTCCAGCTCGCTCTACCTCGTTGATCGAATTGTACAGTTCACCCCCATCATACGATTCCAAATCCAGGACGGATTCGAACGAGTGGCGTTCCTTTTTGTAGCCTCGACGTTCCGCAAAAGTAACCGACTCCTCGTCTGTATCTCTTATATAATCAACCAGACGCGAGGCTTTGACATCTAATGCCCATTGATGAAGCGCCGCATACAAGGCTCTCCCAACCCCGTTCCCACGGCTTTCCGGTTGAACAACAACAGTGTGGATTAATACTCCAGCCTCGATCCATGGAGCTCTCCAAGCGATCGCGTAGGCGATAACTTGTCCATACTCGTCTTCCACAACCCATTTAGGACGATCCCATCCCATCAGCTTGCCCTCATCATTGTAATGTAGCTCGCCTGGAGGAATTTTGTCCTCATCTTCCTTAAGTCGTTCAGCCGTTGTCGGCTCCGACAAGATCACATTCAGCAACGAAGCAACCGCCATATAATCGTCNNAGTGACAAATTTTGTTATTCGAAGCAACCGCCATATAATCGTCCGGTTGTCGCATCCTTCGAATAACAAAATTTGTCACTTTCTACCTCCACCTTATTCATTTGAATAAATGCCCATAGATATTATCCCATATCTGGAAAAGCAATTCGTGGGGAAGTTTGGATATAGTAATATATTCTGATTAGAAGTTTTCGATTAGGTATGTCCCTCCTGGTTGTTGGTCTCTAACCCTTGTACGACTATTTAACGACTGCTAGAACATAATTAGTGTTTTCAGTTGCATGATAATAATCTGTTCTGTTTTGAAAATATCTTTTCTCCATCTCATTGGGGTCTAAATGCTCGTAAATTAATAATCCTGCTTTTTCCAAAGTCTCCTCTAGCTCTCTGTAGCTGAAGCAAGACTTCATAGATTCTCCTGTAGCAGCTCCCAGGGCTACCGTATTTTGAACTCGCTTTGAAGATTTATCCTTATCGAAAAAATGTTCATCACCATAATCAAAAACAAGTGCACTTCCCTTTGCAGAGATGGACACAATAGATTTTAGCACATTCAAAATATCTTCTTTGCTTAAATAATAAGTTACCCCAAGCCAGCTATAAAAGCTTCTTCTTGTCTTATCAAAATTAACTTTAAGTATTTTATGTATAAAATCATCCGTTCTAAAATCAACCGGAACAAAATTGAGATTTTCGGGTATTTCCCATCCAGCCATTTTGATTCTATCTTTTTTCAACTCTTGTGTTGCAGGATGGTCAATCTCAAATATATCAATTTCCCCAAGTAATTCAGGATTGCGAAAAGAAAATGTGTCCATTCCTGCACCCAGCATTATATATTGTTTTACACCAAGAGCAACCGCATTCTTCAACATTTCCTCACAGTATGCAGCTCTGGCTAATGGAGTAGGGGCAATTTGATTCTGTATCACCCATCTTAACGCTTCAACTGTATCTGAAAATTCTCCCGCATGCTCGGGATTAAAAAAGTGTATCCCGTTTGCCATATGACTCGATATCTGAGCAAATTCTTCATCCGTTATTAGATTTCGTGCAAGGTAGTCATTAAATATTAGTGGCTCATCATTTAATGAATGATACGCACGACCAAATGCTGAAACCAATGCTGTCATACTCGCCTTATTATTCTCCATTATATTCTCTCCTCCAAAATCGAATTAATTATTTGATTAAACGCATAGTTAAGAAAACTGTCTACCGTTGTTTGCAAGGCTACCTCAATAAAGCTTCCTTTGTTCTTAACAAGAATAAGGATTGCTGAAATGCATGACCATATTATGGATACTGTTTCCTTTACCTTTACATCCGCTTTAATAACACCTTTGTTCATACCATCGGTAATCAGGTCTTCGAGCAACCGATTAATTTCTTCACCTACCACAAAAATATCTGAAACAATTTTGGGCAAATGATTAAAATCAATTTTCTTTGTTTCAAGTTGATTCACTGCATCAAATGAATGCGGAGATGTAGTATAGTAATCTGTCATCGCTTTACAAACTGCATGATACTGTTGTATAAAATCCGTTTCTGCTGCAATTCCCTCTGAAAGCTCCATCATTAAAAACCTTAAACCCTTTAGAACAATATGATTATAAATATCCTCCTTGCTATCGAAATAAGCATATATAGTTCGTCTACTGTAGTCAGCTGCTTTCGAGATATCGTTAATTGTTGCATGATTAAAACCCTTTTCTGAGAACACAAGCTCCGCTGCATTCATAATATTCTGTTTGTGTAATGCAGCAATATTATCTTTTTTATTTTTTCTCTCCACTAAAATTGCACCCCCAATATATAAAGTATACTGGCAATATACCAAGTATATCTTCGTTTGTCAACTTGGAAGGATTATGACCACATTGCTGAATTATTTTGTTGAATTTACAATGTCACAAAGTGTTCACTTACGAAGAAATTTTTATCTAAGTATGATTGGAGGAGTCTAAAAAATGAGAGGAAGATTTTAATTGCCCAGCAATAAAAGAGAAGAGCTTTATTTTGGTTTAATGATGGTTTCGGGTATGGTATTTGTTATGTTTTTATACAACATGTATATGGAGGGATTATTGAGCACGCTTACGATTTGGAGTATTTCATTGAATTTTGCTCTTACTTTTGTCGTTGCCTTTGTATTAGAGGCGTTTATCGTTGGGCCTATTGCGAGAGGAATTGCATTTAAGCTACCCTATGATAAATCTAAACGAATATACGTTATTCTTGTCGTTTCAACTTGCATGGTAATTGGTATGGTCCTTTGTATGTCAGTTTTTGGTCTTATCATTACTATACTTAGTAGCAGTCTTGAGGGGTCACTATTAGATAATTATTTTGTATTGATCATCCGGAACTTTGTAGTTGCATATCCTGCTCAGCTTTTAGTCGTGGGCCCATTAGCAAGATGGGTTCTTGTTACATTCATAAAAGATAACACGCATTCTAAAATTGAATACAATTAATTAATTGACGTGTATATTATATAAAATGCAATATATATTTTACATATTGTCGTATATACTGTATAATCAAAAATATAGTATATCGATAAATTCCTATCAGGAGGTTAGATGAAAAAATGAAATGGTGGCCATTTAAGGAAAAAACAGTCGATGAAAGGATTGTAAATACTCGGAACACTCTTTATAAAGAATCATATTTCATTGTAGTTTTATTATGTTTTATTTCCATATTAGCGAAAAACCTTTACTATGGGCAGAACATTAGCATGATCACCACAGAACTTGTTCTATTGATTGTCACCTCTCTTTATTTAGGAATAAGATCAATCTTATTAGGCTTATATTCAGACGAAATTGAGGTTCATGATCGAAAAAGCAAAATTCCAATGAGTATGAAAAACGTTATTTGGGGAATAAGTTTCGGTGTCATATTAGCGATATGGTTTGGAATAAAAAGCTCAACCAGCTATGCTGATGGTGGTATACAATCTATCTGGTATTTCATTCTTGTGTTCTCTGTTTCATTGATGATCTATATCCCATTTTTTCTTCTCGTTATTGTATCTACACATTATTTTGCAAGTAAGGCTAGTAATAAAGCTACACATGAAGATCAAGAAGAATAAACGAAAGAAATGGTATGGTGATCATGAATGAAAAACACAAGATTAAAGATTGCCAGGGTTGAAAAGGACTTATCACAAGAAGAGTTGGCCCATCTTATCGGTGTATCTAGACAGACAATAGGATTAATTGAACTTGGAAAATACAATCCGAGTTTAAGCTTATGTATTGCAATTTGTAAGGTGTTATCTAAGACTTTAAATGATTTATTCTGGGAGTCCTGAGCTCATTTCGGTTTATTGATCTGATCAAGAGGGAAGGTATCTATTATACCTCCCCTTCCAAGAAATAATTACTGTAAGTTGTTGTCCAGTTTTGCTTGTGCTGTAGCTTGTGCCTGCTGAACTTGTTGTTGAGCCTGTTGTAATTGTTGTTGAGCTTGCTGAAGCTGTTGCTGTTCATGAGCAATGGCTTGTGCTCCTGCATTGGCTTGTGCTCCTGCACTTGCTTGCGCTTGTAGAACCTGTTGTTGTGCCTGTTGAAGTTGTTGTTGAGCCTGTTGCAATTGCTGTGGATCAACACTTGCTTGCGCCTGTTCAATGGCTTGCTGTGCCTGCTGCGCGGTCAGAACCGCTTGTTGTAATTGTTGTTGTTGATTTGGGCTTTGTTGATTTGGGTTTTGTTGATTCATAAGTTAAATAAACACTCCCTTTTTTTTGTTTGAAGCCCATTTTTGAACCTCAACCTAAATAACTTGTGTAAAACATTATCATGTTATTCACTCACTAATTAACCTAGCTCAAAACTCCACCAAATCATGTTAACAATAGCAATGCCCAAACGTCGGTCTAACTGATTGGATGTGCAAGCGGATGTCCGATACTCCTCCGGTTCGAATCAATCAAGTGTATCCTCCTACAAGCTTATAAATAATAGCTACTCATCCTTATAATTATTCATTTGTAAATGTGCACGAAACATATCCATAACAACAGGTAATTTATCTGTAGGTGACCATTTCTCATAATCCCATATCCCTGCCTGCTTAAATGCTCTTGGACAGTGAATAAAACACTCCTCAACTTCTATAACAACAGCAACTCCTGTTGTCTTCCCCTCTAATTTCAGATCCTCAATGAATGCGTTATTACTTGTTAGGGTTGCTCGTCCATTAATTCGCAATACTTCCTCCAAGGGTGGAATAAGGAAAATCATTCCTACCTGGGGATTTTCCAGCATATTCAGCATAGAATCTATACGACGGTTTCCTGGACGATCCATAAACACGATGGTTTTGTTATTCAATACTTTCACAAAGCCTGCACGATCACCTCGCGGCGATACATCTGATCTTCTGTTCGCTGCTGATGTCGCAAGAAAAAAAAGCGTTGATTGAGCGATATAATTCTCAATATGCGAATCGATCTGTGTTACTGTTTTTTGAACTACTGCCTCATGAGGCGCTCCGATCATTCCCTTTAATTGTTCAGCTGATCTTATGATATCTTCTCTCCACAATTCACTCATTCGCGTCCCTCTCCCTCATCTCCATTATGAAGTGCAAAGGCTCTTCTGTCGATCCTTCCTGAAAAATCGGTGCATATCAGAATATAAAGATGGCGATTGAGGTTTATATTATTCTTAATGGGAATTGTCGTGAAGCAATAAGCTTAAAGATGGTGGTCATGTAGGAATTGAGCATATTTAACTAAAAGCAAATAAGGATATGTTGGCTTTTCTCTTACAGAAAAGTCCCCATATCCTTTCTATTTTCCAGCCTCAGGCTAACCCAGACTTGTGCAATGATTGAACATTATTATTCCATGCTTTCGGCACGTATGCGCAATACGGATCACTCTCCAGGTAATCCCCTGTAACTGCATAGGCTCTAGCCCTAGACCCCCCACACAATTCCTTAAATTCACAAACCCCACATTTACCCTTAAGTAATGATTTATCTCGTAGCTGTCTTAAGACAGGTGAATTACGGTATATATCTCCGAGTGATTGTTCCTTGACATTACCGCAGCTTACTGGAAGAAAACCGCTTGGATACACGTCACCCGTATGGCTAATGAACACAAATCCATCACCATCATTAACTCCCTTGTGAGCTCGTCCAAGTAAATCCGCACGTTTCATTCCGATTCCCGCTTGGCTATCTCCCAATCGGAGCTTCTCCTGTAGGAATACACGTCGATAATGTGGTGCCTCAGTAGCTTTCACCCCATATGGCATCGTTTGTTGAACTTGACATAACCACTTCATTACTTCTTCGTGTTGGTCTGCTGTAATCAAGTCCTTTTCCAATCCTCTACCAGTAGGTACCATGAAAAAAAGGCTCCAGAGTACTGCTCCCATATCTCTCACCTTATTCGCAATGGCTTCAAGGTCTTGAAGGTTATAATTGGATACGGTTGTATTCACCTGAATTGGTATTTGCAATTCCTTCAAGTACTCGATACCCCTCATCGTCAAATCGTAGGAGCCTTTTGTTCCCCGGAAGTGGTCATGAATTTCTGCACTTGATCCGTCTAGACTGAATGCCCACCTTGATAACCCAGCTTCCTTGGCTTTCTGAATCGCTTCAAATGTGACCTTCGGAGTTGCACTAGGCGTCATAGATACAGACAATTTCTTCTGATCAACTGCATATTGGGTAAGATCGAACAAATCCGTTCGCATTAATGGATCTCCACCCGTGAATACGAATAATGGATTGTCCAACTCTGCGATGTCATCTATAAGCTTCTTCCCCTCCTCGAATGTAAGCTGACGGGGATCCGCTTTATATTGAGCTTCGGCACGGCAATGCAAGCATTTCAACGCGCAAGCGCGAGTTACTTCCCAGATGACAATAAATGGACTTACGTTATAGTCTCTTTCTTTAACAATGAGTGACATATAGGACCTCCTCATACGAATGAACTAACATAGCTTATATGCTAAATTAGATTGAACGCTAAGAGTGTGAGGACTATCACACCAATTGTTACGGAATAACAACAAGCATCATATTGTGATTCATGTCACACTAATAATTCGTGATCCATGTAAGATAACATGAAAGAGGTGTCTTATTATGAGTTGTAATCACAGTGATCTAAACCCATCATGCATACATCGAGTTCCCATATTCGAGCATTTGACTTCGGATGAAAGTGAAACAGTTACTGCAGCTATACAGTCAAACCATTATAAAAAAGGAGAATACATATTCCGAGAAGGAGAGAAATCAGATAAACTGTTCATTATTAATGAGGGAACAGTAAAGATATCCAAGCTTTCCGATCATGGAAAGGAACAAATCATCCGATTCCTGTTTCCCGGTGACTTCTTCGGTCAATTCGCACTGCTCCAGGAAAAGAATCATTATGCAAATGCTGAAGTATTGGATGCTTCTATCATATGTTTCATTCATAAACAAGACTTCCAACTGATCATGGAACATAATCCCAAGATGGCATACCGTTTTCTGCTTGCTGTTAGTGAACGCCTCGGCCAAGCTGACGAATGGTTGGGCACAATCAGTCTAATGGAAACCAATCGACGGTTAGCCAAGCTACTTATTCTCTTATATGATAAGAACAACGCGAAATCAAATGTTCGTCTTCCCGCACAGAAGAAGGAGCTGGCCGCTCTAATCGGAACAACACCCGAAACTTTGAGTAGAAAGCTCGCTTTACTCGAGGAACAGAAGCTTATTTCTGTTACTCGGAACAATATCATCATTCATCAGCCACAATTATTAAGAGAGCTTGCTGGTTAATGGTTATATGATGACACACATTAATCGGTAATGATCGGGAGCGAGTTGATTCAAGACAGCATTGAATCCGAGTGATTCCAGCCCTGCAATGAGTGGGGGTGCAGCATGAGGAAGATGAATTTCAACAATCGTTCCTCGATCGGCATTTTTAACAAATTCAAAAATCTCAGCCTTCGGATGTTCTCCGCGTGATATTCGTTCTCGCACATCTATCATTGCGATGTTCCCATTGTATGTAACCTCGAGCATATCGTTGTCCTCCTTATCGTAGAAACTAATACCTAAGTTCGTACTCGCAACGTTCATCACCGTTCACATTGCATTTCACTTCCCTGACCGCTACCCTCTTATTCAAAAGCTTGCTCAACGCCCCTTCCATGATGGCGCCCTCCAGATCACACACAAGTTTGCCTTCTAATGCAGGTAGTCCCTCGCAGAAGCAGTCATCTACCGCGATTCGCATTCCTCGTTCATTTCGCTCAATTATTGTAGGAATTCCTATCTTTAATTGTTCGAATAGCTCTAACAGCTCTTCAACCGACTTAATTGGAAGGTTTTCACCTATTTTGCGCCCGATTGTAAGTGTTGTACCCTTACCACCCATAGGTAAACCTTGATACATACCGATCAATCGAATCGTTCGAAATAATTCCAATGGTACCTGATCTCCTAATTTACTTCTTTTAATCTTTTTCATATCATCAAACGTAAATTGATCCATATTCGACACTCTCCTCTTCTTCTAAACAAATTATTCAGTACCATCACAACAAGCTGGTTTGTCTTAGTTACATCCTAATCATGATGCTTACAGAAGAAAAATGCCTTGATTTAGATCAATTTATTGAAATGCGGATAATCCGTCATTATCGGCTGATATTCTTGACTGGATTCCCACGCGAGGTAAGAACAATCGCACAGCCAGCATTGCCTGTACCATCTGGGCATCGTTCACGGGAGAACCCGGATTATAACCTCCCAAAATGCGGACGGATCCGAGAAAATGATATGCCAATTTCCGCATTAGGATAATGGTGTTGCAAATATCGAGCGTGCAATCCCATGAGGAATACATCTTTCCTCCAATCGTCCAGTCCGAGAAGAGCACCGATTGTAACAGTTCTCATCCCCGCTTGACAGCCTCGTTCGGGTGCGTCCAACCGATATAAGAAATTCCGCTTCGGGCCTTTCGATGCACATCTCGGTAAATGTCCTCGTTGTATGTTTCCTGGAATATTGTTAAACCGTCTGCACCATAGTCGATTAAACCGGCATATTCCGATACGTCCATTGGCTGGACTTCCAATGAAACGGAAGCCACAAGTTTAGTTAAGCCACGGATACTGTGGCTGCGATCGCATCTCCTTCTTTTTCAACCTGAAAAAGTGATAGTTTTCCCTTGGAAATTCATTCTCAATACTAAAGCTGCAATATGAGCAAGATGCAAGTTTCATAAAAGCTCAAACCGCTCCCTCTCCTTTACCTAAAAATCCAGTCAATGGGGATGATGCAACAGCTGACAGTCTAATTGGCCCCATACCGGATCGCACGCCAGATGTATTGGGAAGAAGCTGCATTCCTTCTGGTATATGCTTCATAACATTCGCAAATGGCGAATTGAAATCTACTCGTCTAACCGCCACTGTTATGACCTGAGCACCAGAACGTTCTATCACCTTAGTAATCACCGAATCGTTTCCGAATTTCCCTGTACCGATAAACAATCGACTATGAAGCGTTACATTACCATTCAAGTGTATTTATTGAACATAGTAAATCTATATATATGACATTAATCACTTTACATTATCTATATATTGTATTAGCATTCATAAATACAACTAAATATAGTAGTTTACGGTATCGGTTCACACACAAGTGGTGTCCGATTGAAAAGGGAAGTTCGGTGAAAATCCGACGCGGTCCCTCCACTGTAACGGCGAGCAATGTCACGCTTTACCCACTGTTTCTTATATTGAAACGGGAAGGAAGTGACGTTATGCAACGACCCGAAGCCAGGAGACCTGCCATAAACGACAACACTACTTAACCTAAGGAAGATAGGGAGGTGTTAAATTCTTGTATGCAACCAATTGGTTCTATGTATACGGGCATTTCTGACCATCATTTTCTTAAGATGGTCAGAAATGCCTTTTTATTTGGGAAAGGAGAATAGGATGCTCACTTTTTATCCACGTTTCATTCGTACGTTCGATGATTTGCCAAGTCATGTATCTTTGCTTATCCACTCATGGAATGGTTGCAACCTGCGCTGTCTCGGATGTCATAATTACGACGAATTAATCGCAAAAAAACCGGATAATTATTTAAATGCTGAACAAGTCATAAGTCGGCTCGACGGTTGTGCAGAGATTTTCGACGCTGTCATCTTTAGTGGCGGAGAATTCTTGATAAATGAGCTTTCGGAAATCGAACACTTTCTGAAGCAGGTGCGCCGAGTATTTAACGGAAAAACTATCATATTCACAAACGGAACATTCCCTTGCAAAATGCAAAGCTTAATGAACAATCAATTAGTTGACGGTTTTCATATTGATATGAAGCTACCGTTTCACGGTTTGAATCCTAAAGATGACCGTGAGGTGTTCCAAGCCATATTAGGACTTGTACCTTCCGTAAGTACTTGCCAAGATATTCTGGAGTCGGTAGAACTAGTTATTCGTCATAACAGTTCCTTAAGTCAGGTAAGAACAGTGAAATATCCACTGCTAAGTGACGAGTATTTCGAGCAAATCCGTGAATACGTGATAGGCTTAATTGAAAAGTATGATAGTGCTGTACCTTATTTCCTAAACCCATATCATCCACCACTAATTTTACAAAACGATGTTTAAACATCGAACGGAGGAAAACTATGTTTCGTCATTCTGCAGAAATTATTCACACCTTTAATTCTTCATCAGATTCTAAGCAAGCCGATTATTTAAAAAGGGAGAACAGTAATTTTGTTTACTCACTACCGCTGTTGAGGCATAATCTGACCAACTTTTCGGAAGAGGAATATTTGCTACAGCACATATTACCAGCTAAATTGACCGAGTTATATCAAGATGGCGTAGTGTACATACATGATAAGCAACTAAGTCCATATTGTCTGAGTATTGCTTGTAAGGATATCGCTTCGCTTGGAATTCCTACTCTCGCCAAGAATATGATGTCATCAAAGCCAACTCGGAAGCTGGAAACGCTGCTCCGGCACTTCAGCAATGTTGTCGTGCTCATGTCCCAGCAAGTATCCGGGGCTGTTATGTTATCACAAATGACGACAATCTCCGCCTCTTATCTATACTACGAAGAGTCTATGAAAGGACACCAATTTACGGAAGATGCACTGAAACAGCTTTTTCAAAGCTTGATCTGGGAAATGAATATGCCTTTGCGTGGTGGTTCCCAATCGGCATTCACCAACATTACATTGGAGTTCGGCAGACCTTCGGACGAAATCAAGAACGATTTCGTCGTCATCGGCGGTTCGCCTCTAGATATTCGTTACAACGAAATCCCTACAGAATATTTCGATAGAATCAACAAGGCCGTAATTGAAGTCATGAAGCAAGGTACCGGTACTGGCATCCCCTTCACTTTCCCACTTCTAACCGTTCCTATTGATGACGATTTTAACTATGAAAACCAGCTCTTCCTAGAATTGCTAGATGGCATGTATCAGTGGGGAGGCGTATACTTCGAGAACTTTAGAACTGCACCGTTCGAGAATGAACACTATCGTAAGCTTAACCCGTACATCAAACCTCGTGATCCAGAAGTAAGCCGTAGTTTGTGTTGTCGATTACAGATCGATTTAACTGTATTGTCAAGAATCGGAAGCGGAATCTTCGGTAGCTCAACCGGCTCTACTGGCGCGGTGCAGGTGTTGAATTTAAACCTAAACCGAGTGCTTATGGAATATGGCTACGATGATAAATTGCTATTTGCTAAGATCGCAGAGCTGTTAGATATCATGCAAGAGGGACATATGGCTAAACGAAGATGGATCGAAGGAAATAAAGAGCTGTATCCGACCTTCTTCGCCTTGAATAAGAATCTATCGAACTATTTCAATGTGTTTGGCGTTGCAGGAATGCATGAAGGACTTATTAACAGCGGTTACCCCAATGGGATGAATAACGAGGAAGGTCGAAAGCTTGCACACCGTATTATGCAGCTTATGACTGAGAAAATTAATGAATTTATCGTAAGCGATCAGGTTGCCTGCGGAATCGAATATGCGCCTGGCGAGAATGCCGCCATCAAGTTGGCGCGTCACGATGTGAAATGGGCGGCACACAACAACAGAGATATCTTCGTACAAGGAACTGGGGAGAACGTATATTTAACATCAGGATGTATGCTTCCGTTCAGTGAAGACGATTTTCTTCGGCAAGTCGAGAACAGTGCAGAATTTCAAGCCTACGCAACATCTGGCAGCATTCTGCATCATTTTCTCGAAAGCAAGCTTCCACCTAAGCAGTTGGCTGAGTATTTAAAGAGGATATTCATTAAACCGATTCAATACATCACATTAACGCCAACATTAACGAGTTGTCTCGAATGTGGTCAACAAATCATTGCTGAGGATGGTAAGAATATTTCGAATTGCCCAGTCTGCAGTAGTGATGACATCGCCACTTTCAGTCGAGTTATTGGTTACGTCAAGATGATTGCTCGAAAAAAAATAAAGGTTGACAAGGAAGGGTATTACACAGGAGAATTTAACTTTTGGAGTAATGCGCGACGTTTCGACTGGAACACGCGAAAACGACTGAATGAGGAGTCGATCAGCCAATAGATACAAGAAAGAGAGGTGGTTTTCGCCTCTCTTTTCTTTATTACAATCAGTCTAAAGAAAAGTCATCATTCTACAAATGCATTCCGTACCATCTTCCCCATATGAAACAATACGATCGCTACACCTAAGCCTAATAGCACCCATCCAGCCACACGTTGTGTGTCGATTAAATACTGATTACATACCCGTATCGGTGAAGTCGCATACACCCAACCCATTAGGAAAATCATGGAGATTAAATGTATCCATACAAAGCCTTTAACAATAAACCCAAACTTATGCCATCCGACTCCAAGAGGAACACCAACACAAAGTGTCAATGTGATATATTTAGCAATCTCCATAAAGTCTGAAGTTATCGCTTGATCCAATGATCGTGGAATCATCCAGAACAAAAACGTGAAGATGATCAACAATAGACCAGGTATACCCCCCAAATAATTATCAATGGACGGAGTTCCTTGTTTCCAAACAATTCCAATCCAATATCCGGCCAAAACTAGCAATGGGAATTGAATCAACATATGCCCCGTCATTGTCGATTCAAGCCATTCAGCTCCTTGGGGAATCATCAATAGAATGAGTAGTATTGGTCCCTTCCATGCTCGTACATGCATATGAATTCCTCCATGCCTTAGAAACGTGCGATATCCACTCTACTCACGACTCTATGAATGACATGACTTCGTCACTAACATAATTCGTATTATAAAAATCGAATATGCGGAACAATCGCATGTCTCTATCAGCGGTGTAGATTGCCGCATTATGCTCATACCCACCCTGTTGGTCCGGAATAGCAACCACATCACACGCATCCATCAATGCTTGAAGCTGTTGTTTATCCGGTACTGTCACAAGCTTCCAATGTACCCCATCTACATCAAAAAATTGCGCATAATGCGACAAAGCCATTGGATCATCACGTTCAGGATCAAAGCTGATGCTTAGAAAGGTAATATCTTCTTCTTTCATTGATTCAGGTATGGATGCTACTACTTTCTCAAATTGCGTCTCTAGAACTGGGCAAACATCACCACATTGTGTATAGAAAAATGTAAATAATATATATTTCTCTTTAAGACTTGAAAGTAGAAAGTTACTCCCATTCTGGTCCTGTAACATCACGTCAGGTAGTTTCCTCGGTTCCGCTTGCACAGCATAACGACGAGCTCCTTCAGAGGTATAAACTTGAAATCCATCAGTCCCTACCCACAGCACAAGCGAGCCTATCAGTGACAGTATGACAATAAGTATGAATTTACGCATTCATTTTAGGTAAGGGAACCTCAATTTGTTTCACACCCATATACCCAACTCTGCTTAAAAAACGAATAACAAAAATCGCAGTTGCGATTATGACGAATAATCCACATAATACGCCTAGTTTATCAGTGGGTACCCACTCTGGCGCATGCTCGGCCCAACGACGCGGTGCTCCGACAACCCCTGCGAATAAGAATGAACCACATAATCCAAAGAAGAACAGAACATAAGTCCATAAGGCTACTCGATCTATGGGCTGATCCTTGTAAGCTGCCTCGGTTTTTATTAAATAATACATAAAGCCAAATATCATCGATATCGCACCTATTCCCATATACATGTGAAAGTGCCCTGGAACCCACTTGGTATTATGCATCACACTATTAACAGTAATAGTTGCATCAACTATGGCTGGAACAACACCGGTAACCCAGCCGAGTATAGATATAAAGATAAATCCAGATGCCATATCCCAACGAATACCGGAACGAATTACGATCATAACTGCACCGTATGCCGTTACAACAAGCACGGGTATACCATTCATATAGGACAGAATTTGACCTAATATAAGCGTCCATTGTGGCATAGCGAAATCCATGAACAGATGGTGAGGATAAATAATGATTGTGAACAAGGTAGATATATTCCAGGCAATTAAGAATACTTTATTCGATTTCCATGGTCGGTTTGTATACCTTGGCAATATTTCGTATACAGCAATGACACCCATATAAATAATCGAATTAGCAAAAATATGTCCAAAAGCATAAGTTAAGTTTTTGGCGATTAATGCGTCGAAGGTAAATTCAGGTGCTAACACATTAATTAAGTTGATTACAAGAATGGTTGCACCAGCCACCATAGCAGTCAGATTGACAATCGTGACCATGGTGCTAGCAACTACAGTTGGCGGCGGTCCATATTTATCTTTACTTTTCCCGATCAAATATGGCCAACCCAGCGTTTTACCTAAACTACCGTATTTTACGATTAATGCCCTAGCAACGTCAAGATAAAACAATATAAACCCAATACCAATTAATAACATTCCTGATAAATACAGTACAGAAGCTGTAACATTCCATGCTCCGCCAGACATGGAAGGAAGCGGATACAGGAAAGTCCAAGCACCTGCAAAGTGATATTGGAAAACACCAATAAGCACTATAACAACGCCAACTAAGAAGCATACTAGATTAGCAACAAGAATACCGGTACTCAGTTCAACATATTGACTTAAGAAATGCCACATAATTGCTGCAGCTGCGAATGCTCCAATGCCAATCATTCCTGTTCCGTGAACGGTCATGATTTCATAGAGCAATGAATTATCAATAATGTAGATTTCTCCCTGAGACAGTAACAACAGAAAGCCAAGTATCATCATTGAGAAAAGAACTATACCGCTTAGAATCAAATAAATGCGAATCGTTCGTTGTGCAATGCGACTAGATGTATGAAGGAGTACTTCCGGATTTCCCATGATCAAGCCCCCTCGTTATTATCTGGTAAGACTTCGAAATCTGCAATCATGAAATGGTGAGCAAGACCGCAATATTCTAAACATAGAATTTTATATTTCCCCGGCTTAGTGAACGTATAATACAGCTTATTCGTGTATCCAGGCATAGCTTGGGTCTGAGTAATAACAACCATATTCTCATCATAGATACCAAAGCCGTGATTCACATCTGAACTCGTTACGTTAAATTCAATAGGTTGACCTACCTTAGCTTGATACTCGCTCATCTCAAAACCAAATTGAATGGCATTAACATCAATAGAAAGTGGAGCGCCAGCTGCGGACGCAGGCAGTTCATAAGGTAATTCCTTTAGTGTCATAACACCGGAGGATATAAGTACAATTAGAATTCCTGCGAAAAAAAACTACGACAGCAAGATT
>DFZX01000110.1 GCA_002383695.1 Caryophanales bacterium UBA4045
ACGCCCATGCTGGGCGACACTAAGGAAAAGGTGGACCTTTTGGTCCACCTCGATTACTTATATAAAATACTTGCAACAAAGTTAATTTGACGCTATGTCAACCCTACTGCCAATAGGCACCTTAATTGGCTTACACCCTCTGAAAATGGTCAATTCGGAATATCCCTCACCTAACGCGGCCGCCAAGGCTTCGTCTACTAACATGCCAATATCGTCTGGAAAATGTGCATCGGATGACAACGTAAGTGGGACGCGATAATCGGCTAGTACCGACAGGAACAAGGGACTTGGACAGCTCTCCGCTACCGGGAAGCGGTAAGCTAAGCCGGTATTAATCTCTGTGATAACACCGTTTATAATCATTTCCTCTGCTAGCTTGCGGTAATAGGGCAGCAGATCTTTCTCATTAATCGGACGGAAGCCGAACACCTTCAGGTTATCTGGGTGAGCGATGATTTGGAACAAGCCCGAAACGCAGGCCTGGCAAAGCAACTCATAATAACGCGCATAGGTTTGGAGTGGATCCAAGTCCTTAAACTCAGCCTGCGTCTCCGGATTGTCGAAGCCCCACCCCTCTATGAAATGAACCGATCCAATGATATAGTCCCATTCATGTCCCACAAGCAAATCTCGAAGCTCAGCTTCTCCACCAGGGAAAAAATCTGCCTCTATCCCAAGCAATAGATCTGGACGGGACTTCTTCGCCTCCGTCACGAAGGTGACGAATTCGGATAACGAAGCTACGCAGACTTGGTCAAGCCAAGTCTTCTGTAGTATGCCAATTGGGCTATCATCCAGTAGCATATGCTTCTCGTAATACGAACGGCATTCCCGAAAGCGGTACAGATGGTCAACCACACCGAATGCTTCGATTTCCCGTGAGCGTCCCATGTTTAAATACCGATCCAGCCATTCCTCGTTGAAGCATCCATTCTGCACCCTATTACCTAATAGCTTCGTCATTTCTTCCACATACTGTTGTGTAGATGAAGAATGGCCTATTATTAGCTTCGGCTCCGTGGAAGCCAGCGCCTTCAAGGTACGAGACAGCCATCGCAACGAATAAGGGCCCTCCTCCAAATGGAAATGCATGTCAACCTTCATCGGCGACAGCTCCCTGTTGAGTATTTGGAATCGCTTGTAATGCTAGTTCGCCCAGATTTATCATCGCTCCAGAAGGTGTAAGTCCGAGATAATGGCACATTAATGGGGCAAGAATAAGCTGCGATAAGACCTGCCCCTCCCCAAAAATTGGAACAGTTGATGGTACTTCATTCATATAGAGCGGAACGTGCCTTTCCTCCACTTCTGTCCCTCCATGCTGTCCGTTTACATTCATCCCATGGTCCGAGGTTACAATGATACGATAACCTTGTGACATCCAAATGGGAACCAACGCCGCAAGCATGCTATCGGCAGCTCGTACAGAAGCCTCGTATTCCTTGCTTTCCCCTCCATACTTATGTCCGGCGTCATCTATGTTCATGGAGTGGATATATAGAAAGTGTGGATCGTATACCGACCGCAAATACTCGGCGTCCACGAACAGGTGGCTGTCTGGGTAATGATCCTCGAAGTAGAAAACACCGTGCTGGATGGGTTTACTTGGGTCATGCTGATGGCGATCCGCAATGTGGTGAAAGGGTGCGGAATTATATAGCTCGCTAACCCAATGATAAGCAGCTGCAGCCGTTCTTAATCCTGCCTCGGTAGCGATATGGAACACACTCTGCTCCTGACTCAATCTCACAATATGATTAGCGGAGATTCCGTTCCTCGCAGCTAGAGTGCCGGTAAGCAGTACCTCATAGAGCGGGCGAGAGAGACTAGGCAACTGGGATTGAACTGGATAACACGTCATTCCCCCCTGCTCTACTAAGTGCTCCATGTAGCCTAAATACTTGCGAGCCGAATCATATCTGAGACCATCTAAGACAACAACAATGAGCTTGGATAATTTATCGAACAAGTGACTTTCCCCCATATCATTCCTCACGCTCCTTCCTTCTCAAGATGTAGGAGTTGAGACTCATCTATAGCTAATCTGACTTGACTTCGCTCTCCTAAAAGAAGCGTACGGCCGTCATTTAGCGTATCTATCGTTAGCCTAACGCCTGCAACATCTACAGCATAACGGATGATATTGCCTAATACAGTGGCCATGTATATGGTTCCGTCCATAATCCGTTTACCGGTATGTACCGCTTCGTTATGGGCTTCCTTGTTCACGAGGATAAGGGATTCGGGACGAATCGCGAAGCTTTCCGCAGCACTGTCCAACCGCTCGAATAGCCTCAATGCCTCAGATCTGGTCAGCACATTGTAGCTTCCCATAAACCGAGCGACGAACTCCGTTCGAGGTGTTGTATATAGCTCTTCCGGAGTGCCCTGCTGAACGATACTTCCCTTGTTCATAAGACAAACCCTATCGGATAAAGTTAACGCCTCTTCCTGGTCGTGTGTCACGAAAATGGTAGTGATATTAAACTGTTTTTGGATTTCGCGGATCTCAGTCCTTAGATTTTTGCGAATTTTGGCATCTAATGCGCTAAGTGGTTCATCAAGCAGAAGCACTTTAGGCTGGACGGCAAGTGAACGGGCAAGCGCCACACGTTGCTGTTGGCCGCCTGAGAGATGCTGGGGATACGCATCCCGTTTGTCCTCAAGGTCGACAAGCGCAAGTAATTCCTCGGACCGTTTCCGTCTCGCCTCTTTGGAAGCTCCTCGCATTCTCATTCCATATTGAATGTTCTCACTGACGGTTAGGTTGGGGAACAATGCGTAGGCCTGGAATACCATTCCGATTTCTCGGCTTCGAGGTGGCAAATTCACAATATCCTTGTTCTCCAGCAGAATCTGTCCGCCGTCCAAATCCGCAAGCCCCGCAATGCAACGCAGAAGCGTGCTTTTTCCACAACCAGAAGGTCCCAACAACGTCACAAGCTCCCCCTCGTGAATTTGCAAATTCACATTGTTCAGCACGGTTGTATGCCCGAAACGCTTTCGAATCCCTTGCAGCTCCAAATATGCGTTCACCCTTGTATCCCCCTGTTCACTTTTTGGCCGAGCTTCATTAGGATCATAGACAGCACTAGAATAAATACAAAATAGGTAATCGCAATAGCACTTGCCAAATGCCCGCTTTCCCCAACCCGTTGGTACAGGTAAACCTGAATGGTTTGAATATGTCCTCCAACTAGCATGTTAGTCAATACAAATTCTCCGAACAGCACAGAGAACGATAATAACGTTGAGATCATAACCCCTGGCCATATATTCGGCAGAACAACGCTCACGAATGCTTTCATTCTACTTGCACCTAGCAATTCCGCTGAATGAAGTAACTCCACGGCCGAGACAGTTAGTAGGCTGTTGCGAATTCCCTGATACATGTAGGGTAGAATGACCACGAAGTAAGCACCAATTAGTATATAAGCCGTTCCCGCGATATCGATTGGTCCCGAGGAATAGGCGCGAATAAGCCCGACCGCGGCCACGACGCCGGGAACGGCATATGGAAGGACAACGATCCCCTTCATGAATGTCTCCCATTTGGGCAAGTAAACCGTAATAATAAACACAGCGGGCAGCATGATCGCCAAGCTTAGCACTACGCTGATCGCACATAGATACAATGATGTCCAAAGCGCATCTAGAAAACGAATGTCTTGAAACATCTCATTGAACCACTCCATCGTCCACTGCTCTGGAAGTACAGTTGTTTGCCATTCTTTAGCGAACGCATAAATACAAGTAGCCAATAAGGGAAGCAGCAAATAAATCATAAGCACGAGCATAAGCGAGCGATGAGCCCATCCAGCCTTCTTCACTTTAGCCTCCATCACAGCTCCTCCTTAATTGACGCGGACCATGGTTGTAGTAATTTACGACGAGTGTTGACTCTCCTTGAGGATGAATTGGCATTAAACAGCTGTGAACGTTGCGTCATCTTGTGATTGAGATATACGGCAAGTAAAGTCGACAGAGCTAAGATAACTGCGAGCGCATTGCCTAGCTGCGGTTGGTTCACCACATCTCCAGCTACAAGGGAGCCAATCCTTACGGCAAGCAGATTGTAATTACCGCCAACCAGGGCATAGGCTGTTGCATATGCGCCCATCGCATTCGCGAAGAGAATCCCCAGCGTTCCGAATACAGCAGGCGTCAGAACAGGTATACCAATCGTCGTCCAGAATTGCCACCTGCTTGCACCCAACAGCGACGCCGCTTCCTTCCACTGGTCTCGGATCGCATAGAAGGACGGATACAGAAGCAGCAGAGCAAGTGGAACCTGAAAGTAAACGTAAACCAGAATAAGTCCCATCCAGCTATACAAATCAAAATCGGCGAACACACTCCAGCCCCATTGCTTAAATATCAGCGTGAACACACCGTTACTACCAAGCAAAATGATATAAGCGAAGGCGAGCGGAACACCGGCGAAATTCGAGGTCATGTTGGAAAGCATAAGCAATCTGTCCCGTATCTTTGTCGAGAACCGTGTGATGGAGTAAGCACAGATAAGTCCAACAAAAACACCAATCAGACTCGAGAATACGGAAATTAGTAGACTATTCTTTATAGCTTGCAGATAGTACGCACTTTGTAGAATCTTAGTGTAAAAGCCAAAGGTAATACCCGAGCCGTCTTCCTGTCTTAAGCTTCCGGTCAGCATGGATAAGATTGGAGCGAATTGAAACGCGAAGATCATCACTATAAAAGGAACTAACCCTAGAAAAACCCATCGATTTCTTCGCTTCATGCCCCCCACTCCTCTCATTCTAAATAAAAGGGGGCGCCTTCGACTAGAAGACGAAGACGCTCCATTATTCGTTATATAGCTCAGCATTTAAGCTGATGTGATTAATTCATGTGCACCAGAACACGTTCCTGCCATAGCTGTGGAATGATCTTGGCTGTTTCTTCCCATACCTTGTAATCGCCAACGGGTTTGACGTTGTTGTACGCCTCCTTAGGCAGCAGCTTTGCTGCTACATCATCAGGCAATTTTACGTTGTCGCGGATGGGTCTAGCATAACCTTTAGCTAGATTAATCTGTCCTGCATCACTCAGAATATATTCGCGAGCAAGCTTCGCTGCATTAGCATGAGGAGCATATTTGTTAATAATTGTGGCATAACCGCTCACAACGCTACCTTCTTTAGGAATGGCTACGTTGAATTTATCCTTGCCAAGCTGATCGCTATAGTTTAGAGCATTGAAGTCCCATAGTAAGGTCACTTGGACTTCTCCTTTTTCGATATTCGCAAGTGAGGCTTCCGCGTTGGATAGACGGCCCTTTTTCGCAAGATCCTCAAAGTAGGCAATCCCTGGCTCGATGTTGGACTCATCTCCACCGAAAGCGATCGCTGCGGCTAATACAGCCATTTGGGCTTGTGCGGCTTTCGTTACGTCTCCGACAATAATTTTGTAATCGCCGTTTTTAAGATCTTCCCAGCTTTGGGGAGGCGTTGGAACAAGCTTCGTATTCGTAAGGAAAGAGATTGATCCTTGGTAACCTACGATCCAATGCCCGTCACTATCCTTCGCCCAAGTGGGAATCTCATCCCAATAGGTGGTTTTGTAGGCTTGCGTTACACCTTTCTCGACCGCAACCGGTCCAAATGAGATACCCACATCACCGATATCAGCCGTTGGCTTATCTTTCTCCGCCTCGAACTTAGCTATTTCCTCAGCACTCGACATATCCGTATCCGTGTGAGTAAGAGTGTATTTAATTTGAAGATCCATCCATGTGTCTTTCCAGTTTGCCCAAGAGTCCGGCATCCCGACGCTTACGACTGAGCCTTCTTCCTTCGCTTTCTTCTCAAGGTCCGCTATCGAGATTTCTTCAAGTACGGAAGCACTTGCAGTCTCCTCCTTGTTATTACCTCCACAAGCTGCAAGTAGTAGAACGAACATAACTAGAACAAGACCGACAGCCAACTCTTTCTTCAACCCGTATTTCATAATTTCCCTTCACTCCCATGTGAATTATTATGGGTTGTCTCTTTTGTATTGATTTCAACCCTTCTCAAGTATAGAAAGCAATCATTCCTGCTAGATTATCTGAGTTAAGAACATTTGTTAAGCCCATGTTTGAATCTTGTAAACGAGTAGCCACAGTCGCAATATTACTGGTAGGATTTATTGCAAATATGAAATACAATAGCGATAGACTCGGTCTCAAAGATGAGCATAGATGAGGTGATTAACAAATATGAAAAGAGAAGAAATACTAAAAACCCTCAAATCACAAATGAAAATGGGTAATCATATTATCGGAGTATCCACTGGTACTGGAATAACAGCGAAGTATGCTAAACAGGGCGGAGCTGATTTCATATTGATGCTAAACTCGGGGAAATTCCGCCAAATGGGGAGAAGTTCGCTAGGTGGCTTTTTACCATTTTGCAATAGTAATGATATGGTTATGGACTTTGCTTCTAGAGAGATCATACCATTGGTCAAAGATATTCCCATTATATTCGGACTTAATGCAACCGACCCTACAAAGAATATGGTTAGTTACATAAATGAGATAAAAGACAGGGGGTTTTCTGGTATTAATAACTACCCCACAGTTGGTCTAATAGACGGTCTATTCAGAGAAGCTCTAAAGGAAGATGGGTATCATTATCTATTAGAGGTAGAAGCAATAAGAATCGCCCACGAAAGAAATTTGTTTACAATTGCATTTGTCTTCGACGAGGTACAAGCAGCCCAGATGATAGAAGCCGGAGCTGATATTATTTGTGTGCATCTAGGATTAACAGAAGGAGGATTATTAGGAGCTAGAAAAGTATTATCACTGGAATCTGCAAAGGTTAAAGCGGACAAGATATTTAATACCTGTAATGAGTTAAAGCCAGATCTAATTAAGCTAGTTTATGGTGGTCCTGTGAAAACACCCATTGATATTCAGTACATGTATAGTAATAATGAAAACTTAATGGGATACATTGGCGGATCCGCCTTTGAGAGAATACCATCAGAAAAGTCCATTACAAATATAACAAAAGCTTTTAAAGTATCAGGAAAGCTTGATGAAGATGATTTAATGGTTAAAATGTTAGACGGAGTTACTAAGCATTATGATTATGTTGAATTTGTAAAAGAATACATTGCTCAAAATTATATGAATGATATTTCGTTTTTAGATTTAGCTAGAGTGGCTCATGTATCAAGGAGTTACTTAAGCTCTTTGTTTAAAAAGGAAGTGGGTTGCTGTTTTCAAACGTATATCGTTAACTTTCGCATAGATAAAGCAATCGAGATATTAATTAGAGGAAGTATTCCGTTATCAGAGGTAGCAACTTTAGTCGGGTATCAAGACTATGCACAGTTTAGCAAAATGTTTAAAAAGTATAAGGGCTACTCTCCAAAACAATATAGATCTAACATAAACACAAAAACATAAGACACAAAAGCGTTTTCATAAATATAACTAGACAGTATGATTAATTTATAGTTAATCATGCTTATTTTTTATGAGATCAATCAAAATTTAAGAGGAGGGTAAAAAATGAAAACAATCGCAATTGCGGGAACCTTTGACACTAAAGGGGAGGAGTATCTCTACATTAAGAATTTGATTGAAAGTTTAGGATTGGATACTTTTACGATCCACACGGGTGTATTTGAACCTACATTTAAACCAGATGTATCAAACAGTGAAGTAGCAGAGGCAGCAGGAGTAGACATGAAAGCTCTCGCTGCTAAGAAGGACAGAGCTTTAGCAACAGAAGTGTTATCAAAAGGAATGGAAAAACTAGTACCCGAATTATATAAACAAGGTAAATTTAGTGGAATTATCTCCTGTGGTGGTACTGGAGGAACATCATTAGTGACACCAGCAATGCGGGCACTGCCCATTGGTGTACCTAAAGTTATGGTATCAACAGTAGCGTCGGGAAATGTTGCTCCATATATAGGCACAAGTGATATTATTATGATTCCATCTGTAGTGGATGTTTCCGGGCTCAACTCAATTTCAACAAAGATTTTTACAAATGCAGTGTTTGCAATCGCGGGAATGGTTAAATTTGAAAATACAAATGTGATCGTGAAAAAGCCTCTGATTGCTGCGACTATGTTCGGGGTAACAACTCCATGTGTAACAGTAGCTAGAAAATATCTTGAGGAAAGAGGATATGAAGTTCTTGTATTCCATGCAACAGGTATAGGTGGACAGTCGATGGAAGCACTTATAGAGGCTGGATTTATTGAAGGGGTATTAGATCTTACGACAACAGAGTGGGCAGATGAAATTATTGGTGGTGTATTGAATGCAGGACCACATCGTTTAGAGGCAGCCAGTAAAAATCATGTTCCACAGGTTGTATCCGTAGGAGCCCTTGATATGTGCAACTTCGGCCCTTATGATACAATACCGAAAGAATTTATTGGACATAAGTTCTATAAGCACAACCCTACAGTCACACTCATGAGGACAACTGTAGAAGAAAATGAGGCCATCGGCAAAAAGCTTGTTGAGAAATTAAATATGGCAAAAGAGAAAACTGCTTTATTCTTACCTCTCAAAGGTATCTCAGGCATTGATGTTGAGGGTGAAGCCTTCTATGGCGTAGAAGAGGATAAAATGCTATTTGACACATTAAGAAATGGTATAAATAGAAATATAGTAGAAGTTATCGAAATGGATTGTGCCATTAATGATGAAGAGTTTGCCGTTGCAGCAGCACAAAAGTTAATAGATTTAATGAGCAAATAAGTCTATAAATAATAATAGGAGGTATTATATGAAAGTCACAAAACTAGATTTTGCCGTTGCTATTTTAGCAGGATTCACTTGTCTCACTATGCTTTTTGATTTACCAGTATGGGCCTTGTTTATTGGTTGGGCATGGTACTTTGCTTTAGGAGCTAAAACTTTTGCATTTAAACAGGCAATACCGGCCTTGTTTGTAGGTTACTTGTTAGCTGCGATCTCGATTATTATCTATGCGGCATCAGACTATCAAATGATAGCACTTATGATTTCAGTCGCTGTTACGGTCTTTATATTGATGTTATCTATTAAAACATCCATATTTAGTTGTTCTCTGGCATCATTTAACGCATATTCTTGTATGTTTGCAGGGTATTATGCAGGTAATTTCCCGAAAGTAGCATCATCTTCCTTTGACCTTAATAATATTGTTATTTCTATACTTTGGATTGCACTTGCAAATATTGTTGGATTGTTGTGCGGTTATATTAGCGTATCAATTGGGAGCCTAGGAAGTAAAAATAAAGGAACTGTATAATATTTCCTGAGAAAATGATATCAAATGGAGGATTCACAAATGAACAAAAATACTAGAAAAGAGATTGTTGCAAAGTTTAAGGAAGAAGTTAGAAATGGAAAGATTCTATTAGGAGTAGGAGCCGGTACAGGAATTACTGCTAAAAGTAGTGAAGCCGGCGGAGCGGACATGCTTATCATTTACAATTCTGGAAGGTATAGAATGGCGGGCCGTGGATCACTGGCTGGGTTATTATCCTATGGAGATGCCAATCAAATTGTTGTCGAAATGGGATCTGAGGTATTACCAGTTGTGAAAAACACACCTGTATTAGCAGGCGTATGCGGAACTGATCCTTTTAGAGTTATGGAAGTCTATTTAAAACAGCTCAAGGAGCAAGGATTTAATGGGGTTCAGAATTTCCCGACAGTAGGTTTGATTGATGGTGTATTTAGACAAAACTTAGAAGAAACAGGTATGGGCTACGATTTAGAAGTCGAGATGATTCGAACAGCGCATGAATTAGACATGCTTACAACTCCTTATGTATTTGATCCTGAGCAAGCAAGGGCAATGGCAGAAGCAGGGGCAGATATCTTAGTCGCTCATATGGGCTTGACTACGAAAGGCACAATTGGGGCTAAAACTGCTCTTACCTTAGATGATTGTGTGAAGAAAATCGAAGAGATTATTATTGCAGGTAGAGCAGTTAATCCAGATATTATGGTAATATGTCATGGTGGACCTATTGCAGAACCAGAAGATGCAGCATATGTAATTGAAAGAACAGAAGGCATAGATGGATTCTTTGGTGCATCTAGTATTGAAAGATTTGCTGCTGAGAAAGGTATAAAAGAACAGACAGTATCATTTAAATCAATAACAAGGTGATGTCACTAAAAAGCAATTCAAAAGCAAAGAGGGGCGATGAGCCCCTCTTTGCTTCTTCTAAGCGAATATTCTGCTTACAAGCCACCTGGATGTGGTTTCGGCGCTTAGCGTACCTCTCGAGGTACAAGCTTGTATGCTTGCCCGACCACCGTATCCATCATTGCCACCGACTTATTTGTCAAAGCATCAACCAACTCAACCTCTGAATGAATTTGCAGACGTCGACCAAGCTTTGAGCGAATGGTCACCTCTGTTAGCTGTCCATTCGACCATTTGATATCAACCTCGAAGCCACCGCGAGCTTGAAGCCCCGTTACCTGACCAGTTGGCCAAGCTTTTGGCAAGGCGGGCAGCAGTTGCACGCAATCGTCATGGCTTTGTAGCAGCATCTCCGCAACCCCTGCCGTACCGCCAAAATTCCCGTCGATTTGGAAGGGGGGGTGGTTATCGAAGAGATTAGGGAGCGTAGAGGAACGAAGCAGCGCCATCATATGCTGATGCGCCTCTTCACCGTCCTCCAGTCGCGCCCAGAAATTCACAATCCACGCACGACTCCAGCCCGTATGACCCCCACCATTTGCGAGCCTGCGATTTAGGGTGGCTCTTGCCGCTGCTGCCCATTCTGGCGTTCTCCTAGGAGTAATTTGCGTCCCTGGATGAAGTGCAAACAAATGGGAAATATGTCGATGCCCAGCATGCTTCTCCTCGTAATCGACCAACCATTCCTGCAAGTACCCTTCCTTACTAATCCGTGGACTTGGTATTCGCTCCAATGTCCGAGTCAACTCCTCACGGAACGCTGCATCTACGTCTAGTACAGAAGAAGCTTCTATACACGCGTGGAATAGCTCTGTAATAATCTGACTGTCCATAGCTGGAGCGATGCAGAGTGTGCCTTCCTCCCCGTTGGGGAGAAGGTAGGTGTTCTCCGGTGAGACAGACGGACAAGTAACGAGATAACCATCCGGTCCTGTAATCAGATAATCGAGCAGAAACTGTGCTGCCTCCTGCATAATGGAATACGTTTCCGACAGGAACGACTCATCTCGATTAAACTGATAATGCTCCCACAAATGCAGACTGAGCCATGCTCCACCTAGAGGCCAATGTGTTGCTGGCAAGTAAATATCTTGCGGCGCGGTATCCGCCCATATGTCCGTATTATGGTGCGCTGTCCATCCCCTGCACCCATACATGATACGGGCCGTTTCGCGCCCTCGTTCACGCATACGGCCTAGCAGGTCAAATAATGGCTCGTGACACTCTGACAAATTACAGGTCTCAGCTAGCCAATAATTCATCTCTGTATTGATATTGATCGTATATTTACTGTCCCATGCTGGAAGCATCTGATCGTTCCATATCCCTTGTAGATTGGCGGGAAGCGATCCAGGACGGCTGCAAGAAATGAGTAAGTAACGACCATATTGAAAATATAAACTGACAAGTCCGGGATCATCGAACCCTTCCTTTACCTTTGTCAGCCTCTCATCCGTTGGTAAATCAGATGAGGGCTCACCTAGAGATAGCTTCATCCTACTGTATAGTCTTCGATAATCGGCTATATGACTGCTCAGAAGTTCCCCATAAGCTAAGCCTGCTGCAGCAGCTACCGTCTGCAAGCAGTAGGCTTCTGGATTCTCAAAGCGAAAGTCGGTTCCCGCCGACAGGATCAGTGTGACAGAATCAGCTCCCTCGACCACGAGATGCTCCCCGATGATCTTAACCGTACCACCAACAGGTACCGCACGAAGCACTGCACTGAAAATCAGTCCATCGGTTCCTCCGCAATGACCATGCATGTGAAGCGTGTGTCCGTCCAGAGCTTGGATGCCATCCTGATACCTACTTTTGCCACGGGAAATACGAGCTGTAAGCCCAACCATACCTGCACGGTCGGCATTTATATGCACGACGAGCACCTGATTAGGATAACTAGCAAAAATCTCTCGCCGATACATCGTATCGGTTACTTTATATGATACACTGGTAGTACCTGACTCCAGATCCAGCTCGCGGGAATATTCCATTTGATCCGCAGCGTCGTGATCCATGGTAATGAATAAATCCCCGAGAGAGGTATAATGCCGTTGCGATTCCGGAACGCCTGATAAAGCCATAGCAGCAAGCAGGTGGGCCTCCTTCAGTTTACCCTCAAACAGAAGCTTGCGAATGAGCGGCAAATTAGCCTGTGCATCGGGGTTATTCCTTTCAGTGGGACCGCCGTACCATAATGTGTCTTCGTTTAATTGAAGCTGTTCTTTATCTACTCCGCCGAATACCATCGCTCCAAGTCTACCATTACCAACTGGCAAAGCCTCATTCCAGCACGAGGCGGGTTGTTTATACCATAATCTATTGTTCATTCTCTTCTAGCCTCCAGTATGTATATGATAGTGAATGGTAATCCAGGAGCAGCAACATAGTCAACAAATTTTGAATTTACCTGGGATTGTAATGTTCCAAAGTGGGAATGTGAATACGCCAGCAGAATAGTGACTTTAATTACAGAGATTTTCAATTCACAACAGTAAAATGGACGGGATAAACAGACTACAGTAAAGGGGAATTTATGATGAATAAAAAAATACTCGTGGTTGTTGGACTAATTGCCATTACAATAAGTGCATATTGGTTTGTGGCAGGTGGTGACAGAGATGAACTAGCAGCGAATGAAACGAAGAACATCAAACAATTAGTGCATGGTTACAGTGTAGGTAGCATCGAAGCACAGTCCGCCTCTATCACATCGACTCAGCTTATTGTGACCAACACCGACGCAAGCGAGGAAATCTATGACTTACTTGAGGACGATTTTTTCGTATCGATCGCGCCGTATGTTGAGACAACACACCCCTGCTCCAATCATAGCTTAACGGGTTGCCGTGGGGAAATGGTGGAGGAAGAATTTACTGTATTAATCGAAGATACGCAAGGAGATGTAGTATTCGACCAAACCATAAAATCGCAATCCAATGGATTTATAGATTTTTGGCTTCCCCGTGACCGAACGTATCGCGTAACGATTGAGCAAGAAGGAAAATCACAGGTGTCAGAGGTTTCCACGTTTGAGAACGACAACACGTGTATTACTACCATGCAGCTCATATAGACCATGTTATTCACACACTCTAAAATCTAGTTTCGACAAATTGAAAAGGTGATGCAGAGAAAATTCTCCGCACCACCTTTTCTTCGTGGTCCAATCGTAATTCATGTAGTTTAACAAAATTCTTCTCAATCTATTCTCGCACCATATGAGGTATCTGATAAATCAGCCTCAAAGAAACGAATGCCTCTTAAATCCTGCTTTGTTAGCCGTGTATGATCTGCGGGAAACGAACCTCAATAATCGTACGAATTAGGTCGCTCTGGGCCGAGATTGTGCCCTGATGCTGCGTCACTATATTCTTCGCGATAAATAAGCCAAGTCCGGTGCCCCCCTCTTGGTAGGTTCGTGCTTGATCACCGGTATAGAACATATCGAAGATAAACGGAAGCTCATCCCCGGAAATCAAAGCTCCATAATTGACCACTTGAACCACGACATGACCAGCATCCAGAAAACAAAGAATATCAACAAACTTGCCATCTCTCCCATAACGAATGGCATTCGATAGAAGATTCTCAAATACGCGAGCTAGCTGCTCCCCATCACCTTGAATCGTTAGTAATGGCGTCACTGACACTCGAGCGGTTAGATTATTTTTCTCAAAAGCAGGATATAGCTCCTCATTTAATTGTATAAGAAGCTCGCTTAGATCGACAACATGGTTCTCAATCGTCATCTTTCCGTAGTTCATTCTAGTGATTTCGAATAATTCATCGATCAGCTTCTCCAACCGTTGAGACTTGGTAAAGGCAATACTCGCATAGTGCTTCACTTGTTCTGCAGTTAGCTGATCGGCCTGAAGAATGAAGTCCAAATAGCCGATGACAGAGGTCAGTGGCGTACGCAAATCATGAGCCAAATTCAACACCAATTGATCCTTGCTGCTCTCCGCAAAATCTCCTCTCTCCAAAGCCTGCTGTAGCTTTTCACTTGCTAAATTGATATCTCTCGCAATATCCCCGAACTCGTCCTTGGCGTGAATATGTATGCGATTGTTGAAGTCACCATTGGCGAGCTGATTAATTCCGTTCGATATGTCATGGAAATACGTTGCATACCGTTTAGTAAGAAGAAAGAAAAAATAAATCGAGAGCGGAATAAAAATAAGCAGGAAGAAGTTAATATCCCCAATTTCCCTAATGAAATAACGAATTTTAGTCAATGGATTTTCAACCCTAGTTGAATGATAATAAAGCTGGAGAGCTTTATAAATAATAAAGGTAATGATGCCTGCCACTAGCATGCTTAAGCCCAATAGGACAATCATTCTAAATCGAAAGCTTCGGATCATCTCAGCCATTAAATGCATACCCGACCCCCCATACGGTTTTAATCAGCTTGGTCTTATGGATGTCTTCTCCCAGCTTTTTCCGTAACGTACGAATATGGACCATGACCGTATTGCTGCTTTCATAGTAGGCCTCACCCCACACCTGCTCGAAGATATTCTCTATACTGAACACCTTCTTGGGATGACTAACTAACAAATGCAGAATATCATACTCCTTTGGAGTAAGCTCAATCTGCTTGTTATAGAGGAATACCGTATGTTCTTCGGGATAGATCACCAATCCTCCCGCTTCCAAGGTAAGCTTGGTCGTCTGTGCCGTCTGATTAAATTGCATCGAACGCCTCAGCTGTGCATTCACACGAGCAACCAATTCCATCGGATTGAATGGCTTGGTCACATAATCATCAGCACCTCTTACTAGGCCTGTGATCTTATCGAGATCAGTGGCTTTTGCACTTAGAAATATGATAGGCAGCTGTTGCCGTTCTCGAATTAAGCTAATGACTTCATACCCGTCCAGCTTTGGCATCATAATATCTAAAATCGCCAAATCAATAGCATGCGTCTGGATAGCATGTACAGCTTCCAGTCCATCAGCCACTTTTATACAGCGATAACCCTCTTTTACAAGATGTAGCTCAATCAAATCGGCAATCTCTACCTCATCATCAGCGATCAGAATCGTAATAGACTTCATTCTTCCCACTCCTGTGTTACGTTTGTATTTACTAGTATTGTATCAGAGTATTCCTAATTCGGCTCGGTAAAGCATGATAACGACGCGCAAATACTCATACGCTTCACCTTTTCCTTGCGCATCTCGTCGGAGTCCGTGAAGAATTGGGCATCCGTAGCAAGCTTCAACAATGCTGTCTCTGCCGCCCGCGAAGAGAATTGCTCATTCTGCACAATATAATGACAGATTTGATAGCAATACGTCTCGTATTGCCTCAGGATAATGATTTTCTGTTGTTTATACATAACGGGTTTTCATCCTTCCCCGTTTCGTTAAGAGGACATACTTACTGAGTAAGCTCCCACATAATTTGTGCACAATAAAGCCCATTACGCCTCCACTGGCATTTAGGATGAGATCATCGACATCAAAGTTGCCTATTGCGAATATGACCTGCGCGCTTTCCAAGCATAGACTTAAACCTAGAGAACGTATGAACACACCTATAGTAGAAATACTCTTGTTCCTTGCCATCAGTCCTAGAAAAATACCAAACGGCATGAATATCGCGATATTCCCAATCAGGTTGAATAAAGCATGATTCGATACATCATGAATCGTTCTGGAGATTTCATGAAAAGGAATGAGATTACCCTGTTGCAATCGACTGCCGATCATAGTAGGGTTCCCTAGACTTTGCTTAAGCTGCTGCCAGAGAAATGAGATGTCTATTGGACCGAACTTAAACAGGATAATTTTGAATAGTGCATACACGTATATAATAAATAGCACATGGATAATCTTCATCATTAGTTTCCTCCTATGCATAAATCCAATCTTAGAATAAGGGAAACTATTTAAATTGAAATGGGGTTAAATATAAAGTTTTTCTTAAATTTCAAATAAATTTGTGATAAACATGAAAAAACGCACTCTCCACAAAGGACGAATGCGTCTAAACTTAACCATTTGGGCACACACTAAAAACAGAACGATTTATGAAATCTATAATTTCATTGCACTAAATCTCCTTTATGGTTCGTAGTCTCTTCTTTGGATAAAAACCAGCCGCCTAAAGCAATCAAGATGAGTATGATATAGAATGAGAATTTCCATTCAGGTAGCTTGGTAAAGCCTTCCGGTAGAACTGAGAGTGCAGGATGAGAAAGGGTATATACGGTTAATTTAACGCCTACCCAGCCGACAATAATAAAGGCTGCGATTTCTAAACCAGGTCTGCGTTGTAGTAGCTTTACGAAGAAGGTTGCTGCGAAGCGCATGATAATCAATCCGATTAACCCTCCTGCGAATATCACTAGAAAATGACCGCCATCCATACCCCCGATCTGTGGCAAGGTTGTTAATGGCAATGCCACTGCCAGTGCGACAGCCGCTAGAATAGAGTCTACGGCAAAAGCGATGTCAGCTACCTCAACTTTAATGACCGTAGTCCAAAAGCCTGCGCTTTTCTTCGGTGAATTGGGTTCAGACCCTGCCTCGGCTTTAGCACTTCGAACCAGAATTTTACGGAATATATGATTCAAGGCAATCAATAACAAGTAGATCGCACCGATCGCTTGGAGCTGCCACACATCAACAAGAAATGAAATCACGAATAAGGAAGCAAAGCGGAATACAAAGGCACCGGCCAATCCATAGAATAGAGCCCTCTTTCGTTGTAACTCCGGTAAATCCTTAACCATAATCGCTAACACCAAAGCGTTATCCGCCGCCAAGAGACCTTCTAGGGCAATAAGAACCAGTAATACCCAACCATACTCAAGCAAAATAGAAATGTCCATAAAAAGTCTGCCTCCTCGTGAAGAATGTTTGTTGATAAGTATAACTCCATATAAAAAGCCCTTGCCGCTGCCGGCAAAGGCTCCAAGACATAAAAAGGACCTTTGCCGGTATTGGCAAAGGTCTCGTTAACAACGTTGTTGAATTCGTTGCAACAAAGCCGGAGGCGGTTAGCCACGTATTGACGACTTTGTTTAAATAACTACTCCCCTTTGAGGGTTATGAGGTTTGAATTACTATATCATGTGTCAGAGAATGTAGTCAACAATAAAGTTGATCCTTTGTCCAAGAAGTATACGGTATTGTGTACTTCAACTGTATAGAATTCAACCTTCATATGGCTCGGATATCGCCCCAAAATATTCTACAACGACCTCACGGAATTCCAGAGCAGCCCGCGAGATGTAACGACTCCTGTGCGATAACAAAGCTATCTCCCGTGCTAATTCATGATTCTCAACTTGGAGATATTTGATATGTTCATGTGAAGACCTTGCCGTGCTTGGTATAAAGGCTATGCCAATCTCGGCTTCCACAAGCGCGTTCAGCCTTGCAGGTTCATCCCCCTCATACACATATTTAGGTACAAATCCAACCGATTTGCATACAGAGTCCACTAAATCGCGAGTACCATAGCCTTTCTTTACACCGACGAACCATTCGTCCCTTAATTCTGCCAATGCTACGCTACTTCGGTCTGCCAGCGGATGCCCCCTTGGAACAGCAACAAGGATTGGGTCAGTGCACAAGATTTCGCATTCAATGTCATCCCCTTCGATAGGAGGTGAGGACAAGCAGAAATCAACCTCTCCTCTATGAAGAAGCGTAACCATTTCCTCCGTGGTCAGCATTTGCACATGGAATTGGATATTGGGTCGTTTTTTCCGAAACGCTCGAAGGATATTTGGTAACGTGCTTGCGGCGGTCGCCGCCAATTTGAGAGTGCCATGTTCCGGGCTAGATAAATCGCTAAGCTCCTGCCTCCCCTGCTCCAATTCGAACAAAGCCCTTTCTGCACGGCGAAGGAATCTGCTTCCGAACTCATTCAATCGTAGCTTCCTCCCTATTCGATCGAATAGAGGAACCCCTAGATTCTCCTCCAAGCGTTGAATCGTCTTGCTTAGTGAAGATTGAGTAACGTGCAAACTTCGTGCAGCTTCAGTCACATGCTCCAATCGAGCTACCTCGAGAAAATATTGCAGTTGAAGAAGTTCCATTTCGCGCCTCCATTCATTCCTTCCAGTCAATGAAATCATAACATACAATGCGTTGGAATGAATCATTGATTTCCAGTAAGATACATTCATACACTGGAGAGGGGGATCAATAATGAATGTTCGCAGCAGGTGGCTTTTGATTTGCATTGGACTGGGAGTGCTATTGAACCCTTTAAATTCATCGATGATAGCTGTCGCTATTGCAAGGCTGCAAAATGTGTACCACCTTGACTATACGGGGGTTTCCTGGATTATTTTTTCCTTCTACATTGCAAGTGCTGTCGCTCAACCTGTCATGGGAAAGGCCAGTGATTTATTCGGTCGCAGGAGGATATTCCTTACCGGGCTTGCTGTAGCCTTTGTTGCATCATTATTAGCTCCACTATCACCAAGCTTTGGGTGGCTCATCGTGTTCCGCATTGTGCAGGCCATCGGAACAAGCATGATGGTTGCGGTTGGAATGGCCATTGTGCGCATTCATATTACGGAAAAACAAGCGACTGCGCTGTCTGTTATGTCCATATTCCTATCAGGTGCGGCAGCAATTGGACCCTTTATTGGCGGGGTCTTGATTCACTGGTGGGATTGGCCTGCTATCTTTTTCGTCAATGTTCCGTTTGTGGTGGCGAGCTTTCTATTAGCTTGGAGGACTATTCCTAGGGACGATCCGCAAGCATATGGTGTACGCAATATGACCTTTCGTAAATCGTTAGAAATGATTGATGCACCAGGAATCTTGCTGTTCACAGTGGGTCTGATTGCCCTGCTCGTTGGATTAATGTCTGCAAAATCAGCTGGACATGTCTCCTATGGGCATGTCATTGTCGGGCTAGTTGGCCTCGTGCTACTTACGGTTTTTGTACGCCATGAGTTAAAAGCGACGTCACCCTTTATCCCTTTGCGCACATTCGCCCAATATCCCGCAATGACTTGGGTCAATATCGAATTCATGCTCGTTAATGTACTATTTTACTCGCTCTTCTTCGGGATTCCGTCCTACTTGCAGATCGTACGTCATATTAGCGAGTTCCATACGGGGATTCTCATGCTAAGCTTAGGCTTGTGCTCGCTCATAGTTTCTCCAATAGCAGGACGATGGATCGACAAATCAGGACCTCGACCAGCATTAATCTTGTCGGGAATACTGATGACACTTGGGTCAGTATGGATCGTAACATTGAATCATACTTCACCGGTTATCAGTGTGTGCTTGGCTTTAGCTGCATTCGGTATTAGCAACGGGTTGAACAATGTCGGTATGCAAGCAGCCTTGTTCAAAAGCTCACCAAAGGAAATAATCGGAGTAGCATCCGGATTATTCAATACATCAAGATACCTGGGAACCATTATATCTTCATTGTTGATAAGCATCGTAATGGGAGATACGCTGAGCGTTGGGGGATTTCGATTGCTTGGGGTTATCCTCACGGTAATCGCATTGTCCTTGGTATTCATGAGTTGGCGGCACCGGAAGTCAGGAGAAGAAAGCTAGTATGTTAAATTAAATCACCTGGCGAATAGCTTTCTACATTCGTGTGAGCGAAATCCTTAACGTTAAATGTGAGTATACCTCGATGCGAATGCGTCTCCGCATAAGCTGCCAAATAAGCATCCTCAAAATCAATTCGATGCTGTTCATAGTAATCTAGAGCCTTCAGAAGAACTTGCTCTTGGTCAGATTCAATCCCATCAGCTAGAATTAAGCCTCTCAATATATGGGCTATTTGCTCGTTGGGTAAATTGTAGATTTTCCCTTGTAACACATAACAACACTCAGCAATAATCAAGGGGTGTATATGCAGAATAAATTGCCCTCTGTCTACACCTTCCATGATTTGCGTAGCTAGCTTCGCATGCTCATCTGGGCTCTGGGTAATAAATCGCAGGATAACATTCGTATCTACCCAATAATGTTCAGTCATCCTTAAGACCCTCCAAATTCATTCCGCTTTAAGTAATGCTGTTCCTTGGCTTTCGCCAATTCTTTATCTAAGTCCTCTAGGGTAAATTCCTTTTTCACAATACCTTTTAAATCCATGATGCTTTTCTTCTTAATCGAATTAACCATGACCGCTCCGTGCTCATTAACCGTCCATACTACTTTATCGCCGACTTGTAAGTCCATATAATCACGAATGGATTTCGGTATGACAGTCTGCCCTCGATCTGAGACAACTCTAGAGGATTCGATCGGCTCCTTCGAATTCTTACCTAAATTATCGGTCATACTTTTCACTTCTTTCTAATAATTCATACCTAATTATAAATCATACTTTTTGAGCAGTCAAACTTTAGTCGTTGCTCGTTAAGCCTTTTCTACCTACCCTTCCGAATGAGCCTCGCGCAGACAGTGGTTTGAAGATGAATAGAGCAAAACCTTTCAGCGCTGCTTCATTATGTTAAGTCCCTTCTAATCTATCCGTTAAAGTGATCAAGCCTGCAAAAGTGCAGTAATTCTCGCTCAAACTAGCTCTGAAAAGTTGAATTACTGCAATAGTGCAGCTATTTGACTACAATCTCAATCGAACGACGGAGAAAGCTATAAATACCTGCACAATTGCAGTTTTTTGATGAATATAAGCCAACTCCCTTTAAATTCCTGTATTTTTGCAGTCATTCAATTAGGAGGGAAGCAAGTTTGGAGGATCAAGGAAACCCTTGTCCCATCTGCCCCGGCGAATGCCGAGAGCTATTACTAAATTTAGTAAAAAGTCATCATGAGGAAAAAGCAATTATCGTCGGAGAGGTTGCTGGCGGTGCATCTTCTGCCGCCCTTTCATCGAAGCGCTTAATTTCCTATACAGTAAAAAATAGACTATCAGAGAGTACTACCCGGATAGTCTATAACTGCTGATTAAGGCTTCAATACAATAGGTAGCGCGATTGTAACTAGCCGCGACAACAGCAAGCTTGTTCTTAGTCGTATACCCTGACATTGTAGAAGTTAGATCGTTCTACAAGTCAAGTATAGAGTGGATCTAATATCATCCAGTTGTGGAACAATCCGTCCTCTATGCCAATGAGTGACGTCACCTCCTTAATACGTTGAACTAACGTTCCTCTTCAGAACTTAATTCCATTCACTTTCTTGTATTTTCTCTATAATGTCATTAACACAATGTTCTACATCCTTATTTGAGCAATCAAGAGTCTTGTCACTATACTTCATAATGTTCCTCACTTTTGTTAATGGGATTGATAATCATCTTGCTATAACCGGAACCCATAGCTCATGCCTCGGTTCATGCTTTGGACCGTAATAACATTCTATACACGGCAAATCCGCCAATTCGTAACCGGATGTTGGCACCCATTCTGAATATAATCTTTTCCACGTATTCACAATATTAGGAAAAACCGCCCAAGTGCTTGGAGGTATAACTAGAGTTTCCATATTATCTTGAGGCTCTCCATCATATCGTACTCCCATAAAATAAGTAAAATCATCGTCAGTTATAGCTGCTTCTTTTCCGCAGACCCCTAATAAGCTTTCAAGAGTACACTTTGGATTTTCCCATGACATATTAATTAGCTCTTGCATAAAGCCATCCTTCTTCGCACTATTCCACAATGTAGGTATGGTTTTGAAGGCTCTGCTCGTCTTTACGGACTTACCTTTTCCAACAATTCTTAATTCGAAGTCTAATTCTTCAATTCTATACTCCATCTCAGTTTCTCCTTTAATTGATATCTGAAAAGAGATCTTCGGGAAGGCTTTCAATTGCACTCCCTTTAAACGTGCTACAGAGGGGGTTAATCCATGTATTTTCTTAAAGGCACGCGTAAAAGAATCAACAGAATCATATCCGTATCTTAATGCTATATCTATGATCAGAGTATCCGTTTTTTGAATGTCAAAGGCAGCAAGCGTTAAACGTCTTCGCCTAATATATTCTGAAAGTGATACACCAGTTATAGAAGAGAACATTCTTGAGAAGTGATATTCCGAGCTATAAGCGACTTGTGCAATTTTCTTATAGTCGATATCACCATCAAGATTATGCTCGATGTAGTCCAATACGTTATTCATTCTTAACAGCCAATCCATATGTACTATCTCCTTCTATATATAATGTAATAGATAGCGGGCTTTCCTGCTCGACAATCCATGCCCATAAAAGTCGTGTTAATACAACCGTTTGTAGTAGATATAAGTGTTCTATTCCACATATTTATCTACCAACGATATGATTTCAAGTCGATGGTTATTACCTAATTGAACCGTTGGCTCATTTCTTTTCTTGATCATTCGTAACTAATTTATCATTGACTTCTCCGTTCTGGTCAATAACGATTATACTTACATCTGATAACGGTTGTTCCTCGGTTGAAAGAGCTCTAAATATTACATTCACCTGTGATAATGTCTCTCAACATTTGCACCGCAATCCGAATACGATAGGCAGTTAATTTCACTATCGCTTCCCAATTAGAGTTTCTACCTGCCCTTCCGATAGAACAACGGAGTATGTCCGGTCACCTGCTTGAACACTCGGCCGAAATGCGTCACACTGCCGAAGCCCACCTTCTTGGCAATCAGATTGACCTTCATAGGAGATAGCATAAGCAGCTTCTTCGCCTCCTTGATCCTGACGCTGTTCACATATTCCACGAAGGTAAAGCCGGTCGCTTCCTTGAAAAAGCGGCTTAAATAATAGGGACTGACATAGAATTTCTCTGCCAGCAGATGAAGCGACAGCTCCTCCATATAGTGGTTGTTCATGTACGAAACCACCACCGAGATTCGTTCATGCATCGGGCTCGGAAATTCGGGTGGCTCCGAACTGTGCTGCCTCACATGCCGACAGCACAAGATGAGCAGCTGCAGCGTTAAGGTTTGCGCATACATCTCAAAGCCGGGCTTCTGCTCCTGCACCTCGCGGATAATCTGGTGGGCTAACGCATCCACAGAGGGGCGATCCTGCTGCGTAACATTTACGATCATATATTCCTTCTCCAACAGTGGCTGCAGGACATCCATATAGGACCCGTTCACGGCCATATAGTCCTCATGTATGTTGACGATGAGCCGCTCATGCTGAGGCATGGCCGTATTGGTGGTCCGATGCAGAATATTGGGAGACACAATGATGATATCCCCCTCCTTTACCACAATCGTGCGGTCCTTAATGAAAAATTCCCGCATACCGGACATGAGGTAGTAGATTTCGTAGGTGCTGTGAAAATGATTGGCCGGCATATGATGGCTTAACGCCCTCCGATGGGACACGATGAAGCTCTCATTGCCGTAATGGTATTCAAGACTCCCCAACCTGCATCCCGCCCTTCAATCGATGAACTATATTATACGCTCCTTCTTCAGAATCACAAGATATAAGAAGAATTAATAGATTCCCGCAAAAAATGTACATATTCCTGTGCTAGTATTGGATTAAGAAATAACAATGTATAAGGGAGGAAAAATATAATGAATGCTTCAGAAACGAACGCCAAACACACAGATCAGGATACACGTACACCTCTAGAGTGGGCTGAGAAAGCCTGTGAGACCTTGATGGACAAATTCGAGCCGGAGCAGCTTCCGCCGGAACGGTTCCACTATCATCAAGGGGTCTTCTTGTCTGGCATGGAGAAATGCTGGCAGGAGACAGGTAAGACGAAGTACTACGACTATATAAAAGCGTGGGTAGACAGCCATATTCTTGAGGATGGCAGCATCACGAAATGCAAGACGGATGAGCTCGACGACATCCAACCGGGGGTTCTGCTCTATAGCCTGTATGAGCAGACTGGTGACGAACGATATAAGAAAGCCTTGTACGAGCTGGTCCCTCTGTTAAAATCTTGGAGAACCAATCCGTCAGGTGGGTTCTGGCACAAAGGCCATTACCCGAACCAGATGTGGCTGGACGGGTTGTATATGGCAGGCCCGATTACGGTTCAGTTTGCTAAGACGTTCGGGGAGAGCGAATATGCTGACATGATGGCCAATCAGGCAATCCTGATGGAGAAGCATACCAAGGACCCTGTCACCGGCTTACTGTACCATGGCTGGGATGAGACCAAGGAAGCCTCATGGGCAGATGCCGAAACCGGCCAAGCTCCAGAATTCTGGGGCCGCGCCATTGGATGGTACCCCGTAGCCCTGCTGGAAATGTTCGAATACCTGCCTGAGGATCATAAGGATAAAGCTAAGCTAGTAGAGATTCTTCAGAATCTTCTGATCGCTCTAGTGAAATATCAGGACCCAATTACCGGCTTATGGTACCAGGTCGTCGATAAAGGCGATCTTCCCGATAATTGGCTGGAGAATTCCTGTACCTCGTTATTCGTTCATGCCATTGCCAAAGCCGTGCGCTTCGGCTATCTGGACAGCAAGTATCTGGCATATGCCTGGAAGGGTTATCAAGGTGTGATCGATACCCTGAAGCTCGATGAGAAAGGCGATGTGGTCATTGGCAATATCTGCATCGGTACTGGTATTGGCGACTACGCCCACTATATCGCTCGTCCGACCAGCGAGAACGACCTGCACGGTGCAGGTGCATTCATTCTCATGTGTGTGGAAATGAGCCTCGCGCAGTCAGTGGTTTGAAGATGAATAGAGCAAGAATAACCTTTCAGCGCTAGGCGCTGGAAGGTTTTCTTGCATAATGATGCATATTGCGTGTAGTTCTTGGTTGGACATGTGAATAACAACCTCCCCTGGTTGTGGTCGTAAGCAAGTGTTCAATCGAAGGATTCGCATCCTATTCCTTGACGGCGCCGATAACGATTCCCTTCACGAAGAAGCGCTGCAGGAACGGATAGACGAGTAGTATCGGCAGTGCGCTGATAAAAATTTGGGAAGCCCTCAGCGTACGCTGCGACATGTTAGCAATGACGCTCGGATCGAATCCCGTCGTGTTGCCTTGCACGATTAACGTCTGCATGAAGCTTGCAAGCGGTAGATTCTCTACGCCCTTCATATAGATGAGCCCGTCGAAGTAGGCGTTCCAGTGGCCTACCATCGTGAACAAGGCAATGGTCGCAATGGCCGGCATAGATACCGGCAGAAAGACGGAGATAAAGCTGCGGAAATAACCTGCTCCATCGATGAAGGCAGCTTCCTCAAGCTCCTTGGGCACTGACCGAAAAAAATTAAGCAGCAGAATAATATTGTAGACCGCTACGAGCCCCGGTAAGATCAGGGCAAGGAGGTTGTTAAGCAGGCCAAGCTTCAGAATCAGGATATAGCCTGGCACAAGACCCGCGCTGAAGAGCATCGTGATGACAAAATACCAGAGATAAACGCTCCTGCCCCGGAATACGCGATTATCCTTGGACAGCGCGTACGCTGCAATCGAATTTACAGCCAAAGCAAGTGTCGTTCCGATAACGGTGCGTTCCAAGGATACCAAGAGCGAATTGACAAAGTTGTCGTTGCCGAAGGTTTGGGCGTATGCATCCCATGTAAATCCGATCGGCCAGAGCGTAACGAGTCCCGCATTCGCCGCGGAAGTATCGCTGAAGGACACCATCAGCAGATGGTAGAGCGGCAACAAACAGCCGATGGAGATGCAAGCAAGCAGGATGTAGTTGAACACGCTGAACGTGCGGTAAGACAGCGTTTTATAATACATGAGAGGTCACCCTTTCAAATAGGCTTTATCGGTCGGTTAGAAGATGCGGTAACCCGCGTATCTGTAGGCTAAGCGGTATGAGATGACGATAAGCACTAAACTGATCATCGATTTGAATAAGCTGACCGCCGTCGCAAAGCTGAATTGACCGCTGAGCAAGCCTTCGCGATATACGAACGTGTCAATGATATCGCCCTGTTGATAGATCATCGGGCTGTACAGGTTGAACACCTGATCGAAGTTTGCGTTCAGAACGCTGCCGAGCGCTAGAGTAGCAACGACGATTAGAATCGGAGTCAGCGACGGTAACGTAATATGCAGCGTCTGCTTGAACCGACTAGCTCCGTCGACTTCCGCCGCTTCATACAGAGCCGGATTGATGCCAGACAGCGCGGCTAGGAAGATGATCGTGTTGAAGCCGAATTCCTTCCACACATCGCTGAAGATAATCGTCAGCCGGAACCAGGTGCCGTCCCCGAGGAAGAAGATCGGCTTGGTGCCGAACAAGAACGTCAGCAACTGATTGACAATGCCCGTCTGCGCAAGAAGATCGATCAAGATGCCGCCAAGCGTCACCCATGACAAGAAGTGCGGCAAATACACCATTGTCTGGATCGATCGTTTGAATCCCATATTCCTTACTTCGTTCAACAGCAAGGCGAACAGGAAAGGAACAATCAGGTTTAACACGATTTTCGAGCAGGCGAATAGGAGCGTATTCATCGTGATTTTCATAAAATAGTCATTCTCGAACATGTAACGGAAATGCTTCAGTCCAACGAACGGGGAACCGGCAAAGCCTAGGTTGGCTTTATAGTCCTGGAAGGCCATGATGATGCCTCCCATAGGCAGATAGGAAAAGACGAAAACCGACAACACGGCAGGCAGTACCATGAGATGCAATACCCAAGGCACTCGGTACCCTGTTCTCTTACCTGCGCTGCGTTTGTCCTTGAGTTGGAGATCTGGTGAAGTCATTGAGTCCATGGTTCTCTCCCTTTCTAAACATTTCGTTGTACCTATTTCATAGTCTTGCTTTCTATCATAGCAACAGTTATGATAACCGAAATATAGGATATTGTTAGGATCGATAGGGTTTTGTTAAGGAAAATTGGCGGAGGGGAATCGGAATGCAGCTTGGAAGAGGCATTGGTATGCTCCGAAGAAAAGTTGGCTCCAAAATGAGTTTGTTCGCGAAAATAAACGGGTTACTTATCATCCTGTTTGTCCCGGTTATCCTGTTCTTCACCTACTCCAACGGTGTCTCTTCGAACGTCATCAACAAGGAGCTCAAAGCGTCGAATATTAGGCAGCTTTCATTCCTATCCAGTCAGATTGAGTCTCGGGTCAATCAGACGATGGACTTCGTCCTGACCTTCTCGAATGATCCGAACGTGCGGAAATTCAATGGACTCAATGTCTGGGACGATCTGTACGACCGCATGCAGACGAGATACGTTATCCAAGAGAAGATGGCCCAGCAGTCTGGAGTCATGAACATCTGGCCGGTGCAGTTCACCGTCTACTCGCAGCAGAACAAAGAGGCGATCTCGAATACAACAAGCATGGCGATATACGACGAAAATTATCTGAAACGGAATGCGACTGGCAAATGGCTCTATGGCGACGGTGAAGCCGTAACGCCTGAGCATCCGCAGGCCTTCCATTGGTTATATGCCGATTCTTTCGGGCAGCAGGGAGCGCTTACGGGCAGCAATCTCGTCGTGCAAGCCAGCTTCTACCACTTAAACATCCAGAACATGTTAGATACCTATAAGGCTGGCGGGCAAGGTGATCCCATGTTCTACCGCAAGGGTGAGGTCCTCATCCTGAATCGAAGCGCCAACGAGGAGCTCGCGAACAAGCTGGTCCTCCTACTGGACGAGAAGGATCTGGGAGAGACCATGCAGGAAGTCATAAAGCTTGAGAATAGACGATATCTTGTCAGCTCGGTGAAATCCGTACCATTAAACTGGCATTTGGTTGACATCGTACCGCTCGACCGCATTCTCGGGCCGATCTCCTTCAGCCGCAACTTCTTCTATGCCGCAATGGCGCTCCTATTCGTTGTCGGCATATCTGCTTCTGTGCTGCTGTACCGTAACGTGCAACGTCCGATCCGTAAGCTCATTCTCGGCTTGCAAAGCGTACAGCGCGGCGACTTCTCAGTAAGGATGAATTCGAACGTCAATAATGAGTTTGCTTTCCTGTTCTACCGGTTCAACGATATGTCCAACCAAATTGAAACCTTGATCGAGAATGTGCTTAACGAGCAACTGCAAGCAAGAGAAGCGACATTAAAGCAGCTGCAAGCCCAGATTAATCCGCATTTTCTCTATAATTGCATCGGTTATATGATCAACATGGCCCAGATGAAGGATGAAGAGGCAGTCGTCTCCATGGGCCACAATCTAAGCGCCTATTACAGGTACATGACCCGTCTGGAACGTCCTACCGCATCCTTGAGCGAAGAGGTTCAATTAATCGTCAATTACTTGGATATCCAGAAGCTTCGCAATGGACGCATTCATTACCATATCGAAATTCCTGATGACATGCTGAAACAACAGGTTCCTAGGCTCATGCTTCAGCCGATCGTCGAGAATGCCGTCATCCATGGCGTCGGCAAAACCTACTCATCCGGCGAAATTCGAATTAGCGGAGAGATGGACGGCGATTTCTGGAGGCTCTGCGTGGATGATGACGGCCCAGGGATGACAGAAGAGCGGTTAGATATGCTGAGCCGCAAGATGAGGCAACCGCTCCAAGATGACACAGGATATGGCTTCTGGAATACGAATCAGCGGATCCTGCATCAATTCGGTGGGAAATCACAGCTTTACTTCAAGAAATCGGAGCTTGGGGGACTACGAACAGAGATAGTGTGGGAGCTCACTTCCTCAAATTCGCAGACTACTCCAAACACGCAAGAAGGAGAACATACACATGCAAATGATCATCGTTGACGACGAAGCCCACTGGGTAGACAATCTATCCACGACCAAGCCTTGGCATACGTTGGGGATCGATGTGGTTCACAAAGCGTATTCTGCACAAGAAGCTCTACAAATTCTAGAAACGCATCCCATCGATATTATCATCTCTGATGTGCTCATGCCGGAGATGACTGGTATCGAGCTTATGAAGAAGATCCGCGAATCCGATCAAAGAATTAAATGCATCATTCTATCGGGATATTCCGACTTCGAATATACGAAGGAAGCGTTGCGCAGCCAGGCCGTGGACTATTTGCTCAAACCACCTTCTGACCAAGAATTGCTCGGAGCAGTGAAATGCGCCATTGAACAATTGGAAACCGAGTGGGGAAATGTCAGCTCCTTCGAGCGCACCCAGCATATCCTGCGGGAGAATATGCCGTTCTTGCGTGGGCAGCTCCTTCTAAGTGCCTTTCGCGGAGAAAAGCTACTGCTTGGCGAATGGGAGCGAAGGCTAGATAGTTATGAGCTTCCCTTCCGCTTCGGAGAATGCGCGCTCATGCTTGTCCGTATGGAGGAGGAATTCGGACAATACCGCAACAACGGACAACATCTGATGGACTACGCCATCATGAATATTGCCGAAGAGATATTCGGCGACTTTGCGCACGCGTGGGGCGTGAAGGAAGAGCACGGCTATCTTGCCTTTCTGCTGCAATATAAGGAGGGTCAGCCGATTACGAGCAAAGAAAGCAGTCTTGAGAAAGCCGCCATGCACCTTCAAGCTAAGGTGAAGCAATACTTGGACGGTTCCCTGTCTATCGTGATGACAGAGCCTTTCAAATTCCCGGATAAGCTAGCGGACCGGTACCGTCATGCACTTGCATACTTCCGGCAGATCGTTGGGGACGAGAGAGAATTCGTTATACGAGCGGGCGACCTGAGTGGCGGGGTGACGAGTGGAGTTCTTGACGTCATCCATGCTCCGCCGCTTCTCAAGAATCTGCTCGAGGCTGGAAGATGGGAGTCGGCCGAAGAGAAGCTGAGCGAAATATTTGCGGAGCTTGACGAGAGATGGTCCGATTCCTGGGAGCACTGCCTGGAAGCCGGTTATCTGATTGCCTCATCCTTCACGAACTATTGCCATCGCAACGACCATACGCTTGAAGGGCTCCTTGGGGAAAATATCGAGCTTCTGCGGACGGGAGAGGCATTCGCCTCGATCGGTAAGCTCCGCAGTTGGGCGATGGGTGCTCTATACAAGCTGAAGGAGACAGCTTCAAACGAGGTCAAGGATATTCGTTCCATCTACGTGAGGAAAATTCAAAGCTTCGTCGAAGCGAACCTGCACTTGGACGTTTCGCTGCGTGCTCTTGCCGATCATGTCAATCTGCATCCGACGCATCTCTCCAAGCTTTATAAGATCGAAACTGGCGAAGGCGTCAGCGATTTTATCTTCCGGCTCCGTATGGAGACGGCTTGTCACAAACTGATGATGACCGATAAGAAGGTATACGAAATCAGTATAGAGATCGGCTATTTGGACCCGGCCTACTTCATCAAGGTATTCAAGAAGCAGTTCGGACAGACGCCGAAGGAATACCGCGAAAGCAACTAACAAACATGACAGAGTCCTATGGAAACTGAAAAAATCCTATAGAAGAGCCCTCGTGCCTGTTGGTAAAGTAGCTATTGTAATCACATCTTACACAGCAGGGGGATAATCGACAATGGGAAAAATGAAAAAGCTATGGCTGTCGCTCATCGCGTTGACGCTCATCGCATCGGCCTGTAGTAACGCCGACAACAGCGTGAATTCGCCTGATCCTACAGCTACTCCAGGCAGCGTAACATCCGAAGCCGAGGCGGCTTTCGAAAAAAGCAAATACGATCCACCAATCGAGATTAGCACAGTTATTATGCCGAAGGAATTTACGAAAGGCGAAACCAACCAAGACAACGTTCATGACCGTTGGATGCTAGAGACGTTGGGTATGAAGCACAAAGACACTTGGTATCCTGCCGGCGCCGATCAATACAAACAACAGCTGCAGCTCGCTCTGACATCAGGCGAGAAGCTTCCAGACTTTGTATTTGTCCCTACGGATCCCGTTTTGACGAACCAACTGATCGATTCCGAGCAATTCATTCCGGTTGACGAGCTGTTCGAGAAATACGCCAGCCCAATCTGGAAGGAACATGCCGCGAGCAATCCGGAGCTCTGGTATCCGTTCACGAAAGACGGCAAGAAGTGGAACCTCCCGATCCTAGAATACACGGACAATGACGATACGTTGCTATGGCTTCGCGAAGACTGGATGCAGAAGTTGAACCTTGAGGCACCGAAAACCATCGCCGAGTTGGAAGTCATTATGGATAAATTCAAAAACGAAAACCCGGACGGTCTGGCTCCTAAAGACGTTTATCCGCTGGCCATCTCTTTGAAAAACAACACCAACACCTGGATGGGCGGACTGGACTGGCTGTTCGGCGCTTACGGTACCGTGCAAGAGCAATGGAACAAAGACGCCAACGGCAACCTAGAGTATGGTTCCGTAAATCCTGGAGCCAAGCAAGCGCTGGCCAAGCTGAAGGAATGGATGGGAAAAGGCTATATTCACCCGGACACCGCTCTATGGGACGAGGGCAAATCAGCTGAAATCTGGACCAAAGGCAACGCAGGCGTATTACCCGGCGCGAACTGGGTTCCAGACTGGCCGGCACCGGACTTGCTCAACAACGTGCCGGGATCGCAATACAAAGCATACCCGATTCCTGCGGGACCGAATAGCTTGATCGGCACCAAGTGGCAGAACTCGGGAGTTAATAGCAGCTTCATGATCAACAAGGACGCGAAGCACCCGGAAGCCATTATTCTGTACTACAACTATTTGCTCGAGAACTTGGCTGATCCTGCCGTCGGTAGTCCATACGAGTACGGCTTCGCTCAAGGCTACGACTGGGATATCGTCGACGGTCAACCGACCAATGACAAAGAAAAAATCAAAGATTTCTTCGACAAATTTCCTTACATCACTGGCCCTGCCCGCATTCCCGGCCTCTACATGGAGACACTTGTGAAGCTAGCGGGCGGCGAAAAAGCAGAGACACCTTACGAGAAGCAGCAAGAAACATTCCGTAAGCCTGAGAACTGGTATGCCGCAAAAGTCGTGATGGACCAAATCGACATCCGCAAGCAAAACTACTTCACAGGTGCGGCTACACCAACGATGATCGAGAAATGGAACCTGCTCCGCCAATCCGAGCTAGAGACGTTCAACAAAATCATCTACGGTAAACTGCCGGTTGACGCCTTCGACGAATTCGTTGACAACTGGAACGCGAACGGTGGTGAGCAGGTAACGAAGGAAGTTAACGAGTGGTTCCATTCCGTGTCGCAATAAATAGTTTTCTGATAGAATGTCCGCCTAGCCAATGGGGAGGCCACTGAAGAACTCGCTGTTCTCCCAAAGGCATCTGAGATGGCGTAGGAATTTGCAGAGCTAATAAGACGACTACTCATCCTTATCCTGGATGAGTAGTCGTCTTAGCGCTGCGCTCGACACATCATGACATCCTCTAATATGAAAGAAGCCATGGATGAAAGTCGAATGCGTCGCGATCAGCACCGATTTGGATGATATGCTGGCGCTGGCGGCCGATCGCGTCTTCCTCGGTATCATTCGCCGCAAAGATATAATTGCCCATACTAATCCCCTGTTCGGGTCGAGATCTTTCTTCACTCACATGGAATAACCTCATGGTCTCCCTTCCTTTATGAGGTCCATAATTTCAATTAAACTATTGATCTCATAGGTTGGGAGCACTTCAGATGTATTAACCTTGTTGTGTGGATTAAACCAACACGTATCAATTCCATAATCTAATCCCCCTTTAATATCTGATGTTAGTGAATCCCCAATAATCACAACCTGATTCTTATCCTTTAGCTTTAACTTGTTAAAGGTATAATCGAATATCCCTTGATGAGGCTTTTGGAATCCAGTGTCCTCAGAAACAATAATTTCTTCAATAAAACCAGCCAGTGGAGATCTACTAATTCTGTTCATCTGAACCTCCTTGATGCCATTCGTAACAATCGCGATGTTAATATCAGAATTGACGATGTACTTACAAATCTCGTATGCACCATCAATCATATAAGATGCTTCACCTAGATGCTCTAAGTACCTCTGACTAAAACCATAAGCATCAGAATTAATCGATAAACTCTGATCTTTAATTAATCGTTCGAATCGCTCAGTTCTTAATGAAAGAAGACTAATATGACCTAGTTCAAAATCCTTCCAAAGTTGCTTATTGATGGTTTGGTAAGCTGTTACGATCTGGTCATTAATCTCTATATCATAGTGCTCTAACGATTGAGTCAGTGCATAATCCTCCGCCTTAGCATAATCGAATAAAGTGTCATCTGCGTCGAATAGAATATATGAATATAACAAATGATTTCTCCTCCTAGTTTTTCTACAATGTAACCTTATACCACCCAGCTTCACTCAGGGTATTGATTCCATCAATCCATAGGCTATTATTCTCCTCATTCATAATAGTAAAATCACGATGTGACGGATAAATATTAGCTCCACCTTCAAATAACTGTTCAATCCTAATCATCAGCTTTGTTCCCATGCCTTGGTTCCAATTCGATTTCCACACATTTCATCCTCTATCCTTTTCATAAAATTGCTCATACTCACTGCGTAGAAGACTCATACAGATAATATCCCAGTACCGCCCATTCTTATATAGCTTTTTTCGAAGTCTTCCTTCTTCTATAAATCCACATTTTAGATAACAATGATGGGCTTTATCGTTATATTCATACACCTCTAGTTCCAACCGATGTAGATTTAATGATAGGAACACAAAATCCTGTAACAAACGAATCGCTTCTGCACCATATCCTTTGCCATGCAGCTCTTTTCTCCCTATAACAATTCCCATAACAGCACTTCGATTCTTCCAGTCAATTTTGTGCAGGTCGATTTGGCCCATATATTCTTTAGAGTCCTTATCAGCAATGACAAACCCTTTACTTGAAGAGCTTCCTTCTAACATCATATTCAGATAGGATTCCGTCTCATGATTAGAATGAGGATATAAGAAAATATCCGATAACGTGTTAGTAATCTCTGAATCATTAACCCATTGCCTCATATAAGTTAAATCCGATAGCTGATATTCTCTAAGTACAATTCGATCTCCAATTAGATGTGGCATAATTTCATCATCCTCTCCTTCGACCTATATATAACAAATGAGATGATGCACCTAGAATATAGGGATCTTCTGCAGCTGCTATAACAAAATTCAGTATTTTCTGATACTCCTCTTCCCCTTGTGCCCGCCAATAATCCCATTGTTCTTGCTTCATACCCGCGGCCACACTACTTGATGCGATCAAATCCATACACTCGAATCCATGCTTCTCCATGTATGGTTTAATGTCTTCAGTATTGAAATAATAGGCTCCCGTAAACCGGCCTTCGTCACTATGGTTGAACACACCCGTCTCAAGAAACTCAGAAATCCCTTCTGTTGTATGATTCGGCTTCCACATATCAGGGAATAATATCGATGTAGTTAGATGCCTAATTCTCGACATGAAGGCCACAAACACATATCCATCTACCTTCGTTACTCGGAATAATTCTGTGACAGCTTTGTCACGATCTTCTTCGGTTTGCAGGTGGTACATGGGGCCCATCATTAGACTTACATCAAACTTATGATGATCCAAGGTCGATAAATCTCTTGCATCTGCAACACGACATTCCACATTGAGTTTTTCTTCAGCAATCTTTTCTTTTGCCAATTCAATTAATCTTGGAGTTATATCAGTGAGGGTAACTTGGTGACCTAGTTTTGCCAATTCAATAGAATACTTACCCGGACCTGCTCCGTTATCTAGTATCTGTCCATGGTTAGGTAAATATTGTTTGATATAGTGTACATTTACCAAGAATTCAATTGGCTCGCGGTCAAGACGTCCCCACTCATCAAACGAACTATAATAATTCAAGATATTCTCCATGTTATCCTCCAATATTAAGAATTTATCGGCATTCAGTTTATTCTTTCACAAGTTCAAATTACTCAGAACAATTTCTACTTCGATCTTACTAATAACCCAATGAGTAGAAAGTATAGGATTCCTACATTACCGAATATAACCTCAGATTCCGAATTCGATATGATCTTAAAGCTGAGAAAGATGATTGCAACTGGTAGCAGGAATAAGAGAGAAGTTTCATACAACGCTCTTAGTAGGTGTTTATGCTGAATGAAGTTGTACGCTGTTAACAGTAATATAAGGATAAGAATAATCGAAATGTTTAATAACGCAATTCCTTCGTTTACATTGAACATCGTTTCGAGATATATGTATCCACTGGCCAGCAAAATTATTATAGGAATTATTCCTATTAATATGCCAATTGTGTAATAGCTATTTGTTTTCTTAAATAATAGTTGTAGCATCTTATCCATTCCGAGTATTAGCTGATACATACATAAAAAAATCATGGCAGAGAATAATCCAGTAAGCAGGTAGAAGAACTTACTTTCTGCATGAATGATAACGATAGGACCCATCCATGCTGCTATCATGCAGATTATAACAATTAATATTTGCTTCTTAAGATTACTCATATACTACATCTCCATCATATGTTTACATTTTCTTATAAGAAAAAAGCGAGGAAACAAATGAATTTGTGTCCTCGCTCTAACTTTCCTCAATATAACACACTTCATAAAATTTGGAAATAAAATAATCACCGCCAATAGCATGATTTTGTATGGTTTTTCGTATACATTCCGCCCAATCGCCACCATTTAATGATTCTACATGAATCATGCATGTTGCCTGGTATAATTTCTCGGTAATTCAGGTTGTTCATACAAGTAAACAGCCAGTCACCGGAACTCTATCGGTGACTGGCTGTTTATTTAGCGTTGAAATAAAAGAACTTCTACCTCTTGACGTTATTGTAAGCTATAATTTTCGCTCTACTCAATCCGCTCAGCGTACAGTTCAGCCTTCAGGCAAAGCTCCGCAGCCTTAAAGGCATGAGCTTGCGTCATCGCATGATCGGTACGATTGATGCAATCCAGGATTAATTGCCCGAAGAACGGGAAGCCCACTTTGCCCGTTACCGGAATATGATGTTCGCCCGTTTTATCTACAAGAAACACATGGTTTCCCTCATCCTCGACGGTAATATTAAGATTTTTCCGCAATTCGATGTACCCTTCTGTTCCTAAAATTACGGTTCTGCCATCCCCCCATGAGGAGAGTCCATCCGGTGTAAACCAATCGACTCTGAAGTAACCCGTTGCTCCATTGTCTCCCACAAGCATCATATCGCCAAAGTCCTCCAGCTCAGGATACTCTGGATGATTGTAGTTTGCTATCTGGCTTCGCGTGACCTCTGCATCTTTAGCACCCGTATAATACAAAAATTGTTCTACCTGATGGCTGCCAATATCACAGAGAATTCCGCCATAATGCTCCTTCTGGAAAAACCAATCCGGCCGGGCGGGAGCACTCAACCGATGTGGTCCCAGTCCAAGTACATTGATGACTCTGCCGATGGCTCCTTGCTCAATCAAATCTCCGGCATAAACCGAACATTCGTTATGGATCCGTTCCGCATAATAAACCATGTACTTCCGTCCAGTTTCCTGCACCTTTTGTCTGGCCGCCTCCAGCTGCTCCAAGGTTGTAAAGGGGGCCTTATCTGTAAAATAATCTTTGCCCGCATCCATTACCCGCAACCCCAACGCACCACGTTTGGATGTAATGTCCGCACTCGCAACAAGCATTACCTCCGGATCGGACAAGACCTCATCTTCACTCTTGGCAATTATGATGCCCGGGAAATTCTTAGCGAAGGCCTCTGCCTTCTGAATGTCAGGGTCATATACATACTTTATAGTTCCGCCCGCATCTATAAGTCCACTGCACATCCCACCGATATGTCCATGCTCCAGAGCAATAGCTGCAAATATAAATTCATTTTCCTTCACGACCGGATTCGGTTTTCCTTTAGGCGCATAGTTCATACCTTCTTTTCTATTTGTCATGCGAAATCACTCCATTCTTAATATAATTATTTGTAATCGCTGCCAGTTGTAATCTCGACATTCGGAAAATTCTCAACACTACCAGATTTTTCGTAGAAATGCTTAACATTTCCCAATATGCCCTCAACCGTATAGAAAGGATCATCCTTCTGCAATGGCAAGGAGACCGTTTCTCCCGTAAAGCCGGCTTTATAGATGGAAGTAATCAGTTCAATGGTTAATCTGCCATCCTCTCCTTTAATGAGCGGTCTAGTACCTTGCTCTAGTGATGATAGCAGGTTGTCAATCTCCCCAGTATGAGCGGTAAAAGCAAGCTCAGGGAAATTGCTATAATCCTCTGTTAGTTCATCCTCAAGTGCAGTATTCCGTTCCGGGAAACCGTTGACGGTTGAGTTGGACGCAGCTACGCTCCATGGGGCTGCAATCATTGCCTTCTGACCTTGGAATGTAATCGATTGTTCTTCCCCATGATGGATGACCGAGCTTGTCACTTGGGCTAGAGTTCCTTGCCCATATTGGCATATTGCGATGGATATATCTTCAACCTCCGCATTATCATGTGCTGCATTACTTAGAACAGCCGTAATCTTGTCGGGCTTCCCTAACATCCAGCCGAGCATATCAATGTGGTGAACAGCATGGTTAAGTGTACATCCGCCGCCTTCCTTCTCCCAAGAGCCGCGCCACCATAAATCGTAATAAGAATGTCCTCTCCACCAGAAGGAATTAATCTGTGCATGGAGCACTCTGCCAATTTTCCCCGAATCCAGAATTCGTTTCACATTCATAATCTGATCCCGAAACCGGTTCTGGGCAATGATCGCCAATACCTTCCCGCTGTTCTTCTCCGCTTCAATCATTCTGTCGCACTCTTCCAAAGAAGCAGCCATCGGCTTTTCCACTAAGACATGTTTACCATTATTCAAAAAATCTATCGCAATTTCAGCGTGCATGTAAGGTGGGGTACATACGCTAACCAGATCGATATCCTCCCGTTCCAGCATGCTTTGGTAAGATGTATAAATATTCGCATCGACTAACTCAAACTCTACCTTCTTGGCTTCAGCCTTCTCCGGATATATATCGCACAACGCCACGATCTTGCATCTTTCCGGGAACTCAAGATACCCTTTAATGTGGGCCGGTGAAATATTACCAGTTCCAATGATTGCTACCCCGATCATAGTACTCCTCCTTCTGAGATGAACCTATTGACTTCCGATATGTTTAGTGTACATTTAAATAAACACAAATTCTTTGTTCATATTGCTCGATTACTTGTGAATATTGCTATAATTATGGAGGTCAGGATGAATCCAACTATAGGAGATACAATTCAATACGGTCATCTTATTTCACATAAATCCGGAGCCTCCGAATTTCATCTGCATGATTTCTATGAACTGTATTTATTAATTGACGGGGACCTCAACTTTTTCATTCATCAGTCCTGTTACCATATCCGTGCCGGATCTCTGCTGCTAATTAATGATCTCGAGATTCATAAAGCAGCTAACTTATCCAACAAACCTCATAACCGCATTCACATCCACATACCCCAGTCTTTTTTTAACAAATATTCAACGGACAAGACCCGACTGCAATCCTGCTTTCATGACCGGGCTCCCGGAGAACGCAATCTCTTGAATCTCACGGACAATCAAACGGCGTTCTTCATCAAACAATTTAATGCCATACAAGAGACCCATAATTCCGGTCAGTTTGCTTCCGAACTGCTCATGGACACTTATCTGCTTCAGCTCTTGATCATGGTAAACGGTATCTTCCAGGACAAATCGTTATCCGACACCACACTTCATAATTATCCATTGACGGTGTCAAATATTATTTCTTATATTGACGATCATATTATGGAGAAACTCACATTGGATCATATCGCCGAACATCTATCCAACGACAAGTATTATATTTGCCACACTTTCAAAAAAGAAACGGGAACGACTATATTTAGCTATATTTTATTAAAACGAATTGCCATTGCAAAAATATTATTGAGTGAAGGGAAGAGCGTTACTGAAGCTTGCTATCAATCGGGTTTTGGTGATTATACGAATTTCATCACTTCGTTCCGAAAGGTTACTGGCTACACGCCAAAAAAATTCAGAGATATGAAAGCCTTAAAATAAAAAGTCAGAGTTGCACGTTAGTTATTAATGATAGTTAAGCGAAGAAGGAGACTGTAATAAAGAGTCGTCAGGCATAATAAAAAGCACCACTTGGGTGCTTTAAGCTGAGCTGATATTCAGGTACTTGGGAAATGCATCATATACTTTAATCAAACCCGCTTTTTGTACACCCGCATCGCTAAGATATAAGCCAGGATCATAATTCCGACGCACCACGCAAGCGCGACCCATATATCATTGCCCACCGGCTGACCGGACAGTAGCGCACGTATGGCATCCACGATCGAGGTCACTGGCTGGTTTTCGGCAAAGGCGCGAATGACCGACGGCATCGACTCGGTCGGCACAAACGCCGAGCTGATAAATGGCAGGAAGATAATCGGGTAGGAAAAGGCGCTTGCGCCATCGACCGATTTGAGCAGCGTGGCGAGAATCTTGACAACCGTAGTCTTACCCGCCCCGTTGGAGCCGAGCAGAGCAAAGATACTGCCCTCCTCCACCTCGAAGTCCACGCCCTTTAGGACTTGAAGCTGCTTGTAGGACTTTTGCAGCCCATTCACTTGAATTGACTTATTGCTCATATTTCCCCCTCCTTATATAACCGTAACCTTTGACAAATCAGCCCCCATGCCTTTAAGCGCAGCATAGGTCAGCTTATCCATCATCGCACCGTCAAAGCAGATGGTTTTGATCGAACGATAATACTTATTGCTCAACGAAAAAAACGCCTGGAAAGACACATTCTTGAGAGTAGCGCCCCTAAACGAAACATCGTTTAAAGCAGACTTGTCAAACTTAACGCCTATTAAGGTTTGCCCATCAAGACGCAGCCCACTCAGATCGGAATATTGGAAGACCACACCGTCAAAGATACAGTTTTCAAAGATAGTTTTTCTAAGGTCGATCTTCGTTAGCGTGACGTCGGTCATTTTTACGCCTGTGAATTTGGCTCCGTCCAGCCCCGAAATGCTAAAGTTGGTTCGTACAAGGATCGATTCGTTGAAGCTCGTATCCGAAAGGTCTAGGGCGGATAGGGTACAGTCTGTCAGATTTGCACCGTCAAAATTAGCTTCACGTACGTCGCTGCTCTTAAATGAGCTACCGGTCAAGTCAGCATCCGAGAAATCAGAGCCTCGCAACGCGCTAGCATTAAATTGTCCTTTATGCGCGGTAACGCCTGCAAAGTCGCTCTTTGGCAGGTTACTCGCGCTAAAGTTTGTCACCACCTGCCGCTCGAGCGAGCGGGAGATATTGGCGACTTCCAGTATCGTCTGCTCAATGTCGCCGATGCTTTCAATAGTCATTTGAAAAGCTGTTTCATCATCCTTGCCCTCGGCTTTGAGTTCACGGTAACGCTCCTGTAAATCGGAGAGCAGATCGGTCTTTAATTCGGTGACGCTTTTTACCCCATTATATGGTGTAAACACGCCGTTCAAATAGTTCGTTAATTTCTGATTCATCCCATCACATCTCCTTATAATAAGTTTTCTAGTACGCGCTTTGAATACTCCCAATTGCTTTTGTTTCGGGCGTAAGCACTCTTGCCCTTTTCTGTAATCCTAAAATATTTGCGCCGTCCGCCCTGCGATTCGTCACCCCAATACCACTCAATATCGCCATCTATCTCAAGCCGCCGGACGCTAGAGTACATCGTGGCTTCCTTTAATTCATACTCGCCGCCCGAGCGCTCAGCAATCAGCTTGACAATCTCGTACCCGTAGCGATCTGCTTCGGATAAGAGCCGTAATATCATCGTATCGGTATGTCCTCGCAGCAGGTCGGATGTAATTTTATTCTCGCTCATATCATCACCCCATATTTGTATGGTACGATACACTACTATGACTGTCAAGGTAATATTATAAGTCAGGTAATTTCTTCGCATATGAAACCAGCCAGTGTAATTAACATAAATATACCGATGGCTACTCCGACTTATACGTCGGTGTAGCCATCGGCTTGGGCAGTATATCGCCTCGCAGATTTGTTGCCAGCTATAATACGAGAGTTAATTATTCCAGAGTTTCCTATAAACTCCCCTTATAACCCATATCGCCGAATAAGATAAGTAGGTGTACAGCTCCACGCATGGCAATAGCTATTTATCAAATTACTCCCATACGGCGAGAAATTTTTGTTATCCGGATCGTACAGTTCCCAGAACGTTACCGCCCCATCGGCTACCATTCCGCCCCAGTAGGCTTTTATCTGAGCGACCGCTTCCTCCTTGCACCCCACGATCAGCAATGCTTCAACAAAATGATGATACATGTATGGAGTCGTCATGCCCACACTCGGGCACTCCTCGAGTAAGCGCATCAGTAAGGCGCGTCCTTCCTCTGCCGGAAGCACCTCGGCTAATACCATCCATACCTGACTCGCCCAGGACACCTGGCGTTCCGCCCCACTAATGAAAAATCGCAGCTTCGGATCCCATAGTGCATGAACAGTTAAGGCTTCGACCTCACGAATCCTCCCGGCAAGTATAGAGGCATACTCGCTATCAACCTCATTCGCCAACTGGAATGCACGCTTCATCGTATAGATAAGAACACCTTGGGATGGCGCCTGTTTATTTAATTGTTCATGCCAATCGATGAATGACCACCATGTATCGTCATCCCGAACAATTCCGTTCTGATCCAGTCGTTCAAGAGCCAGCTCGACCTGCCGGCGGGCTGTCGGCCAAAGCTCGTTCAACGTTATGCGGTCATTTGTCGCTTCATAGTAGTCATACAACGTTGCTGTAAAGAATAAGGAATAATCGTATAAATAAGTGTCGTCGGCAATGATCGAAGGCTCAATAAAAAGGTTAGCCGTTACCCTCCCTTGTTGATCGGGTACGCCGGCAAACAGGTATAAGCAACGCTTAACGAGATCCATATTCTTAAAAGTAACATAATTAGCTAATGCTTGAAGCCGAAGATCTCCCAGCCACAATCTGCGGTCGCGCTTAGGCCCATCTTCAAATACATCCTGCATGCAATCTTCAAGTGTTCGAATGCTAACTCGATCAATACATTCCAAAACCGGATCGCTATGACCAAGCGGAGTAACGGCTTCAGCATTAGCGGATGTAACCGTTGTGCACATTATGTGATCAAACGAAACCCGATACTTTGGTGAGGTATCGAGCACCTCGAATTTAACATAACGAAAACTATATCGCCGTGGAAGCTCGATGCGTTGCGGGAGTACATCGATGAGAAGCAACTCTTCTTGCAGCCATGAACTGCTTATCCAGCCCTCGTATTGGTCAAAGGGCTCCGCCATCTCCACTGGCATTTCGCCAAACGTTACTTTCATTTTCAACGGAGCATCCGGCGGGCTCCCGATTGGCTTAACGTCAAATGAGAGGTGACCCACTCGATGATCGCCGAAGTCTAGAATCATGGACTCCCCTTTTCCGAATATACGTTGGGTGAGGCTTTCCACACCGCCAACAGGTGCGACTCCCCAACCGTGTATAGCATTTACATTGGCCGAAACCTCCACGATCTGTGTAGGAAACGTTTCTTTTCTGTGAATAACAGGCTTAAGTTGATCTGCCGTTTGTAGGAACGTTTCGTTGGGAACGATAACAGCCTGCGATGTTTGGATTTTTGCTTGTTCAGACATGAAGTTTCTAGCGCCTCCTTTAAAGACAGTAATAAAACTATGATACCCCTTCTGCAAGTACATTAACTTTAGGAAAAATAGTGCATTATATTTAGAAATGAGCTCGCACCTCTGTGTATTTCCCCTATCGCCAATATGGTATACTATTTTTAGATATAAACGATTCTGGGAGGGTAATTGAAATGTCCCGCGACATTAGAACAAAATTAATTCTTGTCTTCCTTACCTTTTCAATCGTGCCTATTTTTATAGTAACGTTAAGTTCCTATAATGCTTATAAAAGCCTTGTCGCGAAACAAGTTTCTCTTGTCTCGAATAATATGATCGAAAGTACCGTAGAGCGAATCGATCATATCTTTAAGAACATTAACCGAATTACATTGTCGTTCCAACAACTATCCATGAAACCAGGTGAACTGACGGCTGCAGAAGAATTAAAAAAATTAATTAACAATCCCATCGCTAGTTCATACGATTTTTACTCCGCTCGGAACAACATGCTTTTTTTCTTTAATAATTTAGTTCTTGGAAACGAATATCTAAACGGTATTTATCTGTTTCTTCCAGACGGCAGGTCCATAACTTATGGTATCAATACCGACTTGGTTGTAGGCTATAACCCCCTTCAAGACGAGTGGTATCAACGAACGTTGGACAAGGAAGGCGGCCTCTATATCAGTGAAACCAACATTAAGAATTTCATTCTTCATGCAGAACCCTCCATTGCCTTTTCGCGTGCACTCTACGATGCGAACACGCGGGAATTTCTCGGTGTACTCATGTTGGATTGCGGATTGGATGTTTTTAAGGGAATCGATAAAGGCATTGTCCCAGACATCACAAACATGTACCTTGTTAATCAAAAAGGCACTGTTTTATACGATAATTTGCAGCAAAGTATCGGACAACCGTTGCCCGAGTCTTTGATTCATTATAGCTCCCTAGCCCCTGGGGAAACCCATGAAGAGACGAAGGGTGGAACCTTCCATGTGACCAGACCGTTTCCCGATAACGATTGGAGGATCGTAGCTTCGATCAATCTATCCAAGCTTAACGAGCAATTCGGCGTGTCCGAACGTCTCCTCCTCTATATCGGTTTGACCTGTACTTTGATCTTTGTGTCCCTGTCCATTATCTTATCGAACTTAATTACAAAACCAATCGTTGAACTCAGTAAGTCAATGCGAAAAAACAAGTATATGAACTTGGTTACAACCAAGAAGTACTTGGAGCGTAAAGACGAGATTGGCGTGTTATATACGGAGTATAACAAGATGATCCAGGACATCGATTCGTATATTAAAGAAAGTTATCAAAACAAATTGATTACACTCGACTCCCAAATGAGATCGCTAGAAGCACAGATCAACTCTCACTTCCTTTACAACACCCTCGAGTCTATTAATAGTATTGCCGAAATCGAAGAGGTGGAAAGCATTGCGGTAATGACCAAAGCATTGGGAGACATGTTCCGTTATAGCATTAAGACGGAAAGCGAGCTTGTTCCGATTCAAGAGGAACTTGCACATGTAGTAAATTACCTGACAATCCAAAGCATCCGGTACGAGGATAAGATAGATTTTAAATTTCAAGTACCCGACCATTTGTTGACCGCGAAGGTGTTGAAGCTTGTTCTCCAGCCCATCATTGAGAACGCGATTAATCATGGGCTGGAGGGTACCATAGAACGCTTAATCATCACTATAAACGTTTGGGAACGAGAAAATGAATTGTTCTTTGAAGTGGTGGACAATGGGATCGGCATCTCGAAAGAACAGCTAAATGACCTCAAATTCTTACTAAGCGAGCCACCGACCTTCGGTGAACTAGGACGTAGAGACAAGCGAAGCATCGGACTCAAAAACGTCCATTCTCGCATTTCCCTTTACTATGGTAACAAGTACGGACTTTCCCTAGAGAGCGAGAAATATGTCGGGACAAAAGTGACCATCATCGTGCCAAAAACTAATTGAGGTGACATACCAGTGTATACTTATATTGTCGTAGATGACGAAGCATTACTTCGGCGGGGGATGCTAAAGAAAATTAGCGCTTCGGGTTTCGGAGAGCAGTTGACGCTGCTTGGTGAAGCCAGTAACGGCGAAGATGGTCTCAAATTAATTCGTTCCACGGATCCTGACATCATCATTACGGATATGAAAATGCCGACTACGGATGGAAAGTGGCTACTGCAAGCCATCCAACAAGATTACCCGGACAAGAAAATTATTGTGGTTAGCGGTTATTCAGATTTTGAATACATGAAAGAGGCGATCTCTGCTAAAGTGGTCGGCTACTTGCTCAAACCATTTAATCGTGAGGAGATCCGAGAGACCTTAACGAAAGCGATTGTACTTTTAGAAGACGAGCGGTCCGCGCTTCAGCGGCTAGAGAAACAAGAGAACGAGAAGGAAGAAATAGGTTACGCAGCAGATTTACAAACGCTGACTAGCATGATACTGGGACTTCACACTAAAGAAAAGTTACCGATTCTGCGATCAACGAAAGTGCGTTCATTGACAGATGAGCATGATTATGTCCTTATGATGCTCATCACGTCAAACAAACGTGTATCTTGGAATGAAATCGATGAACAAACAGCTTCGGCCATCCTTATTCCTCACCCCCAAATAGAGCACATTGCCTTTTACTTACTATGTCTACCTCGTAACAGCAAGGAGACTATCAGTCAAGCGGATTCCATGGCCAAACGTCTTCACGTGATTACCGGAATAGGGGTAAGCACCGTGAAAGCTACACTGAACGAGCTGCACGAGGCATATGGGGAAGCCAAAGCAGCCATAAACAACAGACCGATCGGATTGGATTCTACAAAGCTCTCATACTTTGACCCGGGCCTCACAGAGCCGAGCGAGGTCCTGCAATGGAACCGTACATACGAACTGCTCTTCTACATCGAATCAGGTAATCGTGATAAAGTTGTTGAAATGACCTTGGATTGGTTTGATTCCATGGTCTACGAGACACTAGGGCAAATTAAAAACGCCTGCAGGGAGTTCATTCGCGAGGTACGTCGCATCGTCAATCGAGACTTAAAAATCGGAGGAAGCGAACAGACATCCACTAGCTTCGACTCCGTCTTAGAAGGTATGTTTGAGGTAGGGGATATTAAGGAACATCTCCTTCATCTGTTGTCTAATATTGCGGTCATGATGAAGGAGCAAAGTATTTATTCTTCTTCCGTTCATGTCATTGACAATATTAAGATTTATATTCAAAATAATTATGATCAGGTTCTATCCCTTGAGAAAATCTCTTCCTTATTTTTCCTTAACCCCAGCTATTGCAGCTTCTTGTTTAAAGAAAAAACAGGTATTAACTTTTCGGATTACGTTAATCAAGTTCGAGTCGGTCATGCGAAGTCCTTACTTCAATCAAGCAATGAAAAGGTATATAAAATAGCTAGAATGCTTGGGTTTGATAATGTGAAATATTTCTTCCGGGTGTTCAAAAAACTTACCGGACAAACCCCTGAGGAGTATCGTCTACACCATACGAAAACATGAAGAACAGGCCTAAGCTTTGGTCTGTTCTTCATTCATCAATCAGGGCTTATTGATTTCAACCAACTTCTTTTGCATGGCTTCTGCAACATCCATTGGAGTTGTACCTTGTTGGCCGATAATTTCGCTCAGCTTCATGGTAAGAATTTCGGTAATGCCGCCCGGCCAAACCTGGTTTGGAAAATAGATTGTCTTCTCACCCGACTGATACCGTTCGTACGATTCCTTGAAAATTCGATTTTTCAGCTCTACTCCTTTGAATGCGCTGATCGATGGGTTAAACTCCACCCATGTCTTGAATAGCTCCGATTCCGGATCAAACCAGTAGTTCAACACTTGGTTAACAGCTTCCATATTTCTGGAGCTGGCGTTAACTCCCCATCCAGACGCAGTGGAGATCACTTGCCAAACCGGCTTACTTTTCTCATTGCCTGGCAGGGGAAAAAAACCACGCTCGAAATCGACAGCGCCCCTCGCAGAGAGGACCGGATAATCCCACGTACCGTCGAAAACCATAGCAGCTTTCCCATCAATGAACATTTGCGTAGCCTGAATTCCACTTAAACCAAGCGATTTGTGAACGATATAACCCTCATCGTACAACTTCTTGTACATAGAGATGGCCTTCACCCACATAGGGTCCGTAAAGCTTCTTTCGCCTGTAAGAAGCTTAGTATCGAACTCTCGATCCTCTGCATACACGGTATTCGCTGCAAGCTGGTAAATACTAAACTGCGTCCACCACGGATCTTTATCCCCCATGACGATCGGTGTAATGCCCGCGGCTTTTAACCTTCGGCATGTTTCAAGAAAACCTTCCCAATCCCGTGGTTCATCCTTCATGCCAACTTGCTCGAATAAAGATTTATTGTAATACGTGCCTAGAACATCAATACCTTGGGATATAGCGTATACTTTCCCTTTGTTCGACATGTCCTTGACCGTGCCGGGGTCGATTTGACTTATGAATGGAAGATCTGACAAATCGGCTAAGAACCCGGCATTGGACAGCTCTACGACTCCTGACCAGCCAATTTTGGGGAAAACACGGAAAATATCCGGTCCTTCCCCCGCCGCAAGTTTCGTCTTAATGGTTGTATAGTATTGATCGTCGGGCAACTTTAAGACATGGATCGTAATATTCGGGAATCTCTCGTGAACCATCCGAGGTAGGACATCAAGCTCGAAATCCTCTCCAAGTGCTGCTTTATTACCGGATACGATCATCGTCAGCGTAACCTTGTCGGCAACCCTATCGCGTTGATTATGATTGGCACTGTTACAGCCATTCAATATCATCCATATTCCTACCAAAAGGAGAAGCGATTTAAAATTTTTCATAGGGAACAACAGCGGCTCCCCCCTTCTTGATCTAGTTTACGTCTTATCCCGGTACGCTCATAGTCTATTCTAAAACAGACAAATTTTAAAAGCCAACCAGAAATAGCTGGTTGGCTTAGCATTACATTGTTTTTTGGATATTATCCTTTCATAGAACCCATAGTCAATCCGCCAACAAAATACTTTTGGAGAACCAGGAATACAGCGAGCAGTGGTAGTGCGGAGAGTACGCAAGCCGCAAACAGTACGTTCCATTGTGCGGGATTCTGTTGGTCTCCGAGAAAACCCAGCATCGCAACCGGCAATGGAGAATCCACAGCCCTTGTAATAAACACCATATTAAAAAAGTAATCGTTCCAAATCCATACGCCTTGGGTAATGACCACAGCTACCGTAACGGGCAATATTAACGGGAATACAATTTGCCAAAACCGCCGGATCATGCTCGCCCCGTCGATATGCGCGGCTTCCTCCAACTCCACGGGAACGCTGCTGCGAATGAATCCTGTATATAAGAATGTAGAGAACGGAAGACTGCACGTAATAAACATTAAGATCGGTGTATATTGGTTTATCGGGATATGGAGTCCCTTCATCATTTGTACGATGGGGATGAGGACCATTTGACCAGGAATGACAAGCCCCGCAAGAAAAAAGATGTATAGGAATGTACTTAAGCGACTCCTGATTCTCGCCATTGGATAAGCTGCCATGGCAGAAAGAATTACCACGAATACTACGGAAACCGTCGTTAATACAATACTGTTCCATAAAGCGGCCGGGTAATGCATCCGAGTAAACGCGGATTGGAAACTCTCCAACGAAAACTCATTAAACCAATCTAAGGGATTTGTCATGTTCTTGGGTGAACGTAACGAGCTGGACAGGACGATCAGAAGCGGAACTAGGTTGACGAAAACAAGTAGTGTAAGTGCGGCATGTGTCAGCAACTTAATAAAATTTGATTCTTTTCTCATGCCGCGACCTCCTTACGGTTTAATGTAAACACGCAGACTGCGGTAATAGCGATAATAACGGCAAATGAAATAATACCAAAAGCGGATGCCTTACCGAACATTTGGTCTGTGAATGCCATCTCGTACATGGCAAAAATCAAAGTATTCGTAGAAATACCAGGACCGCCGCCCGTCATAATAAAAGGATAGTCGAAAGCCTTCAAGCCATTGATCACGCTTAATGTGATGTTAATCGTTACCGAGGTTGCAAGTAAGGGAAGCGTAATAAACCGGAACAACTTCCATTTCCCTGCCCCGTCGATTTTTCCCGCCTCTAACAGATCATGCGGTACCATCTGTAAACCTGCAAGAAATATGATCGTGCTCGTCCCAATATTTTTCCAGATATCAACTGCAATGATTGCATACAACGCCTTCGTAAAGCTTCCCAAGAAGTTCGTATCGATGTTCTGAATTCCGATCATCGCTAAGAAGGAAGCAATCAACCCTTCCTGCGGCATATAAATATAACTCCAAATAAACCCTACCACGATCGCACTAAACAAGGTCGGGATATAAAATGCCGAACGATAGAACCCTTTCGACCGAATGTTCGCGTTAAGAAGAAGCGCAATCATAAGAGCAATAACATTACCAAGCACTACCGTAATCACGGTGTAAATCAGAGTATTCTTTATTGCTACACCGAGTATATCTGCTTTGAAAAGGGCCATATAATTATCCAAACCGACATAGTTGAATTGCTGCACGTAGCCATTGTAGTCGGACACACTGTATTGAAACAGCTTTAAAATTGGAAAAATCCAGAATACGCAATAAAAGAGTAGAGCCGGTAACACAAAGATATACATCGTTTTTTTCATGACGGCACTATTCATGGTGTCTCCTTCCTAACTTTACATTGAGATAAGGGGGATGAATCACCCCCCTGTCGTATCTATTTATTTAGCCTTACTTAATACTTGATACTTTTCTTGCATCGCCTTCGCAACATCCTCCGCAGTCACATTCCTTCCTCCGATAATTTCGGAGAATTTCGCTTGCATTTCATCTGCTACCCCGCCTGGCCACATCTGATTGCTGAAGTAGAAGGCATTACCGGTTTCTATAATCTTAAGTGCATCTTGGAAGATCGTGTTCTTTAGTTCAGCGCCCTTAAATATGCTTATCGAAGGATTGAGGTCCACATAAGCCTGGTGCAGCGGCGTATTAACGTCGTAGAGATACTCGAACACCTGCTTCGCTACTTCAAGATTCTTCGAATTGGCGTTCAATGCGTAACCTGCAGCCGTCGCAGCAGAAGCATAGACAGGCTGGCCGGCATCGTTACCAGGAAGCGAGAAGAAGCCACGCTCAAAGTCCACTGCACCCTTTGCTGTCACGCTTGGAAGATCCCATGTTCCCGTGAAGATCATTGCTGCTTTGCCGTCTACGAATTGCTGCATGGCTTGCGCACTCCCCATTCCAAGGGAACCACTTTGAATGTAGCCTTTATCGTAAAGCTCTTTATATTGATTGATGGTTTTCACCCATTTCGGGTCAGCAAGGGTTGTTTCGCCAGTTTGGAGTTTAAAATCGAACTGAGGGTCGCTCGGATACACCGTGTTGGCTGCAAGTTGATACATACCGAACTGAATCACCCAAGCGTCTTTGTCACCCATGACAATCGGTTGAATTCCGGCTGCCTTAAGTTTCTCTGCAGCATCGAGGAAGCTTGGCCAATCTTGCGGAATTTCCGTAATGCCCGCTTGCTCAAACAAGCTCTTATTATAATAAGCACCCAGGATGTCCATCCCTTTTGCAACAGCGTACACTTTTCCTTCATAGCTCATATCGTTCTTGGCGGACTCGCTAATATTGTCCCAGAACTTGAGATCCGACAAATCCGCTACATACCCCGCTTTGGCAAAGTCAATCGCTCCCATCGGCCCCGTCTTAGGCCAAATTACGAACATATCCGGTCCTTCACCTGCCGCCAGCTTTGCTTTCGTCGAAGTTTCATACTGCTCGTCCGGAAGCTTCTGCACTTCTAACGTCACATTTGGAAACTTTTCTTTTACCATTTTAGGAAGTACATCTAATTCGAAATCCTGGCCTTCAGGCCCTCTTGCACCCGATACCATCATGGTCAATGTCACTTGTTCTTCCACTTTCGTATCAGTATCACCTGATTGGTTCTCTTTGGCCGTATTGGAACCCGTATTGTTTGATGGTGTAGCGTTATTACCACCGCATGCTGTAAGAACGATCAATAACATTGAAACCATTGCTAAAGCTATTACCTTTCTGTTCAGAAACTTCATTCTCATTTCCCCCTTTGATTTTTCACTTCTTGTTTGCCCTCTACGTTTAGATCATACCTCCCCTTTCGGTGTATTTGCTTTAGCACTTTAAGTGCACTATTTTTAGATTTCTAATCTTTAAATCCGAACTCATGAGCCTGGTAGCTAAAACCTTTAGTACCTTTATTAGGTGTAGGGTTGCTTACATTTGCGTTTATAGTCAATATTTCTGGCAATAGCTTCATTCAAACTTTCACTTCCATTGCATCCCTTGTGAAAATTGTTGGGCTGGCTGTGTTTGCGATTGGGGGATTGTGGATCGTGGGATTTACCTTTGAACCTGCACCGGGAGGAGGAACCCCGCCCGACCCTTCGATAGCAAGTTATATTGCGGCTGTAGCATTAACTATCCTAGCTTTTAAAGGGTTTACAACGATTACGAACAGTGGATCAGAAATTGTGAACCCCCAGAAAAATGTGGGAAGAGCCATTACAATTTCAATTTTAATGCTAAAGACTATGCACCCTGAATTCCCGATAAATTATACCAAGGCAACAAAAGTTCTCCTAGTTATTGGATACCCTTTGGATCTGTTATTAAATGTAGGATGCCGGATTCCGTATATTAATTATCCGGACATAGAGGATTCATACAGAATCATGCAATTGGCGGCGATTAGGAGACCGCTTTATACGAAAAAACATACAAAGTGAGCTAAGTTGATGATCGAACATTGGTATTTGTACGAATTTTCGTACAAAAGGCGCTCTTGTGGTGGTTGAGAAGTCAGTTTTGCACGAAAAACCGTATAAACAGAGCTCAAATAGTGGCGGCGATTTGGCAGAATGCATACGAAAAATCATACACAAGACAACTAAGTCCGCGTGGTTAATCAATTTCCAGATAACCCTTGTTATAAAAAATTATAACAAGGGTTTGTACAAAAGGCTTGAAAACCCTTATAAGATATGGGCTACTGGATTCCTTGTTATAATATTCCGGGAATGCAGGATGCACATGCTGAGCCGTAAGCGGAATCCCCGCTGCGGTGCCCAATTCCGGGATGCGCGCCATTTGCTGTTTTACATTCGAACAATAGGAGGAATTACAATGCAAACTGCCCAGGTCGTGTTGCGCTGGCTTGTTCAGCGTGAAGTCGTTGTTATTCCAAAATCGGTGCGCAAAGAGCGGATCGTCGAAAACATAGACATTTTCGATTTTGAGTTGAGCGCAGATGATATGAAACAAATTTCTACCCTAGATACGCGAGAAACTCTTTTCTTATCGGATTTTTCATTTGATAACGCTCACCCCTAATTAATTCCAATTAAAATTATAGACGGAATCGGGAGACATTTGTTTGCATTTGTTGCGGTATTCTGCCCGTCCCTCAATAAAGACGTCCCGTGCTCTAGCCTTAATAAATTATCTTTCTTAGTTCACTTGTCTGATCTGAGGGTATTCTTTAATCTTGCCCGCTATAACTTAGTAATCGCTGAAGAGTTTGATTCGTAGTTTCGAATTTCTCTGGACCATCTTTCAGGATGTAAGGACTTTGCTTCTTCGTAGACTTTTGTACGTTGTTCGAATACCTGATCAGACGAGCCACTGTATCGTTGATTAGGGGTCAGGAAATTAAGCCCACTGTGTCTGTGCTCTTGATTGTACCAGCGTACGAATGACAATACCCAGGTCCTAGATTCGGTTAGATCTGAGAATCCCTTAGCTAGATAATCAGGGCGATATTTGCAGGTTCTGAAAATCGATTCTGCATAGGGATTGTCATTGCTTACTCTCGGACGACTTCTTGAAGGGGTGATGCCAAGCTGGTAAAGGGTTTCTAGTAACGAAGAGCCTTTCATAGGACTGCCATTGTCTGAGTGCAGTACAAGCGGCTGTGGCGAAGGCATTCGCTGTTCGGCTATGATCCCTCGTCTAACTGCTGTCTAGTTTATATGTAACATTATATACAGACTGGCAACAGACCTACGGCTTTACTCCAGTTTTGATGGAAACTTTCGTTGAAAAAGAACGCTTTGCCGGACCTGCTACAAGGCAGCAAACTGGATGAATGTTGGTGTAACGAAAGGACGCGGGAAAATGGATAGACAAAATAATGCATCATTACCCATCAAAGACATTTACCTGCTTCCTTTGAACATTAAAAGCAGTCTACAAGAAACTTAAGCGGGTTTACTGAATACTTACGACAATCTTGTGTTAATTAGACAGAATTTTGCGATATTGTGTAATAATCAGGCGAGTTTTCGGTTTTTGCAAATAAGTGAGGTTGCTCAAATATTATCTAAGGACAAAAATAAAGGACTTCCGCAAAAGTCCTTAAAATCTATCTGTACGAGAGACAGCCCCTCGCATGGTAGCTGTCCTTTGTCGTTTTCTGTATTTCAGTTGCTCCATACGCCAAGTCCGTACAAGCAGGGGTATGGTATAGAATCACCGACCCCTGCAAAGCGCAGGAGAAACGACTACATCAACCTGCAGGAAATTTCATTACTAAAAATATCCATCATAAATAAATAAAGCATAAATCACCACTCCGCATAAACTATTTCGGGACTTAACATTAAACCACTTTTCTCAGGAATATAATTATGAATAATATAACCCTCATTGTCTGATAAAATATAGCTTATTACACGAGTATCATCATAAACCCATTCTTTTTCTACAAGGGTGTTATTTTTTAAGTTCAACACATAATGAATGTTTGTCCTCATTACATAAAAGATACAATTTTCTTCAAAATTATTGAATGCATTGAAAGCCATATCCAGTCCAGGGTCAACCAGAACTGAAACAATTTTTGTATCGTCGATTTTACCTAATAACCCTTGACCTGTGGTTCTGATAAAAACATATCCGTCAACCACATAAAATTTGGTAATCCTTTGGTCGGTTTGTATATCTCCAAGTGTTTCATCCAAATACAATCTCTTTGTTAAGTTATATGATATATCATAAATGTCCACAACATATATTGTTTCATTATTCTCTTTGACCATTGTTAATACATATAATTCATCATTATATGCGGCAAAATTAACAAATATATCACCGATGTTTGGGTCATATTTATATTTATTTATTACCGATAACGGTTGTTTTGTTTCATCGTCTAATTTACTTATATGTGAATAAATTGTATTTTCTTCAACATTGGTATTCGTACCGAGAAAATACAAATTGCCAGACATCGTCGATACTGGTGTTACAGTAATACTATTGTCGTTTGTAAATAATATTTCCATTTCATTTGTTTTAAGATTTATAGAGTATAGGTTATTCACTATTATGTTATTTTCGTAAGCGGCAACAAATAAATACAAAAAGTCATTGCTGACAACAGGTCTGCCATATGTCATTGAAAAATTTTGAATTACGCCAATATCAACCCTCTCGTTCGTTTCAAAATAATATCTGTAAATAGAATATTCATTTCGCAATCGTGCATCGTAATCGACACCGATTATGCTTTTATTTATTAATGACATAAAACTATCTCTTTCTCCAATATGTTCCACGTTTATTTGAAATGTTTCCATTGGCTCCACAGGGAGGACGCTTGTTCTATCATCATTAAAACAGGAGGATAGTATCAGTAAAAAAACAACAATTAATAATAACAATAGACTTTTTTTCATCAATTCCACTCACCTCTATACTTTATAATTAAAACAAGGTATATACTCCTTCTATCTATCAATGATGCGGAATCCAATAGGCCTAGGCTAATTTCTTCATATACCGTATCCCCTAGAATTTGCGTCTCGGGATTCTGGGACCTCTGTCAAGAAAGTGGACACATGATAAAAGGGATATTTAAGAAGCTCTTTTCTTAATAAAGAGTTCTGCGTATCGCACTGGGGACAAGTAACCTAATGCACTATGGATCCGTTTACGATTGTAAAAAAACTCGATGTACCTGAAGATCTCTTCGTATGCTTGCTGCTTGGTCTTGAACTTCTTACAGTAGACCATTTCTTTTTTGAGTAAGCTGTGAAAGGACTCAATACAAGCATTATCATAGCAATTACCTTTGCGGCTCATACTGGCTGTCATTTTATAGGTAACTAACTTCTTTCGATAATCGTTGGATGCATATTGCGAACCTCGATCGGAGTGATGGATAAGTCCCTTTTTCGGTTTCTTGGCCTTATATGCATCATCTAGAGCGCCAAGGACCAGTTCTGTCGTCATTCGGTCACCAAGCCTCCAACCGACAATTTCCTTCGTGCAAAGGTCCAGAATACTGGCCAAGTATAACCGTCCTTCACGGCATGGAATATATGTGATGTCAGCAACCCAGACCTTGTTAGGCCTAGATGTTGCGAAATTTTGGTTCAGGATATTTGGTGCGATGGGAAGGTCGTGATTAGAGTCCGTTGTTATGACTCTAAACTTACGCGAGACGCAGGAACGCAAACCAAGCTCTTGCATGTAATTGCTTACTGTACGCTCGACGGTGGTAAAGCCTTCAAGCCTTAATAGGTGAGTAATTTTGGGGCTGCCATAGCGTTTTTCAGAGTCGTAGAAGTGGAATTTGATCCGTTCCATCACTTTAATCTTCTGTAACTCCTGTTCGCTCGGCTCGGCTGATCGCCATTTGTAGTATCCGCTCCGGGATACTTCCAGTACTTCGCACATCTTCTCCACTTGAAACTCGGAGCAGTGGTTTTCAATAAACCGGAACCTTAGTTCCTTGGCTTGCTGAAGATGTGCACTGCTTTTTTTACAATAGCTAGTTCCTCTTCAACATCAGCTATACGGCGGTTTTTTTCATTAAGTTCACGATCTTTTTCTTTCAAGAGTTGTTCTAGTTGACGGACTTTCTCAGGGCTCGCCAGGGGCTCGCTTTCAAACTCTCGATACTTTGCTATCCATTGATCGATTGTGCTTCTTGGTATATTTAACTCTTCAGCTATGTCCGCTACCGTCTTTGTTTGCTCCTGTATGAACTTTACCGTCTGCTTCTTGAACTCATCATTAAACCGTTGTCGTTGTTCTCCCACGGGAACACCTCCTAGTTAAGTTAATTATTATTCTTCTCTTAACTGGTGTCCACTTTTTATTCAAGTCTCACAATCGACAACATATATACAATTGTCCTAGAGAACATAAATGGAACGAGTGTCACCAATGATTGCGAGACTTATATCCCCAAACTTGTCGAAGAAATCATTAAGCCAGGACGACGTTTAAACAATGTAATTGAGAGAGACAAACAAGGTAATTTATATCCAAACATTCGTTTCCTCGAAAGAACGTGGAATAATGGAGAAGAACAGTATACTATTACACAAATTCGACATGAGGGCAGTCCATTATGGTCTCCTGGAAAATTAGAACTAAAAAATGACACTAAGCCGGAGTCTCGCACCTACCGTCGCGTATTGCAAGCAAGGGAATTGCCAGATCCATTTCCAAATAACAGTGGAGATGATCGTTGCTCAGGTCATCGCGAAGGTACTTGTCCTCTCGTTACGGGGACCTTACCAAGTATTCAGAATGGCTGCGACAAGTGCCGTGACATCGCAGTTACATGGAAAGCTCGTGAATGGCTGATAAATCAGATACCAGAAGATATCATCCGTCAAACCGATGCATATGAATTCGGTAGGTTATACCCAGAGCTGTTTGTAGCCATCACACAAAACTTTGCAGACGATAAACCAGAGAAAGCGCGCAACCTGTATTATTGGATCCGTAGCTATGGCGCTTACAATAAGTATGGTGAAAGCTCAATTGATGTCATGGTGAGGGATAATCGGAGTCTTGGGCTAAGCAACGGTAGGCATCGGGTGAAAGTAGCGCAGAATATAGATATTCAAATCCCAACTTTGTGGCACACAACGGAAAAGTTAGATTTAGAGCTATTGGAATAAAGCGTACTGAAAAAATAAGTATAGTCTGCTCCGTCTATATCTTAATACCTTTATCCTATTATCAATAGCGATTAATTTTTAACTTAATGAATTCAAGTAATTCATCCTGATCACTTATTTTTAGTTTCCTAAACTGCAGTAATAAATCAATCTCTTTTTCAACGAACTTCTTCTCAAATGCTTCTTTTGTCGATGAATGTTCTTCGCCATATACTAACCATAATAAATCAGAGTCAAACCTATTTCGAATCTGCATTAGTGTATCTATGGTTGGTTTATATCTATCTTGTTCCAGTTCACTTAATGTCCCTTGCGACACCCCAATCATACTCGAAAACTCAACTTGGTTTAATTCATTCAATTTTCTAATTTTCCTGATTCGTTCCCCGATCGTAGACATCGTATCACTACTTTTAAATAAAAAGTCCCGATGAATAAAGCATCATCGGGACTGACCTCAGCGGTTCCACACTTTCTTTACTAGTTCCACAGTTTCTTTACTGGTTCCATACATTCTTTACTGGTTCCACACTTTTATATCACCGGACAAAATTGTGAACATGCTAAAAAGTCTGCCTAAACCCCCACACCAATCCCAAATCCCCTCACCACTACTCCCACGCCCCATCCCAGCCTTCCCATCCCCATTTCCTTCACCACACTAAACCACTAAAAGTTTGCACAAGAATTGAGCCAAAACCCGAGGTAAACCAGACAAAACAGCCGAAATCACCGCAGAAAAAGTAAATAAAGTTTGCACAAGAACGGAGTGAAAATCAGAGAAGAAATAGGTTTTAGGTTTTAGGTTCGAGAGGGTTAATTGAGAAGAAAATCATGAGGAAGTACGTCCATCCAACTCGCCAATCCACTCACCTAATATCTCTCCATCTTTCTCTTTCAAACCCGAGTTTCATATGATTATATATTCGAGAAACCCCCTGGCTAAACCTGCTAATCGTCGGGTCGGCTTCCATCACATTTCCCAAAGCGGAGTAGAAAATCAGAGTAGTAAGCAGATGGTAGAGCAGGGAGAGACAAGGGATTAGGAATAGGGAAGGCAGGGGATTGAGGAAAGGGACAGGTGAGAAGAGTGGCGAGTAGTACGCCGAAAAGGATAAGACCTTGAACTCAAAA
>DFZX01000020.1 GCA_002383695.1 Caryophanales bacterium UBA4045
GACGATATTTAATCGACACTCTCATTTTCTACTCTGCAGATCCATTCCCGCACCCAAGTTACTGTGTTTAGTAGGTCTTGCTCCTCACACCTTCGTCTTCGCCAACTCCCGAACCTTCTGCCAATCAGCTAGATGCTTGTCGAGGCTGTTGATGAGTGTGTTTACGTCATTCATGAAGCCAACCGGGTTGCTGATTATCATCTCCTCAGGGGAATACATGATTTCTGGTGGTAATGGATTAGGTTCAGGCAGAGCGGCGAGTAATTGCTGCAGCTTGTCCTCAATTGATGTTCGCAACGAAGAAGCTGTAGCGACAGCGTCTCTCTTCTCTTGCAACTCTCTTTTCTCTTCCATTTCTCTCGTCATTTCCAACTCTTTCGTCACTTTCGGCTCCTTCGGCTTAGCCCTCTCCGCTTTATTCTGTTCATACACAGACCAGGTTTCTACTAAATCACGACCTGATTTGTATAAGAGCTTGTCCTTCGTTCCTGCAGAGATACCATTATCCTTGAAGAGGCGGGCGATCTTCTTCACATCGCTGACAGCCAGCTCGTCTCGAGCGACGATGGAGGCAAGTGGATCCCGATGCTCAAGAGGTAGGTCCTTCAAAGGGATCAATTGGTCTTCCGTCAGTTTATCTTTCCTGATCTCGGTGCCGCTCACGACTAGCTTCTTGATGCTATTGCCGAACTTCAGAAGATCACACTTGTTCTTGATATAGGATTCTGGTTTGCCGAGCTTGCTAGACAAATATTTGGTGGAGCTACTGAATTTAGGATCGTTCAATAATTTGTTGAATGCTTCAGCTTCTTCGATCGGTGAGAAGCCTTCTCTCGTTAAATTCTCGGCAATCTGCTCGAGATAAATCTCCATCTCATCGGTGACAGTGGATACAATACAAGGAATAGTAGGGCGATTCAACATTTTACTGGCCTTGTATCGTCGATTTCCATAGATGATTGTATATCTTCCATTAGGCATTGTTCTAACCTTGATGGGTGACAATAAACCAAGCTCATCAATGCTGTTCATTAGCTCTTGTAATGATGTCTCGTCGAATTGATATCTAGGCTGGTCTGTATCCTCGTCTATCAAATTCATTGCAATATTAATCATATCCATATGAGCGCTCCTCGTCTGATTCGTTGTATACATCATAACACAGTACTAGCTTGTGGGAATATTATGCTGCTTAAGTTGCATGAGAGTGCCCTGACAAGGTAATATTTTTAATATCGGAAGATCGTGTCGTAGGAGGACAAAATTTATGAGAAACGTTTATATGAACGGTACATTCTTCACTATGGATTCGGGGAATCGAATCCACGAAACAGGCATGCTCATCGAGGAGAATGGCACGATACAATATATCGGCCCCTATGCTGCAGATCAATTAACAGAGCACGATCATATCGTAGACCTTAAGGGCAAGTGGGTGCTGCCGGGTCTAGTGAATACGCATAGTCATATTCTGATGACGATTCTGCGAGGTATCGGTGATGACATGCTGCTGAAGCCTTGGCTTACGACAAGGGTGTTCCCACTCGAGGCTCAGTATGATACGGAGATCGCAACGATCAGTGCGCAGCTAGGCGTATTAGAGATGCTGTTGTCAGGTACTACCGCGTGCTCTGACATGTTCAATCCGATCGGGATTGATGTGGATGCTGTAATGGATGCAATTGGTGCAACAGGTATCACAGGTGCCATCTCGCATACAATCTTCAGCTTTGGCTCGGAGCAGGAGCAACGTGCGAATCTGCAAGCTGCAGAGCGATTTGCGAAGAACTACAAAACATGGGCAGATGGTCGACTAACTACCATGGTTGCGCCACATAGTACTTATACGTGCTCCACGCAAGCTCTTGTTGAGAGTGTACGAATTGCTCTAGACCATAAGCTCATGGTTCACATTCATCTGGCTGAGACTGATCATGAGGTGGAGGAGATTCAAGCTAGCTATGGTGTGCGTCCCGTTGAACATGCTCGACGTTTAGGTTTATTCGCTCAGCCTACGATTATAGCTCACGGCGTCGTGCTTGATGATGAAGAACGCGCGATATTAAGCGCGTGTGATGTTCGAGTAGCACACAACCCAATAAGTAACCTGAAGCTAGGCTCGGGTATAGCAGATATAAGCAAGCTTTTAGATAGGGGCATTAAGGTGGGCATAGGTACGGATGGTGTGGCTTCAAACAATAACTTTGATATGTTCGAGGAATTACGAACGGCCGCATTGCTACAGAAGGGCCTCTACAAGGATGCATCGAAGCTATCAACTCCACAGGTCCTGGCTTTGGCTACCCGATCTGGGGCAGAAGCGATGGGAATGCCACAAACGGGCTCATTAGAGGTGAATAAGCATGCAGACTTTATCACGATTGATCCTTCCAATAAACCGCATCTTCAGCCTGTACGGGAAGCTTTGTCACATCTGGTCTATGCGGTCAGCGGCAGAGATGTTTGTGACGTGTACATACGAGGCAAGCAGGTTGTCCGGAATTCGCATTGTCTAACGATTGATGCGGAGAAAGTTATTAGTGAGGCTAATAGGTTACAGCGTAAATTGAAATGGTAGGCTAGGAGAAAGAGGAACCTATGTAACATATTCGCATAGGCTAATGTATCATGCTATGTGAAAGGAACATGTACAATGGCAGACCCAGCAAGATTGCCGGTTTCGATTCGAACGATACCTTACCGCAAAACAAAGATAGAAATTGATTATCCGCAAGTATGGGGATTACGCAATACATCGGTTGAGCAATCCATCAATTGGACCATTATTAATCAAGCGAATATGCTAATCCACGAACAATTAAACAATCAAGTGCCTGGAAGCACGGAGATGACGGGGTCTTATGAGATCAAGAATAATCAGAGGAGCATCCTAAGTCTGACGCAATATAATTATGCGTATACACCACCTGCTGCGCATGGGTTAACACTGTTAAAAGCTTTAACCTTTCAAGTGCAATCAGGGAAAGTATATACGTTAAGCGAACTATTCAAACCGGGAAGTAACTATGAGACTCGGATTAATACAATCATTCGTGCTCAGATTAAGGAAAGAGATGTGCCTTTGCTCGACGACGATTTTAAAGGGATCTCTCCGAATCAAGATTATTATATCGCTGACAAATCGCTGGGTATATTTTTCCAGCTGTATGACTTAACGCCCTATGTATATGGTTTTCCGATGTTCCCTATCTCTGTGTATTCGCTTCAGGATATAATAGTAGAAGACGGACCACTGGGAATGATGATTCCAGGTGTATAAATTTGACCCTTGAGAAAGGTCGGACCCATAATGGAAATCGATTTAGCACCTTAAATACAGGTTAGATCTTGTTGTAAGATGCGTTAGTAGGGAATAATCGATATCATTTGTAGCCTCTCGGCATTTGAAATCATGAAAGAGCGAGATGAATGGTCAATCTATAAGTACGGATTGGAAAGTGCTGAATACCTGCAAAAGCACAGTAAATTTCTTTCAAATCAGTTCCGAAAAGTAGTATTCCTGCAATAGTGCAGTTATTTTCTACGACATCGATCGAATTACTTAAGAAAGCTATAATACCTGCACAATTGCAGTTACTTGATGATAACAAGTCCAATTCCCTTTAAATTACTGTACTTTTGCAATGCTTTCGTAGGAGGGAAGTAAGATGGATGGTTCAAGGAAACCCTTGTCCCATCTGGCCTTGCGAATGCCGAAAGGCTATATTATACACTGGAGGCGTCTATATGAATTTATTCCGCTCGTTAGTTGTTGAAGAGACTGAGGGTCAGCATGGGTTGAGCATCAAGGAACTGTCGATCGATGATCTAATGAAAGGCGAGGTGACGATAAAGGTAGCCTATTCAGGTGTGAATTATAAGGATGGCTTAGCATGCTCTCCGAATGGACGAATTGTCAGAAGCTACCCGATGATTCCAGGAATTGATCTGTCCGGGACAGTTGTTGCATCCGAGGATGCTCGTTTCCACGAAGGGGATGAGGTTATCGTCACAAGCTATGGCGTTGGTGTATCCCACTATGGAGGGTTCAGCGCTTACGCTCGTGTGCCTGCGGAATGGGTGGTCCCTCTTCCTCAAGGACTTACCTTGAGAGAGGCTATGGTTCTAGGGACAGCTGGCTTTGCTGCAGCATTGTCCATTCAGAGGCTAGAGGATAATGGCCTGACGTCAGACCAAGGACCAGTTCTAGTGACCGGGGCAACAGGAGGAGTAGGAAGCTTGGCTGTGTCCATGCTTGCCGCGAATGGTTATCACGTTGTTGCGAGCTCGGGCAAGGATTCAGAGCATGCTTTCTTACAATCTATTGGGGCAAAAGAGATCCTAAGCCGCTCAGATGTGACACCTGAGAAGTTTAAGCCTGTTAATCAGCAGCGCTGGGCAGGGGTAGTCGATCCAGTAGGAGGATCGTCACTCGCCTACATACTCAGTACTACCCAATACGGAGGATCAGTTGCAGTTAGTGGTCTTACAGGTGGTGGCGATGTCCCAACTACTGTCTTCCCATTTATCCTTCGTGGTGTGAATCTACTCGGTATCGACACGGTTGAATGTCCTATGGGCACCCGCTTGAAGCTATGGAATCGTATGGCAGGTAACCTGAAGCCTGCTCAAGAGTTGTTCGATATCATTGCTAACGAGATTACCTTGGACGAGCTACCAGCTTCCTTAGCAGATATTCTCCAGGGGAAAGCTCGTGGCCGAACGATAGTGAAGCTTTAGATCTCCGTTACATATGATCCTTCTGAACCGTTCTACCTTTATAGAACATATGCTCTTCCTTAGGCTCATTCTCCTTTGCTGTGAGATGAGTCTGATTGAGCTTGAATACCAAGGTTTTACTGCCGAGGGATGATCGATATTTGTCGATATGAGCTTTAGATAGGGGCTGATCATAATAACCCGGTACATATTTATGTAGCATACGCTGCATAGCCTCTGTTGCTTCATCTAGATCTGTAACAAACACAATCTGTCCGAATATCATGACACTCATATAAGCAGTATCCGTGTGTGCTGGAATGACACTAGTCATAGTGCCAAATTCCTCGCTTACCGTGAAGCATGCTTGATTATTGCGCTGCATGTAATGAACCTTCCGACCCTCTGCGGCACCGTGGAGATAAATCGCTTGACCTACCCTAACAAAATTAAGTGGAACCACATAAGGGATATCCTCGGAGGACAGTCCTAGAAAGCCAGTTTTGGCTTGAGTTAGAAAACCTTCTATTTTGCTCTCGTCATTACATTCTCGTTTTGCATATCGCACACCCATCATAAGCTCAAACTCCCTTTTACGTATTTCTTATTCTGTGATAGAGTCATATTAAGTCAATTTTGTGCTTGTGAGAAGTGACAGAATTGCAATGTTTAGTGGGGACAGATGCCGAGAATGCTGGAGATAACGCCATGGTTGAACAGAGATAAGGGAAAGTCCTTATATGCCGAGCTATATCGTTATATTAAGGGTGAGATTGAATCTGGCTCGATGGATGCGCATGCGCGATTACCTTCGATTCGGCTGCTAGCACAGCACTTAACACTCAGCAAGAATACGGTAGAAGCGGCTTACCAGCAGCTTGTGCTAGAAGGTTACGTGGAGAGCAGATTACGTAGCGGATACTATGTTCTGCCTGTCGATGATGTAGGTGCGATTCCAACAATTAGGGTACCTCTTAAAGTTCATGCACCGGTGGAGGGTGCGGTGATTCGGTTTGATTTTGCCTATGGAGATATAGAAATTGATCGTTTTCCAATGCGGTTATGGGGGAGCTGTCTCGCTGACACGTTATATGAAAATCCGCACGAGGTTCTAGGTTACGGGAATAAACAGGGGGATTTCCAATTAAGATCGGAAATTGCGAAGTATGTATTTCAGTCAAGAGGCGTAGTTTGTCATCCGGATCAAATCATAATTAGCTCAGGCACACAACAATCGATCGGTCTGTTATGCCAATTATTGCAGCTGCGTGGGAAACGAATAGGTATAGAAAACCCAGGCTACCATGGTGTGCGCTCGGTTTTCGGAAATCATGGCTGTATGATCACTCCAATATCATTGGAGCAGGATGGATTATGTATCGATGAATTGAATACGTCAGAGGCTTCCGAGGTGAAGGCCGTATATGTTACGCCCTCTCATCAGTTCCCGATGGGGATGATTCTTCCGATTCAGAAGAGAATTCAATTACTGCGTTGGGCCGAGGATAACCAAGCACTTATTATCGAGGATGATTATGATAGTGAGTTTCGCTATAGCGGTCAGCCCATTCCTGCACTGAAGGCACTTGATACGGGAGATCGTGTTGTGTATCTAGGTACATTCTCGAAGTCCTTCTTACCTGCAGCAAGATTAAGCTATATGATATTGCCAGCCTCGACCATGGAGCAAGTTCATGGCAGGCTGCAATCCTACAATCAGTCCGTATCGGCGATCATTCAGAAGGCCGTGTATCTATTCATGGAACGAGGATATTTCTCAAGACATATACGCAAAATGAGAAGGATATATCAATCGAAGCATAGTGCATTAATTCGTGCTATTATTCAATTAATGGGTCATCGTGTTGATGTGATTGGTCACAAGTCTGGTTTACATATTCTCTTAGATGTGAAGGGAAGAGACAGTGAACAGTTGATTGAGCAAGCGAGGCAGCAGGGTATCCAGCTGTATTCGCCGAAAGATCAATGGTTAGACCCGCAGACTTGTCCGAAATCCTATGTGATGCTTGGATTTGGTGGTATCCATGAACTATCGATGGAGAAAGCGATTCAGATTCTTAGTCGAGCATGGTTCACCGACTTAGAATAGGATCACGTCACAAAGTAATCTTATATGTGGACACATACAGATGTGAACTAAAAAGCGTGGGGGTGTATTCATGAAAATTGGGGTAACAGGCGCAGAGGGTAGAGTGGGTCAGCATGTAGTGCAGGAATTATTACAGCATCAATATGAGGTAAGAGCGATATCGATGCTACCATGGAGCGAATCGCCAACAGAGAATTTCGTTGCTGACATTACACAGTATGAGCAGGTATATGAGGCATTCTTAGGATGTGATGCGATCATTCATCTTGCAGGCATAACGTACCCGATACCTGGGCAGGATTCAAAGGTGTTCCAGACGAATGCCATGGGTGTATTCAATGTTGAGCTAGCGGCAGGAAATCTGAATATCAAGAAGGTCGTCGTAGCTTCGAGTGACTGTACATTAGGGATAACGTTTAGTCATCAGCCGACGGTTCCGGTATATTTTCCTATAGATGAGCTACACCCAACCGCCCCCGATAATAGCTATGGGCTGTCCAAGATTGTAGGAGAGCAAGTGTCCGAAGGGATGGCGAAGCGCTTCAACATGTCGATCATCTCGCTTCGAATAAGCGCGGTATTCAATACGGAGGTCTATAAGAGTGAGTGGTTTATCCACGATTTATCCAACCCAGAACGAGGTGTCACGGATAACCTGTGGTCGTATGTGGATGTTCGTGATTGTGCAAGGGCATTCCGCTTAGCGATCGAGGCTGATATTACAGGTCATGAGATCATTCATATCACGGCTCTCGATACACGGGCGACCGTGCCTTCTATGGAGCTGATCTCGCGGTTTTTCCCTGATATTAAACCAAGGACACTAATTGCAGGGAATGACACGCTTCACGATTGCAGTAAGGCTGTTCGATTGCTCGGATTTATACCTCAATATAGCTGGCGGGATAGCGAATACAATTCGTAAGGATTATGTAGTATAATCTGGAGTGAGATAGACCTAGGAGGCGTCATAGATGAAGCTGCAACAAGTTAGACTCGTGGTTAAGGATTTTAAGAAAAGCGTTATTTTTTACAGAGATATGCTGGAATTTACGGTAAGCTGGTATCAGGAGGACATGGAATACGCACTCTTGGATATCGGTGAGACGAAAATTGAGCTTCTATCTAGAAAAGCAATGGCAGAGGTTCTTGGAGAAGCGAATATACCTTTAGAAGCGGGGAAATCCTCCAATTTCATACTCGGTTTCGGAGTAGAAGATGTGGATGTAAGCTATAACCGTCTGCGTAAGAAAGGAATCGAATTCATATCCGAGCCTTTTGACCGTAAGGAATGGGGAGCGCGCGTTGCACACTTCCGTGATCCTGATGGGAACATCATTGAAATTTATAAAATGATTTAGTTCGAGTTAAAGAGAGGATATCCGACAGGGTAATGGAACCTGTTGGGATATCCTCTCTTTTGGGAGTGAAGCATTGCGCTTTGGACGAGATCGTCGATTCAATCGACGATCGGTCCGCGCTGGAGTCACTTTTCAGTCGAGATCGTCGATAAAATCGACTAACGAAGCGCGCTGGAGTCGCTTTACAGTCGAGATCGTCGATAAAATCGACTAACGAAGCGCGCTGGAGTCACTTTTCAGTCGAGATCGTCGATAAAATCGACTAACGGACTGCGCTGGAGCTCCTTTTCCGCAAAGTATCCGTTTTCTCACCCATGTAACTACTCCGTGACAAATATACCTTTAAACTGACGGGCGATTAGGCTGATGTAGTCTCTTCTCATTGGGATCATTGATCTTTTCTTTGCTCTTCTCTGCTTCATCGCTCCGACTTTGGAAGCTTTTATTCTTCTTGTCGATATCACTGTTCTTCAACGGATTCACTTACTCCTCTGGGGATCTAAGATTTTGGAACCAATCATGCTCTTAGTCTGTCCCAAATCGTTCCACACCTATTCACATGTAACTTGCATCATTGTCCGTAGACACTATTCCTGATCATATCGGGTACTTCTGTGGTTAGCACACTATATTCGTGAAGGGTCAGCTGACCTTTCGCTAAACGCATATCCAATTGAACCATTAATTGAGAGGATTGCAGATCAATGATCTTCTGTACATCGACGTCCTGAATTGCTGCAATCTCTGCTAGTGTCTGATAATTATAAGTGGCCTCGTATAACTCCTCATCGGAGCTGAAGCCTAGTAATTTATGTAGTTCATCATCGACTGGGTGATAATGATTCGTATCTAACATGCGATGCGCTTCTAACTCTTCAAGGGTTAAGGTTTGATTCGCATTGGCTGTATGGCTCCATAATCCTGAATTTAACGTAATGGCAAAAGCAATCGTACCGACCATGATCATTCTACGGATCGACTTCATAATGGAAACCTCATTTCTTTTTGAATTAGTAATAGTGTAACTGACCAAGCTTAATAGAAGCTGAAATACACAAAATTAGTCGGATACGAAAGTCAGTATTGGAGTGATGGAGAGAGACATATGGGCTTGCTGCGATTTTACAACATTCGGATCATTCATACATAAGTTTGCTAGCAAACATGACTTGCCTCTGGTAAACTTGGTGGAGAGAAAATGTAGAGATGGGGTGCAGATTATGCTGCGGATTTTGGCTCAAATTACAAAATGGATTCTTATATTACTTGCAAGCTTCCTGCTATTAGATCTTCACTGGATTGCTTTTGTCCTATTCGTAGTTTTTCTTGTATGGAGAAGCAACGTTAAGAGAAGAAAACAATATGAATCGAATATCAAAAAGAATGCGGAATTTGTGAATGAGCATTCCGAGGAATTTGAAGTGATTGAGGTTACTGGACAGAATGAGGACGGTAAGAACAGACAGGATATATTCATGCGCTGTTACAGAGGAGATATTGTAACTTTAAAGCATTTGCCAACTGAGGGACGTCCGAATGTAGTTGAGGTATGGTCTAAATTCGGAATGATTGGTTTTCTTGCTCCTTACGATGTTGCCAAGTATATTGAGTTTTTTAATGCTGCGGAGAACCCTACAGGTGAGATTAAGAAGCTGACCGGGGGCACAGAAGAAAAGCCTGAGCTTGGCTGTATTGTTGCCGTATTCGTGACTTTGGATGAACAGGTTGAAACTATAGAATGATGATGTAGATAGAGAATAAGCCTACAACCCCAAGCTTCAGGGTTTGTAGGTTTTTTCAGTTATATCCATACTTTCATGCTGTGTCAGGAATTGCATAGCACCTGTCTTCCCTATGTACTGAGGCATGTTATCACTGTAGTGCATGAGCCTAATATTTTGCTGAATATCGAGGGGTAAAGTGAGCAGCTGTTCAAGTGTAGTATGGACGATCCCTGGCAGCTCCAATTGACAATCGTGGAATATCAAGCCACAGCCTCGTTCTCGGTGAAGCTGCATGAGAAGCTCAGAGTTAAATTGCAAGTCGGCAGAATAGAAGAAAAAGTCGTTGATAAACAGTGAATAATTCGGCTTCCCAGGCACGTGCTCGGTTCGAATGGGTTCGATATGAAGCTCTTCGATCACTTTGACGGTTTGTTGCTCCTTAACAACGATGACGTCATAATAATCCGCTAATGAGATAAAACCATCCTGGTCGTTAATCAGGGTACCCTTTAGACAATGATCCCATAGTGTGGGCATTAAGGATTCCATGACATATAGATCTATTTTTTTATTAAGCTCGTACTTGGTTCGAAAGGCTAATTCCTCGAGTCCACCGATATGATCAGCATGGAGATGTGTGACCCAAACCCCATCAATGCTATCTAGTGGTATGTTAAGCTGATAAAGGGATAGCATAGCTGTGCTCCCACAATCGATCAGTAAGTTGTATCCATTAGCATATATGAGTGCGTTCGTGTTGTAATAGGTTTTGGCAAAAGCACTTCCTGTCCCCAGCATCTGGATTTTCAACGGTCTACCTCCAATAATCTGCTAATAGCGCTTGCTCAAGAAGATACCCGCTCGATCAAGCTACAATAGTGTTATCATAGCATAGTAGTCTATTGACGTCATGGGTATTTCAGGAAGGGGAACTTGATATGGATCAAGTGATGATGCAGCTGCAGGATATTCATAAATCATTTCATGGAAGATTGGTATTAGATAACCTTCAGTTAGCTTTAAATTCTGGAGATGCGATTGCGCTTACAGGAGTGAATGGGAGTGGTAAAAGCACCTTACTCCGTATTATTGCCGGCCTATTTTCCCGCCGATGTGGAAGGTGATGGAGGTGCTTAACAATGCGGACCATGCTACAGCACTTGATTTTGCCATGGCCTCGACAATTCCGCTAGTGTATAGTGGTCTCTTGTTCGTCTTGTTGTTGATGAGGGTTAGAAGGTAGGAAATTCCCCTAGCAATTGAATTCTTCTTCACCTACTATTATCTTAGTAATTATAGAATAAGAGGGGCGTAGCCATGAGAAGAAGAATAGGAATTCGGTTCAAATTGATGGTCTTGATGATTTGTTTGACTACGCTCCCTGTGGTGACTGTCACATGGATTGCTACGAACAATACACGGCAATCTGTGGAGCAGGAAATTGTCAGTGCCAACATTTCACGCATGGAATGGGCTAACCAATATCTCAATGAGCTTATCGTACAGTTAAATATATTATTCTACACGGTACAGATTAATACTGAATTAATGGATAGCCTTCAGCAAATGGATTACCCGAATAGCAGTGTTCAATTGAGCATACAAAAATATATAGGGGATACTTTAACGTCCGTGTTTTATTCGAATTCACGAAAAATTGATGATTTTACGCTTTATATTCATGAGAATAAAAGGGCAGTATCTGTAAATCACGTGGGCCGTTTTATTTCCTCTATGGAAATTGAGACGGGTCCTTGGAGTCGGATGCTAACAACACCTACGAATATATATTTTAAACAGGAAGAGCAGGGGATCTATGCATTCCATAGTATGAACCGGTTTGAAGATCAAGAGCTTCTAGGTGGTCTGTCTGTGCGGATTAATCGCAAGGTTTGGGATGAGGTCGGCGACATCCTTGAATCGGAATCAGACAGCTCCGTATTCTTAAGCAATGATGAGGGAGAATTGTTATCTGGTACTAAGAACGAACATGAGACCGATGTTGGAAGCCTGCTTAAAAGCTTGCGCGTTCCCGATAGTGGTCTTAGCTTTCAGAAAACGGATAAGTATTATTTTTTCATGCAGAAGGTCAACAATGGGAAATTAACGCTGGTCAAAGCCATACCGATTACAACGATTAATCGCAGTGCTCAAGCTACCATACATGCAGGAATTGTGACGGGAAGTATATTTGTGGCTGCCTCGGTTATTCTCTCCATCCTATTCTCGCTTCGCATAAGTAAGCCAATAATTAGTCTTGCTCGTACGATGAGGACAACAGATATACAAAGCTTTGCCATGAAGACAGTCAATAATCGGGATGAAATAGGGCTGTTAGAGCATGGATACAATTCGATGATGAAACGGATGAAGGACCTCGTAGAAGTAGAATACCAAGGAAGAATCGATGTTAAAACGGCGCAGCTCAAAACCCTACAAGCACAAATCAATCCGCATTTTCTGAATAATACACTTCAATTAATCGGAGGAATGGCTCTAGAAAAAAATGTGCCTGAAATTTATCGAGTTACGCGGGTTATCGGGGAATTACTGAGATATTCCATCAGCCTAGGGAATGATTTAGTCCCATATTCAGATGAAGTGAAGCATATGGAGAACTATATATTTATTCAGGAACAGAGATTTACCGGTCGCTGCCAGGTTGTAGTAGAGTGTGAGGAGATAGTGTTAGCAAACAAGCTCCCCAAATTTATCCTTCAGCCACTAGTTGAGAATGCATTCGAGCATGGATTGCAGAAGAAGGAAGGGAAATGGTCTGTTGAAATAAGGATCAAACGTGTAGGTAAACGTATATTAATCGCTGTGCAAGATGATGGTGTGGGTATGGAGGAAGAGAAGCTGAATCAGATCCGCACAGAATTGAGCTCAGGGAATGATAACATTCGAATGGCAGATGAAGAACAGAGTGGGACAAGAAAAAGCATTGGGTTAAACAATGTAAATTCACGGATGAAGCTACATTTTGGTGAACGTAGTGGGATACGAATGTATAGTAAGCTGGGTAAAGGAACTTTAGTTTTAATTGTACTGCCGATTCTAGATAAGGAGGAGTTACACCGTGTATAAAGTGATGATTGTAGACGACGAACCCTGGTCTAGAACAGTAATCAAGCAGCTAGTGAAGTGGGATGTGCTCCAATTAGAGCTCATTGGCGAAGCTGAGGACGGAACACAAGGGCTAACTATGGTTGAGGAGCTTAAACCGGATATACTCGTTACGGATATGAGAATGCCGGGTATTGATGGCATAGAGCTATTAAAGGCCTTGAATGAACAATATCCATCGCTCAAGATTATCGTGATGAGCGGTTATGATGATTTTGTATATTTAAAGCAAGCTATCCGATCGAAGGTCAAGGAATACCTGTTAAAGCCTGTCGATCCGGATGAGCTGAATGCCTCGTTGAATCAGTGTATTCGCGAGCTGCAGGAGGCTAAGCACAATTCGACGATGTCATTGAAGACGCCACTTACTTTTACCAGCTCGGCATCTCTTGACAAGTATTTGGAATATCGCTATTTGACTTATGGGTATTTATTGGAATTAAATATTACGGGTATTAAGCAAACCCTGGATGCATTACTATTATTTCTTGAGCAAATAAAGCCAGAGATCATAGGTAGTAATATCTTAATTAAAATCGGTGATGATTACACATTCATGCTAGAAGAGTTTGTATTAACGAGCGAGCTTGAATGGAGCCAAATTGTAGCTGAGCTAGCACAGAAGCAAACGCAAGGCGCGATTTGGCATTCTGTGGAGAACACCGTTGAACAGATTGGACTGATGTATAATCAGGTAATCGAATCACTAAAGTCGGCACGGGAAAATAGAAATAAATTAGATATAGGTGAAGTGTTGACTTATATTAACCGACATTACAAGGATTCAATAACCCTCGATTCGATAGCTATTCATTTCTACATAAGCAAGGAGCATTTAGGCAGAGCATTCAAAACATTTAGCGGTGATACCATTACCGATTATATCAATCGCAAACGGATGGAGAAAGCTAAGGAATTGATCGTAGAGCATAAGCTAGCCATTAAGCATGTTGCAGAGCTAACGGGATATACGGACCTCGCCTATTTCTATAGGGTCTTCAAGAAGCATTACGGATTGGCGCCAGGGGAATTACGGAAGGAAAACAATAATAATAACGATAACGCAACCTCAATATAGTACAAAGAAAGATGTTAATATCCTTAAATGAAACATGAAAGGGCTTCCATTACAATAAGGTTGTAGTCAAATATAAGGGGGCCTTGTACATGAAGAGAACGCTTAATTTAGGTATTATTGTTGTAATGATATTAGTTTTGGTCACAGCATGCGGTAGCAATAACAATGTGACTGAGACTCCAGCAGGAACGAATACCCCAGCAAAGACGAATACACCAGCAGTGACACCAGATGCAGAACCACAAAAGGTTGAATTAAATGTATTCATGAGTTATCCGCAGTATAAAGATGTATTTGAAAAGTACTTCGAACAATTTAAAGTAAAACAATTAGCTGATAAGAACATGGATGTAACCATTAATGTTGAGATGCCAAATTCAGATCAAGCCAAACAAATTCTAGATACCAGACTAGCTACAAACGACGCACCGGATTTATTCACAATTCATGCTAATGATCTTCCGAAGTATTATAACGCAGGTTACTTAAGTGATCTTTCGGATCAAGCGGCTATTCAAAGCTTGTATGAACCCATAAAGAAGACAGTTACTTATGAAGATAAAGTAGTTTTGTTGCCATTTGAGAGCTCCACTTGGGGTTATTTGTACAACAAAAAAGTATTCGCTGACAATGGATTAACACCTCCAAATACTTTGGATGAAATGAATGAAGTAATTACTAAATTGAATGCAGCCAATATTGTTCCCTTTCAACTTGCTTTCCAAGAGTCATGGGTGCCTCAGCTGATGACGGCGCAAGCATTAGGCAGTATTGTATCCTCGAAGAATCCAGATTGGATTACCAAGATGACAGCGGGTGAAGCTTCATATAACGATGTAGCTGCCATATTTGACATCATCGATCTTATTAATGCGAATGGCACAGCAAAGCCTTTTGAGGTTGGGAATGAAGCGGGTGCTGCGGATTTTGCTAATGGAAAATCCGCCATGTGGGTACAAGGGCCTTGGAATGCGGATGCCATATTAAAAGTAAATCCAGATTTTGAAATCGGTGTTGCTGCATTACCTGTAAGCAACGATCCAAAGGATACCATGATCAATCTTTCGACTTCTACTTCTCTAGCACTAGCACCCTCAAGTAAGAACAAAGAAGTGGCGCTTGATTTATTAAACTACATGCTTGACGAACAAGACTCTTCAGCCCTGTTCGAGGAATTGAAATTTAATCCAATCTCAACTGTTCATAATTTCGAGGTAAAGCCATGGGTAGAGGAATCCTCAGCCTATGTGGCAAATGGTCAGGCCTATCAAGATTTGAGTCTTCCTAATGGAGTTACGGATGAACAAGCCAAACTGCTACAAAGCTATTATGCTAAAACTGTTACTAAAGAGCAATTTATTGAAACCATGGATAAAGCTTGGGCAGCAGCAGTTAAAGCAGCGGCGGGTAACTAAAAACTGAATCGCGGTTAATTAGGAGTGATATGAGATGAGACTTACGAAACAAGTAAAGCAAGTCATCATCCTGTTAGCCTTCGTTTTCCCCGCAATTATATTCTATTCTGTCTTTGTACTCACCCCCACCTTTGGGGGGGTGTGGTACAGCTTGACGAATTGGAACGGGCTAAATCCCACCTATAAGCTGGTGGGATTTAGTAATTATATCGAAGCGCTTACGGATGATCCCTATTTTCTTGATTCCATATGGTTTACGCTGAAATATGTTATTTTTATGGTCGTTTTGGCAAATTCTCTTGCTATTGTATTGGCAGTGTTAATTGAAACGCAAAAACGTGGTAAGGTGTGGTTTCGGACGATCTTCTTTATGCCGAATATGATTAGTCTAATCATTGGCGGATTTATGTGGATGTTCATTTTCACAAAGGTTTTACCCTATATAGCTGAGCATACGATCTTTCACTTTCTAGATCAATCGTGGATCGGGGATCCAAGGTTCTCCTTTTATACGATCTTGATTCTTTCCCTATGGAGTGGAGTAGGGTATTTAATGGTCATATATATTGCAGCACTTCAAGGTGTACCCCAACAGATGAGAGAGGCCGCTGCAATTGATGGAGCAAATGGTATTCAAACCTTCATGAATATTACTTTACCTATGATATATCCGGCGATTACGATTGGCCTTTTTGTTACTTTGAATAATTCCTTTAAAGTGTTTGAGGCGGTATATGCTCTGACTGGTGGTGGACCTGGGCGGTCTACACAGGTTATTGCGCTTAATATTTATGAGGAAGCATTTAGGCTGAGTAGTCGATATGGCTATGCTAGCGCTAAGGCAATGATTCTGTTCATGATTGTCTTTATCGTAACGCTCATTCAATTGTGGATCATGAAGAGAAGAGAGGTGGAAGCATGAGTAGCCAAGGTACGAATATTGGACACATAAGTAGGCGTGCTGGCTCATCACTCATTTTTCTCTTTCTATTCGTTGGAACGATTCTGACCTTATTCCCCATATATATGGGGTTATTGAATTCTGTGAAGACACAAAGCGAGATGCTGACGAGTATTCTATCCTTTCCTACAGACTTTCAATTTGTAAATTACTCGAGTGCCTTTATCAAAATTAATTTTATGAAAAGCTTATGGAATACGATTCAGATTGCTGTTGTTGGTTTAGTCGGGATTATAGTATTTGGTTCATTAGCGGGATACAAGCTTTCTAGAACCAAGGGGAAATTGAGTGCTTTTATATTTGGACTTTTTATTTTCTCGACATTAATACCCTTTCATTCGATCATGATTACCCTTGTGAAAGTAACTAGGGAGTTACACATACAAGGGTCAATTTACGGGCTTGGCTTAATCTATATCGGGTTAGGTGTTTCCTTGGCGATATTCCTGTATCATGGCTTTGTGAAATCGATTCCCCGAGATTTGGATGAAGCTGCTGTTATTGATGGCTGCGGTGAGTTTAAATTATTCTTTACTGTGATATTCCCGCTACTGCTACCCGTCACAGCTACAATTGCGATCTTGAATTTACTATGGATGTGGAATGATTTTCTGTTGCCGCTGTTAATATTGACCGATTCGGATCATTACACACTGCTCTTATCTACGAATATGTTATTCGGTGAATACAGCAATGATTGGTCCAATATTCTAGCTTCATTAGTGTTGGCCATGCTACCTATTATTACCTTTTATCTATTCCTGCAAAAGTATATTCTCGGTGGGATTGCGGATGGTGCGGTGAAAGGATGATGATAGCGGATGAAATATTCTTAAATATAAATGGAAGGGACCAATTCCAATGGGATCATTAATGAAGGATGTAGTAGGATTTCTAAAGGCCAAAGATCGAAAATTGATAAATGGTGAAGGACGTGAGATTATACTTCGCGGCGTCGGATTCGGAAGCTGGATGCTTCCAGAGGGCTACATGTGGCTTTTTCCGACTGAGGGTGACCGACCGCGACGAATTGAACGGATGATCGTAGACTTAGTGGGGGAAGAGAAGGCTGATGAATTCTGGAAAATCTTCTATGACCGCTATATCTCTGAAGCGGATATTCGTCAAATTGCTGCCGATGGATTTAATTCAGTCCGCGTACCGATCAATGCCAGGTTTTTAATCGTAGAAGGCGAGGATGAGCCTGTTCAATATAATCAAAATCATCTGAAGCTGATTGATCGGGTCATTGATTGGTGTCAGGAGCATCGGCTTTATGTCATTCTCGATTTACATGGTGCGCCTGGAGGTCAGACGGGGACGAATATTGACGATTCGGAGAATGATCTACCAGAGCTATTCACAAGTGAGCGAAATAAGAGGATTACCATATCGTTATGGCGCATGCTTGCAGAACGGTATAAGGATGAATGGATTGTAGCGGGCTATGATCTGCTGAATGAGCCGCTCCCGAATTGGTTCTCAGCATACAACGATCAAGTTATGCCGCTTTATAAGGATATCGTTAAGGCAATCCGTGAAGTAGACGACCAACATATGATCATTCTAGAAGGTGCCCATTGGGCAACGGATTGGTCGATTTTTGACGAGAAGATGGATGGGAATCTCATGCTGCAATTCCATAAATATTGGAATAACCCTGATACGGAAAGCATTCAAGCCTTCTTGGATAAGAGGGATGAATGGAATGTGCCCATCTATATGGGTGAAGGCGGAGAGAACAATAAGGATTGGTACGCAGGTGCATTCCGATTGTTCGAGGATCACGATATATCTTGGAATTTCTGGACATGGAAAAAGATGGGTAAGGATAACTCGCCCTGTTCCATTCTGATACCTACGGAATGGCAGCAGCTGATTGATTATTTAGAGGGCGGTGTGAAGCCGGACAAAGAAACATCTGAGCGTATATTGTGGGAGTACCTGTATAACATCTCATTCGATCAATGTACGTTCCATGCTGATGTAGTTCACTCTCTATTTCGAAGACCTCCGACTCGAATTCCAGCAATTTTCTATGGGTTTAGAGGAGAGGGAGTAAGCTATCACATTAAGAATCGATTGGATCATAGCATTGGATATCGGATCAATGATGGTACGGACATCCGCTTTATTGAAGGATCAAGGACGACACCGAATTTCGAGCATGGAAAAGGGGAGCCCTGGCAAGCTGATGAACGATTATGCGTTCATTTAGACTCGGGAGACTGGTTTGCCTATGATTTAACAGCGAATGATACTTCTGAATTAACACGCTATACAGTGAATTTTCGTGCATGTGCCCCTGACGAAGGAGCCAGTATTGATATCTTGATTGATGGTGACTTGGTCGCGAATGTGGAGGTTGTCGGAAGGTTATGGCAAACGATCCATTTAGAAGATCAATTCCATCTTAGCGCAGGATTGCACACTATTATTCTTAGGGCAGAGAATAGTCCAATTCAAATTGAATGGTTAGAGGTTATACCGATTCATCACGGAAGCTAGTAAATCGAAACTTATCAATCCAATGATATTAAATGTGGGACCAGGCATTAGAATCGAAGGACTTTAACCAGTCCGGAGAGAGATGTCTGGTCCTTCTTTTCGATATACAAGTAGAATAAACTCGAAAATCATCAATATTATGCAAGCGAATAGATCAATATCCTCAAATGTAAAAGCAATAAAATATTCCTATACTTAAAAAGAAAGCGCTTTATATTTCCTTTTTATGCATGGTCGGTTAGTTCTGAGCATTTATCAGAGAGGGGGGACATCTCAGCTTGTGAAGACGCGATTATAAATTTTAGGAGGTATTGTAATGAATAAAAAAAGATTTTCTGCACTTTTACTTACATTGGCGATGATGATGCAATTGATCGTGATGACAAGTCCAGAGCCGAATGTCGCTAATGCTGATTTTACTTCTGGGGATTTCTTAAAGACAGATGGCAAATTTATTAAGAACAATTCTGGAACCGGAGATATTGTTACGCTGCAGGGTACAAATTTAGGGGGATGGCTAGCATTCGAGGATTGGATGTCACCGCTTGGGGAATTTGCTTTTGACCGCACAGGATGGACGGCTACGGCATCCTTGAACAACGCCAATGCCGGTAATGCGATCGATGGCGATAACACTACAGGTTGGAACACAGGTACGACGCAGTCGAGCGGTCAATATTTTCAAGTGGATATGGGCCAGTCGAGCTTTTTTAATAGGATCTATTTGAATGCCGCAGGATTCACAGCAGACTATCCTGTAAGCTATAAAGTCGAAGTATCGTCAGACGGAGCAGCATGGAAGGATGTTGCAAGCGGTTCTGGAAACGCACAGAACATGATCATCAAATTTATTCCACAGGTAGCCCAGTATATCAAGGTTACACAAACAGGTACAAGCTCCACGCAATGGTGGTCTGTAGCCGAGTTTAACGTTTTCTCGGACGCGGTCGCTAATAATATACCGTTTACGGCAACAGCATCATCGACTGGTGCAGGGACGTCAGCAGCAAATGCATTGGATGGTGATGTTAACACGATCTGGAACTCAGGTGCAGCACAAGCAGGTGGTGAATACCTTCAGATTGATCTTGGTAGCAACATAGACGTAGCCAAGCTCTTAATCGATTCAGGGCCGTCTGCTGTCTCGGATTATCCGAGAGGGTATGAGATTTTAGGTTCTCATGACGGCTCCAATTGGACGAAATACGCAAGCGGCTACGGAACCTCAAGGCTCATTCTTCCAGAGTTTTGGTGGTCCTCGAATATGCGATATTTGAGAATCGTGCAAACAGGTACCAGTGCAAATTGGTGGACTATTGCTGATGTGTCCATATTTACAGGCTCTTCCTTAGAGCGGACAGGCTGGACATTAAGCGCTTCATCAACAGGCTCTGGTTACTCAACAGGTAATGTAAAGGACGGTAGTGCAGGTACGTTATGGAGCACTGGCGCATCTCAAACGAATGGACAATGGTTCGAGATTGATATGGGAGCTAATATTCCTTTTAATCAAATTTTATTAGATACGGAGAAGAATTCAACGTATGAACAAGACTATCCTCGAGGATATACCGTTCAAGTGTCCAGTGATGGAACCAATTGGACACAAGTAGCTTCTGGAGCAGGAAGAGTAAAGGTGACTCCGATCAACTTCACAGCTGTTACTGCTCGTTATATCAGGATTACTCAGACAGGTAGCTCTTCAAATTGGTGGTCTATTGGGGATCTGGCTGTTAACTTGAATAATGATGATTATTCAATGAGACAAACCTATGTGAACCGTTTTGGTGCTGTTACAGCAGAAAGCATTCTAGATACTCATCAGAATACATGGATACAGGAAGCGGATTTAGACAATATCGCTGCAATGGGCATGAATCTTATTCGTTTGCCAATTGCATGGAATGAATTTTTGAATTTTGATGGATCCTGGAAGTCCAATCCTTGGACTCAGATAGACTGGTTAGTTAGTGAAGCAGAAGAAAGAAACTTATATGTCTTACTGGATCTTCATACAGTTCCTGGTGGAGGCTGCCCGTGGGGAAGCTGTGGGCGCTTTGGTACCAATCCGAATGAATTCTGGACCAATACTACCTATCAGGATTGGGCTGTTGACATTTGGGAAGCGATTGCAACTCGGTATGAAGGCAATCCAACCATTGCGGGCTACGATTTAATTAATGAGCCACTAGTAGACTATGGTGAAGATACGGATGATACGAATCTAAAAGCTGGTGTTTATGACAGAATTTACGATGCCGTTCGTGCTATCGATCCGGATCATACGATTTATATTGCGGCATTCTTTGATTTTGCCGCTGGAATGATGCCTGGTGCAAATGGATGGACCAACGTGGTGTATGAGGTTCATCCGTATGATATGCCTAATGGCAAAGATTGGGTAGCACAGAATACGATGGTTGAAGGTAAACTCCAAGATGTTGCCAATAAACAGAACGATCCAAATTGGAATGTTCCGATCCTATTGGGAGAGTATTCAGTCTATCATTACGATGATGTTTGGTCGAAGTGGATGGGTGGCTTGAACGGACTCCATGCTTCTTGGACGAACTGGAGCTACAAGGTTAAGGGGGATATGAATGAAGGTGTCGGCGGTTATTGGGGACTGTATAACAGTAACGCAAATCCGGTTCCAGTTATTAATAACGATAGCTCGTCAACCATATCGAACAAATTAAGTCAATTTGGCACAAGCAATTTCCAAGCGAATACGAGCTTTATTAATACGGTCAAGAAGTTCACAACAGGTGATCCATTTATGGCTACCGTTGTATTAGACCAAACGGGTTGGACGGCATCCGCATCTTCAACCGAAGGGGGTAGCTCTGCATCCAACGCGTTGGACTGGAGCACAGCCACGCGCTGGAGCAGCGGTACTGCACAGACAGACGGACAATGGTTCCAAGTTAACATGGGATCCAAGAAGGTCATTGATCAGATTTCCTTCGAAACGAGAACAACGGATAAGTTTGATTATCCGCGTGGGTATCAAGTACAGGTATCCAATGACGGATCAGCTTGGACAACTGTGAAGACAGGCCAAGGTTTTGGTTGGAAGCAGGCCATTACATTCACGCCACAATATGCACAATATGTCCGTGTTGTGCAGACAGGCAGCGCACCGGATTGGTGGTCTATCGCCGAGTTTCACATCTTCTCGGAGGCTAAACTGAGTACTACGGGCTGGACGGCGACAGCATCATCCACTGAATCAGGAGGTGCGACAGCAAATGCAATAGATAATAATTCGACTACCCGTTGGAGCAACGGTGCTGCACAAGCCAATGGACAATATTATCAAGTGGATATGGGACGCAATCAAACGTTTAACCGAGTATTAATTGATGCAGGCGCATCTGTAGCTGACTATCCTCGCGGGTATCAAGTACAGGTTTCGACGGATGGAAGCAACTTTACAACTGTGAGCAGCGGAACGAATAGTCATGCGGCAGTTCTTGTCGAATTCCCAGTACAGGTTGCACGTTATATCAAGGTTGTTCAAACCGGAGCTTCGACTAGCTGGTGGTCCATCCATGAGCTGAACGTATACGGAGAGCTGGAACGAAGCAGAACAGGCTGGACGGCAAGTGCATCGTCAACAGAATCGGGCGGAGCTACTGGTAACGCGTTGGATACCAATACAGCAAACCGTTGGAGTAGCGGTGCAGCTCAGGCAAGCGGACAATATTTCACAGTCGATTTGGGCTCCAACCAATGGTTCAATCACATTGTAATGGATTCCGGAGCAAGCACGAATGATTATGCAAGAGAGTATATCGTAGAAACCTCAACAGACAATACGAACTGGACGATGAGAGCGAACGGCGAAGGAACAGGAGCAGTTGTTACAGCAAACTTCCCTATTGCCGAAGCGAGGTATATCAAGGTCACGCTGAAGCAGGCTTCAACTAGCTGGTGGTCCATCGCTGAATTCAGGGTATACGAATAAGTCAGAACAACCATTTAAAGGGGCCATATCGTTGGGACATGTACGAATGTCGGGGATATGGCCCCTTCATTAAATAGCTAATGGAGGAAATTATGATGAATCCTATTCAGAACAGAAATTCTAAATTTAAATTTAATATCCGAAAATGGATATCTGTAGCTGTAATCAGTGCGATGATTTTTTCGTTGGGTATTGTACTGCCTTCTCCAGTCTCAGCGGACGTGCTGCCTTATCAGGATCCAAGCTTGACCGTAACAGAACGTATTGACGATTTACTTCCCCGAATGACGCTAGATGAAAAAATCGGTCAGATGCTACAGACGGAAAGATTAACAGCAACGCCTACACAGACTACAACAAATTTCATAGGTTCTATCTTAAGCGGAGGTGGCTCTAGTCCAACGCCGAATACACCGACAGCATGGGCGGATATGGTCGATGCTTACATGGGGGCATCAATGGCTACACGTTTACAAATCCCGATTCTGTATGGTGTAGATGCGGTTCACGGTCATAATAACGTATATGGATCCACGATCTTTCCTCATAATATCGGATTAGGCGCTACTAGAGATACAGACTTGGTTAGAAGAATAGGTGCAGCAACGGCAAAGGAGGTTAGAACAACCGGAATTAACTGGGATTTCTCTCCCTGCTTGTGCGCTCCTCAAGATATTCGATGGGGCAGAACGTATGAAGGATTCTCAGAAAACGTCTCTTTGGTCAGTGAGATGGGTGTAGCTTACACAGAAGGCTTGCAAGGTCTTCCTACAGACAGCAATTTTTTGAAAGGAACGAAGCTTATAGGTACTGTTAAGCATTGGATGGGAGATGGCAATACGACAGACGGTGATGACCAAGGGAATGTAACTCTCTCTGAAGATGAATTGGATCCTTATATCCAACCTTACCGTGAGGCGATTGCGTCAGGGGCTAGAACTGTGATGGTATCCCTCACCAGCTGGAACGGGGTTAAGGCGCATGCCAATTCCCACATGATTACGAATATTCTTAAGAATGGTTTAGGCTTTACGGGTATTGTCGAATCGGACTGGAATGGGACTAAAGCTCTATCTGATGCAGGCTACTATGCAAATTATTCAGATGCACTTAAAGCTACTGTTAATGCTGGAATCGATATGTTTATGGAGGCAGACAATTGGCAGCAATTTGTATCGACTTTAAAAAATCTGGTCGTTACAAATCAAGTATCACAAGCTCGGATAGATGACGCTGTCACTCGAATTCTTCGTGTTAAATTCGAAGCAGGAGTTTTTGAGAATCCTTATACGGATAGAAGCTTATTGGCAAGCGGTACTTTCGGCGGTACCGAGCATCGTGCCATTGCCCGCGAAGCGGTACGCAAATCGGCAACGCTGCTGAAGAATGAAAATCATATTCTTCCATTATCGAAGGGAGCTAAAGTATTCGTTGCAGGTGTAAAAGGTAATGACATTGGTTATCAATCCGGCGGCTGGACGATCACCTGGCAAGGATCACCTGGTAACACAACACAAGGAACGACTATTCTGCAAGGCATTCAGAACGCGGTAACCAATCCTGCTAATGTCACATATTCATCAACTGGTACAGGTGCTGCAGGTAATGATGTAGCGATTGTCTTTATCGGAGAAGAGCCTTCCGCTGAGATGGTGGGAGATGTAGGATCAGGTCAGCCACGAGCAGACTTGGAATTAAGCGCTGAAGATATAACCTTACTTAACAATGTGAAAAGCTCGGGCGTACCGATGGTGGTTGTCATGTTGTCGGGTAGACCGATGATCGTAACCAACCAGCTTCCAGATTGGCAGGCATTCGTTGCGGGATGGTTGCCAGGTACAGAAGGCAATGGATTAGCAGATGTATTGTTTGGTGATTATGATTTCACTGGAAAGCTACCAATCACTTGGCCAAGCAGCATGGCGCAAATTCCTAACAACTCAAATGATGCAAATTATACACCATTGTTCCCCTATGGATTCGGGCTTAACACTTCCACAATGAATACGAAAGAGGCTCCAGGAATGGTCGAAGCGGAGAATCATAATGCTGCAGTTGGCGTTCAAACCGAGGCGACAGCAGATGTAAATGGTGGATTGAATGTAGGTTATATCGATACGAATGATTGGATGGATTATAGAGTGAACGTTCCTGCAACGGGAGCTTATCGTGCGAGTATTCGAGTTGCGAGCACAACTGGGGCAACAAACGCGATTCAATTGAAGAACGGTGCGACAACTTTAGCAACATATACTGTACCCAATACTGGTGGTTGGCAAAATTGGTCGACCGTGACACAGAATGTGATCCTTACTGAGGGCGTGCAAACGTTAAGGGTCAATGCGGCTGCAGGGAGCTGGAACTTCAACTGGCTGGAGTTGATTCCGGCATCAGCTACTTCGACTGGCAATCTTCTAACGAATGCTGGGTTGGAATCGGGCAGTACGACTGGGTGGGATCAATGGAATGGTGGAACGCTCGCGCAATTTGCAGATACAGACCAGCCTTATAATGGAACTTATAAGCTAACACATTGGGCATCCACACCATATAAGCAATTAACAACACAAACGAAGACTGTAGCCAATGGAACCTATAAGTTCAGCGCTTGGGTGCGTTCTGGTGGCGGACAAAAATCATTGCACCTAACTGCCATTACTGGTGGTAAAGAAGTCACAGCGGAGATTGCCACGAATGCTACGGATTACTGGCAGAAATACACGATTGATCATATTGAAGTCACTAACGGACAAATTCAAGTAGGCGTTTGGTCCGATGCTAACGCCAATAATTGGTCAGCTTTCGACTTTTTCGAATTGGTACCAACCAATTTATTAAGCAATTCGGGAATGGAATATGGAAATGCATCCGGTTGGACAGAGTGGCACAACGCAGCTTTAGCTCAAATTATTGATCAGGATAATCCTTTCTCTGGGAGCTATAAGCTTACACATTGGAGCGCTAGCAGCTATCAGCAGCTATCCACCCAACTGAAAAGCGTACCGAACGGAACGTATAATTTTAGTGTCTGGGTACGTTCGAGTGGTGGTCAGAATGCATTACAGCTTATTGCGAAAGGCTACGGTGGGGCGGAGATAAATACGGTGATCGGCTCCAGTGCGATTACAAACTGGACACAATATACGATCAATAATGTGGAAGTAACAAATGGTCAAATCGAAGTGGGTATCTGGTCGGATGCTAACGCGAGCAACTGGGCTGCTTTTGATAATTTTGAGCTTATCAAACCATAAAGACGCATGAAATTGAAAGGAGCCTTGAGTATGAGGCTCCTTTTTTATAGTCATATTCTATTGCTGAATAAAGTTAACTCCCTGGATGGTTAGTACCGTAAGGATGATGGACCATAAGAGTAGGCTGATCGTCATCCAGATGAGCAGGGGTCGACGAGGGGAGCCGAATGCAAGAGCTAAGACCATCGCGATATCTGTACCGACAAGGATGGGAGCAAGCAGACTGAAACCGGGAATGCCGTACTTTTCCCAGAGCTTACGAGCTCGTTGCTGCTTCTTGCCTTGTTGTTCCTCTTGTTGCTGCTCTTGTTCATTCGTCTCGTTGAGGTTGATGCTGCCATCATTTGAAGTTTGTTCATATGAGACTTGATTAAATGTAGCTTGTTTAAGTCGCTTTCTCGCTTTACGACGTTCGCGCCATTCTGAGAGCTTCTTGAAGAATAAGACGATGAGTATAATCGGAATCCAGTTGCCGATGAATCCGGTAATCGCCACAGCAAGCGGATTGAGTCCAATTCCCACGCCTAGAGGTATTACTAGGAATACCTCTAGCCAAGGCGCTGCTGCTAGTAAGAATAGCACAAGGTAAGTCCATATCCCTTCCGTTTCTTGAACCCACTCCATCATCTACAGTTCAGTCCTTTTCAATAGTTATTCTATACTCACATCATTCACACTTGTAATGAATATGTTAAGCTTCTTCGATAAATCTACCTCATACAGCTGTGTTAATTCATTTCCTTCGGCATCCTGCAGAATTCGAATGATTGGCCGTTGAGGCGACGAAGAATTAAGGTCGACGACAACGCCGGTTTCATTCGTATTCAGAGTTACTGTAACACCGAGCGGGTAAATAGCGATGTGGTTCCGAAACAGCTCAATCTTCTCTTTATCATAAAGTGTACCTGAACCTGCGAATAATACTTCAAGCGCCTGATGAGGAAGCATGGCTGTGCGGTAAATGCGGTTCGATGTCATTGCATCATATGAATCCGCTATGCCAATCCATCGTGCATACTCGTGGATATCCCCACCCTTAATACCACGTGGATAACCACTGCCATCGATTCTCTCATGATGCTGAAAAGCACAATGCGCTGCTAGTAGAGGGATATTCGGTTCATCCTTCAGAATTTGAAATCCGTACTCGGCATGTTTATGGATTATGGCCATCTCGGCGTCTGTCAGCTTCCCTGGTTTAGCGAGAATCTCGAATGGTACCTGTGCTTTGCCAATATCATGCAGTAAGGAGCCCAAGCCAAGCGTCATAAGCGCGTCCCGATCATAACCATAATTCATACCAAGCATCGTTGTATAGATGCATACATTCAAGGAATGCTGGTATAGATAATGGTCAACGATTGACATATTGGTTAGCATAATCATGGCATCTCCATGATTGCTGAGATCATCGATGATCATCGACATAATTTCACGGAACGGTTTGTCTAAGAATGCGGTATTAACCGATTTTTTCTTCCCGGAATCAGTCATTAGCTTTCGGAAATTCGAACGGATTACCGGAATCGCCTTCGCTCGTGTGATATCAGAAATCGGCTCACGGACGATAATATCATCGGTTCTGCTGTCTTGTATATATATCAGACTGATTCCGAGTTGATTCAGACGGTTAATCATTCCTTGCGATAATTCAAAGCCTTCATTGAGCAGTACAACGCCATCTTCATTGCATATTCGCTTACCTAGCTTCATTCCGGGCTTACATTTATGTGTTGGTACTAATCGCATGATGAGCCCCCTTATGTAATAACTATGTTTATGAGTTATCCTCATACTACCACAAGAAGGGGGATTACAGCATCTTAATAAACCGCTCAGTAGCCATCGAGATGGGCACATTCCTCAAGGTAACGATTCCAACCTTTCTTGGTGGTATAGGGGGGACCACTTGGATCTCGTAGAGCATCGATTGTTCAAGCTCATTAGTGACGAAATTTCTAATCACACAAGCAATGCCTAGACCAGTCCGTGCGAACTCGACAAGTAGGTCAATACTGCCAAGCTCAATATCAGGTTGAATCGTAATGTGATGCTGCTTAGCATACTGATCGATGAAGGTACGGGTATTGCTACCTTTTTCTAATAAGAGAATAGGGTGTTCTATTAATTGTTCTAAGGTGATAGGAGCCCTTGTAAGCTGCCTATATGGGGAACCAGCAACGAAGCAATCTTGGATTTCAATACTATCACGGATGATAAGCTGCTCATCAATCACAGGTAAGTTTATGATGCCAAAGTCTATTTTCCCGGCCTTGAGGAGCTGAATCGTTTCCGTGGTTGTGCGATTCGTGATCTGGAGCTTGATATTAGGATATAAACCGTGGAACACTTCAAGATGTGGAAGTAGGTAGTGCTTGCATAGTGTATCTCCTGCACCAATTCGGACCTCGCCTTCCATTAGGTTGTGCATCTCAGCAAGCTTTTTCTCCCCCATGGTTATTAAATTATAGGCCTGCTCAATATATTGGAAGAGTATCTGTCCCTCATTCGTTAGCTGCACACCTCGAGAGGTGCGGAAGAACAGCTGACCCTTATGCTTGGCCTCCAGCTGTTTAATGGTATGAGTTACTGCTGGTTGGGTAATGAATAGCTGTTCAGCCGCTCGGGAGAAGCTACCTGCTATCGCGGTAATGTAGAATACTTTGTACCATTCCAAATTTTCAACCATGATATTAACCACCTTTATACCTAATATAACTAATATTAATTATTCTAATGTCTATGAACTCATTATACTGATAATAACGTGTGAAACTCAAGTTGAGAGGGGTTAATATGATGACTGTGACTGCAATTGTTGGAGCTAATTGGGGCGATGAAGGAAAAGGGAAGATTACCGATGTGTTAGCTGCTGAATCAGCGTATGTTGTTCGATATCAAGGAGGCAGTAATGCAGGGCATACGATCATTAATGAATATGGTAAGTTTGCCTTGCACCTGCTACCTTCTGGTGTGTTCTATCCACATGTGGTGAATATTATCGGTCCAGGTGTTGCGTTTCATATTGGGAATTTTCTGGATGAACGGCGTGCACTATTAGAACGGGGAGTTCCTGAGCCTATTCTGCGTGTATCGGAGCGAGCACAGGTAGTTATGCCTTACCACATCTTATTCGACGAGCTAGAGGAGGAACGCTTAGGTGACCGCAAGTTCGGCTCAACCAAGGCTGGCATAGCGCCGTTCTATGCGGATAAGTATTTAAAGCTAGGTGTGCAGGTTGCCGATCTATATGAACCGAATCGATTGAGGTCGCGGATTGAGGCTGCGCTTGAGTCTAAGAACGTTCTGCTCGAGCATTTGTACAAGAAACCTGTGATTTCGGCTGATGAGCTAGTCGCTTATTTATTAGAGCTTGCTGAGCAGCTGAAGCCATTTGTAGCGAATACTACGGTGTTATTGCAAGAGGGATTAGCAGAAGGGAGCGGTATACTGCTAGAGGGGCAGCTTGGTGCTCTGCGTGATCCAGACCATGGGATATATCCATATTCCACATCGTCCTCGACCTTGGCTGGGTTTGCTCCAGTTGGAGCAGGAATACCGCCATATGCGATTGAATCGATTATTGCTGTGACCAAGGCGTATTCCAGTTCTGTGGGTGAGGGGCCATTTGTAACTGAGATTGAAGGTCCTGTGGCTGAAGAGCTTCGCCAACGCGGCGGTGATGCAGGTGAATATGGTGCAACTACCGGTCGTCCTCGGAGGATGGGATGGTTTGATGCTATTGCTACCCGTTATGGCTGTATGATACAGGGTGCTACAGAGGTAGTGCTGACGAACCTAGATGTGCTTGGATATCTGGATGAGATACCTGTTTGTACGGACTACCTCATAGAAGGGCAACGGACCCGAACTTTTCCGGTAACTGTGAAGCTCATAGATGCTAAGCCTATGCTCACTATTCTCCCAGGGTGGAATGAAGATATTACCGCTATACGTAGCTTCGAGGAGCTACCGGTGAATGCGCAGAATTATGTGCTGAAGCTCGAGGAGCTACTTGGTGTACCTATTCACAAGATTTCCGTGGGACCGAAGCGTGAGCAGATGATCATACGATGATCATTAAATATGAACGTAATCGATCCGACTAGAGACTGTATAAATTTCTATTTTCTTTGAGTATGATTTCTAATTCCTCATGCGGAACTGGTTTGCTGTATAAGTAGCCTTGAATTTCATCACAGCCTTTACCTTTAAGAAAATCCAATTGCTCCTGTGTTTCAACACCCTCTGCTAATGATTTGATCTTTAGCTGTCGACACATGGCGATTAAAGCTGCTACAATCGCGGCATTGTCTTCGTCTGTAGTCACATCCCTGATGAAGGATTGATCGATCTTCAGCGTGTTTACCTTGAAGTTTTTTAGATAGCCTAACGACGAGTAACCTGTACCGAAATCATCGATGGCAATGTGCACGCCCAGCTCCTTCAATTTGGTCATGGTATTCATCATGTGATTCACATTGGTCATGGCCACGTTTTCAGTGATTTCAAGACAAAGCCGATGAGGCTGTAAGCCTATCAATTCCAAGGTTTGAATAATATAATTGACGAACCCGGCTTGCTGGAATTGGTAGTAGGAAATGTTGACAGACACCGATAAATGAGGATATCCCATCTCATCCCATCTCTTAATCTGTTGGCAAGCTTGCTGAAGCACATAATTGCCAATTGGTAAGATCATCCCAATTTCTTCTGCGAGTGGGATGAATGTGGATGGTGGAATCATCTCCGATTGCGGTTGCTTCCAGCGGGCAAGTGATTCTGCACCGATCATTCGGCCAGAATTGAGGTCGATAAGCGGCTGATAATACACCTGGATCTCATCTCGTTCTATAGACTTTCTCAAACCAATCTCCTGACTTAATCTTTCCTTAGAATGGAGATTGGCTTCGGGGCGATACAATTTATAGGTGTTCCCACCCTCATCTTTAGCTCGGAACATGGCGATATCTGCATTCTTAATGAGTGTATCAGCGTCTGTACCATGGCTTGGGTAGAGACTGACTCCAACGCTTGCTGTAATATGTAGCTCCTGACTATCATAGGTGAAAGGCTCGCTCAGCAGCATGGGAATTCCTTTTACAAAGGTTGTTACTTCATCGACATGAGCAATATTCGTTAACAGGATGATAAATTCATCTCCGCCAAAGCGGGCAATCGTGTCTTCGTTGCGAACATAGGATTGCAGCTTCTGCCCAATAAATTTCAAAAGTTGATCTCCAACGTAATGTCCAAGTGTATCATTAATAATTTTGAATCGATCTAAATCTAGGAAAATGACAGCTCCGTTTTTCTCACCTTTTGATTGGCTAAAGAAGAGAGTGAGATCGCGGTTAAACAGCTGACGATTCGGAAGGCGTGTCAGCTCATCGTGATACGCCATATGAACAAGCTGCGCCTCTGCCTTTTCCCTCTCCTTGATCGCACGAATCGTTGCATACGACCGAAGGAAGCGTTCGTTGGATTCATGTTGCGAGATGGCTTCGATTAAGGCTTCTGTGCTATCCGTATCAGCCTTAGACTCCTCACTAGAAAGGTTCAGTAATGCAGCTACATTCCTGACATGTTCCTTCTGAATCCTCGCTACGGATGCTTTCTTGGTTTGTTTATGATTAGGGTTACCCAGATATACAGTACCCTTGCGTTCGTCGTGATGCTGCACATGATTCATATTGACGATATTGGTGCTGTCAATGAGTCGGAACCCATCCTCAAAAAGCCATTCCTCGATACTCTCGAATGAAACGTCTAGTAGGTATTGGTCATCTTGGGTATGGATGATATATTCTCGTTCTCTAATTTTGTCGATTTTGAGCACTTGATTAGCGTCTATGATGATACCCTCTGGATCTTTTATTCCATGACGAATAACTGGGATCCTTTGCAAATAATTCAACCCCTCTCAAAGTAAGATAGACTGCCGGAATGATCCAACAGTCTTGTTCTTGCACAAGCTTATTTCTTTAGTAATTCTGCGGGCGTGTTAGGGCGGTGTACGTACCACATACTAGCTGTGAAAACGAAGCTTGCTGCAACAACCATGAGAATACTATTGGAATATTTTGCGATTATGTGTTTCATTGATCTGCTCCCCTCCTTTCTAGGTAGTCAACAAGTCGATGGGCTGGAGTGGTGAGAGAGACGGCTTGTGTGATAAAGATTAAGGAAAGCACATCGCTGTGAAACAGGAAATTGGAGCATATTATAGCTACAGAAATCAGTTTGAGAACAGGATAATACTTCGGAGCAATCCGGCTAACGTTCTCCAATCCCTGTGGTGCTAACCTTAGTATAATGACCAATGAAATCAAATCCAAGAGAAAACCAGTATACCAATAAGTTACTGGGATATGAGCAATGGAAATCAGCAAGAAGGAAGAAACAATAATACAGGTTATCGATGAATTCAGATGAACGCCCCCGCTAAAGTATCGAAGCAGTGCGTAGATAAGCAGAGCGGTAATACTTTCAAGGAAGTTTCCGGTGATCAAGCCGACCATCGATACAATAAAAATGATAGATATGGTGTTTAGTACAATGACTAATGAATAGAATAAAACCTCTTCAGACGCACTATCCTTATGATTATTCCTAATGGATTTCGCTAAATAACTAGCTGTATTGTCGAGTATGTTCATTCGTTATTTTCTCAGCCTCTCATATTTTTCTATAATGTCACTTTTGTTCTTTTTATAGGTTATTGTAAGAGCGACAATTAGGACGGCCATTAGTCCAATGAAGCTGAAGATGATTGGTGTATTATCATTAAAAGAAATAATAGATAATTGTGCAGTGAAAAAAGTCAATAGGATAATGAATGAAAGTATAATATTAAAGCCGCTGAACATATGCTTGATCGCAAGTCGTTTGACTACGAACATAAATCCAATTTTCTTGTGTTGCATCCAGACGGTCAGGAGGATCGTTACACTTGCAGAGATTAATTGGAGCATAGACCCATGTAATAGAGAGGCTTCTATCAGATCTGTACTGGTATACCCTGCAAGGATTCCCAGTAATAAGAATACGGTTTGAATAACACCAAATATTAAAAAGCCTGTGATACTAACCAATAAAGCATAGAAGGCGGGGACATTAAAGATGAATTTGAACAGAATCACGTATGTAATCATGACTGAGATCGTTACAAAATCCTCCAGATGCATGTAATCTCTTTGAAACAAAGAAACAATCGATAGGGTAGTAGCAATGATCAGTACTTTACTACCTGTATACTTGAGTGGAATTCGAAATAGCGCAAGCGATAAGATAACGATCGATACAGACTCAATCATTGAACATATAAATCTAATAATCTCATTTATGTACATATACTAAGCTTCCCGTCTTCAATATGTATTCGACAAATAGCGACAAAAATCTACACTATTTAATAAGTGTATAACACTTGGGAAAAGCTCGCAAGTAACTTTATGTTCCATCTATGATCGTGAGAGGCTAGTATATTAAGCCTTGATTGAATAAAGCAAGGATAAAGCCACTCCCATGCATGAGGAGAGTAACTCAATCCTTGCTCTAAATGTTCACATTTGAGGTAAAGCTACTTTGACGATTGCAACATTTTATATAGCGCTTGTGTACCCTTATCTCCAAATCCCTGATCAGCGAGCTGCCCATATAAGGAGCGGGCGAGGGTTAAGCCAGGTAGCTTTAGGTCCATCTCCGCAGCAGAATCTAGTGCAATCTGCATATCCTTAATAAAATGCTTAACATAGAAGCCGGGCTCGAAATTACCAGCGATGATCCGCGGAGCTAGATTAGTTAGAGACCAGCTGCCTGCAGCTCCGGATTCGATACTCTTCAGCACTGCTTCGGGCTCGAGTCCTGCTTGCGTCGCATACACAATCGCTTCACACACACCAATCATGTTGGTGGCAATAGCAATCTGATTGCACATCTTCGTGTGCTGACCTGCTCCTGCTTTACCCTGTAGTACAATATTCTTACCCATCAGGTTGAGGATTGGTGCGAGAGTTTCGAAGGCTTCTTGGTCGCCTCCGACCATGATCGATAGCCGAGCTTCACGAGCACCGATATCTCCACCAGATACAGGAGCATCGAGCGAATGCATGCCGCGTTTGGTTGCAGCTTGATGAATCCGCTGAGCTAATGAGGGGCTAGAGGTCGTCATATCGATCAGATAGGCGCCTGTTTTACCTTTGGCAATCAGACCATCCTCACCCAGATACAACGCTTCAACATCGGAGGGATACCCGACCATTGTGATAATGACCTGGCATACGGCAGCAAGCTCACTCGGCGTATCCTGCCATACTGCCCCTTGGGCGAGTAAATCCTCTGCCTTCGATTTAGTCCTGGTGTAGATATGAACCTCATAGCCTGCAGTCCTTAGATGTCCTGCCATACTCTTGCCCATAACCCCTGTACCGATAAATCCAACCTTCGTAGTTTCCGGTGATAATGTCATTGTTATTTCCTCCTAATAGAATTAATAGCCTCTTGGCATGCGCCAGGGCAGATCCAAAGCAAAATTAGTGTCGGAACTGCAATTAAATCTAGGAAAGTCCTCTTCCGAATAAGAAATAGCTGCGAAACTGCAATTAAATCTAGGTGACGACAAACTTTTTAAGGTTTTTCGAATAAGTGCATATGGTCACTATTTCCACGTATCCCAACCTGCAACTGGTTTTAGTTGCATATATGCACTATTTTCGATATACCATTAAACTTTCATCTCATCGATTAGCCAACCTCATTAAATGCTGAGAGGCTATAATTATTAAGTTAGCTTAATACATATACACTCCCACACCTGAAGCACGGGAATCGTGAAGCTAATAGAGTCTTCCGATCCGTTGAATGTGAGCTTCTTGTTGCTGATGAGCTGATTGACCTCATTGACGTCCGATTGCGGAAGTCTCAGGGTAACCTCAATATTATAGAGCGGTAATGTCGTGCTCAGCGGTCTTCGTCCCGCCCCATTCACAAGATGAACGAGTATTTCTTGTTCCTTACGGAAGACGGTGACCTGTAGTCCAGAATAAGGAGTAACACGGATGAATGGCTCAAAGTCAAGCGCTAAGTCTATGCCATTAGCTAGTAATTGATAGTGCTCACCTAGCCGGTATTCATTAATGAGCTGACTAAGCTGGAATGGATAATACAACACCCTTCCTTGTCCATATGGGTGCAGCAATGCCAGTGGGAGATCGGTTCTGTCAACGAGCATCGATGCTCGTTCGGGAGGTGCACCCACACTATCCATTGGGGAGAATGGAGGCACCAGTGTTGCAAGCACCTGCGTCTTCGGTCCAGCAGGCTGGCAATAGACAACTTGACCTCGGTGAGGAATCAGTTCCGTCTCTTCCATCCCAATTTGCAAAGGATTATTCACACCCTCAAATCGCAAATAAGAGGCTTCCAGATTTTCACTAATATCATAATCAGCAGTAATACCGAGCAAGGGAAGTAATTCAAATTGCTCTAGCTGTAATCGTCCCTCCATGATGAGACTTCCGCCCTGCTGGACATAAGCAGTAAGCTGCTCAACCAATTGCTGGGTTAGTGGGAAATTCTCAGGCACAACAACAGCTTTATAGGTAGCTAGTTTCTCGATAGTAGCTTGTTCAATGAGCAGCATATCGAATGGAATTTGATTGTTAATAAGTCCATCCGCCCAGCCCTCGGCGGATTTAGCAGCATTCCATAACAATGCTAGCTGGGAATAAGGAAGAGCGCCATCCATATAAGACTCCGTCTTCATTATACCGTGGTTAACATCAGATACGATTCGTAAAATCCGCTTATCCGTTATCGTATCAGGAACACCCGTAATGGAGTGCCATATACTCCCCCCGTTAGCAGGGATCTGTGCCAGCCAGAATTGGAATTCTGCAGGAGGCAGACCCGTATGACGCCAATCCATGCCAGGACAGGAATGGACGATACCGAATGGTGCAGGTCGTTCGGGAAGCGATCTTCCCAGCTTCATACCGAGAGCTGGCCTCCAGAATTCTGGAATAGAGCCATGGCCTAAGGAGAGGATATCCTGCGATTCGGTACAGAGCATGTCGGCCGTCTTCTCCCGGTCGAATAGATTGTCGTGATACAGATTGTAGTAGAGGATCATAGGTACTTCGGGTTTCTTGCCTTTAATAAAACGGTACATGAGATCCATATTGTCACGCATACAGATGGATTTCCAATCTGGTTCATATTGATCAGGTGTAACAGGTAGCTCCTTCCCGTAAGTGAGCTTGTACTTCTGCCTACAGGTTTCACATTCACAAAGCGCATACTGAGGGTTATTGAAGAAGATGCCATCAATATCATAACGATCAAGAACCTCAGCTAATACCGGAATGGCCACAGCTTCATTCCGATATGCACTATTCGCACATGTTGACATGAGAAGGGACCATTCTCCCGGACGCTTCGCCCCGATAATCTCCGGCTGACGATCAGCTTTGCGGACAAACCATTGGGGCTTCTGAAGATAAACGAGATCCTCGGCTTTACTGAAATCGAAGCGAGCAACAAAACGGATATTTCTACGATGACAAGCCTCAATAACAGCCTGAAGCAGATCAAACTCTGTAGGTAAATATTCATTCACATGATGATGAGGCACTTGTGATGCATACCATGCATAAATGCCGCCAACATTAAACACCATCGTATTGGCGCCCATCTCTTCCATCTGAGCAGCTAACCGTTCAGGATCGATCTGGGCCGTATCCTTGATTTGTAGATTAGGCTGAATCACTCGTAGTGGCTTCTGCCACCATAGCTTGGTCTTCATTGTCCATCCCCCTCTAATTTAGTGATGCAGCACAATCGCTTCATATTGCTCCAACATATCGAGTGTAAAACTTACAGCTCCACTCTCATCTACGAGAACATCGATCGAATTCCTGGAATGAAGTAGCTTAGCTTCTATAGGTTTCTTATTCAGCCCGCGAATCGAGACATGAATGTCCCGGATTGGCAATGGCTTATGATAGGAAACGCCATTAAAGCCAGATAGATTAATAAACTGAAGCATGTTCGAGCCATCGGGTAGCTGATGTAGGAACAATTCAACTGAGGGAGGTGCATCCGTCACTAAACGAAAATTAATCAACCTACTCAGTACATCGGTCAATACGAATTTGTGATCCTCAAATCCATGCTTATTATAGAGCTCACCGATGCTCCAAGGATAATAGAGGGATTTACCTCCGCCATCCTTGTGGTCAACGACACCAAGTCCTGCATAAGGGGTTGGTTTATGGCCATAGGCTCTCTCAGGAGGACCGAAGGTAGATGGTGCAATGAACGGAAGATGCAATTGAATTTGAATGTTACTCGGACTCGATTGATCATAGGACACATACCCAAATTTGCCACTAACTACAAGCCAGTCACGTTCAGGGAAGCTCGGGAATAAACCCCGATCATCGACCTGAACATAAGCAGCATCTGTAAGCTCAAGAGCTCCTTCATACCGTGCGCTGAACAATCGCTGCAGCCCATCAGGACCACCCGACAAAGCATGACCCGTAGCAATCAGATGCACACCAGCTTCACGTAACTGAGCTAACAAATCAATCTGTGATGAATCCATTGTCAGCAAACCAGGAATGATCAACGCACGGACACCACGAAATGCATCAAAATCTTTCATATTAAAGGCTGTTTCGAGAGCATCCTGCTCCACAACCTCAAACATGATATGCTGCTCCTTGAGCATCTTGAATACGCCAAGATACTCTCGCATTGCTGACTTATTAAACCCATTAGGCTTGATCAAAACTACATCCGAGATCGGTCGAAGATCTCCGAAGTATTGTTCATTGTCCCGATGGAACTTAAAAACCTCTTGAATACTCTCGAAATTACCTCGATCCGTATAATCAGCGAATTGGCCAATAATACAGAAATCGAGACCAGATCCAGCTGCGATATTCTCATAGAGACGAATTTGTGACTCATACTTAGAAACGCCGGTAAACCGATATTGCAGATCAATCGCATTAATCGAACAGTTGCTGACTAACTTATCATCCCAGCTATTCTCTACAGACATCACATTCGTCTCTATGAGAATATCGCAGCTGGATCTGGTCTCGATTTCTGTATTATTGGCCAAT
>DFZX01000088.1 GCA_002383695.1 Caryophanales bacterium UBA4045
TTTTCTACTCTACAGCAAGCATACAGCACCCAATTGTGCCTGTAGAACCTGGTGTACCATATTCACATTTCATCCCGTTTCATTACAGTGGTCATGGTCCTTTCTGGGAGGAACATGTCAAATTCAATGAGCTATTGATTCAATTTGTTGGCTAATGCGATTAATTTAGGACCACCGGTTTTTAGCCAATCCCGCTTTGCTGCAGCATTAACAATTTGTCTTCGCAATACATCAGCCTCATCAACACCCTCTTGATATCTGCCTAAGAAATGGATGAACACATCCAGCCTACGTAGCTGAACGAGGATTGGTAATGCTTTAATTTCTCGCTGATGGAGTTGAATATTAGTTTTCAGTCCGTTCATGTAAGTATTCAGCTTGTCCCACTTCGCAGACTCGTTCTCTTCCTCTACCATAAGCTCAGATAGACAAACAGCAATCTCCATGACACGAAGGTCATTGGTTGCAAATTCGAAATCAAGTACGGCATTTATCGACCGATTGGTATCCATCAATACATTCGACGCGTTTAAATCTCCATGTATGATTTGATGTGGCAGCTGGCGAAGCCAGGATACCTGATGCTGGAAGTAGGATATTGCCTCAGCTATCCATTGCAGCTGTAATGACAAATCCTGAAATGGCATTGTTGGATGACTACACCATTCCGCGATATAAGCAGGTGGGCATTTGGGATGCGTATGTTCGATTTCGTAGTAAGGCTTATAAACATATGGTCGATTAATTTCTATGCTATTCAATGTATTCATGAGTAATCCCGTTGTCTGCCCGAAGGAAAAGACAGATGTCGGATCGTTAAAATTAGGATTTACACCTTCCAAATACTTAGACATAGCAGCAATACGCCCCGACCCATCCGGAAATTGAAGGGCAGTCTGACCGTCTATCGCCTGAATTAACTGAGGGACAGAAAACGATAATGGCTTATTACACGTATTTAGCTTCTCTAGAATTGCGTGCTCAACAAGAACACGCTCTATGTCTTTATGAGTTTCGTATACGCGTATCACATACTTGTGCCCCATCGATTCGATGTACCGCGTCGTGTTATTAGCGCCTCCCTTTCCCTCAGAGATGATCGCATGCTCGCCATCTATCGAATACTGTTCCAATAATTTGTAGAAATACTCCATCATAATCAAAAAATACCGCCTTTATATTAGTAATATCCATAATATTTTCTCCTTCATCACAATATCTCCCTCTTCGATATGCTACATTCTTTATTGTATACTTAGGATTATATATATCAATGATTGAGTTACATAGGAGGAAATCAGATATGACAGCATTCTCTATCGGATCGTGGTCGTTTCATGCTTTATTCAATTCTGGCAAAATGGACTTGTTCGGCTATTTGCAGAGCATCAAGTATCGCTATCGACTCCATCATGCAGACATTTGGGACGGAATGCTACTGTCCACAGAGGACAGCTATATCCAATGCATACAGGAAACTTTGACTGAGGAAGAATTGACTATCGCCTGCCTGAGTATGGATGGTGCCCAAGTTTGGCATAACGACCCAGTCATTCGCGAACAAAACTATAAAAACGCACTATCATACCTGAATATAGCTCAACGATTGGGCGTTCATGCACTCCGCATTGATATGGGCATCAACACCTTAGAATTAACAGATGAACAGTTTGATTTCTGCGTTAATCGATACCGAGAATATGCACAATTCGCCCATAACCGTGGCTTTCGAGTAGGTCCGCAGACTCATCAGCCTGCCTCCCAAGCTCCACAAAACCTGAAGCGGCTTCATGACGAAATCTCATCTCCTGGATTCGGAATCGTACTTAATGTCAGCCGATGGATGGTAGATAAGGAAATCGGTGATGAGCTGGTTGCACCCTTCACGATGCACGCCCAGTTTGACAGGGCATTTGTTGATTTCACTGGACCAGAGTTAATTCATAAGATCCAGCTACTGCAAACAGGTGGGTACCCAGGATGCTGGTCGCTGGAATTCAGAGGTGGCTCAGATGAGTATCTAGAAGTAGAGCACGATTTGCTGACGCTTCGGCGAGCCGTTAGGATTGCGGCTAGAGAATAATGAGCTGACCTACAATTCAAGTAACAGAATTGAATCTAGAAATAAGCTGAGGTCATCCCTTTATTTATACGGGTTGACCTCTTTTATATGGGATTGACATTCTCAGGCTGCAACAGCTACAATGATTGTATTCAATTGATTAATTGAATAGTTGAGGTGGGAAAACAATGAACATGGAACGCACGTGGAAAGACCAGTTATATCAGGAGCAAGCTCGTATAGGAAAGTGCTTATCCAGCCCCAAACGACTTGAGATCCTTGACTTACTAGCACAAGGTGCCAAATCAGTTGAGGTACTATCCAGAGGCACCGGTATGAGTGTTGCCAATGTGTCACAGCACTTGCAGACGTTGCACGAAGCACGGTTAGTTCGATATACCAAAAAAGGAACGTTTGTCATTTATGAGCTAGCTGATGCTGCTGTATCCAACTTTATGCTTACCTTACATCGTTTATGTGAGCAACAATTAGTCGAAATAAAGCGGATAAGAACTGAATTCACACAGCATCACGCAAGCGCGGAGCCTATATCTCTAGATGTTCTAGTGGATCGATTGGAACGGGGCGATATCTTCTTATTGGATGTAAGACCAAGGGAAGAATACGAAACGGATCATATCGCAGGAGCGATTTCTATTCCTATAGAACAATTGGAGAAACACTTATCATCTCTACCTATCAATATGGATATAGCCGCATACTGCCGAGGACCCTATTGTCTGATGTCAGCCCAAGCTGTAGAAATCATAAACGCGAGAGGTCTTAAAGCTTTTCGTCTGGAAGAGGGCGTTCACGAATGGCGCCAGTTTGCTGAGCAACGCTCTTAAGGTCAACCGCAAACGAGCAATAAGAAAGGTGGATCTAAGCGATGCCACATGAGCCCAATGCTAAAGTCGATAATCAACCATCCCATATACGGAATTACATAGATTCCCCAGAAAAGCTAAATAAGTTATATAAACGTACATTGTTTATTGTTGTCATTTCGCAAATATTCGGTGGTGCAGGACTTGCTGCAGGAGTAATTGTCGGAGCCCTTCTGGCACAGGAGATGCTGGGCACGGGCAGCTATGCTGGTGTTCCTGCAGCGTTATTCACGCTTGGTTCTGCTGCGGCCGCATTCATTGTCGGGCGACTTTCTCAACGTTTCGGAAGACGTTCGGGGCTAGCCATAGGATTCTTGACCGGAGGTATTGGCGCATTAGGGGTGGTATTTGCTGCGGTAGGAGACAATATACCACTATTATTTGCTTCACTGCTCATCTATGGCGCGGGCACTGCAACAAACTTGCAGGCACGCTATGCAGGAACAGACTTAGCTAAACCCACACAGCGAGCAACAGCCGTCAGTATTGCTATGGTTTCAACTACAGTCGGTGCTGTTGCGGGTCCAAACTTAGTTGGGGTGACGGGACAATTTGCTACATCAATCGGAGTGCCTTCCCTAGCCGGTCCATTCATTCTAGCAGCCGTAGCTTACATCATTGCTGGTCTAGTACTGCTGACCTTCCTCCGACCAGACCCTTTCGTTATTGCCCAAGCAATCGCTGAGGAACAGAATAAAAATCAGATGAATCTCTCAGACACGAATTCAAATAAAATGGCAATCAACAGCCGCGGAATCATTGTTGGAGCCACCATCATGATCTTAACTCAAATCGTTATGGTAGCAATTATGACCATGACGCCTATCCATATGAAGCTCCATGGACATGATCTGGCTGAGGTTGGATTAGTAATCGGCATTCACATCGGAGCGATGTATCTTCCCTCCCTTGTAACAGGTTATCTCGTCGACAAGGTTGGACGCACTGCCATGGCCATTGCTTCTGGTGCCGTGCTACTCGCTGCTGGTATTGTAGCTGCAGCTGTCCCTGCCGATTCCATGGCAGGTCTTATCACGGCGCTCGCACTGCTAGGACTTGGTTGGAACCTCGGCTTAATTAGTGGCACAGCACTCATTGTTGATTCAACTCACCCAGCTACTCGCGCGAGAACACAAGGAACCATTGATGTCTGGATTGGTTTGGCTGGAGCATCAGGTAGCGCACTTTCTGGCATAGTTGTAGCATTCTCTAGCTATGCTATACTCTCACTTGTTGGCGGCTTCCTTGCACTACTACTCATACCCGTCGTTATTTGGTCCCGAAACAAGCGTACAGTCAAGAGCACCAGAAAAATGCCAATGTAAGATAGAATAATACTTATCCACCAAAAATCTCTCGTTTTCGTTTGTTAAACATGTCGACTTTAACCTGCTAAGTGGGATTTGATAATATTGATTAATTCGGATCTACACTTATCAAAGTTATATGAAGAATTATTAAATTTCACGTTCCCTATTTCTATCCTATCGAGTATTTCATTTTCTAACTCTGCCCTTGCTTTAAGCACCTGTATCGTTCCATCTAATCCTGAATAGCCATGTTCTTTACCATAACCTTGAGTAGTGTAGTAATTGATAAACCCCTCTGACCATTCTTTCGGCCTTTCCATAACAGCTTTATTAAATGAGAATTCAAGATCATTTTGCTCTAAGTAAATTAATAGCGGGTTTAGGCAAGCTATTGTTTTTGCTAAACTCATTACATAATTTTTTGTTTTTTCTTTTGGTGCGTCATATTTTATCATGCCAACAGTTACAGGATTTTGTATCAAACAGCATTCAAAGATGTAGACCTTTTGGTTATTTAGAGCACTTTCAGTAAACCTCCCCCATTTATCAGTAATTAACTCCCTGTTCTGATCTAAAGGCAATTCATAGATATCTTGTTTGAGAATTTCACTTAATAATGCATCTGGAAATTTTATTCCTAATTCAATTTCGATTTTTCGATATGGCAGAAAATAATCATTACCTTGCTTAGCTACTTGTCCATTTAATATCTCTCTAAAATCTTCAGTAGAGGATAATAACCCTTCGAATTCACTTTTTGTAAAATACGCTACTCCGTCATAATCAGCAGGATGAGCCAAATTACCTTCCTTAAATAGTTGAGATTCAATGTTCATTTCTATAAGAATTTCAAGAATAAGTTGAGCTATGGTCGATTTCCCAAACCCAGGTAGTCCTTCTACAATAATTAGCTTTGTATTCACCAAATAATCCCCCTATCGTATCCCCAATGATTACAACAAATTCATACAGACTATCTCTCTAACATGATAACAAACTGTTTAAAAAATAGACTGGTAAAGAATGATTCTTATTAATCTCTCTCTCCCGATCGTAGAAAAGGCTACTAATCATAGTGATTAGTAGCCTTTTCTTGATGTGTATTAAACTCTTGTACCGTTAGCGGAATCAAATTTCACCTTGTATTTCCGATTCCATCCGGCGTTTTTATACCACTCTTATCGTAACGTTGCATGACGCATCAAGTATTCTACGAACGTGTCGTCGCGTACAAGCCAAGCCGCATAATGCCGTTTCAAATATCGCTCAGCATCCTCAAACGAATCGAACGACGAATTCAGCGTTTCTCCGTTCGCATCGATATGCCACTGATTCTCTACAACAAACAAAAACAATTGCTCGTCGCCGCGGTTCTCGTACAGCACACCAAATCTCGAGCCTTTGGTATTGTAATGATTCTTAAGCGCATCTGGACGCATCGGATCGATCAAAAACGGCTCCACCGCATAAAGCTGGAACGCCGACTCTGACAATGGACAGCCAGCTGCCTTTGCATGACCACCACCACCAAATGTGATCGCAATCTCCGAAACATCCACATTGTCATGGATCGTGCGCAGGCTGAGCTTCTTCCCACCTACATTCAGGATCGCGATATAGTCCAGATGTGGGTAGCTTCTCCCTAGCTCGTGCGACAGCTCTGAGTGGTAAGACTCAGCATACACCACGCCTACGCACCGATCAGCGATGAACGTCTGCACGAGCTCTCTTCTTTTTCGGCGGACATAACGCTCGATCTTGCTCTCCTCCAACTCGAGCAGCTTCTCTTCGAATTCAGTGAAGGCAAATGTCGATTGTCGCTGAAGCCTTTCGACCATCCGATCTTCAAAATCATCCAGTGATAGTAGGAAGAATAAGTCGTTGAGACGCTTCGCTTGCAGATTATCGTACTTCTCCCATTCCCAAGTATCGTACTGTCTAACTAGCTCTACGAATTCGGCGAGCACCGTGCTCGGGTTCAGCATCCGATGCTGTACCAAGTATTCATAGAATAGCGAGGTAGCAGACGACATGCGACCGTCGTCATAATCGACCAGCACTGTCGCCCACGGGTGACGGTTCAGGTGCAAGGACGTCTTGTGATGATCGAGCAGCCTCACCTTACCCCCGTTGTTGATATGCCGATCGAGTCGACGTTCGTTCTCCTCAGTTACAGACAAATCCGTAATGAAAAGCAGCTCGCCTTTCTTCGGTTTGTCGTGATATGTATCTAGATAACGCTTCACCTGAGGGTTCAGGCTCTGTACGGAATTGTAACGAACCTCGATCCGTTCCCCGAACGCACAGCGAGCAACGATGCCGCAGCCTACTCCGTCTAGATCATTATGTGTATAAAGATGATGCATAGCATCCCCCTTCTCTCAACGTGTAATGTTGTTAAGATAGGGTTCCCCGAGAAGTCTCCACTTCATTCCTCTCGCTGAATAGGGAAATTCATTCCTGAACAAGATAAGAGAAACGTTTTGAAATGAGGTAGGGCACCTTGCCTGAAAATCAACAGGAGCATCTGAAGAAATTACTTACGGAACAAGAAAATTTGTCCAACGGTTGGTTGGATTATTGGCAGCAGTGGTCACACATGGGAACTTGGCAATTTTGGGCTCTTGTAGCAATGATTGTCGTTCCATTAGTGTCTCTATATTTTTTGATCGACAAAAAAAAAGCTCTACTTATTGGTTTTTTCGGATTTAATATTCACGTCTGGTTTACTTATGCCGACATTGTTGGGGCGAGATTCGGGATGTGGAGTTATCCCTTCCAGGCAATCCCTTTTCTCACGGTAAGCTTCGGTTTAGATGCATCCTTAGTTCCCGTTGCCTTTATGTTAGTTTATCAATGGACCATTCATAGTAAGAGGAATTCTTACTTGTATCTTGGAGCATTAAGTGCATTCTTTTCCTTTGCGCTTAAGCCCTTTTTAGTCTCCATACATTTGTTTCAACTGCACAAGTGGGCAACGTACTTCCATCTATTCATATTTTACATCTTGATTTTCTCAATATCATTATGGATTACGAAAATATTCCTATTCTTTGAGGAGAAAAAGGGATGAGACCCCACAAATTTCGAACCTCGTTCGCCGTCGATCCAGGAGGCATCCGCAGATGCTTATTCCGCAATACGTACATTTGGCTTAGCAATGGCTATCAGTTCTGGTTTAACCAACGGCAACGATCATACTTGTGATGAGCATTAGCACAGATACAGGTGCCCATAATCTTCTTTCCCAAACGCTCCTTGTAATTAAGTTCATTACTGTAGCAATCACCGAGAAAGCAACAACAAACCAGATCGCCGCTTTTGTGAACGCATGCCAATCAGGGAATATGAGACCTGACTTAATTAGTACGATTGAGGTAATGAATGTTAGGATAATAACTTGAATTAATGAGGCAATACGCATCGTAGGTGGGAACTTCCCAGGAAACTTCCCGCCCATCGCATAACTTCCCCAAGGCACTCCTGCAGCTAACGCAATTTGGAATAGTATTACAATCGCAATAAAAGCAGTGAATACTATTGCTGATATCGTTACAAGCATCTTCACACCTCTTCACTTTTAGTAATTATCTAGTTGTCTCGCATCTCTGACAGATGAATCGGGTTAGCCCAAATAAGATGTGCCATGTTAAGCCAGTAGCTTTCTACTCTGTTGATTTTCAGACCTGACTCTCGAATCAGTCCTAGAATGTCTCTTGTATGGTGACATCCATACGCACGATATAAAAGCGGATTAAGTGCTTTCTGGACTGTGGATACCACAAGGTTAGAGCTGATCCCATGCTCCATGAACAGAATTTGCCCATTCGGTCTACACCACCGATTGATGTTATCCAAAACCATTAGTGGATTATCATAACTGCAAAAAGATAACGTAGATACAATTGTATCGAACGATTGCTCGGGAAAGTTCATTGCTTCAATATCTGAACATATAAAATCACTATGAATATGATGCTGCTTTGCCGCTTGTTTGGCTTTCTCTAGCATCGCCTCACTAAAGTCAGTTGCGGTTACCTTTACCCCTGGAGGATAAAACGGGAAATTCGCCCCTGCCCCTACTGCAAGCTCAAGCACCACACCCTTCGCATGACTCAATAGCTGTTGTCGCCAACGCTTTTGTCTTGGGTCTTCTCTTCTTCTCTCATATTGAGTTGCTTGCTTATCAAAGATACGAATTAACTTCTGCTTATCCACCTATCCCCCCCTTATAATTCTAATTATTCTCACAATACCACTTTTAGCAGCAAAAAGAACTATCATAACAATAAAAAACCCGCTCCGAGAGCGGGTTTCCCACTAGTCCTATCGTCGTACATCGGTTGTAGAAGTATATCCCTTGTGTTATCCCCACTACCGTCTCTCACTTCCAGATTTGATGATTTGGCGGTAAATGCGTACATAACCCTTGGTCATTTGATTCACCGTAAATCGACTCCTAACATATCTTCGAAGCACCGAAGGGGATGGAAAGCGGTTGCGCTTCACCCGTCTAACCATGTCATTAACCGAATTACAGATCAAATCCGGGAACCCTTGCAGTACTTCTGGAACGGCTCCGTTCCTTAAGGCGACGACCGGTGTTCCGCATATCATCGCTTCAATCATAACAAGTCCAAAAGGCTCCTCCCAAATCGTAGGGAACAATAAGCAATCCGCGTACTTTAGTAGATTCTGCTTTCTCTTACCACCAACAGCACCAACATACTTAATTTTCGGATTTTTGCGAATACGTGGGGCAATTTGGTTCCGATATAATGCTTTGTCTTTAATTGGCCCCGCTATAATCAGCCTTTTATTGGTTCTTTCTGCAATTTCTATGGCATGAAGTACACCTTTTTCCCTCAAGACCCTACCGATAAACAACAAATAGCCTTTTTTTCTCGAGCTGAATTCATATTCACTGGGAAGAACACCATTATACACAAAGTATCCTTTATTACGTCCCATAACCTTCCGAGCTCTCCGGCTTACGTACACCGGATTTTTCACCCGATGCTTGACCGGAAGATGCATCGTACATACTGTAGGTATCTTCGTTTTGGCCCTCCCTATTGTAGAAGTAAAGGTGTGGTCATGGATGACATCGATACGGTCGGGCATTCGCTTAAGTACAAATTTACGAATTCCACGATCTCTGATCCCTCTAGGGTAATGAATGACCTCGGCGAGACTTCGACTTTTTCTGGCAGCGAACACATAAACCTGATGTCCCTTTCTTACAAGCTCGTTGGTTAGCTCACTTACAACCTTCTCTGTTCCTCCTTGATTGAAGGGGGGGATTGGCCAGGCATTCGGATAATTAGATATGACCTGAACGATTCGCAGCCTTCGTAACTTTCTCATATTTGCCATCCCCCTTTACCATCATCCTTTCGATTCTTCTGTCGAACGCTTTTAAGCTCTTCTCTATTCTTCGATAAAGCCGTTAACGTCTTAAACATACCAAGTGGATCCCCCACATCGTGCCATACTCCCTTTACCTCACTGGCATACACCTCTTCTAGCTCCCTTAGCTTATTAATCGCATCAGTGAGCTGAATTTCTCCCCCAATACCTGGTTTTTGGGACTCTAGTATCTTGAATATCCCAGGTGTAAGAATATATCTTCCAACCATCGCCTGATTTGTTGGCGCATCATCTATACTAGGTTTTTCCACCAATTGATTAACACGATATAATCCTTGCTCCACTTGCACGCCGTCCACAATACCAAATTTATTAACCTCTGTAGGATCAACTTGCTGTATCCCCAATACAGATGAATGACAGCGCCCGAAAGCATCGATCAGCTGCTTTAAGGCTGGATGCTCCGCTTCAAAGAATGTATCTCCGAGTAGAACGGCAAATGGTTCATTCTGAACAAAAGTTCTAGCACACCAAATCGCATGGCCGAGTCCTAGAGGATTTTTCTGGCGAATATAATGAATGTTAGCCATACTGTTAGAGGACTGCACTTTCCTTAGCAAGTCTGCTTTCCCTTTCTGCTTTAACAATTCCTCCAGCTCATAGGCACGGTCAAAATGGTTCTCAATTGATTCTTTGCCTCTAGCCGTCACGATCAGGATATCATCTATCCCTGATGCTACGGCCTCCTCTACAATTAACTGTATCGTAGGTTTATCGAATATAGGCATCATTTCTTTAGGAATGGCCTTTGTTGCAGGCAGAAATCGTGTCCCTAATCCGGCGGCGGGTATTATAGCTTTTCGAACCATGTTACGAGTCACACTCCTCTAGTTCAGGTCTCACACTTAAGTTATGCGAAAAATTAGTATGAAATATGGACGCTTGTCTTCGGATGTTAAATTTAGGTATAAACCCATACGGATTACTGGAAATAATAAGTTGTGGGAATTCACTATAGAGATAAGTTAAAATAGACTTATGTAAGCGCTAACTAACCTATTAACTATCCTGTTACGAAAGGAAGAACCATCATGAATCTACTAAAAGCTATTCCTATTCTTCCTAAAGTCGCGCTGGCGTGCAGCATTGTTATTGCCACGCTTCCATTCGGTCCTATATCCGCTGAGGCCCGTGACAGCACGTTCGTACGACAAGGCTCAGGCCCACTATATTGGAGCACTTACGAGCATCAATATACAAGAGATAAACCTATTGATGAGAAAACCTGGAAGGCAAATGTAGACTGGATCGCAAAAGAATACAAAGACTATGGTTATGACATGGTCGTGACGGACGGTTGGATTGAGCCAGCTCAGCGCACCAATAAAAACGGATACATTCTAAGTCACAACGATAATTGGGAGCATGATTGGATCTATTGGGCCAAATATGTCCAAGATAAGGGCTTAAAGCTAGGCGTATATTACAATCCGCTCTGGGTTACGCGAAGTGCTGCTTCGGACCCTACGAAGACCGTAGTTGGAACCAATTATAAGGTGAAGGATATTGCGAACTCATCTGACACATTCAATGATGAACTGTATTGGGTAGATGTAACAAAACCGGGTGCCAAGGAATATATACAAGGCTACATCAAGTACTTCCGAGATATGGGTGTGCCGTACCTACGCATAGATTTTCTTTCTTGGTATGAGTCCGGAAAAGATAAAGGCCGCACAGTCGGTGTCAATCACGGAGAAGAGAAATATAAGACAGCACTAAAGTGGATGCATGAAGCTGCGGGAGATGATATGGAACTTAGCCTCGTCATGCCCCATCTGAACAACCATGCCGCCAATGAAGTTCGATATGGTGATATGATTCGCATCAACGAAGATCTAGCTCATGGAGGATGGGAGAATTTAAGCATCCAGCGGCAGAATTGGGTCGATCAATGGTCGCAATGGGCTAATCCATTCGTCGGCTTTACCGGCTTCTCCGATGTTGCTGGTAGGGGTTCGGTCATACTGGACGGTGATTTCATCCGTATGAATACATTCGCCAATGACTATGAAAGGGAAACCATCGTTAACCTGTTTACGATGGCTGGTTCTCCTATTGCAATAACAGACCAAGTAACGACGATTGGAAATCATGGACGATTCTATAAGAACAGAAAGCTTCTGGATTTGAGTAAACAAGGATTCGTCGGTAAACCATATTACAATAACGCAAAACCATATTCCGTCGATCCAGCCTCAAGGGACACAGAAAGATGGATGGGTCAGCTTCCGGATGGTAGCTGGGTTGTCGGACTATTCAATCGCTCAGACGTAAAGGCAACCCGTTCCATCGATTATGTGAAGGATCTAGGATTGAGCGGATCAGCTGTAACCCAGGATCTATGGACGAACGAGAATCTTGGGGCGATTGCCCGCTATAATCCATCCCTTCCTGCCCATGCTTCAAAGGTTGTTAGCATTTCGACAGACGGAGTAAACCCCCGATATCAGGCAGAAGTAGCTACCTGGTTAGGCGGTGCGAACTTTAATAATAATCTTAAGGGCTATACAGGGTTCGGTTTTGTAGATCAATTAGCAAAACCAGGTGCGAAGCTACTATTTGCTGTAGAAGCTCCATCCGACGGTACTTATGACATGACCTTCCGCTACGGTAATGCAACCGGAGCAAGCAGTACCATGGAAGTAAGCACAACGAATGAGAATGGAAGTATCATACAAAAGGCCAAAACCGTTTCGTTTGCCAACCAAGCGAGCTGGAACGAATGGGCTAACCAAACAGAATCCATCATGCTCAAGAAAGGCATCAACCTAGTTTCGATCGAGCGGACAAACTCAGATCGCGGTGCGATCAATCTGGATTATATGGAATTGAATACGGTGTCTTCAAAGCCCTTCATTCATAACGGAGGATTCGAAGCTGGGAACCTATCGGGTTGGACCGAATGGCACCCCAAGGTCAGAAGGCCAAATATGGGATTGATTCCTACAATGAATATAGCGGCAATTCCAAATTATATATGTGGAGTGAAAGCGCTTATCGTCAAAGTGTGCATCAGCTTGTAACCGGATTGGCAGACGGCTCATACACAATCAGCGCCTGGGTGAAAGCAACCGTCTACGGAGAAAAGCCCAAATCGGTTCAGATGGAGATGACGGGTTTCGGAGGGGCTGATGTATTCAAGAGTATCTCTCCAACCTCCAAGTATCAGAAAATCAGCTCTACCGTAAAAGTCACGAATGGCCAGCTTGACATCGGTTTTTACGTAGATTCTCCGGGACTAACATCCCTTCAGATTGATCAGGTAACGATATTGAGGAACTGACAGATTCACCGTTTCAACATTCCCAATGATGGCGAATAGAGTATGCATATCTTCTTCGATTTGCAAGCTACCCTCAGAAGAAGATATACTATTCAAGATAAACCACTGATCTAAGGGGTGTTGAAGAGATGAAAAAACGATTAGCTATACTCAGTATTACGGTCATGATTGCCTTAAGTGGATGCGCAGAAGGTAACAATACCAACAATAATAATGCCATGAATAATAGTGTGCAAGGTAACACCCATTCAGATATGAATCATTCCAGCTCAAGCGAAGTACCTGAAGGATTACATGAAGCCATGGATCCCATCTATCCTGTTGGAAGTCAAGCAATAATCAAGGATGATCACATGGAAGGTATGAAGGATGCTACAGCAACGATTGTGGGTGCTTATGATACGATAGCTTATACCGTCTCATATACGCCTACTACAGGTGGAGAAAGAGTAACCAATCATAAATGGGTTATTCATGAAGAAATCGAAGCTGCCGCTGAAAAACCTTATGAACCGGGAGATGAGGTTGTATTAGAAGCAGAGCACATGAAAGGAATGAAGGGTGCAGCTGCTGTTGTTGATTCAAACGAGCAAACAACGGTATACATGATCGATTTTAATACCACCACGGATGGAGAGCTAGTCAAAAATCATAAGTGGGTAACTGAGAATGAGCTTTCTGCACAATAATTCATCAGAATGAATAGCTGTTACATCTACGATTAAGCGTCAAGCCATTATCCCTGGCTTGGCGTTTTTCATTATATAAGAATAGAAAAGGTATGTCGGGTAAAAACTACTAAAGCGTAGTCATTCAAAATTCAAGGAGGTAATTTATAATGTCTGTTGTTCATACCCAGAATGTCAATCAAATCTGTATCGATGCTTGTAATCGTTGTATGCAAGCATGTGAAGAGTGCCTTACCGCTTGCTTGAATGAGCCTGATGTTCAAGCTAGGATTCATTGCATCCAAATGCTGCATGATTGTGCAGATATCTGTGCTTTATCTTCTCGATACATGGCTAGAAACAGTATGTATGCTAAACAAATCTGCGCCATTTGCGCTACCATTTGTGATGCATGCGCAGTTGAGTGCGATAAGTTTAAGGACGAGCATTGCAAATTGTGTGCGGATGAATGCCGGAAGTGCGCAAATGAATGTCGGAAAATGGCCTCCTAGTTAGCGAAGGGGGCTCTTCCCCCTTTTCCAATAAAAAAGACCCTCTTTCGAAGGGAGGCCACTGAAGAACTCGCTG
>DFZX01000031.1 GCA_002383695.1 Caryophanales bacterium UBA4045
CAGGCTGGTTAGCCCTGAAGCAAGGATTAGAGCTGGAAGCTATTCATTTCCACAGCTTCCCTTATACAAGCGAGAGAGCTCAACAAAAAGTAACGGAGTTAACCAGACAGCTTTCCCGATATTCACAAAGTATTGTTCTCCATATGGTTCCATTCTCTGACATTCAGCTGCGTTTGAAGGAGCTAGGCAATGAGACATTGTTGATCACATTAATGCGCAGAGCTATGCTTCGGATCACTACACAAATGGGCCAGCAGCGTGAATGTAAAGCTATTGTGACAGGTGATAGTTTAGGCCAAGTGGCGAGTCAAACGTTACCTAGCATGACAGTAATTGAACAGGCAGCGGGATTACCTATTCTCCGACCGTTAATCATGCTGGATAAGCAGGAAATTATCACCAAGGCAATGCAGATCGGAACGTTCCCCATCTCTATTCAGCCCTATGAGGACTGCTGTACACTATTTGTTCCGAAGTCTCCGAGCACCAATCCAAATTTAGGTGTAATTGAGCGTTTAGAGCATCGAGCGAATTGGTTACAGGCTGCTACTGAAGAAGCAATTCGAAACACGGTTACGGTGACAATAACTGAAAGAATGGTAAACGAAACAGCCTCTTACTTTTAACATTTCACCCCATTTGCTGATTGTATGTTTTCGGTGGCATGAATTGCCAAGTTTGTCCGTATACATTACAATTGGAGGGTGTGATTATGGAAGAAGGAATTGTATTATTCTTAAAAATTATGATCATTAATATTGTACTCAGTGGAGATAATGCGGTAGTCATTGCTATGGCGAGCAAGAATTTACCACTACATCAGCGAAGAAGAGCCGTTGGCTGGGGCTCATTCGGTGCTGTTGCACTACGACTGGTGCTAACTGTTGGAGCCGTTTATTTATTAGGTATTCCCTATTTACAAGCGATTGGTTCCGTTCTATTGCTCTATATCGCGATTAAACTATTGATTGATGTCTCTGGTGAGAAGCATATACGCGAGGCTACGTCACTTGTAGGAGCAGTTCAGACAATAATTATTGCTGATTTTATAATGAGCTTGGACAATGTTCTTGCTATCGCAGCGGTTGCTAAAGGGAACTCAGCTCTGATCATTATTGGAATCGGTTTAAGCATACCTTTAATTGTATGGGGGAGCACTTTGATAATGAAGGTGCTGGATCGTTACCCCATATTCGTATATCTAGGGGCTGGCATACTTGGATATACGGCAGGTGAGATGATCTTGAGTGATCAGAAGGTAGGTCCTTTCCTTGAGCAAGCACATCACAACATTCACTTTATTATCCCAATCTGCGGTGTAATTCTAGTTATAACTTCAGGACTTATCAAGCTATATGTAATGAGTAGACAAGTGAACTCACATTGATTTCATCATGTACGTAGAGGAGAGGGAAAGGAAGATGATGAATAGGAGCTCTTATGTGAGTGGGATTGCCATTATTCTCGTGGGCATCTTTCTATTGTTAGGTAAAGTCGGAGTTTTTGATTTCGTGGGTAGTAGGATTTGGCCAGTCTTCATACTAGCACCAGGTCTATTCTTTCATTTCCTCTTCTTTGCCAAAGGATTACCATCAGGGGTTCTAATTCCAGGTGGAATTCTGACTGTGATTTCATTTATGTTTTTTTATTGCAATATATTTGGCTGGGATTCAATGAGTTATTTATGGCCCGGTTTTATTATGGCTGTTGCAATTGGCTTGTTTGAGACCTATTTTTTCGATTCTAACAAACCTAAGGCGGCATTTATTGGCTCGGCTATTCTCGCTATGATCTCAGCAATATTCTTTAGCTTTTCCCTTTTATTAGCAAGCGGTATTTATTTTGTGGCTGTAGGACTTATTGTACTGGGTCTACTTCTAATTAGGCGGCGACCCGATAATTAAATGGATATGTGACTCTAAACATTGACTTAAACCTATTAATGGGAGTATAATTGATGTAAATGTCCAGCGTCGGCATCTAATGCCTGACGCTTTTCTGTGATTACCGGACAATATATAATCGAAAATAGGAAGGGAATTACCTCAATGCACCCAAGGAATAAGATTCGTAATATCGCAATTATTGCACACGTCGACCATGGTAAGACAACGCTTGTAGATCAACTCCTCCAGCAATCAGGAACATTCAGAGCGAATGAAGCCGTTCAAGAACGGGCGATGGATTCCAATGATATTGAACGTGAGCGTGGAATTACCATTCTAGCTAAGAATACCGCGATTAATTATAAAGAATATCTAATTAACATCGTGGATACCCCAGGTCATGCGGACTTTGGTGGCGAGGTTGAACGGATAATGAAGATGGTTGATGGAGTTCTATTAGTCGTAGATGCTTTCGAGGGTTGCATGCCTCAAACGAAATTCGTACTACGAAAAGCATTAGAACAGAACCTGATTCCAGTTGTTGTATTGAATAAGATTGACCGACCGAATGCAAATCCAGAGGATGTCGTAGACCAAGTGTTGAATTTATTCATTGAGCTTGGTGCGAACGATGAACAATTGGACTTCCCCGTTGTTTATGCATCAGCATTGATGGGTATGTCTGGAACCTCCCCTGAAGAGCTTGAGAAGAATATGCAAGCTGTATATGAGACAATCGTACAGCACATCCCTGCTCCAACTGAGAAGCCAGAAGATCCGTTACAATTCCAAGTTGTATTAATGGATTATAATGATTATCTTGGCCGTATTGGTATTGGTCGTGTGAATAGGGGTACGATATCACAAGGTCAATCCGTTGCAGTTATTGGACAGGATGGCAAAGTTAAATCAGCCCGTATTGAGAAGCTATTCGGTTTTCAAGGTTTGAAACGAATTGAGATTGAACAGGCTGCCGCTGGCGATATTATTGCTGTAGCTGGCATTAGAGAAATTAATATTGGTGAAACTTTAACAGATCCAGCTCATCTAGAGCCTCTTCCTGTTATCGTTATTGATGAGCCTACTATGCAGATGACTTTCCTTGTGAATAATGGACCATTTGCAGGTAAGGAAGGAAAGTGGGTTACTTCACGTAAGCTTTCAGAGCGTCTATTCCGCGAACTAGAAACCGATGTGAGCCTCCGTGTTGAAGAGACTGACAGTCCTGATATGTTCGTTGTTTCTGGACGTGGTGAGCTTCATCTAGGTATTCTTATTGAGAATATGAGACGTGATGGCTATGAGATGCAGGTTTCAAAGCCAGAGGTTATTATTAAAGAGGTTGATGGCGTTAAGATGGAGCCACTTGAGCGTCTTCTTATAGATGTGCCTGAAGAGCATACTGGCTCAGTTATGGAGAGTCTAGGCTCACGTAAAGCTGAGATGGTCAATATGATTAATAATGGTGCAGGTCAAGTGCGTCTGGAATTCCTAATTCCTGCACGCGGATTAATTGGGTACCGTACTCAATTCCTTACATTGACTCGTGGCTATGGTGTTCTGAATCATGCATTTGATAGCTATGCTCCATACTTCGGAGCTGATGTTGGTGGCCGTCGTGAAGGCGTATTGATCGCTAGTGAGAATGGTGTTGCTACGCTTTATGGTATTCTTGGAATTGAGGATCGTGGAACCTTATTCGTTCTACCAACAACTGAAGTCTATGAGGGAATGATCGTAGGTGAGCATACTCGTGACAATGATATTGTTGTGAACATTTGTAAGGAAAAAGCAGTGAACAATATTCGGTCGGCGAATAAGGAAGAAACTGTAAGGATGAAAACACCTCGTACGATGTCTCTTGAGCAAGCTTTAGAGTACTTGAATGAAGATGAGTATTGTGAAATTACACCTAAATCAATTCGACTACGTAAGAAGCTTCTTAACAAGAATGAACGCGAAAGAGCAGAGAAAAACCGTAAAGCATCTGTAACCATATAGATTTGTTGTAACCGGAAGGATGGTGCTGGTCATGGGTTTGAATGATTGGTTCGCTGACCATCTATGGGTCACCTATTGCCTCATATTTGGATTTACAGCTTATGTTTATAACAAGGTATTCCGGGTTAGAAAGCTGCCGATCCTGAAGGAATTGATCGTCTACTTAATGATTGGAGCAGGCTCGTTTATGCTGCTCCTTTTTCAGGTTGATGCCCGGTTACCCATTGTACCTAGTTTATTTGTTGCGATTGTGATGATGCTGCTGTATCGAGGAAGGGTGTTATATACTTCCTGGAGGAGTAAAAATCAGCAGGATCAACCGAAATGAGGTGTTAGCATGGGTATGAGCTGGCTAGTTCCTATTATTCGTGAGGAGCCTCTTACTTTCGGTGCAAAGAGACTGGCTCTCGATGGACCATTGGTTTTGGATTTTATCAATAAGCTGTCCACCATACATCCCCGTTGTTTAATGTCGTTTAAAGCTCAATTACTACTAACAGATGAATCAGAGGAAGCATGTGGTGGATCAGATCGAGCAATCGATTGGGGGAACCGCCAAGATATAACGATGAATGGCATGCTTATATTATCTCATTGTGCAGAAGCATTCATAGATTGTATCCCTCAGTCAGAAGAGATAGTAAACATCCTTGGTAGCCTAGTGACCTCTGACTGGGATGAGGCTCAGCAGGATTGGTTGAACCAGATGAAACAATGGCTTGGTAGTGGATACCGCGTAATCATGATGAGGGAGGCTTGAGATCAAGTGAGATTGGAAGATGCACTCTTCAATTGGCTTCAGATTAAGACCGTCGCAGAGGCTCGGCCGGAAGATATATCTGCTAAGAACACTGTGGATTTCTTCGAGGAAATCCTTCATGAGGATTATAAGCTGAACGATATTAGAATGGAAGCTGTGGGGGAAGACCTACTACAAGTATGGTATATGCTTGATGGATCGACGCATAAGAAATCGTTTGATCGGGAAATGACCGAACAATTGCTTCACGATATTAATGCTAATCCCCGTTATAACGAGTGAAAAGTGGTGTGCAATTTGGCTAACAATGAGACGAATACAAATATAAATGCTAATTTACCGAATAGAGGTCACAGAACGTTAGAGAAGAGACGGATGCATCCATTGCTCAAGTTTATCCTGATTATTGGTTTAATTATCATTTTGGCCGGTGCGCTTTATAGCGGCTATCTCTACCTCAAATTTGATAATATGCTGGGAGACAGCAGCAGTGCTGTAACAGATGATGATGGCACATCCTCTCAGGAGCCAAAGGTCATTCTCTTGCTTGGTCTGGATACAAGAGATGAAACTCGCAGCTTGAATACGGATGTAATTATGGTTGCTGTGTTAAATCCCAAATCCAAATCAGTGTCTATCATGTCTGTCCCAAGAGACCTTTATATGAAACCAGATGGATATAAAGCTAGGAAAGCTAATGCTTTTTACTCCATTGCTCAGCGTCAGAATAAACAGCCCTCAGAGCAATTGGTGAAAGATCTTTTTGGCAATTTTCTGGATATTCCAATTGATTACGTCACGGTTATCACTTTTAAAACCTTCGAGGATATTATTGATGAGCTTGGTGGTGTTGAAGTCGATGTGGATATGAATATGTGCTATATTGACACAGCCGATGGGACAAATATAGAATTGTCGAAAGGAATTCAGAAGCTGAATGGTAAGAATGCCCTGGATTTTGTAAGATACCGTCATTCATCTCGTAAGTGTGAGGTGCCAACAGCTGAATCGAGTGATTCGGAAAGAAATGATCGTCAACAAATTGTAATAAAAGCCATGGTGGACAAAATGACATCACTAACTGGCATCATGAAGCTTGGTGATGTATTCGATTCAGTTGGTAGTAATTTAAAAACGGATACGCCTAAAAGTCAGCTTAGAAGCCTAATTCTCACATATGCTACGATGAAAAGGGAGAATATCACTTTCATTCCTCTTCAGGGTGAATGGAAAAGTCCCTTTATTCAAGTAACGGATACTGATTTCGAGCAAGCGAAGCAACAGCTAAAAGCAGGATTAACAGATGTTCCTTCCGTTGACTCTGGAACACCTTAGCTAGCTGTGATATAATTGGAGCATAAACATCATAATATAAGCAGGGAGGCTTGATCAGATGAATGAATTGCTGACAGCACTACCAGAGGAGCTTTTCACACTGCTGCAGAAAGAAGCTTTCGTTCTATTAGGGACGATTGATTCCGAGACGAATGGCCCTGCTAGTAATGCGATTTCATGGCTTTATGCGGTGGATAAAGGGAAATTACGCTTTGCAGTCGATCATCGCTCGCGACTCATCACTAATGTTAAGCAGCAGTCACAAGTGACTGTGACATGTTTCGGTGCTGGGAGTGTACACACCATATACGGCAAAGCTAAATTAGTTAGCGAATCTTTGGCTGACGTGCCATTCCAATTAAGCTGCTTTGAGATTACGATTGATTCTGTCCGTGATGCTATGTTCTACGGAGCTAGAATTTCAACTGCACCTGAATATGAGAAAACATACGATAAACGTGCTGCGGAAAAGCTTGATAATCAAGTCTTCTCGAGCATGAAAAAAGCCTAGTTATGCTTATAACTGGGCTTTTTTTTCTACCATTTGATTGAAGCCTTATGAGGATGGTTGATTCTGATTCTGATTCTGATTCTGAGGTGCTTCAACGTCCTGTGGGAGCTGTGGGATGATACGTCCGAAGATATCAGCTAATTCCTGAGCGAAGCCACTCACGGGATGACCATTCCTGATATCGTTATTCATCTCTCGAAGTCGATTTCCTATGTCGATATCAGCTGTAACGATGGCATGAATGCCAACAGGATCCTTACGCAGTGCTTCTGCAACCGAATATTTTATCGTTCCTACTCGTGCACGATCTAAATTTCCAGCAACATTAATTCCAACAATCGCTGTATTACCAATGACAACACAATTCGCATCAGTCACATGCGGTACCGACTTAGCCAGCTCCTCTAAACGCACTACAACTTCGTCGCTATTCTGGATGTCAGGTTTAGGGGGGATAGACTGTTGTACACGGACCTTCTGGTTTTTATTACTAGGGGAGGAGGATTCGTTAGTCGTAGCGTTGGTGCAACCAGCGGTTACCATAACAATTAAAAAGATGAAAACTACGTACAATCGCATGATGTCTCGTCCTTTCTATGCTTTCATGTCTCATTATAGTTTCCACTCTCATGGTTTTTATGTATTTGAATCTTGTTCGAGTAATTATTCGATGAGGGAGGAATTAACATGAAGAAAATCTACGTTCTAGATACGAATGTTTTACTCCACGATCCACTTTCTATCATCTCATTCGAAGATAATGATGTTGTTATCCCTGCTGTTGTATTAGAGGAAATTGATTCGTTCAAGAGAAATATGGATGAGGTAGGACGAAATGCACGATATGTATCCAGATTATTAGACCAGCTCAGAGAAAAGGGTCATCTGCATGATGGTGTGCCTTTGGATAATGGTGGGTCGCTCAAAGTAGAATTAAACCATAGATGCTATACACGTACACAAGAGTTGTTCGGTGAAATGACGAACGATAATCGTATACTCGCCGTGGCTCTAAATTATCTACTCGAGGAACAGGATAAGAAAGCCACGAAGAAGAAATCTAAACCCGTTATTCTAGTCAGCAAGGATACACTAGTTAGAATTAAAGCAGATGTAATGGGTATACCTGCCGAGGACTACAAGACAGATCGAATTGTATCCTCTGATGATGTATACCTAGGGAATGTTACGTTACATGTTCACCCCGGCATTATCGATGATTTCTATTCCAATCGTTGGCTCCCTGTTAAGCAGCTTGAGTATAAATTCCGTCCCAATGAGTTTGTTATTCTGAAGGATGAGCTGGGAACTACTAAATCAGCGGTCTTGAAGGTGAATAAAGATAGCACCAGGTTGGAGCCTCTGTTCCTTAGTAATGATCCGGTATGGGGTATTAGTGCACGCAATGTGCAGCAACGAATGGCATTAGAATTAATGCTTAATGACGACATTCCTATTGTTACCTTGACGGGTCGAGCAGGTACAGGCAAGACATTAATTGCACTTGCTGCTGGTTTACTGAAGGTTGAAGATGAGCATAAGTATAAGAAGCTATTGATTGCACGCCCCGTGGTTCCAATGGGGAAGGATATTGGGTATTTGCCTGGAGAGAAGGATGAGAAGCTTCGCCCTTGGATGCAACCGATCTATGATAATCTTGAATATCTCTTCGATACGAAAAAGCCTGGGGATATTGAGAAAATTTTAGTGGGAATGGGAAGTATACAAGTTGAAGCACTTACCTATATTAGGGGACGCTCGATACCTGGACAATTTATCATTATCGATGAAGCACAGAATCTCACCAAGCATGAATTAAAGACAATTGTTTCAAGGGTTGGGCAAGGAAGCAAGATTGTGCTGCTTGGGGATCCTGAACAGATTGATCATCCATACCTAGATTCTGCAAGTAACGGTCTAACACATGTGGTTGAGCGTTACTTGCAGAATCTAGGTATGGATGATCAATCTGTTCAGGATCCCCAAGCA
>DFZX01000001.1 GCA_002383695.1 Caryophanales bacterium UBA4045
AAGCACAATAAATGTGCTTGCTGATCCGCAGAGACTCGATCCTGTCGTAACAAGCACAATAAATGTGCTTGGCTAATCGTAAGAAAGAGCCATTGAATCTTAGTAATGAGTTAGACTCATTCCAACATTCAATGGCTCTTTTCTTGCGCGCATTCCAACTGGACGAATTTGAATTAATCTTGCTTCGGACCCATCTCTTGTAATCCTAGAATCACACCAAGCTGCTTGTCAGTATCGAAATAGCTGTATCTACCAGAACCGTATTCACCCTTATGATTCAGCGCGTAGCCCTCTTGCTCCATCAGATTAATATGGGTGTTAAATCCATTCACAGTGAAAGCTATGAAGTGTACACCTTGACCATGCTTCTTCTTGAATTCGTTCCAAGGGCTTGGTTCATCGAATGGCTCCAATAGCTCAACAGTTACTGGCCCCATCTGCATGTTTGCATACTTGGTACGAGTAGGTCTCATCTCTCCACGCTGCCAGGTATAGGAGTTTTCTGTCGGCACTGGCGTGTTGTTGAGATCCGGGATTTGAATAGCGGGCATCTCAATTCCGAATAATTTACTATAATGCTTGGCCGCATCCTCAATGTTCTCGACGACAATACCAATCTTGATCAATTGATTATTCTCAATGTGCTTAAGCATATTTAATCACTCCTAAATATCCGTATGTCTTCAATATCAGATTGTTGAGAGTCAATTGATCGGATTCCTAGTGAAGTATTGTCTTGCTCAGCTCAAAAGCATATGCTCCCGAAGTAGTTTTCTTACGAAAACTTTCACTGGGTTTAAGTTCCTTTATTTGAAAAGGGATAAGAGGATGGAACTTAAATCCCAAACTCGCAGCAAGCCAATATTTCACTCTCCATCACTACAATTTTTACTTTCTCAACAACCTGACGTATATGTGGTTATTTCTTATCGTTCTCGAGTAGCTCCAGCATGATCTTCAATTGCTTGAAGGTGTCCATATATGCATAACGTCCACCGCTGTATTCCCCTTTTTGTATAAGTGGCATGCCCATATTCCCCATAGATTGAACAATCTGCTTCATTCCGTCAACGACGAATGCAATATGGTGTGGACCCTCACCGTGCTGATCTAGGTGTTCACGCCATGTACTAGGATTAAGATCCGGCTCAATCAGCTCTAATTGTAATGAACCCATGTCGAAGAAAGCTAGCTTTGAACGAGCGATAGTGGAGGCGCCTCTGTATTCAGTTTCTGCTTCTTCAACAGGACCTGTCCAGAACCATTGTGGCTTTTCAACTTCAAAAAATTCAGCATACGCTTGCGAGGTAGCTTCAATGTCGTTAACCAGAATTCCGATTTGTGTGATGAAGTTATTTCCTAATATGCTCATAGTTTAATCTCCTTTTATTCGTTATCCGGTTCTGTAAACGCGTGTTTATAAGCGATATAATATCATGTTGTTTGTCGTGTAGTCAAGCGCATTCTTGCTGTCAAACTAAGACCTTTCTTAGTGCTTAAAGGGTGAAAAAGTCATAGCTTCGGGTCCATCTTTGAGTCCCACCAGGGCTTACGTTAATAGCTATGAAAACCTCTGGAGAGAGTACATGACCAACACCCCATAGGGCTGTGAAGCTAGCGGGATTGCTTCCCCGTTCTCTGAGTCCAGCGCCTGCATGTTTATTAGTAATCTCCCAATAATAGGGAACTTGTGTCTTGAACTCAGCTAATCTGCAGTAGAACATATCTTCAACTTGTTTATTCCAACCTAAATTCTGACCTTCAATGTGCAGAATATCCTGCGTGTATGCTGAAGGTTCCTCTATAAGATGGATGTCCTCCGAAAAATTCAGAACATAATCAGGTCCGATGGGTTGTTCATCAATGGCTAGAAAGTTATGGACATATTCGCTGGTGACAATTGGTTTCTCCCCAACATTATGGAGCGCGTAATCTATGGTCAAGGTTGCACCCTGCACGAGCAGCTCCTTCTCAAGACGGAAGGCATAACCATTGCAAGGAAGCGCTTTACTCACATAGCGAACATAATCAGGACCTTGTTCAACTTGAATAGGGAAAGGCCGAACTGGATATGATTTGAAGAAGTCATAAGGCTCATTGTCTATCATTGTTAGGAGACCAACACCCACTTTTGGAAAGCATTCACCAATGGCTAATCCATCATATCCAACAGGTGTGCTTATTCCAAATTCATTACAAAGTCCGATTCCACCAGTTCCCGCACCATCTATGAGGCTCTCTAAAGTACAGAAGGTATGGTTACCTGCTGCTAATGTGACCTGCTGGACAAAACCAGTCCAATCAAAGCGAGCACCACCATAATTACCGGGCTTACTAATTTTTACAGTTAATTGGTCACTCTTGATAACTGTATTCACAACTTATCAATTCCTCTCTGTATCAGTTAGATGTTCAGCTTGCTCCAGCTCGGATAGTCTTCAATATAAATTCCAATGGTCGAAAATGCAAGAGGAAATCTTACAAGCTCACTTGGGATTAATGTTGAGATGATGATTGCTAAATGCTCTGAAAACGAATATAATAACAATTAAGAATTACATTATCGATAATCGGTAATCGATAAACTTTATATTGGAGCGTGATGATATTGCCAGGCAACTTATTCGCATTATCTAATTCCATCAGCACGCAAGTATATACGAAGATGAAGAAGGACATCATTGAGGGTACTCTTCAACCAGGAGACCGCTTAATTGTTCTAGAGATTGCGGGCAATTTCCAAATCAGTCAAGCACCGGTAAGAGAAGCGCTAGAGCGACTTAAGCAGGAAGGTCTCATCATCGGTAAGCCTAATAAAGGGTCGGTCGTATCGAATATTACTGCTAAGGAAATTAAAGATATTTTCGTGCTTAGGGAAATCATTGAAGGGTTTGCTGTAAGGGAATCCATGCCACTATTAACCGAGACGGATTATGTCTACCTAGAAGATATCGTGAATGAAATGGATTGTGCGGTCAAGCAGAATGATACGTTGAAGATACTTGAGCTAGATATGAGCTTCCATGGATTTATCTACAAGCGATGTAATAATGATGCGATCCTCGAGCTTTGGGATCATATGAAAACGAAGGTCATGCGGTTTATGGCCATAGCGAATAGAAAGCACTCAACCAAGAATTTAGTAGAGGGACATCTTGCTCTTATAGATGTATTAAAGGCTGGAGTTGTTGAAGATGCTGAACAGAGATTCATCATGCATATGAAGTCATATAAGATGATCCATATAGATTAACTATGAATACCACCACATGAATATACACAAAACTTTTAGGGGGAATGAACATGCATAACGGAGCATTGTTATTCAAAGACACTGGAGTTTTGACAATGATGAGGGATCGAATTCTCAAGGAGCTGCTATCCGGCAAAGGGGATCCAAAGATCGACCTTAAGGATAAGCTATCCGGCCTGAATCTGAATTCATTCTTTACCTTCCCTGCAATGATTTTGTTCGAACCTAGTGGATCATTCACTGAGGACGATGAGAAGCATAAATGTACAGAGCAGATTAGAGCATGCTTAGAGCCACTGGTTCCTCTGGGTAGCATCTTATTCATTGATGATGATTATCGAATAGGACTCATGCTTTCTTGGATTTCTAAGGAAGTGATTGAGACGATTCATCAACAATTGAACAATCGTTTTAAATTCCCGATTAATATTGGAGTAGGTAGTCCGACAGCTCAATTATCAGATGTCCATAATTCACATCAGCAAGCACTGCAAGCGCTTCAGAATAAATTTTATTGTGGAACCGGTCATATTATCTATTATAGTGAATTGGACTCCTATGGACATCTACAGGATTATCCATTAGCAAAGGAAAAAGAGCTCTTTGAGCTAATCAAATCCGCAGAAGATTCTATTGAAATCGAGCAGGGCGTGCACCATTTTTTTCAATATATATTGAAGAATGGTCCTGTTGACATCAAGAATATATATGAGCTGACTATCCGCCTATTGGTAGGTATGGAGAAACGCGTATTGAACGATGCGGAGAAAATAAGTGCCTACATGGGCTATGAAATTATGTCGATCGTCAAGATGGAATCACTAGAAGAGATTAAGCGGTATGTGAGCAAATATTTTACGGATCTCAAAGAAGTCATTGCTCGGGATGAACAAGGAAGCCACCGCAGCATTATCAAGAAAACTATTTACTACATGGAGCTCGAATGTCAGCACATCACGTTATGCAGCGTTGCTCAGAAGGTTTACATGACGCCAACCTATTTGAGCTTATTATTCAAAACGAACACCGGTATAACCTTTATCGAGCAATTAACCAATATCCGAATGGATAAAGCTAAAGACATGCTGAAGAGCACTTCTTTGCGGAATTACGAGGTAGCTGAGAAGGTTGGTTATCACGACTCTAGATACTTTAGCCAGATCTTTAAGAAGAAGGTCGGTGTCTCACCAAGCGAGTATCGGGAATCCGTCGGGAATTAGTTAGTTAAGTGCAGTGAGAGAAGCGAGATCAGCAAAAGTAACGAAAGTAGCAAGTTCAGCGAAAGTAGCGAAAGTAGTGAAAGTAGTAAGTTTAACGAAAGTAGCAAAAGTAGAAAAAGTAGTGAAAGAAGCAAAAGAAGCAAAAGAAGCAAAAGAAGCAAAAGAAGCAAAAGTAGCAAAAGTAGCAAAAGAAGCAAAAGAAGCCTGAATAAGCTTTCTAATCGGACCGACGGTTATGTCGACGTAGAAATAGTGTCATATATGCAACTAAATATAATCACTAAGAGGCAACATATCGGAATAGTAACATATTGCAACTAAATAGCCGAATTTGAATAGAATATGACCTTGGCTTATGTAATAATTGAAATATCGCACTTAATTCCATTATGGGCCCAATTATCCTGATGAATAGTTGCATTTTCGCAATTAAATTCTCAAATTTTAATAATTCTCTATAATCTTCCATATTCCTGTGATATAATTCCATCAAGTGACGAAGAACGTCCCAGATCATCCTTATATGGATGGAATTGGGTCGTTTTTTGCTTTTTATTGATTAGAGGAGGAATATGGAGTGAATTTTGAGCAAGCGCATGAGAGGTTTATTCGCAAACATCTAGATCTAAGATTAGGAGAGAGAAAAGGAAGATTGAAACGAGGTCATGGATTTGCAGAAAAACTATTCTTGTTGAAGATTTGGTGGATATTAAAAGGGAATTTTGATGATTTGCATCCAGAATATGAACTCTTGGATTGGCGAGGGAGATCTTATTTTGCTGATTTTGCTTATATTCCAGTGGGTGGAGTTAGATTTATCTTTGAGATTAAGGGATATAATTCACATGTGAAGGATATGGATAGACAAGGTTTCCGAAATGAATGTAAACGCGAATTATTCCTAGGGGGACTTGGTTTCCATGTTATTTCAATTGCTTATGATGACATTGAAGAGCAAGCCGAGTTAATTATTGCATTACTTCGCATGGTCTTGAGTAGGTATGAGGTGACGCCAATGACGAGAGAACCGTTGTCATTTGCCGAGAATGAGATACTTCGATTAGCACTATCTAATAGTCTGATCGTGCGTCCGAAAGACATTACTGAACAATTGTTGATGAGTTATCGGAGAGCATTAGGACTCTTGCAATCACTATGTGAGAAGGGCTGGTTACGTCCAATAATGGGAGCTACTGGTCAAAGAGTCATTCGATATGAATTAGTGCGAAGTATCGTAGCATAAGTTTGTTGAAGTTTGGGTTAGAGATAGGAATAGAATGTAAGTTAGTTTTGGAATAGATAGAAGGTTAGAGTAAGAATATAGGCAGGAATAGAAAGAAAGCTTAGAGTAAGAATATAAGGCAGAAATAGAAGGAAAGGTTAGAGTAATATATGGCAGGAATACAAGGTAAGGTTAGAGATATTAGAAGCGTAACAAAAAAGCTAGTCCACTGTGTAAACTCACTTAGTGGACTAGCTTAGTTAATTTATCAGAATCCTACAATCGAACGTCGCTCGAAGGACCCTGCTGATCGTTCTTCTTCGCTTCTTCCATCTCAGTATCCCAATTCAAGTGACGGTAAATCTTAGCTGCATCGTCGTTGTCGAACCAGTTTTTGAAATCTTCCCATAACGCTACTGGCCAGTTGGAATCGATCTGTGCAGTAGAGTAAGTGCCTTCCCGAAGTCGTACGAAGCCGAATACGTCACGTACCTGTGATTTCTCTGCGCCAACTACAACTAGCTCTGCTAGATGAGGAGGGATGAAGATTACGCCAGCAGGTGTTGCTAGTACTACGTCACCTGGAAGTACGATTGCACGTCCGATACGAGTAGGTACATTCATACCAACCATTGTTGTATCTTCAATCGCTGTAGGGTCACTGCCACGGTGGAATATGTTAATATTATCGATTTCAGACACCTGTTGGTTGTCACGAATACCGCCCCATATTACTGCTCCGCCTCTTTTGGTACGAGTGGAGATTGCAGTTCCGAGGTTTCCTCCGATGTATGTGCCCTTGTAGATTTTATCGAATAAATCTACGACAACTACATCATCTTCTCCGATGGAATCAATAACCCATTGGTTGAAAAACCCTTTACGGCCTTCTTCATTATGACCATAGTTGAGTAATGTATCATGTAGATCAGGACGTTTCGGAACCATAACTGCTGTTACTGCGCGACCTACCATGGTTTTGTTCGGATGTACAATTTTAAAGTCACCCTCAAATTGTTCCTTATAGCCTCGCTGCCATAGTGGTCCCCAAGCTTCTTCTAATGTAATATTGCGCATGCGTGCTAGAACATCCTCAGAAACCTTTGGACGTCCATTCTCAAAACGTTCGCCTTCCCATAATGGTGTAAGCTGAATAATATCTTCTTTATTGTCAAATTTCATTTATATCGCTCCTCTTTCATCGATTTTACTACGGTGCATCACCATAAATACTAGCTCCACAAACGGTCATTCGATACATTGTTGTTCCATTGATCCGTAGATTCCCATAACCCAGGTACTTCCGGGTGAATATGCTGAGAGATAATCTCATCATTCAACTCGTCAATTCCAAGTCCAGGAGCGTCTGGAACAGCGATGAAGCCGTTATTCAACAATGGCTTTGGAAGCTTGCTGCTGATGATAATGTCATCCCACCAAGGAACTTCAACGGAGTGGAATTCACAAGCAAGGAAGTTCTCAGTAGCTGCTGCCATATGAACGGCTGCTAGGCAAGCAATTGGGCTCTCTGCCATATGAATCGCCATGGACACGCCATATTCTTGTGCCATATCACCGATTTTCTTCGTCTCAAGAATTCCTCCGCTTGTAAGAATATCAGGGTGAATAACAGATACGCCACCGGACTCAAGTAATGGTTTGAAATTCTCTTTCAAGAAGATATCCTCACCTGTGCAGATTGGGGTAGCTACAGCATTCGCCAGTTTGACATATTGATCTGTGTACTGCCAAGGAATCATATCCTCCATCCAAGCTAAGTTGAATTTCTCTACACGACGACCAAGCTTAATGCAGTTCGTCAAGCCAATATGACCGAAGTGATCTACAGCAAGTGGAACTTCATAACCAATGACAGCACGTACGTCTGCTACATATTGCTCTAGTAAGTCTAAACCATGCTCAGTTACATGTATGCCAGTGAAAGGATGAGCGATGTTGTACATATCATATTGACGATTACGAAGGTTACGATACTCAGTTTCTGTTAGCTTGTTGCTACTGTTCTTGCGACCATACCAAGCCTTGTTGATGGCTTTCATATCATCGATGAATCCGAGTGGAGCGTTTAAAGCGCCTGGCTCATTGAATATTTGGTTTATTCCTAAATCCATCTTCAAGAAAGTAAAGCCTTGATCCATACGCTCCTTCAAGGCATGGCCCATTGCTGTACCTGTATCCTTACCATCAACATCCGTATCGCAATACATCCGAATCTTATCGCGGAATTTACCGCCAAGCATCTGCCAAATCGGAACACCATAAGCTTTACCTGCAAGATCCCACAAGGCAATCTCTAGTCCGCTTACACCGCCTCCTTGACGAGCATGGCCACCGAATTGCTTGATTCGACGGAATAATTTATCGATATTACAAGGATTTTCACCGAGCAAACGGCTCTTCAATATAAGTGCAGTTTCCTTTTGAGCACCATCACGAACCTCGCCAAAGCCAACTAAGCCTTGATTGGTATACACCTTAATTAAGCTACAGTGCATAGGTGCATCTACGATATCAGTGAAGCGAATGTCGGTGATCCTAAGCTCAGAAGGATTTGAATAGGTGTTTGTGTAAGCAAGTGTGCTTTCATACGTGTTCGGTTTCGACATGAATTAAGTCTCCTTTTTTTTGTGATCAACTCATTATGTGCCTTCTATAACAACATGCTTCCACCATCTAAACGAATGGAGCTGCCTGTCATAAACTGTGTCTCGTCGGATGCGATATAACAGACCAATGATGCAACATCTGCGGGTCTACCGACTCGACCCATTGGGAACTTCCTGAAGATTTTATTGGCATCTGCCTTCATCTTCGCTGCATCCTCTTCCGAGACAATCGGTTTTGATTCTCTAGCGCTTTGCTTACCCACATCAACAGCACCGGGCTCGATGATATTGACGGTGATTCCATACTTAGCTAACTCGATAGCGCTTTCTCTACTCATCATGCGAATTCCGCCTTTGGTCATAGAGTAGACGGTATCAAAGTCGGTTGGCCGCTTCGAATGTACGGAGGATATATTGATAATCCTGCCGATCTGCTGCTCTTTCATATAAGGAACGACAGCTTGTATACACTGCCAATAGCCTTTCAGGTTAGTGCTCATCATCCGATCGAAGGTTGCTCCATCGTAGTCGAAGAAATCGAAATTAAGCTGTAGTGCAGCATTGTTAACGAGAATATCAATAGCACCGAAGTGATCAACGACCTGCTTGACCATCCTCTGAACATCCGCTTTCACTGATACATTCGCTTGTATAATAATGGACTCACCATCAAGCGCTTCAATTTGCTGCTGTGTATCCCTTGCTCCTGCATCGCTCTGATTATAATTAATCGCAACCTTGCAGCCTCGTCTAGCGAGCTCTACCGCAATTCCCTTACCAATGCCTGTACCTGAACCAGTTACTAAGGCGACCTTGCCAGCTAAGCTCATGGTGTACCCCCTTCAAGCGAGGATGGCTTCTTCATCTTGTGATCCATATAATGATTTAGGAATCCTCCATCAAATCGAATGGCTGCACCATTCAGATATTGTGAATCGTCACCAGCTATGTAGTGAATGAAGGAAGCTAAATCCTCATGAGTGCCTAGAATGGCATTCGGAACTTTAGTCTGATAGGATTCATATAACGTTGAGAAGCTGCTCCCTAGAGCAGAATTGTCTCCCTCTACAGGGCCCATCTCAATTGTGTTTACAGTGATCCCATGACGACCTAAGAACAGAGTGGCTTCGCTTGCAAGCATCTTAATAGCACCCTTTGATGCACTATAAGCGAACGAAGAGCCAGTAGGCTTCTCAGCATGAATAGAGCTTACATAGATGATTCTGCCGGTTTGCTGAGCGATCATCTGCTTGCCAATGGTTTGTGTACATACCAAGGCTGTCTTCGTATTCTCATTGATGATGTCGAAGAATACTTCCTCATCTCCATGCTCAATACTTATAGGTTTAATTAGGTTGTTATTGTGAATCATAACGTCGATCGTTCCTAGCTGCTGAGTGGATTGTTCAATCCCAATATCTAATTCGGCTCTATTGCATAGATCGACATTGATCACAACGATTTTCGTGCCTGAAGCTTGACATTGCTCCAATTCCAAGCGGATTTCTTCACCATTCGATCGACTATTCAGAATGAAATGAGCACCTTTATTAGAAAGGTATTGCAGAATAGTCTTCCCAGATCCACTGTCAGCGTCTGAAATAAATACGACCTTATTGTGTATTGTCATATATCTCCCCCAGGATGCATTCGCTTTCTTCTTGCACATGAATTGTATACAATACTCATCTTACATGGGTACCGAAGTGGTTGCGATGCTATAAAATTATGATTTTGTTTGATTTCTTTCAGAACTAATAGGGTCCAAGAAAACCAGACCTTTTGCTTGCTTATAAGATTAGTCAAATGCACGATAGATATACTATAATAATAATAAGTTAAAACTGAAGATAGGTGATGGATATGAGAATTAACAAATATATTAGCGAGACAGGAATTGTCTCTAGACGTGAAGCGGACAAGCTAGTTGCTGCGAAACGTGTAACCATTAACGGGATTCTAGCAGAGCTCGGAAGTGTAGTGACAGCTGAGGATGATGTGAAACTTGATGGCAAGCAATTAGGTGAGAAGAAGAAGCCTATCTATATTGTGCTGAATAAGCCTGTAGGTATTACTTCAACAACGGAGAGGCATATTAAAGGGAATATTATTGATTATGTCAATCACCCTGAACGCATATTCCCCATTGGCCGACTGGATAAGGATTCTGAAGGATTAATTTTATTGACGAATAATGGAGATATTGTGAATGAGATCCTACGTGCAGAATTTAATCATGAAAAAGAGTACATCGTCACGGTAGACGGCCCGGTAACACCCGCTTTCGTCAAGGCAATGTCGAGTGGCGTGAGAATTCTGGATACGATCACCAAACCTTGTGAGGTTACTCTTATGAATGAACGTGTGTTTCGGATTATTCTGACCCAAGGTTTGAATCGGCAAATTCGAAGAATGTGTTCCGCGTTGGATTTGAAGGTATTACGCTTGCAACGAGTGCGCATTATGAACATCAGGCTGAATGGTTTAAAGTATGGTGCTTGGCGTAATCTGACCGATCAGGAATTGGGGCAACTGCAGAGTGCGTTAAATGCTCAGTAGCGCTATAGAGAATAGCCAATACCCGAATGGGTCAGAATGTGCTAATATATAGGTAGATCAACGATATTGAGGTGAGGACATGACAGATTCAACGAATACGCCAGAAGAAGTAGTAGAAGCTGGACAGCCTAAGAAGATTACGCTTGAAGAAGCAATCAAACGCAAGCTGGCACAGAAGAAGGAGCAACAATCGAACAACAAGCAGAATAATCAGCATTCAACTAGCGTTCAAGCTATGAAACATCAACAAACGAAAAAATCGAATAATCAAAAAAGACGTACAGGTGTATAACTTGTACGTCTTTTTTTGTGATAATACTTAATTGAAGCTCCATTTCCTCAATTCGTTACGTATATCTAACACCGATTGGCACGAATGGCGAAATTTTTAAAAAATATCTGAATATTTAAAATATTTGTGTTATATATATTGACATAAACCTATCTTCAAATTATTATTAGTAATAAACTGAATAGGATAAGAGAGGTGAAGCCCAGTGAGCTCAATGAAACAATCGGAGATAGAGGAAGTATCGACCTCGTTCTTGCATGGGTTTTACGATGAGATGTATGACAATGTTGGTGGGGTTCGTCCTCACTATAAGAAGGTTCACAAGAAATTTTCCCATCTACCTCCAAAGGAGCTTCTGCAGCTTCATGCAGCGATGAACAATCGTATGCTGGAGGAAGGAATTACATTCAATTTATATCAGGAGAACCATGATGAGCCACTGGAACGAACGATTCCATTCGATCCCATACCTCGCATCATCCCTCACAGTGAATGGGTCATGCTGGAGAAAGGCCTAAAGCAACGAGCCAAAGCACTTAACGCTTTTGTTTCGGATCTTTATAAAGATCAGCATATTATTCATGACGGAATCATACCTCGAAGGTCAATTGTTAACAATCGATATTTTCGCCCAGAGATGATGCATCTCTCTGTTCCAAACGATATATATATTAATGCCTCAGGAATTGATTTAATTCGTGATGAGTTAGGTCATTACTTTGTTCTAGAGGATAACCTACGCTCTCCATCAGGCTTTTCATACTTATTCAAAAGTCGCTCTATTATGACTGAAACGTTTCCCGAGCTTATCTTCTCCCATTCAGTCAATGAGGTTCAGCGTAGCTTGAATCAATTTTTAACATCCCTCCGTAGTATAGCACCCTTGGGAAAGAAGAATCCAGTTATCGCACTTCTTACGCCTGGCAGCTTTAATGCGGCATATTATGAACATACCTTCTTAGCTCAACAGATGGGCATTGAATTAGTTGAGGGCCGTGATTTAGTCTGTCAGGACCATAAGATCTATATTCGAGGCATAAAGGGAATGAAACAGGTCGATGTTATATATCGTAGGATTGACGATGATTACCTAGACCCATTATCATTCCAATCCAATTCCACACTGGGAGTAGCAGGATTAATGAATGCATATCGAGCCGGTAATGTTGCGATTGCTAATGCTCCAGGAACCGGCATTGCTGATGATAAGGCGATCTATACGTATGTACCAGAGATGATTAACTATTATTTGAACGAGCAGCCCCTTCTGGATAATGTACCGACTTATTGCTTGGGGAGACCGGATGAATTGGATTATGTCTTTACTAGAATAAATCAGATGGTAATCAAGGAAACCTCATTATCTGGTGGGTATGGAATGTTAGTTGGACCTGCTTCAACTGCAAGTGAAATTAGAGCATTCACCGCCAAAATATTAAGAAACCCACATAATTATATCGCTCAACCGACGATAAAGCTTTCGACAGCACCGATATGCACGAATGGTGCATTCGCACATCGACATATCGATTTACGAGCTTTCGTGCTAATGGGAGAAAATCAGATCGATGTCATTCCAGGCGGATTAACTCGTGTAGCGATGACAGAAGGCTCGTTAGTTGTAAACTCCTCACAAGGTGGAGGCTGCAAGGATACTTGGGTGTTAAGTAAATAAAGTGGGAGACTGCCCTGGAGGGATGACGATGTTGAATCGAATAGCCGAATCATTGTTCTGGATTGGTCGTTATACCGAACGAGCGGAAAACCATGCACGATTGATTAATGCTTACTACCATATTCGTGAGGAATCTGAAGCGGATGAGCAACAAGTGTGGATGAGGATTATTGCGACTATTGGCGATCCGGAAAGCTATCTTGCCAAGTATGGGAATTACAATGAGCAAGACGTACTGTATGAGATGACATTAAATCCAGAGCAATCTAATTCGATCATCTCCTGTGTGAAGTATGCTAGAATCAATCTGCGTAATGTGAGGGAAAAGGTACCTTCGGAGTTATGGGACACGCTGAATCGGTTTTACTTATGGATTAAGGAGAAGGATGTTAACGAGATTGTTCAAGAATCCCCCCACATGTTCTACAAACAAATAAAGGATTGGCTAGCGATGTTCCAGGGTACTTTCTATTCCATTATGGTTAGAGATGAATTATGGCTTCTAGCTGAGAGCGGACGTTATCTAGAACGGTCTGAGAATACAGTTCGTCTTCTTCAATCCGTATATAATGCAATTGAAGATAATCGTACAGCATCGTATTCATACCTTACAGCGATATTAAAGTCTGTTAGTGGCCATGAGGCGTATCAACGCGATAATTCCACTGGGGTAAATGTAGATCATATCATTGGCTTTCTGATTCGACATGAAGGCTTTCCGCGTTCATTACTATGCTCAATTTCATTATTAGAACGTCAATTGAAAGCCATTCAACGAGCAGAAAGCAAACCAAGCTCATCATTTACTTCAGTGATTAGGGTGGTTGGAAAAATTCGTTCGGACCTGGAGTTTCTTGAGTTGATGGATATTAAATATGAGAATTTAGGGGATTTCCTTACTACCATGCATAAGACAAATGGGCATTTGGCACAAACATTTGCCAAGAGCTTCTTTCAATTAGATGAGGGGGTTGGGGCATGAAGTTTGAAATCTGTCATGTCACACATTATCAGTATAAGCATGCGGTTGGAGACAGCGTCAATGAGATACGGCTAACCCCCCGTACCAACTATCGACAATCCTGCTATCATCATCGAATCACTGTAGAGCCAGTAGTTCCGCTCATGTCGTATGAAGACCATTTTGGCAACCGCGTCCATTCATTTACACTGAATACCTTACATCAGGATCTTAAAATCATTGTTCACTCTACGGTTGTGACACATAACAATGATATGATCCGTAAGACCGTATTAACGCCAGTAGAGGATTGGCAGATGATCGATAGTGATCGCTTAATCGATCAATATGCTGAATATTTGGTTCCAACTACTTATGTGTCCTTTGAAGCAGAGGCCGCTTGGGTAACGGATCATATTCGTCGAGAGCCCCCATACGGTGTTCTTGAATGGCTGTCTTCGTTAGCTCTACGCATTTATAATGAATTTGAGTACAACCCTTATTCAACACTAGTAAACACAGCAGTTGCTGAGTTCCTTCAGAAGAAGAAGGGTGTTTGTCAGGATTTTGCACATTTGATGATTGCCATATGTCGAATGAATGGTATTCCAGCAAGGTATGTGAGTGGTTATCATTTTATAGGGGACCTCCAGACACGAACTGCAAATTTCGAGCAAGCTTCCCACGCCTGGGTGGAGGCTTACGTTCCCGGAACTGGGTGGTTTGGCTTTGATCCAACGAACAATACTTCAATTGATTGGCGATATGTAAAGCTCGGACATGGACTTGATTATGTAGATATCGTTCCAGTTAAGGGAGTCTATCGAGGATTATCTGATCATTCCTTGAATGTTACTGTTGATGTTCAGAGTATGGAATAGCTGAAATCTATCTATGTGTAATCTAGCCGGTCAACTATTTCTTAGGAGATAGCGAACCGGCTTTTATCATTAAAGCAGTAGGGTATAATAGATTAAAAGGATGACAGTGGGGGGATGCGGTTTGTTGAGAAGGACGTTTGGTCTTATCTGGTTAACAACTATATTAATATGGATGAGCTCCTGTAGTTGGGGTGGGGCTAAAGTTAACGTTATTGAAGATACTGATAAACAAGATCAACTTCAGTTTATTGAAGCATTCGGAGGTGAGACATTCGAGGTGCCTGTCGCTGTACGCCATGCCGGAGATGGTAGCGGGACACTCTTCGTTGTAGAGAAACCAGGGATTATCAGCATGCTAAGTGGAAACTTGGACGAGCCAACTAAAGAGGTATTCATCGACATACAGGATAAGGTGAATAGTCAAGGTGGAGAGCAGGGCTTACTAGGACTCGCATTCCATCCTGATTACATCAATAACGGTAAATTCTACGTGAATTATACATCGGAAGTAGGCACAGTCATCGAAAGCTACAGCGTAAACTCCGTTGGTTCTAAATTAGGTGACCCTGAGAGCGGGGAAATCCTCTTAACGATCAAGCAGCCCTTCAGTAACCATAATGGGGGGGAGATCGCCTTTGGTGAAGATGGATATCTTTATATCGCAACTGGTGATGGTGGCTCAGGCGGTGACCCCCAAGGCAATGGACAGAATTTAGAATCTCTATTGGGCAAAATATTACGTATAAACGTCGACTCATCAAATGGCAGTCATACCTACACAATCCCAGCGGATAATCCATTCTACAAGAATAAGGATGGATTCCGTGAAGAGATATATGCTTACGGGTTACGTAATCCATGGAGATTTAGCTTTGATCGAGAGACCGGGAAGCTATGGGCTGCTGATGTGGGTCAGAATTCGGTAGAAGAGATCGATATCATTGAGAATGGACACAATTATGGATGGAATACGATGGAGGGTAGCCTTTGCTTCAAGCCTAAACAAGGCTGTGAGCAAGCTAATCTAACGTCTCCAGTATGGGAATACAATCCTGAGAGTGGAGGAGCCTCTATTACTGGTGGTTATGTATACCGTGGAAAGGAAATTCCATCGTTAGTGGGCAAATATATATTCGCCGATTTTGTGGATGGACGTATATGGACATTGAGCTATGATGACGCGAATAGGGCTGTAGCCGAAATGCTGGAGCTAAAGGAATTTAACATTACCTCCTTCGGTGAGGATGAAGCCGGTGAACTCTATGCCTGCTTGTATGATGGTCGAATTGTGCGATTAAGTAGCGGCTTACAATGAACAGTAATGAGGGTTGGTTCAATTCTACTCTTCTTGGTTAAAGATATAATAGGTAAGTAAGAAGAAGAGGAGAGTGTAACCCATGAATTTATCCAATGACGTTGAGAAGAAAGAGACACATATTGAGAAAAAAACAGACTCTAGTGCTGTACAATCTACATTTATCAAGTATGCAACGTATATTATTATATTTTTCGGAATCATGTATTTCATAGTTAAATATATACTTCCGAAATTCTAATCTAGTATTAAGGTAGAGTTGACCTCAGGTCAATTCTTTTTTTTTGAATAAATGCGCATACGTCCTAGGGATTAACTAACTTAACGGCATAGGTTTCGAATACATCAATAAGACTGCGGATGATCCCGCAGCCTTATTGATTTCGATTTTTGCTTAAACGTATGGATAATAGGATATGTTAGGATCATATTCGTCGTCGGCGTACATCTTACCACCCCAGGCTAGAATAACAATCTTACCAAGGTCCATCTCCGACTCAAGTGCTTCGGCTTGCCCCTTCGATACACCCATTGATCTTAACTTGGCACGGAGCTCGTCACCCCTGGAACGGAATAAGTTAGCGACGGCTGTAATTACGCCTTCTTCAATAATTCCAATTGGGTTTGCTGCAGTATGCTCGACAAGACGGTCTGTACGTTCACTATCGTGTGCAAGGACATATAAGCTATCCTTTAGATATCCTTGGTCAATGAGCTGTTGAATTTCTTGTCTTGCCTCTAATATATTGTTGACCGTCGTAATTTTCGTTGAAACTCCTGAATCTGTATTCACATTCAATACGTCTCTCATATTATAATGCCTCCTCAGATTAGTTGTTCTATTCCATGCATGTGTCTAGACACTTTTACTTAACCACATAATTATGGAATGAAACAGTCTTTGATCTGAGCTGTTGGTTGACTTGATCGAGGAATCATTAAAGTTTCCCTGTGCCCGTTTTCCAAGTGTATAATAGAATAAATGTACTGAAGTATTCGTTGTATCGAAAATTGTTTGCATAAGAAGGAGACTTACAAGATGACTAAGAAAAGAAAATCTGCCCAAGCTCCAAAGCCGATATTGCAAGATAAACCTGCTACACTTAAGGACATGTTGAGTCCTGAGGTATTAAGCAAGCTTCAATCACAAGCGGCAGAATTAAAGGCAGAAGAAGTAAGGATCATGGTTGAGAAGAAAACACAATTAGCTGAGCTTAACAAAGCTGAGCAGAACCGTTTGGACAATGATTTTGAGTATCTACTTAATAAAACAATGCCTGCATCTAAGAAAAAATAAGTAAGCGGTTAGAATGCCCAGTTTCCAGCGCGGAATACGGGCTCTGTAGTACCATCTTCCAATATACCATCAATATCCATATCAGCACTGCCAATCATAAAATCTACATGAGTGAGGCTGTCGTTTATGCCATTCTCAGCAAGCTCTTCCTTACTCATATTCTTACCGTCAACGAGATTGAAGGCATAGGCTTTGCCAATGGCAATATGATTAGATGCATTCTCATCGAATAATGTGTTATAGAAAATCAGGTTAGTGTTAGATATCGGAGAATGATGAGGAACTAATGCAACCTCCCCAAGATAGTGAGAGCCTTCGTCGGTTTCGATTAGTCCCTTGAGTGTTTCATACCCATGCTCAGCCGTATAATCCACGATTCGGCCATTCTCGAAGGTTAGGGAGAAGTTCTCAATTAGGTTTCCAGCATAGCTCAATGGCTTCGTGCTTGTCACTGTACCATTCACACCGGTCTTCAGGGGAGCAGTGAATACTTCCTCCGTTGGCATGTTGGCAACGAATACCGTACCAGCTGAATTGTGACTTCCTGCACTTACCCAGAGATGGGCTTTTGGTATCTCAATCGTTAAATCCGTTCCAGGTGCAGTATAATGCAGTGCTTTATATTTGCGCTCATTTAACCGATCTGCCTTCTGATCTAAGATATGCGTGTGCGCTTTCCAAGCTTCAACCGGATTGTCTTGATCCACACGTGTCGCTTGGAATATCGCATCCCATAAGGCCTGGATGCGCTCTCCTTCATTAACCTCAGGGAAAACTTTATCTGCCCAAGCCTGAGAAGGTACTGCGACGATAGACCAACTGATCTTATCCGACATTGCATAATTGCGGAATGGCTGTAATGCTGTGCTTGAGGCAATATTTGCATCCTTGATCCGCTGAGGTTCTATCCCCTTCAAGAGATCGGGATTAGCTGCAATGATTGACAAGAAGGCTGCATTATCAGCGGCCATCTCCTCCCAGCCTTTAGCTCTCCACATTGGGTATTCTAGAAAAGCTTCACTTGGAGCCAATTCATACTTGGTCCGAATAACCTCATCATCATTCCATTCAACATGAACATGCTTCGCGCCAATTTCGTATGCACGTTTAACAACCTTTCTAACGAAAGGAGCAGCCTGTAAGGGCGCTGTCACCACTAGGGTTTGACCCGGTTGTACGTTAACGCCAACCTCCACGGCAAGTGCCGCATATTTTTCCAACTTTAAGCTGTTCGTGTCCATATAAGCCTCCTGAAATTTTGGTATCGTTCCATCTTGATGCAGACGCCGATTATGTATTGAATCATACATGAATCAAAGATTGTTAGCTATATACTAGCATATTCTACCGAGACAAAAAGGAACTTATCCTTATCTATTCGCAGGTTTTCTTGACAACTTTGTTACTTAATTATTATAAGATTGTTTCATTGTTTAACTAATATACGTTCAACATCATTTATGTTATCAGTAAGGTGATTACAGTGTGTTTGAAGAGCAGATTTCTTAGACATATATTTCGTTCGTAGGGCTCTATAAACATCATCCTGCTGGAAAAAATTGTCGTCGTTAAGTAACTGGAATAGCGTATGCTGTGCTGCGGTAAGTGCAAGCTGTTCACAATTGAGAATGAAGTAGCAGATGCGATAACAGTCAGTCTCGTAGCTTCGTAAAAGGTCAACACGTTCTTCAAAGGACAACATTAAAAATCTTCTCGCTTTCCATTCAATCTTCTCATATTTATTAAGGTTTACCCATCATACATAAAGATTCATCAGAATACTGTCGAATCTTGACGAATCGAATAGTTCATTATACCTGTTTATTGTATTAGAAAAGGCGGGTGCCAATAAGCCTATTATGGCTCTTGAACACCCGCCTACTTCCAATGGCGAGCTATAGCTAATTATTCCTTCTTCATCTCAGCTCTTAAAGCTGCTAGCTCATCATCGACATCCTTGTCCGTAGACTCCTTGAGCATATCAGAGAACTTATCATCAAGCGACTTTCCATCATCTGCAAGCTCTTGTGCTGCGTTAGCCTCATCGTGCATCTGTTGAATCTTCTCTTCCATACGAGCAAAGCTTGCTCCCGCATTATTACTTCCAACGCCACTCATCGTTTGATTAATCTTCTGAGTAGCTCTTGCAGCCTGTGCTTGTGCGACTAATGTACCCTTCTGTGACTTCATCTCGTCTACTTTATCCCGCATGTTCTGTAGCTGCTTCCGAAGCTTATCTGAATTAGCTTTAGCCATATCATAATTCGCTTGTAAGGAATCTCTTTTCTCTGTATATCGTTTCTTATCCTGAAGAGCTTGACGAGCAAGCTCCTCCTCACCTCTCTCCATGGCCTTACGAGCTTGTTGATCCCTCTTCTCTACTGTTTCAACAGCTTCCTTCAATTCACGTTCGAACCGTTTCTCGACCGCCATCTGTGTAGTCACTGCAGCAGTTACTTTGGCTAGATCGTTCTCAAGCTCTCTTAGAATCTGTTCAATCATCTTCACCGGCTCTTCCAATTGATCTAGTGCTGCATTCGCGTTCGCTTGACCAATTCTAAACAGTCTTCTAAAAAATCCCATTGTTTGTTCCTCCTAAATTTGATTGTTGTGATAACCTTCGATAAAAAACTACCTCGTAAGCATGTGCTTGTTATCATTCTTCTTATGTATCGATACGAAATTATGGTGATCAGGTTTCATTCTGTTTCAAGTATAACGAATGATGCAGGAATTGGAAATGATTTTTGACGATACATAAGCACTTAAATTATAATCGTTAGGAGATGTATATTCGTGGTAATGATTGATTTGAATTATGATTATAGGAGGGATTTATGTGCGACTAGGAATTATCTCGGATACTCATATGCCACATATGGCTAAACATTTACCTGATGGCCTACTAAGAGATATGGAGAATGTGGATTACATCCTACACGCAGGTGATTGGAATAGTATTGAGGTCTATGAACGGCTAAGTCAGCTCGCTCCAACGGATGGGGTGGCTGGGAATACAGATGGAATGGAGATTGTAGAGCGATTCGGTTATCAGAAGGTGCTTGAGTTCGAGTCTAAGAGGATTGGTATCGTTCATGGGCACGGTATGCGAGGGACAACGGAGGACAATGCACGGGGTGCATTCAGAAGTGAAGAAGTCGATTGTATCGTCTTCGGTCATTCACATATTCCATTAATAAAGACGGTCGATGGTATCTTGTTGTTGAACCCGGGATCCCCTACGGATAAGCGGAGGCAGCCACTTTATTCGTATGCTATTCTTGATATAGCTGAGCAATTGCAAGCCAGACATGTATTCTTCGATAGCAAAATATAACCTATAACAACACATGCTAATTACTGTGAATTTTGTTGTTTTAAAACGCTTACAGGCGGGTATAGAAGGTGTACAGGGTGTTCACAAACTTCTTGGAAAGTATTTAGATATATTTCTGTAAACCACCCAATATAATAGTACAAATTGCTTGTAGCTCTCGAGGAGGTATAACAATGAAATGCAAAGATTGTAATGGGCTTGGCTTGTCGGATTGTAGTCACTGTAAAGGTGAAGGATTTGATTATGGTGTTCACAAATGTGAAGCTTGCTCGGGCGATGGGAAGATAGCTTGTGTCTCTTGTAGTGGAAGTGGGAAGATCAGTATTCTAAATCGTATCAAAAAGTAAAGTGCATAGGAATGCAGTTAACGTAATAAGTTAGAATGAATACGAGGATCTCAGGGGCTTACCTGAGGTCCTTAGAATTTTTTGAGGTTGAATACAAAAATTATAGAGAGAAGGAAATGAGGATGATGGATTCGTGGAATGAACGATTGGAGGTATGGCGAGTAAGCTGGGTTAACCAAGATAAATGGGATAGACAGCTAAAGCAATTGGTCCAGGAACGAAGGGATATGCAAGAGAAAGCCGATCATTGGTTAGAAAGACTGAACAAAGAGCAGCAGGATGTTGAGCGATTAAGAAGTATGAGCTTAATTAATCTGTTCTATACTATACTAGGCAGGAAAGCTGATGAACTAGACGAACAGCAGAAGGAAGTCGTGGAAGCAACTTTGAAATACGAAGAAGCAGCTATGACCGTGGTTGATATGGATAGGGAGATAAATGATTTGGAAACAATGTTAGATGGTATAGGAAATCTCGAAGCAGAATATGCGCTTATCATGGAGGAGAAAGAACGTCTCATTCACGATACTGATTCTCCAATGAGTCAAGCTATTTACGAAGTTGTTGAGCTTATAGCAGAAGCGCGCGGTTATCTTAAAGAAATGAATGAGGCAATTAATGCAGGTGAGGGTGTCTTACATTCTCTTTATCTCGCACAAGACAGCCTAGGTTCAGCGGGACGATGGGGGGCTTGGGATATGATAGGAGGGGGTATGATCTCAACCGCCATTAAGCATAGCAGAGTAAATGATGCTCAGGAGCATATTCATGAGACCCAGAGAAGAATGAGACACTTTCACAAAGAGCTGCAGGATATTGAGCAGCATATCGAGGTTCATTTTGACACGGGGGGGATATTAAAATTTGCTGATTTCTTCTTCGATGGTTTAATCGTGGATTGGGTTGTTCAAGGACGAATTCAGAATTCAGAGAAGCAGGTCGTCGCGCACAGTAAGAGAATAGCCAAGGTCATGGAACAGCTGCGCTCAGAGCGTGGATCGTGGGACAATCGAATGGTTATCTTACAGAAGGAATATACCACGCTTGTTGAAGAAGCGAAGTAAGGGTACTAGAGAAAGTTAGTACTATGCAATTATTCATGATCTGATAAGCTTGAGTAGAGGTGACTATTCATGGAGCCAATACTGCTGGAGCGGGTTAATATAGTTAGACCATATGAGGTGTTATGTTATCGTGTGTGTTATTATTTACTTCAAGATGAGCAGCAAGCAATTAAGGCAGCACAAGAGGTAATGGCAAAGCTAATTCGTGATGATCGATTATTCAAAGAAATAGGTTTAGACGTTGAACGGTACATAAAGAAAGAAGCTATGAAGATATCTTTACAAGTTATTTATTCGAAGGAGTGAATGAGCTATGGAGGATTTTCTATTTAAGCAGCTTAAATTTGTTAGGACAGTTACTTTAAAAGCAGTTAATGAAATGACGGAAGATGTGGCAGATACCATACATGAAGGCTTCAGAAACAATATTCGTTGGAATTTGGGACACATCTACCTTGTTCATGAGCGATTTGCTTTTCACTTTCTCGGCCTGCCTCTTATTATCCCGACTAACTATTTAGATCTATTCGCAATGGGTACAACACCTCTGAACTGGACGATCAGGCCTCCTGCTCTAAGTGAGCTTATTCAAATGTTAAGTGAACAGCCAGAGCGGATTAGTACATTAGTGGACAATCGATTGGATGAGAAGATAGAGAAGCCCTATACAACCTCAAGTGGTCTTACGTTAGAAACACCTAGAGAATTCCTGACCTTCAGTTTATACCATGAAGGTATGCATCTCAGCTGTATGAAGATATATAAGGCGTTATCTGCTTATTCAGAGCGCTAGAAGGTTGCATTGATGTGTAATTTCGGTATGATAGGGATAAGACTACTACTATGTGGAGGTTTATCCAATGTCTCGAATTTCACTTGCACTTATCATCGCTGTATTGTTATCCCTTGTAGCTAATGTAAGCTTGGCTCAGAATTACTCGAGTAGCTTAATACCAGGCACTGAAGGAATTGGTATATCAAACTTCTTGGCTGAGATTATTATTGTAAGTGATATGTGGTCAACAGATTTATTCCGATCTTACTTTGAGAATTCATTGTTCATTACACTTATACTTATATTACTACTGATGATCTCGCTGGTATTCAAGAAGAGGGATAAAGCTTGGGGTTATGGGTCAAGCATGAGATAAATTATTGAAGAAATTTGAATACAGGGCCAGGAAGAAGATTAAGTATATTTTCTGTTTATGGGGAGCCTTAGCTACTGGAGAGCTCCTTTTTGTCATTTTTCAAATGTGGTATATTAATAGGTAGTATTACTATAAACGAGGAGCTGTCAACATGTGGAAGGAATTTAAAGCATTTGCATTCAAAGGTAATGTTATTGATCTAGCCGTAGGAATTATAATCGGTTTAGCATTTGGTAAGATTGTTACATCCATTGTGAATGATTTAATCATGCCGATTTTTGGAGTGATCTCTGGAGGTGTGAATATTGCTGGCTTGGAGTATAAGGTTGATGAAGCGATAATCACATATGGTGCCTTTCTTCAGTCGATCATTGACTTCCTCATTATTGCATTCTCCGTATTCATGATCGTTAAGCTAATTAACAAGCTGAAGCGCAAGGAAGAAGCGAAGCCTGAAGTGGTGCCTGCTCCAACGAAGGAACAGCTATTACTTGAAGAGATTCGGGATTTGTTAAAGAAGAATAATGGCGTTTAATACATATTGAATGAAGATAGTGGAACCTAGTGCAGTAAACTGCCCTAGGTTTTTCTCATATATCCATCTCCTGACACCATTGGATGTATGAACCGTAATTAATAAAGTCCATTCAGGATATCTAGATTGATACTAAGGGAGACTTTATATGATGGTTATGAAGCAGCAGTGGGAGAGCTTTCGCTCCTTCTTGAATATGATTTGGCAAACGAACCCACCGAAGCTATTGCTGATCATCGCAATTGGAATGAGTATCATGGCTACATTAGTAGGACTAGTAATTCCCTGGTTTATGAAGGATCTAGTTGACCAATTTAGTCAGGAATCCATTACAAGCACGCAAGTTATTATCTTGGTCATTACATTTGTGGTTCAAGCAATATCTGGGGGATTCTCTATCTACATATTAGCTAGAATTGGACAGAGCATTGTAGCTAATCTGAGAGATCGTTTATGGAGGAAGCTACTCGTTCTCCCGATTGCCTACTATGACGAACACCTAACGGGTGACACGATTAGCCGAATGACAAACGATACAGGCGTTGTGAAGGGATTGATTACCAGTCATATGACTGGATTCTTCACGGGGATAATTGCTATCATTGGCTCCGTTACGATTCTGATTTATATGGACTGGCAGATGACATTGATTATGCTAACAGCGGTACCCTTATCACTAGCTGCATTGATACCTCTTGGTATGAGAATGCATAAGATTTCTAAAGGACTTCAGGATGAAACGGCGCGTTTTACTACGATTCTTAGCCAGGTTTTATCTGAAATCCGGCTAGTTAAAGCTTCAAATGCGGAGTTGAATGAATATAGAAGAGGTAATGAAGGGATTAGGAATTTATTCCGATTCGGTCTCAGGGAAGGTTTTATCCATGCATTAATTGGACCATTAGTTTCATTAGTGTTGATGGTGATGCTTGTGATTGTTATTGGTTATGGAGGAATGAGAGTAGCTTCTGGAGCTTTGTCAGCTGGCGAGCTAGTAGCTTTTATCCTATATCTTTTCCAAATTATCATGCCTATGACTCAAATTACTAGCTTCTTCACAGAGCTGCAGAAAGCAATCGGTGCAACGGAACGGATCATAATTACCTTGGATTCTGATGAGGAGGAGCACGAAACGGGGGAAGAGCTTGTCGATGTTCATCACCCGATCATCATAGATAACCTAACATTCGCTTATGATCATGGAGAAACTATATTACAGGATATAAGCTTTACCCTAGAGCCTGGAAAGGTAACAGCAATCGTAGGTCCTAGTGGTGGGGGTAAGACTACGCTGTTCTCGCTTCTAGAGCGATTCTACGAGCCCAAGAGTGGGGTTATTCGATTGGGTGAAGTGCCTATCCAAGATTTCTCACTGCACTCCTGGAGAAGTAGAATCGGTTATGTCTCACAAGAAAGCCCGCTAATCGCAGGCACGATTCGAGATAATATATGCTATGGTATGGATCGGGAGGTTAGTATCGAGGATATCGAACTAGCTGCAAGAATGGCCTATGCAGATGAATTTATTGCGGAATTCCCCGAACAGTTCGAAACAGAGGTAGGCGAAAGAGGAATCAAGCTATCTGGTGGTCAGCGGCAACGAATAGGTATTGCCCGAGCTTTGCTGCGAGATCCGCAGATTCTCATGCTTGATGAAGCAACATCTAGCCTAGACAGTCGATCAGAGGTCGCTGTCCAGTATGCCTTAGCTAACTTAATGAAGGGTAGAACCACACTCGTTATTGCTCATCGACTGTCTACTGTGGTCGATGCCAATCGAATAATCTTCATAGATAAAGGAATGGTTACAGGGATGGGGACACATGAGGAGCTCTATGAATCTCATGAGATGTATCGAGAGTTTGCAACACATCAATTACGTGTGAACGGCTAAAGATAGCATAATAAAGTGGGTAAGAGGCTCTCCGTCAGCAATTGCTGAAATGGTGTGCCTCTTTGTTATTTAGTGCCTCATGTATTGGGTACAATGATAACAAGTCTAATTCTTGCGGTTCATACATCATCGGGACTGCGAAGCCTCCGCATTGCATGCGAAAAAGTAGTAAAACGCCAATTTATTCAGAATAATGGGGAGTGATCATCTTATGTTATCGTCTCGCAAGTATTTATTAATGACTCTAATCATCGGTTTATGCTTCACATCGATTACGTCGATTTCAGCTGCTACTGCCTTAGGAACACCTGGGAGTATTGTCAATCCCTCTACGGGGAATTCATTACCAGTTGCTAAATTTACATTTGGTAAGAAAGTGTATCGCAAGGGTGAGCCTATCACATATATTAACTTTAGCTATGACCCCGATACAGATGGGTTGCCTAAGCAAGAGTGGACAGGTAATGAAAATGTCTTCTTCGAAGCTGGAATCTATCCAATTTCATTAAAGGTTACAGATGTGAATGGCAATGAGAGTAAGACGTATACTAGAAATCTTGTGATTTCTAACGAGCTATTCCTCGATGAAGCGGGATATAACGTGCATTATAAAGCACCCGGAGCCTTTCTCAATCTGAAGACAGAGGAAGCAATAGCTAAATTCGCGGGTTTACCTTCAACGGAGGTAATAAGAGAACAACCCGCAGAGATGCGACCATTGCTGGTAAGTGATAGCCCAGAGACCTTGTTCGAGCCTGGAATTCTCTATCAGGATATTGTGAATGGGAAGGCGAGGCTGTATGCCAATCATCAGAATGGCATGATAACAACGGCTACATTCATGATCGTAGCAACGAATATGACCACTGACCCGGTAATAATCACAACAACGAATAAGGGGGAGGTGTTTCCTTCCATTTATGCGAATTTGTTCGGGCACCAGGCATCCTTGGATTTTCTCTTGCAGGATACAATTGAGGAGAAGATTATGATAGCTCCAGGAGCAACGGGTACGTATGTACAATTACCCGATTTAATGTCGGGGCAAGGGATGAATGCGATCTATGATGTAGTAACCACTGGTCAAGTTATGTTCAGATTCATGGCGGTTGATTCCTTCATAGATCCACCGTCCCCTGATGAGTATGGTATTCTTCCAAGAAAGAAGCATATTCGGGGAACCTTTCCAATCTCGGAGATTAGCTGGAAAATTTCGTCAGGTGCTTTATCTATACCAACACGCTTAACGATTGGTAACGGGACGAGTGATCGTTTCATTACTGGGGTGGATGCATTGACGAGTGAAGTTACCATGAATAGAGGGAACTATGGGGTTATGTACCACATTCATGCCGATCATCCGCCGAAGCTGGCTATTCTCATGCTCGCACGTGGTGGCGTATTCAAGGGACCTTTTATGGTTAATGGTGAGCTGGTATTAGCACCCGCGTCGGGGGTTATTACACCTTCAGACGGTATCTTTATCTTAGCTAGAACAACGGGCAAGGAGAAGGAGCTTGTAATCGAATTTACTCCTCCGGCTGCTTCCAATTTTCCGATTGATTTAATATTATGGCCGTTGGAGGATGTGGATTAAGGGGAGTACGGTAGTGGTACTGGTACTGGACGTATTAGAAGAATTGTAGTGGTAATTCAAAGTAGAAGTAGGAGTAGAAATAGAAATAGAAATAGAAGTAGAAATAGAAGTAGAAGTAGAAGTAAATTTCCAAACTCAATGTGAAATCTAACTTATAAGAGGTAATTTTAAAAGTATTGAATGTTGTGTAAAATAGAAAAAAAAATTTCGAATCTCATATTTTTTATTAAATATTAANNTAGAAGTAGAAGTAGAAGTAGAAACCCTGGGAGTAGCAATTAAGTAAAGAAATTTTGTGGAATGGAGAATCACTTATTGCCAATTTGATGGTAATTTGTTATTGTAAGCACATATCAACGAATGCGCGTGAAGCACACGCCGCTCGCTCCCTTTTACGGAGTTAGCGGCGTTTTCTTATTATAAGGGGGAGATTTTNNATTTGACAGGTACAAAGAAACTATTAGCTAAGGTATTACTACCAGTATTAGGTACATTTGAGGGGCTGATTTTAGAGTATGAAATGGCAAGTTTATCTGGTGTGAAGTTATATGGAGATGTGTTTCATTCGATTATGAGAATCGTATTCGAAGAGGAGCATTTTGTCACTCATGCTGAGATGATTACAAGGGACCGCTTCTCATTCGAGAGGGCGCGTGCGCGTTCTGTTGCCACGTTGGGATATATTTACTTCCCATATAGCCGAGATGAACTGGAGAAGAAACCGGATTTCTGTCAACGGAACCTGTATGAATTAGTTGGCCGAATCGGTAGTGTTGAGAATACAGGTCTATACCAACTGCCCGTGTACGAACGCGAGATTATTCGATGTGCTTTACTAAACAATAAGCCGTTTCGACCGATTGATGTGTGTAACTGGCTAATTCTTAAGAGAGAGTCATGCAGAAAACTGTTGCGTAATTTAGAGATCAAAGGCTTCGTTCAATTAATTGGTGGTAGTCAGAGTAGATGTTATGAATTCATGATAACTGAAAAGGCAGTATCCCTTTTGTATCGCGGAAAGTGAGAAGTAGAAGTAGAAGTAGAAG
>DFZX01000003.1:0-47304 GCA_002383695.1 Caryophanales bacterium UBA4045
CGAAATATTCGACTAACGGGTCAGAAAAGTTACTCTGGCGCAGGGTGATAGTCGAATTATTCGACTAACGGGACATCTTGCTATCGTAGAATAAAACCACCGCATCAAGCAGCTGGGAGAACCATCTCCTAAGCAATTTATCGATACACCAATTGGAAAGCCAGTTGATAAAATAAACATAGGACTTCCCAACTTGCAATTAGATCACCTTGAATAAGGCTACAACGAACAAAAAGGACCCGGGGGCCCTTATGTAATTGCTATAATGTCCACCCTACCTGAATGGGAATGTTCAGTGCTATTCCTCTAAATCCTTTTCAACTTCAATAACCTCAGTATGCCGCATAACATCCTCACCGAATAAATCCCTGAGCTTATCCTTGGCCTTCATCTTGACCGCATCATCAATGTTCATTGCAACCTGCGCTAGAGCGAATCCGAGGACACCAAGATCATCGATAAAACCAATCACAGGAATAATATCTGTTACAATATCTAGGGGGAAGATCAGATATCCGAGTGCCCCAATAATTACAGCCTTTGCCCGCTTCGGGGTATTCGGACTTTCGAACGCATAATACAAGAGCAGCCCGCTATATATCGCTTTTACGCCTGCTTCTTTGGCATACTTACCTATTTTCTTGAAGAATGCTTCTTTGTTAAAATGCTTCTCGTATTTGGATTGATCCATCATTTAATCCATCCTTTTCAAAGTTTTTATACTACTTATTTAATCTTGATACTTGTCTCATACATATCGATATAGTCCTTTACGGTTATCTTCCTGCACAGCTCAGCAATCAGATTATAGGGTATGTTATCCATCTTCTTGAATCGAATGCAGCTCTTTCCCATATCAAGCTTTGTTTTCACGTGCTTAGGGTATTCCGCTTGGAACCATGCTAGGATCTCCGGGAACGTGTATATCCCCATATGATAGAGCGCAATAAAGTTCTTCTGGGACGCTATGCTGATATAAGGAAGTGGATCCTCTGGCTTGCAATGATACCCTGCTGGATATATTCGATGGGGTACACCATAGCTGATCATGCCATAGGTCATGCTTTCCTCAAAGCCCTCGGGGAGGTTCTCGTTGACCGTGCTTCTAAGCTTCCTTATTGCCTGTGCTCTATCCTCTGATAACTGATCTATATATGCCTCAGGACTATTCGCTTCATCATTCATTAACAATCCCCCATTCTATATTTCATCACAAACAAGGTTTACACTCGACATCATTTCATTCTCATATTACCACGTATAGTAGATACAAGCATCCAACAACAGCTTTATTCTGTTACATCATCACCGAATTCCAGTCGAATAACCAATACCTCGTCGGTGATTTCATTCACGGGCACACGGAGAATTCTCAGATAGGGTCGCTCCTGCCAATACCAAGGTAGCAACTCTAGGCTTGTCTCTAATTCTTGTCCATTATTAAGTAGTATCGCCCGCTGCGGAAGCACATCAAGGGGCTTCAAGATCACTGTATTGCTCTGAAGGTCGCTATACACATGAACGTAGACATAATTGCCTCTGCGCGTTAACAGAACGTGGTCCCGGAACACGCGGCTCTTCACTTCACTCGCTGACTCAATCTCATCCGTTCCACCCATATAGGAAGCTGGTTCTGTTCCTTCGAAGGCTTCTCGAATTCTCGCGTACCATTGCCCAATTCTTCGCAAGGTGATCTCGTTCTCTTCGGTGATGGTACCATCAGGCTTGGGTCCCACATTCAACAAATAATTGCCACCCATAGCCAGAATATGGTCAATGCTCTGCATAAGGAACTTGTCGGTGTAATAGTCCTCGTCCACGCGATATCCCCAGCTCTCCCGACCTAATGATTGGCACGCTTCTGTCGGTACACGGAAAACTCCACCTTCAGGCACATCACGCTCCGGTGTACGATAATCACCTTCGTCAGGCCCCCGGTTGTTAATGAGAATGCCCGGTTGCAAGGAGCGTACCAGCTCGTTAATCGACGGGTTATCGTATTCTGCAACATTAACATCCCAGAACAGCTGATATATCGGTCCATAATTCGTCATTAGCTCTTGGAGTTGCTTGCTTACATATTCATAATATCGATCCAGATCCGGTTCGTCTCCCGGTCGGGGTCCGAACATCTCATGGTGTCGGCCTTTGTTCGGATAATTCGGATGATGCCAATCGGGGCAAGAATAGTAGAGACTCAGTGGGAAATTACGCTTACGACATGCTTCCGCGAGCAACGCAAGAGCATCCTTCCCATAGGGAGTATTCATGATGCTGTAATCTGTATGCGCTGTGTTCCACAAACAGAAGCCGTCATGATGCTTCGTAGTGAAGCAGATGTATTGCATTCCCGCTTCCTCGGCCAGATCGAGCCAAGCACCTGGATCGAACCGAACAGGATTAAACCCGTGTATAAGCTTCTCATATTCCTTACGGGTAATGTTACCCCTCCACAGGATTTGTTCATGCCATGCAGGAATCGCATACAAACCCCAATGGACAAACATACCAAAACGCAAATCGAAAAAACGATCACGTGCATCATTAAATCGTGGGATCATCGAAAATTCCTCCTGTAAACAATTATTTCGTTCTGTTCGAGTTGTCCGACTGCTTATTCAAATTACTGTTCAACATCGATCATAACTAATTTTGTTTACACAAAACATTCGATTTGTTAACCTATTTGTAGTGAATATTAACTACTAATTCACTGAAATAGGAGGAAGACTATGCACAGTACATTATCAGAGGATTCACTTCGACATCTATTGTCTAATCTCCAAGTAGACGTCAGCATCGCGAATATACAGACCGTTGACCACGAATGGCAGCGAGATAACTTCGTGCACAGCTTCAATCGCATGTATTACATTCTTGAAGGAGAGGGTCGGATCGAGGTGGATGGTATCGTGCATTACCCGAAAACTGGCCAGCTTATTGTTATGCCCTGTAATATCAAACAATCATACTCGACAATAAGTGATAACCCTTTTCACAAATATTGGTGCCACTTCACAGCTCGTGTAGGAACTAGGGACCTATTCGAGATGTGCCGTTTTCCTGTGTGTATTGACATCAGCGAAATCGAAAGTGCGGAGATACACAACTATTTCAGAAATATGATCTACCACATGCAGCACCAAACAGCCACTTCCATCCTGAATATCCGTGCTTCCATGCTACAATTAATAAGCCTGTTCATTGAACAAGGCTTAGACCAAGCTAGTATTCCCTTAGCAACTACTCAGAAGATGAATCGAGTGCTTCAATTCATCGAACAACACTTAGCGGATAGGATGACTATCGAGCAGCTTGCAAGTCTCGTTCATTATCATCCTAATTATTTCATTCGTGCTTTTCACTCAGTGTTAGGCTGCTCTCCGATCCAGTACATTAATCGGATGAGGCTAGATAAGGCTAGGCAGCTATTAGCTTCCGAGCTATCTATCGGTAATATCGCCCGCAATGTTGGGATTGAGCAGCACAACTTCTCATCCATGTTCAAAAGCTATACAGGCTTCTCACCAAGAGACTACCGACGAATGTTCAAATGCTAAAGTTTAGTTACCGATACCTTTCACGATGTCGTGACATCGAAAAAGGTAGTGTGTCCTCTTCATAATTTTGTACCCCCAACTTTAATCTGCTCATGGATTATGAACAAACGTTCTTGTTTTCCATTCTGTTCAAACCAATTCGCGTAGATGTTTTCTACGTCCTGATTCAATTTCCCTTCGAGTAACCATACCTTCATACATTACACATGAGTTCATTGTAGCATGATCATAAATAGGTTCAATATTAGAAAAGATACGCTTTTATCTATCGAATATAGCCACTATGCTGTAATAATCAGCCTTATCCAGAAGTTTTCATGTAGTTACTCGCTTAAATAAGATATAAAAGGATAAGGAATAACGAAATTGTCCTAGATGTAATATCAATTAATAGTAGATCATGATGTGGTAAGATTATTATTATACTAATCTTTATGCACAGGATTACGTGAGATACAGAAGGGGCGGATCAGACCATGCCATTCGCATCCCGAAGATGGCGATTAACCATATTCCCTAAGCTATTTTTCGCTTTTATGCTACTCGTTGCACCTCTATATGGAACAGGACTGTTAATGAATAAGCTAGGGGAATCCCGTCTTACAGATGAATTGTCAAATTCACTAAAATCCAAAGTCGACTTTTTCTTGAACAATATAGAAGTAGAAAACGAGCATATGATTAACTTACTTCAAGAATATATGATAGATAAGGATCTGCAGCATCTCACCTATCTGAATGAAACGCTAACCTTGTTTGAATTCACTGAAGTGATTCGACGGGTTCAGTCTAAACTCGAGCAATTAAAAGGATCAAGCATCTATGCATTGAATGCCAATGCACATGTTCTCACCCTGCAACGATCACTTTCAAGCGAAGCCTCGATAAGCTCAGGGCTAAATGAGGACTTTGCAGCAGTAGAGGCGCTTACCACAACAAGTGGGTCAGGCATATTCTATTGGCAGGATCAAAATCAGCATGACCGAATGTTCTTAGCCATTTCATATCCTGGTGTTAAATTAACACCCATAGAGCCTGGTTTTATTCTATCCATCGAATTGAATTTGGAGGCTATGAAGCATGCTCTCATTGCCTTCCATGATTATGAGCAATCAGGTGCAGCATTGATTCATACGAAGAACAGTATGGTGCTCACTAATAATAAAGATAGAGATGATATGCTTCCAGAGCTGAAACAAATGCTTATGGAAAAGTATAAGAAACACATGTATGAAGGAGTAGAATCGTTCAACTATGAGAAAAAGGAATATGTCATTGCTTACAAATATTCACCTACACTTGATTATTATCTAATCTCCTATATTCCGTTGGAACAAATGTTAGGCGCTATTGATACTTATAGTAATTTGTTATGGGTTCTATCCTTTATATCGTTCTTTATCATTATTGCTTATTCCTATTGGATTTATCGTTTAATTCACAGGCCTTTGCAGAATTTAATCAAAGCTTTCCGTAGGGTGGAGCATGGACAATTATCACCCATTGTATTACCAAAGACTAATGATGAATTTTTATATTTATTCCAACGCTTCAATATCATGATGGAGAATTTGAACGTGCTCATTCAACAGGTTTATGAGCAACGCCTTCGTGCCCAAAGCTCGGAGCTGAAGCAGCTGCAAGCCCAAATCAATCCCCACTTTCTCTACAATACGTACTTCATTCTATATCGTTTGGCAAAGCTAAATGATAACGAGAGCATTGCACACTTTAGCCAGTATCTTGGCGAATATTTTCAGTATATTACTCGCAATGCCACTGAAGAGGTTTCGCTAGAATCGGAAATCCGCCATTCAAAAACTTATGCAGAGATTCAGAAAATTCGATTTAAAGGACGGATTCAAGTCGAATTTGCAGAGCTTCCTAGTCATTGCAAGTCAATCGTTGTACCCAGACTCATCTTACAGCCACTAATAGAAAACTCATATAAGCATGGTTTGGAGGTTAGGCGGAAGAATGGTCTCATTCGAGTTGGCGTCCATACTGAGGGTAACGATTTATTCATCTCCGTTGAAGATAATGGTGATCCATTATCAGTTGAACAATTACAGCAGTTGAATAACAGTCTAGACCTGCATGGAGATGAATTGGAATATACCGGATTGCTCAATGTGCATCGCCGTTTACAGATCAGATTCGGTATTCATTACGGCATAACTGTTGCTCACAGTGAGCTTGGCGGACTGATGGTAACCATTAAGCTTCTCAATAAATCAGAAGATATCGCACTAGAAAGGGGCAATTAAATGTTCCGACTACTAATCGTTGATGACGAGCCTATTATTGTAGAAGGCTTAGCTGAATTATTTCAACACCTGTCTCATCTAGAGCTAGAGGTTCATCAAGCATATGACGGAATAGAAGCACTAGAAATCGCCAAAGAATTGAGAATGGATATTATATTGTCCGACATTGAAATGCCCGAGATGAATGGTATTAAGCTACAAAAGGAAGTTAATCGTTTGTGGACACGGTGTAAATTTATATTCTTGACCGGGTATAACGACTTTAACTACATTCAAGAGACCACTAGGGGCGGGGCAATTGACTTTGTACTGAAAACAGAAGGTGATAAACCCATCATCGCTGCTGTTGAGAAGGCTGTTCACTCCCTTCAAGAAGAGGTATCTTATGAACAATTAATTAGTAGCGCACGTGATCAGATGAATATCGTGTTACCCACATTGCAAAAGGATTATCTAACTGAGTTGCTACAGCGAGAGGATGGTGATGGGGTGAATAGGCGCTCTCGTTTTCAGGACTTGGCTATTCCCTTAAACGGGGATATGCCCGTATATGTTGTATTAGGTCGCATAGATGAGTGGCGCGCTGATATGAAGAACAATGATCGATTCCTATTTATTTATTCAGTAAATAATATTGTAGAGGAATACTTCTCTACAAGCTGTCGAATTTTTCACATGACCGGTGAACAGAATCGCATGATCTGGTTCATACAGCCAATTATGAATGTGGAATCTGAGCTTTCAATGACGAAGAAGAATACACATACATTCCTTCTTGGAACGATGGAGGCTGTACAAACGGCATGCAGACAGTACTTAAAGCTAGTCTGTTCCTTTGTTGTATCCAGTGAACCTTATGAATGGGAGCAGCTATCCATTAAATTCGATAGACTCTCCTTGTTGTTCGAGCGTGGACTTGGACTCGGTAATGAAATGCTGTTATCCGATGAACGGATATTTAATAGAACGCGGGAGAATGTACGTACTCCTGTGAGGCGAATACGTCTGTTGGATCAGTATTTAACTCAAAGGGACAGGGATCGCTTTTTCGCCCACTACACTGAAATGATGGAGGCCGTTGGGGAACCGGAGGCTCTACATGCCGGCTTATCTCTAGAAATTTTTTACGATTTAACCGCGATCTTCATCTCTCAATTAAATCGATTGGAATTGTTCTCTGTAGTATCAGATAAGTTGAATATTAGTAAATTGCTATCCATCCGTGAGCATAATTCGTGGAAGGAAGTTACTTCTTTTTTTGTAATATTAGCCAATATGGTGTTCGAATGTATCGGGGAGGAGACAGAGCAAGAAACCAACGAGGTTGTTCATACCATCCATGCCTATGTTGAAGCGAATATAGGTGGGGATTTAACATTAAATCGACTGTCAGGTCTAGTGTTCTTGACACCCTTCTATGTATCACGTTTGTATAAGATGAAAACTGGTAATAGTATCAGTGATTTTATAACTGAGGCTCGAATCGAAAGAGCAAAGAAGCTTTTAAGCGAAACTCATCTGAAGATCCACGAGGTTGGTAACGCGATTGGATACGATTCTGCATCCTACTTCACCCGGTTTTTCAAGAAGATCACCCAATTAACCCCACAGGAATTTCGGGATTCCATAAAGAAGATATGAAAGGTCAATGGAATGTATATGTTTCCTATATAGATGAAACTTTCCCCCATGCATAATGAAGGAGTAATATAAATCAGCATTCTAAGGGGATGAATTGATATGACAAAGACAAGGCTCAAGATGCTAACAGCTATGCTTCTGTTAGCCGTTATGGTTGTTGCCTCTGCTTGTAATAACAACGCTGCTAACAACAATACCAAGAACAACCTGAACGATGGAGAGACTACACCTCCAACCAATACGGTTACCGAGCCTACAGTTCCTGAGGGTCCTGAAGGTAAGTATGATCCACCGATCAATATCACAACAGTACGTCAACAAACACCTGGAGTCGAGTATTTGCCTGACCAGACGTTAGACGACAATGTATGGTATAGAGAATTCGCATCCGAGTTGGGTATTAACCTGACGAATGAATGGGTAGTTAGCACAGCACAATATCCTAACAAGATTACCGTTACGATGGTGTCAGGGGATATGCCGGATTTCTTCGAGGTGGATATGCAACAATTTCAGACGCTTGCTAAGGCAGGTCAATTGGCGGACTTGACTGAAATCTTCGATACTTATGCCTCCGACTATGTAAAGTCAGTATTCGATGAAGCAGATGGTCTTAAGATGAAATCAGGTAGCATCGACGGTAAACTACTTGGTCTTGCTAATAATGGTGGTAATCGAGATGACGCTCATTCACTCTACATCCGTGAAGATTGGCTGAAAGCTGTGGGTCGTACAGCACCTAAAACGGTCGAAGAATTTATCGATGTTGCAATCGCCTTCGCTAAAGAAGATCCAGATGGCAATGGCAAGGAAGATACGTATGGACTAGCACTTGCGAAGGACATCTTCGGTGGATTCGCAAGTATTGATGGTTTAATAAATGGACATGGCGGCTTCGGATTTAATCCTGCCAATGGCTCAGGAACAAACCTTATCTTCCTGAAGGATGAGAATGGCAAGGCCATATTCGCGGATACCCAGCCTGAAGTGAAAGCTACTCTTGAGGTAGTGGCGCAATTATTCGCAGCCGGAGCTATTCATCCTGAGTTCAGCGTTATGGATGGCGGAAAAACAGGCGAAACACTGACGGCTTCTAAAGCGGGAATGACCTTTGGCGCATTCTTCGTTCCCACATGGCCGATTAGCAATATGCACAAAGAGAATCCAGAGGTGGATTGGGGTGTTTATCAGGTTCCTTCTCTTGATGGTTCTACGGCAACCGTACAAAGCACAGGTGTCCCTTCCAGGTTCTGGGTAGTCTCTAAGGACTCCGCCCATCCCGAAGCTATTATGAAGATTCTGAACTACTCGACTGAACGATTGTCTGGGGAGAAAAAAGACGTCGGTAAGTACCACACCATTGCTCAGAATGATAAAAATTATCAAATTCATACCATAACACCGTATTACGTAGGTACTAGCGATAAGAATCAAGATTACCATTATCAAGTGGTTGATGCAGTTAAAGCTGGCAGTGATAGCTCCTTGGATACTGAAGCTAAGCTGTATTATGAGCAGATCATGAAATTCAGAGCTGGAGATACTTCCCAATGGGCTGCGAATAAGCTCTGGTCTGAAGGCGGTGTGTTCGCAACCTTAGGTAAATACAAAAAGGATAATCTCATACAGATGACGGCTTACACTGGAGCTCCAACTCCAACATTGATCTCAAGAGGTCCAGCACTAAGAGATCTTGAGGTTCGGGCGTTCACTGAAATTATTATGGGCGCTAAACCCATCGAACACTTTGATGAGTTCGTTAAGCAATGGCATGAGCAAGGTGGCAACGATATACTTGCCGAAATCAATGAGTCAGGTCAACTTCAATAAACAAGCTTTACTGATAAAAAAAGGGGGTAGAGGAAACCTCTACTCCCTTTTCCTCTGGAGGAGGCTGGATGATGACCCGCAAAAGCTGGAAATTAGAATTACCGTTACATTTTATGGTATTACCGGGTCTAATTTTTATTATTATTTTCGCTTATGGTCCTATGGCTGGTCTCGTTATCGCATTTCAGGATTTTAATATAGGAAAAGGTATGTTCGGCTCTGATTATATTGGCTTTGACAATTTCCGCTATGTATACAGCTTACCTGATACCATGATTGTATTTCGAAATACCTTATATATCGCATTCATGAAGATCATTGCCGGATTAATAACTCCAATTGTTACCGCTTTATTGCTCAATGAGATTCGGAAGCAAGTGTTTAAGCGAACCGTTCAAACGCTCATTTATTTGCCAAACTTCCTTTCATGGGTCATTCTATCCGGTATCTTAATTGAGGTTCTATCTCCAACAACCGGAATCGTGAATGCTGTAATGGCCAAATTTGGATTAGAGAAGATATTCTTCTTAGGAAGCGCAGATTGGTTTCCTTATGTCATGGTAGGTACCGATGTATGGAAGGACTTCGGATTTAACACGATCGTATATCTAGCAGCTTTAACTAGCATAAATCCTACATTGTACGAAGCGGCAGTTATCGATGGCGCTAATCGGTGGAAACAGACGATTCATGTAACACTTCCCGGCATGCTACCAATTATCGTTCTATTAACAACCCTAAGTTTGGGTCAAGTACTGAACGCCGGGTTTGATCAGATTTTTAATTTGTACAGCCCATCGGTCTATGAGACCGGAGATATTATAGATACTTACGTATACCGGATAGGTCTTGGTAATGGTCAATTCGGAGTAGCAACAGCCGTTGGATTGTTTAAATCGGTTATTTCTCTATTCGCGATCTCCATCTCATATGTTCTAGCATACCGATTAGCAAACTACAGGATATTCTAATGTGCCTAGAGAGGTGGATGAACACATATGGTCGAGTATGCTTCAACTGGACGTAAAATTTTTATATTAATAAATATCGCTTTCCTTACAGTACTATCCATTCTTTGCATTCTACCTTTAGTTAATGTATTAGCCATTTCGTTAAGCTCGAAAGGGGCAATAGAAGAAGGACTTGTTTCTTTATGGCCGGTAGAATTTACTTTATTCGCTTATCAGCATATCGCTCAAACCGAACCATTCCAAGCTTCCATGTGGATTTCAATAAAACGCGTATTTATCGGGGTATCACTCAATTTCATATTGACCATTCTGACGGCATATCCTTTATCCAAGGAAACAAGTCAATTCCGTTGGAGAACGGTATATGTATGGATATTCGTCTTTACCATGCTATTCAGTGGCGGCTTGATCCCCACTTATGTCGTTGTTAAGGAATTAGGTTTGATCGACTCCATATGGGCTTTAGTCCTGCCGACAGCAGTTCCTATCTTCAATGTCGTGCTATTATTAAACTTCTTCCGTAACTTACCTAAGGAGCTATCCGAGGCCGCATTTATGGATGGCGCTGGTCACTGGTCCATTCTATGGAAGATTATGATTCCGTTATCATTACCTGCACAAGCAACCGTTACTCTATTCGCCATTGTTACACAATGGAATGAATGGTTTCATGGTTTGATCTTTATGAATAGCCCTGCTAACTACCCGCTCTCTAGTTATTTGCAGACTATCATTATACGGTTTGATTTGTCCTCAATCTCAGATGTCACTCAGCTGGAATTGATGAATAAGTTGAATGATCGGGCACTGAGATCAGCACAGATATTTCTTGGAGCCCTTCCGGTTCTCATTATATACCCATTCGCCCAGCGATATTTCATGTCAGGTATTGTGCTAGGGAGCGTTAAGGAGTAGATGTGTTAGCTTCTTCAAGAAATGACTCTCTTCATTTAAATGAAGAGAGTCATTTCACGTTTGCCTAAACGGATCGGCTTCTTCTCAGCTAGCACAATGCGATATACCGTTTCTCCCCAATTACGGATAAGACGTTCATCCGTAAGAACGATTTTTTCACTTGTGAATGCTAATTCATCCACGTCGTAGTGAAGGGTTACGAAACGGTTTGAACCAAATACCAGTTGAATATCTCCAGCTTCAGATAACTTAGGCTCATAGGGTGTCATGAAGTTATATTCTATTGTCGCGCAAGGCATTAATAGTTCAAAGGTGTCTATAATCCGCACATTTACTTGAGACCCTCGGTTTAATTGACATTGTCTGAGCCATTTGTTGATGCCCGCTTCTTGTGGGTATGCAAGAGCGATATCCAGATACAGCTCTGCCTGATCCTCAGCTAATGTGTATTTGGCAGCTGTAGCTTTGTAATGTTCTCCCTCATGCTGGAGAATCCCATTGATCGTAGGTAGGTTATGATATTGGGACTGCAGATACCATAGGTCATATCGGTCTGGGCTAAAGGTTTGTGCATGATAATTCTCTGTGCCAAGATCTATGATTACCGGTAATCCATCTGCATATACAATAAAATTGCCCACATCGTTATGGTTGTGAGATTCATAGTTACTGCCTCCCTTGGCTGCCAAATATAACCCCTTTACACTGCCTTCAGCCTCTCTAGCAGTCATAACCTCCTTGAATGGCATCCAAGCATCCTTGAGATATGGGGCCGTGGCCTTCAAAGCCTTCCTCTCTTTCTCTTGGAACATATCAACAATTATTCGATACATCGAGAACCAATTCAGAAGGATCGGCTTAGAATTTGGGGCACTTGCACCTAAACGTATCAGATGCTCATCACTAATACTTAAACCATAACCATAAGCGATACCGCTCGGATTAATGATGGCATCACCATCTGCAAAATCGACGAAATAGTGGTCATGTATATGGACCCGATATATATATCGTCCAATATCCTGGACAAGCGGATCAGAGAATATATCAATTCGCCCTCCGGAAGCCTTATGAAGCATGTCGAGACAACGATAAAGCCCGCCTCCAGAAGAGCCCCAATACATCGGTCCTTCATCACAGCATCCATCCTCGGGATACTTGCCTAGAAATACATCTAAGCTGCGCATAATCTTATGAACTCCCTGAGCTCGTATTCGCTCATCCTCCTCTGCAAACAGGAAACAAATGAGCATGTTACCGTTACACCAAGGATTCCAGTTGTTAATGTGAGGTGCACCACTAAAGCCCATCCACCAGTAATCATCCCGTTGCATGTAAGGATCGAATAATCGCGTTCGTAGTTCCTTCATTATACGGCTACGAATCCGCATGCTCATATGATCGAGTCTGTCTTGTAACAGATAGTAGGTAATCGCAAGTAACGCTCCGGTTTCCGAGCTTGCCAGCTCCACCTCATGATCCTCTAAGCTAGGTAAGCACTCCTCTTCATTCTGTTTAATATGAGCGTTATGATGAGGAAGAACCCAGGTTGTTTCTTCACAGATGCACATGATCCCATTAACGATATCATGGATAAGACGACCTTCACCTTCAAGACATTCCGTTAAAACTAATGAACCCAAAGCGCTTCTACGCTCCCAGAACGCATTTAAATAAACGAGCAGATTTCCCTCCCGTTTGTAGACAGCAAAATGATTAGCAGACAAGGCTGGCCATGAATATCCGACGAAGGGCAACGAGAACGTTGTCCACTCCTCAACGGTTTCAGATGAAATCGTTTGCCAACGCTCGCGATCAGATGCTCTTGGAAATGGACAAAATTGTTCCGACTTAAGGAAAGGAGAATTTGGTATTGGATCTGTGATAAAGTCCTTCAGCATGATTGCCTACCTCCTAACGATTCCTGCTCCCAAGCTACTTTTTAAAGCAGATTTTGAGAGTGTCGATTAATTCGTAATTTGGAAAGTGAAGAGTGAAAAGATGGTTTGCCGCGAGTTTTGGCTTCAAGTTCCATTCCTCTAATCCCTTATATAATCAAGGAACTTGAAACAAGCTGTCTGAGCTTGGGCAAAGCATTTTTCACTCGTAACGAGACAAAACGAATTAATCGACAGTCTCATTTCCTGCTCTAGAGCTCCACTCTAGGAACGTAATCTACTCTCACCGTAGTCGAATATGTTGAAGAAGGATTGATCAATGCAGTTCGCGCTTACAAAGGTAGTTCCTTTCTATCCTTACCTCCAAAGCCTTCAAAAGATCCGAAGCCATATGGAATTCTCTCCTCGAAGCCTTTCAAGACTGGCAAAGGTTTCTTCCGATCAATCTGGTACCAATACGCCGTACTGTTCCAATCTCCTTGTCGATCATTGGCATGGCCGTGCTCCATCGTAAATAACAATGACTTTTCAAAGTAAACAGGATCCTCCACGTGAAAACGATATTGTGAATGCTTTCCTGTGTAATCCTGATTCCCTTTAAAGTGATATCCATAATAAGGTGTATTGTCAACCTTACTCAGGTTATTGTAGTTCCATGCTCCACAGAAGTAATCCTCCATTCCAGTTCCATGAAGACGAGGTGGCCACGGCTCACCATCAATGAAGAACATATCATCACCTTCACCCCACCAGCCGGTCTCATTCGTGTCAAGATGAAGCACACACCCAACGAAGTGACCTTTACCTTCCGTTTCCAATACGACATAGTTTTCTTCACCTGTTGAATTAAGCCGCTGAACATCACCATTCCGATTTGGTCCTTGTACCTCGTCTTTCTTCAGGACCAGCTCTCTGTGCCATGAAGCATGGAATCTGCCTAGTCCTTCAACCATCGATGGGTTTGCATATTCGTGATAATCAATATAAAAGTATAAGAAGGAATCCAAATTCGGATTCTCATTCGTCACTGTCATCGTTGCCCCGTGAAGATAGGGCATCGAAAACCAACAATTCATTGCCAAGTATGACGTTTGCAGAGGAAGAGAGCTAAAGTAATTTCCCTTACCATGACCTAAACCGAAAAAATCACCTATTGGACAATCGACCGAAGGTGTGGATTCACCATCCCAATACATGCGAAGCACCAATGCTTTCAAATTATGATTTTGCTCTTGGGTCGTCATCCAGATATGCCTAATCGCACCGGCACCCTTCAATTCGGCTATCGTAATCGTCTCACCAGAAGTTATTGGACATCTATCCACGTTGCCTCCTGTATGATCATAAGAAGAAACACGACAGCTACGAATACCCCTACCTAATCTCGCTAAGCTTGATAAAGAAGAATGATTCATCTACATTCACTATCCCTTCTATCAACATATATTTGGTAAGCTTCATGACCTAGCCTATACCCAACCATAATAATTCCGTGCTCGCAGCTGATGTAGCTCCTCATGTTTTGTATGTAAGTTGACAAGCTGTCTGTCCTGGACATGGGGATGATCCTCCGATATGAGGTGTGCAATGAATCGCTCTCTCAAAGAGCTTAGTAAGTGTTCATGTCCTTCTGCTGCTAAATTAAATTCATCCTTCCGATCAACGATAGAATCGAATAGTAGCTCCTTGCCATCGTCGACAAAATAGAGATACTTGTAATCCCCAGCATGGAACATATGAGAGTTACCAATCTGCCCATGATAATCTTCACGGGTACGGTTCTCTAGCCCATAAATAATTGGCAGCATACTCTTACCGGTAATATCCTGTGGAGGTGTTATGCCTGCAATATCACAAAAGGTGGGGAGCAGATCATCTAACCCGATAAGCGCATCCGAAACTTGTCCTGGCTCAATATTCATAGAACGTGGAGGACAAATAATCAAAGGAATATGTGTCGATGGCTCTAAGAAAGTTGACTTCCCCATGTCATTCAAGTCACCTAGCATCTCTCCGTGGTCACTTGTATATATAATGAGGGTATTATCCATTGATCCATCTGCCTGAATCTTACCAAACAACCTACCTAGCTGGTGATCCATATTGGTGATTTTTCCATAATACACACCTTTGGCTTTGCGCAATGCCTTCGGTTTCATCCGCACAGAATTCCATATGGAACGATGCTGTAACAATTCATATGGGCATTGCTCGGTATCGATCCAATCAGGTATGACTGGCTCTGGTATGTCTTCATCATCATACATCGAATAATAAGGCTCATGAATCGTATTCGGCGGATGAGGATCGATGAAGGATGCCCATAGAAAATATGGCTGTGTTCGATCCCTAAACTTTAGAAATTCAACGCTACGATCAATAACCCACTGTGTCATGCTCAGCTCAGGTGGATTATGACTTAGATCCGGGAACAATTCATTCATCCCTATTCCTGATTGATCCGTACGACCATTACCCGTCCTTGCTTGGACATAATCATTATAATGTAGCTCTGACATGACATGCTCAAACCCTGCACGGAACGTAGGGTCGGTATGCCAGTGCGTCTTACCCATAATCTGCGTCTGATACCCAGCTTTCGTCATCAAGCTACCGAGAAAATCAGCACGATCACGTTGAATTCGATAATCTGATGCATAATTAGGCATGCCATAGATATGAGACTGTATACCTGTTACTAGCGTTGTTCGCTGTGGAATACAGACGGGACAATCCGCATAAGCTCGATTGAATTGGATACCCATCTGTGCAAGCTTATCCAGATGAGGTGTTCTTACACAAGGGTGATTGGCACAACCCATAGCATCTCCTCGATGTTGATCTGAGGTAATCAATACGATATTCGGCTTACTCATTATTTCTTAGCCTCCTCGTCATTCGTCTGCACATCGAACTATATATCCAATGGATTCCATCCATCACTATCATTATAAAGAAATCCCTTCTTAGAAAAAATTGCACAATCATGCTTTTAACAGTACTATAATAGCTATTTCACATAGCTCTAATTATAGAATAAGCCCCAAACCCACAGCTTCTTGTGGGATTGAGGCTTATTGCTTATCCAGGCTATAGATGGGCATACCTTAATTGATACTATTCACCATAATAAAGATTGGACGTTCACTTACATTAACAGTTACCTTACCGCTTGAGATCGTGAGATTTGTCTCCACTCCATCTGTATCTCCACTGGCCATAGTTACTAATTGGGCTGAGCTAGGAGACCCTGAGAGATTTAACTGGTAATTGTTCACGATCATATTGTTACTAGTCGGAGCCCAGACCACATAAGCACCGTTATTCCCTGACGCATTCTTGAATTTATAAACCATGACATTCGAGTTACCAGAGGATTGTTCATCTAGATAACGCATGCTTGTCAGCCTGTTCTTCATCGTATAGACGTAGTACCAGGACGGCTTCGGCGTCCAATCACCCTTCACTCCAACTAAACCTGAGCTTTGGAATCTACCCCAAGCATTGGGATTCGTATCACGTAGCATGAACATCGCTGCCTTATCTACTCCTGCCGCCGCTAATGCTAGATAGGATCTAGTGATCCATTGGCCCTGCACCTCTAGGGCCGAGGTTGAACCAATTGCAGGTGATCGCTGTGGAGAATGTTCATTGACATCATATCCAAATTCTGTAATCCACACTTCTTTACCTGGCAAGTATAGATTACGATACTGTACAAGCTCCTCAAGCTTTCCCCTCATGTTATCATCTTCCGGACTGATTCCAATATTACCGAGAGTCTGGGATGCACCATCATTGCTATAATGATGGATATTAAGAACATCCGCTGGGAAATCCCCATTACGGTGATAATCTGCCCATAACTTCATAGAACGAATGTATTCCATATTCACACTGGATAAGCCACCAATGGACACCTTAGCATTCGGGTCCGCATTCTTGACTCCAACTGTAGTGCCAAGTGTATCCATATGCCCATCATAATCCGCGCTGAGCATTGCCGAATATTCATATGGAGTGAAGTAGTCATCACGAGTTTTCCAATACTTATCCTGCTCGTTCCAAGACTCGTAATATTTGATCTTATCAAGTCCTGTACTTCGTGGCTGGTTAGATTGTAATTTTAATAGATTATCTGCAACTGTTGTGCTACCATAACGTGCTGCATATTGGAACATATGATCAGCATGCTCGATATAGGTTGCCGGATCCTCAGGATCCTCTCCAGTTGATACAGGCTTAGTGTCCAGCTTGTTCGCATCAGGAACATCCATTAGCCACATTACATTCTGCTGCATAACAGGTGCAATTGTAATTCCTGCATTCTGCAGGTTCGTATAGAATGCATCGAAATTCCAGCTTCCGCCGCCCGCTTTACTAGGATTCCAGGCATTCAGATTATTCGGATAACCTGGGTAGCTCGGGTCGCGATCACCTTCATCCCAGTCCCACACATGATATTCTCGAACAAATCCAGCCACAGCAATCTTATCGACTGGATCATCGATAAAAGCATTCACACCAATAAACTCGTCCATCGTAGGCAGAGTGTGTGGTGTAGGAGTCGGAGGTGGCGGGGCCACATCACCGACGAACGTACCATACACAACAATCTCACTGATGTTTGTATTGCTATTTCCTAGAGTGACTCGTATAAACCGAGCTTGTTCATTAAATGTATGTTCCTTCCACATCTGATACCCACCAGACGTATCTGTGAAGGCGTTATTCCAATCAAAGGGCTCGCCGGTCGCAAAGCTGATAGAACCCGAACTCCCACTAATATGGAAATAATGAATGTCTGAGATATCATAGACTGCTCCTAAATCAATAATGGCATTGGCTGGATAAATCCAGGAAGGACCAAACCCTGGAAACCACTTGTTCACCGGAACACCGCCATTGTTGTTCGCGGGGTCTCCTGCCAACGTCTGTTCATCTACTAACAACGTTGCATCACCATTTGTTGACTCATTCAACACCATAGATGGCGTTAGGGTTAGCTTCACTGGACTCACACTCGCAGTCGTAGCCTTAGTTACCACATTAGATAGGTCAGATATATTCGCAACTTCATCACTTGATTTTATGGCAAAATAATAGGTTGTAGATGCTGCTAGCCCACTAACATTCATCGATTGGCCAGTCCCAGCTACGGCAGGCGATGGCTCTCCGCTTGCTTGCGTTGCACTACTCCAATTACCTGAAGTGATAGCTGATGTGCTATAACGAACATCATATCCTGTAACAGTACCTGTACTCCCATCATCTCCGGGAGAGCTCCAGCTCAGGGAGACAGATGATGCTGTCGCTGTTCCTGCACTTAGGCTCGTGATAGCTGCAGGTGCTATGGTATCGGATCCTCCACCACCTGTAGCTGAGCCATAGACGACAATTTCTGTCATATTCGTGTTCGACGAAGCTTCCGTAACACGTATATAGCGAGTCTGTTCACTGATCAGATGCTCATTCCAATTATTATACGAAGTTAACGGGTCGGTAAACAGCACTGCCCAATTACCCGGTGAACCTGTAGATATCGTAATGTTCGAATTATTAGCTGTATCTCGTAGGTATATGGCGTCTAGATCATAATTCTGACCGAGGTCCACGTACGCACTGCAAGGGTAAGGGGTACTCCCATAGCCCGGTAACCAATTCGTTGAAGGACTTCCACCGTTCCCAGTTGCTGGATCACCAGCTACAGTCTGCTCATCAACAAGCAGCGTTGCATCTCCATAACCGCACTCATTGGTTACCATCGATGGGCTTAAATTGACTTTTCCTGAAGTTGTAACCTCAGATCCATACATCACAATTTCCGTCATATTCGAATTGGATGATGCTTTTGTCACACGCACATATTGCGTTTGTTCGCTTACTAAGTGCTCTCTCCATGTCTCATATGTTGGAAGGGTATCCGTAAATAGCACCGTCCAATTCCCTGGAGAGCCTACAGAAATAGTAAGATTGGAGCTATTATTCGTATCTCTTAAATAAATTCCCGTTAGATCAAAGGTTGTGCCTAAATCAATGTACGCGCTACAAGGGTAAGTTGAGCTACCATACCCTGGCTGCCAGTTTGTTGTCGGGCTTCCACCCGTACTATTAGCAGGGTCCCCTGCTATCGTCTGTTCGTCCACCAGCAACGTTGCGTCTCCGAATCCACATTCATTGGTCACCATTGATGGGGTTAACAAGAGCTTAGTACCACTTGCAGATGCTGAATTCCCGGTTAACAATGCCGGAATTAGAATGGATAACAAGAGCAGACATGCCAATGCGGCTGAATACCATTTTTTCATAAATACCCTCCTTACATTTTAATGAATACGCTTACAAATTAATTTTTAATTTCTCCCTTTCGCTCGGATATGAATAGACAGAAAAACTAGTAATCCGAATATAACCTCCTTTTATCTATTAGTATAAAGCTATCTCTTGATGATCAAAATCGCACAATTTTGCTTTTTTTAGCATTCTGATAGCTAATATAGATCAAACAGGTAGAAGTGTATCTTTACCGCTAGAAAAAAACTATCCCTCAAGTATAAATATCCAAAGGAATAGTTTCTGGTCATCTTATTTTTCTTTACCCTCACTACATTTCAGCGTTTGATTTCCTCTAAGGTTACCTTACGCTGTCCCTTCGGTTGTTCGGGTGCATCCGCAATGAATGGAGCTGTTTCTCCCGCATGAACCATCTGTAGTGATAATCTTTCTTTTAATCGATCGGAAACCTCTCGATGAGATTGAAAGCCAATCAAATTTGTTAATTCGTAAGGGTCCGCTTCAAGATCATATAGAAACTCTTCAACATAATGATCTGAGCCAGCGTCTACGGTCGCTACTTTATCTGGCGCGGATACACTATACTTCCATCTTTGTGTACGTATGGCTCTACCTACCTGAGATTCACTAATCTGTACGAATACCTCATCCTGCCAATCGGTACGTTCACCTCGAATTAAAGGCATGATTGATCTTCCCTGCATGTTCTCAGGTACAGGTATACCCACAGCATCTAGCAACGTAGGTGGTATATCAATCAAGCTAATCAGCTCTTTCATATACCCACCGCCATCGAAGCCGGGTCCTTGGAATGCGCCTGGTATACGAATCGAAGCCTCATGACACGATCGCTTGTACTCATTATTCCTCGTCTTAAAGTGACAGGCATGGTCTGATGTGAATAGAACGATCGTATTGTCTTTAAGATTCAAACTCTTGAGTGTATCCATCATTCTTCCGAATGCTTCATCCAGCCGCTTCACCATTCCATAATATCCGCCTAAATGCTGATAACTCGTACCTCCTAGTGCTGCTAAATCAGGCGGGGTCCATCGGGATGTGTATCTCTCTTGATAGCCATCTGGCGCAGGGTAATCATCTGTTCGATTCTGATGATGGGGCTCTAGATAGGATACGAATAGAAAAAAAGGATCCTCTTGATGATCATTGATGTAGCTGATTGCCGCATCTGTAACTGCATCCACGCGATATCCAGGCAGCTTAATTGGTTGATCTTCCATATCATACATAACAGTATGGTATGGTTCTGAGGTATGCTCCAATCCATTGGAAGCTAACCAATAATCGTAACCTTCCCGCTTATGTCGAGGCACTGGCTCCTCTCCTGCGAGATGCCACTTCCCAATATACCCCGTATGATAGTTAGCCTCTTTAAAATAATGACCTAATGTCTTCGTTTGTACAGGCAACGGTATTGCATTCATAAAGCAGCCTGTCTTAGTCGCATACATTCCCGTCTGCAGGCATGACCTCGCGGGTCCGCATACGGGCTGACAAGTAAACATATGAGATAAATGAGTTCCAATATGGGCCATCCGATCAAAGTTAGGTGTTAAACCCAATGGATTTCCATGAACCCCAGTCGTATCCCATCGCTGTTGATCTGTAAAAAAAACAATTACATTGGGTTGGTCCTCCGACTTCTCCTGCAATTCCATTCACCTCTTGATATCAATTATGGATTCGTTGTGTTCGCTGGTTAATTCGTCATGCACATAGGTTAGCCCTTCAACCCTGTTGTCGATATACCTTCTACAAAATGCTTCTGGGCTAGGAAGAAAATGACCACACATGGAACAATCGACACGACCGACATCGCCATGACCTGGTTCCAATTCACAGCACCCTCATTATCAAGCGTCATCCTCAAGCCAAGTGCTACCGTGTACTTACTTACACTATTAATATAAATGAGTGCATTAAAGAACTCATTCCATGTCCAAATGAACTGGAAGATACAGACTGAGAATAAAGCTGGCTTCGCCAAGGGCATGATCACTTTCGTTAGAATCGAGAACGAATTACACCCATCGATAATAGCTGCCTCATCCAGATCTTTAGGAACACCGCGTATAAATTGGACTAATAAGAATACAAAGAAGGCGTTAACAGCCAATAAAGCTGGCACATAAAATGGTAAATACGTATTTAACCATCCAAAATTTCTAAACAGTATATATCTGGGAATAATAATCACCGCATCCGGAAGCATCAAGGTGGCCAGCATTAACGTGAAGCACACCTTCTTCAGCGGAAAATTAAATCTAGCAAACCCATAGGCAACGATCACGCTTGATATGGCTGTTAGAATAACAACCGGAGTAACTAAGATAAAGGTGTTTGTAAAAAAACGGCTGAAGCTATTCTGACCAATTCCTTGCCATCCACGAACATAGGCATCCCAGACAAATTCTGACGGAATCAGCCCGATCGTTGTAAAAACCTCACTGTTCGGCTTAAAGGATGCTGATACTAGCCATAGCAATGGATAAATAAATACAATTCCAAAAATCGATAAGAAAAGAAACTTCTTTATATGTGTCCGCTCTGCCAATTAGTTCCCCTCCCCATCTTCATAATAAGTCCAGCGGTTAGAGGTTTTAAACAATATGAGTGTGAAGGTTAGAATAATTGTAAACAATACCCATGATAGCGCGGATGCATAACCCATTCTGAAAAACTGGAATGCATTATCATAAAGCATCAATCCGAATAGATAAGTGGATTTAAGTGGACCACCATGTGTGATTACAAATGCTGCTGTAAACTGCTGAAAAGCATTGATTGTTTGCATAATCAGATTAAACAGGATGATAGGCGTTAGAAGCGGCAATGTAATATGGAGAAACGTTTTTACTTTGGATGCTCCATCTACTGTCGAGGCTTCATATAATTCCTTCGGAACTTGTTTTAACCCAGCCAGGAATAACACCATAGCTGAACCAAATTCCCAAATTGGCAATAACGTAATCGTGAACAATGCAATATCTGGATTGCCTAACCAATCCTGTGGCGGGATGTTAGCAAATGCTAAACCTTTGTTAACAAGCCCGTCTCGCACGAACAAGAATCTCCAGAGAACAGCTACGGCAACACTACCTCCAAGAATAGAAGGAATATAATAGACGGTCCGAAATATATTGATCCCTTTCATCTTATTATTCAGTAGGATAGCAATGATCAGAGCAAACGCCAATTTAGCTGGTACACTCATAAAAACATAAAGGAAGGTAACCTTCAATGACTGATAAAAATCAGGGTCATTTTTAAAAATCCCTACATAATTATCCAACCCAATAAAATTGGTTTCATTGGCCATACTATAATCCGTAAATGAGTAAAAAAAGGAAGCGATAAAAGGGTATAGCGTTAACAATAAGAATCCGATAATCCATGGGCTTATATATAACAAACCTACGTATTTTTTCATTAAGAACACCCATCTTATAAAGCTGATCCCCAGAAAAGAACAATTGTCTGGAGATCACCTCATTATTTTTTATACCGATATATATATTCCTTTTCTACTTCAGCGCATTCAACTTTTCAATCGTACGATCTATAAGCTCCTGTGCTGCTTGCTCGGGTGTGGCTTTGCCGAAAGCAACCTTCTCCATATAGTCCTTCTGCAACTGAGCAAGCTCGTTGTTACCGCTAATCCCATTGACGGGTTCGCCCGGATTCTGCAGTGCTATATCAACAGCCTCTGCTACGGTAGCATCAATTAATTGCTTCTCTACGACCGAATCCATACTTGCTTTCACTGCCGGAACACTATATACATCACCAAGAATCGCAGCCGCCTCAAGGTCTGTTAATAACCAGCTTGCAAATTTAGCCGCTTCCTCTGGATGCTCGCTCGTTTTATTAATCGCTAGTGGATTACTTGGATTCACTAACACCGCAGATGTCTTAGCATCTGTTGGTATAGGGAACATGCTCACAGCTAGTTCGGAATCAGTAAGGCTTTTTTTGAATCTAGTAATGGTTGATGCTAGCGTGAAGGTCATTCCAATGTCCCCACTGATCCACTGAGGGTTCTCAGATACGTCTGGATAAAGTGCACTTTCCTCCACAGGCTGAAGCACGCCATCATCCAATAGTTTTTTATAGTATGCGAAAGCTTCACTTACACTCGCAGCGTCAAAACCAAGCGAGTGATCATCGTTAATCCATTGGTTTCCAGTTATTTGATTTACATAAGGCTGTAGAAATCCACGAGAATCAAGCATTCCTAACAAATATGCTTTGGGATCCTCTTCGTGTACACGTTTCCCAATAGAATGAATGGTTTCCCAGTCCCACTTCGTATCTTCAGGAATATTGAATTTCTCAAAAAATTGTTTGTTATAGGCGATCGTCATCCCATTCACACCCATAGGTAAGCCAACCAGCTTATTCTCGAATACGGCATATTTGGATAGAAAATCTGCATCAAACGCACCTATATTGATATGTTCCTTCAGCTCATTGAGATCATAAACCAAATCACGTTTTACTGAAATTTCATCAATCCAATCTACGGATAGTGGTGTTAAATCAGGTGCGGTTCCTCCAGCAAATTGTGTGACGAGCTTCTGATAATAACCGTCAAACCCACCGTATTCCGCCTCAATGGTAATATGCGGATTTTTATCCATATACACATCAATAGCTTCTAACAACGCTTTGTGTCGACCTTCCGAACCCCACCAAGAGAATCGCAATGTAGCTTCTTCATTCTCGGCTTTTACTTCTTCCTTTACTACGTTATTCTCTGTATTAGTTTTACTACTACTCTCATTGTTCTTAGCTTGACACCCCGCGAATAATAAAATCATGGACAATGTAAGACAGAGTGTAATCATCATTCTTTTCAAAATAATAGCCTCCCTTATGTAATATAGAACTCAGTATAGGACCATTGAGATCCATTGAAAAGGCGTGCAAATTAGTATAAAGTATCATTTGCTCAGTAGTTTTGGACAATGGTATCATTATTTAACATTGATCATCAAATATGTATCCTTCAAGCTCGCAAATGAATCATTAGGGAGGTCTCCATGTGTATAAGCTGTTGATCGTTGATGATGAAGCTGAAATTAGAAATGGCATCTCTCAGTATTTTCCTTGGCATGAAATTGGCTTTGAGGTTGTTGATCAATGTGAGAACGGAAAGCAAGCGCTTCAATATATCGACAATCATGCTGTTGATGTCGTTCTATGCGATATCAAGATGCCCATAATGTCTGGATTAGAGCTGGCCAAACTACTATACGACAGAAAATCAAGTATCAAAATCCTATTCCTAAGCGGATATCGAGATTTCGAGTATGCGAAGCAAGCTCTTGCATACGATGTCAAGAATTACATTGTCAAACCAACAAAGTTTGATGAGCTATTCAAAATTTTCTCTGAATTGAAGGTAGAGCTAGACGAGGCTAGTCCAAATTTGGGCGCTGAGCTTTCTAGCCAGCTTACCTTTAACGAGAAGGTTATCGCTGAGATTAAGTCCTATGTTGAGGAAAATCTACACGTTGCTACACTTGAAGAAGCCGCTAGAAGAGTCCATATGAATTCTTATTATGTTAGTAAATATTTCAAGGAGAAGACAGGTCAGAAGTTCTCCGATTTTATCGTGTCGATGAAGATGGAAAAAGCCTCCGAGCTATTAATGGATATTCATTACAAAACCTATGAAGTAAGCGAGATGGTCGGATATACCAATGCAAAAAACTTCACTCGGACATTCAAGAAATACTATGGTAAAAGCCCAAGGGAATTTAGAAACAGCCAAGAAAGTAATGACTACCGATGAGGAAAAAATTCTTTCTCAAAACCTTGTTATTGCTCCTTGTCCCTCTTCTTACTACCGTCATCATTCTAGGGACTCTGTCCATCATTATTACACAAAAAAATATTCAAGCTGAAATTATCAAAAATGATTCGAATGTCTTACATCAAATTGATTTGAGTATGGAATTAATATTCAGTGAAATGGACTCTCTCGATATAAGCTTAGGTAACTCTGAAGTGATTTATCGGTTGGAGGAAATTCTCAGAACACAATCATTAACATTTGAAAATTTAAGAGCTTTAGAGCATACCCAGAATTACATTACTGCTCCTGCGAATGCCAGACCGTTTATTGAATCCATCTATGTGTACGTTACTAATCCCAGTGGTCAATTCCTTACAAGCACAGAAGGCTTATCCCGGTCCACAGAATTCTATGATATGGATTGGAAGAAAGACTTCGATAACAACCAACATCAGAAGGATGTTTGGACAGAAACGAGAGAAATACAAAGATATGCTTTCGAGAAGCCTACTCCAATTACTACCGTTTACAAAAACATATATTCCACCTTACAGAACAAACCACAAGGTGTAATTGTGCTGAATATTTATACCGATTATATCGAAAAAATCCTAAGTAACATCAAGAGCTACCCCGATCAATTTATACTCATTCTAGATAGCAACCATGAAATTATTTTTAAAAACCGCTCTTTAGCAGGCATTCATTCCATTAACTTTAACAAAGCTTTATTCGAGCAATCCTCCATAAAATTAGAAGAAGAAGGCACATCTTATGTTGGCTCTCATTTATTATCGGGAAAATATGGTTGGCGATATGTCTCCATTGTGCCGACATCCTCGCTTAATAATATCACGTCAAAAATAGGTATGATTACTTTATTTTTTGTTTGCTTCTCATTTGTACTCGGTTTAATACTCACTTATTATTTAACGAAGCGTAACATTAACCACTTACGTTTTATTATTAGCGTCTTCAAATCAGCGGAAAGAAATTTACCCATTCCCACCAACCCTATTCCTCGAAAGAATGATGAGTATTCTTATATCATAGAGAATATTATTAAAAATTTCATCGAACAGAATTACTTAAAAGTACAGCTTAGCGAAAAGAAGTATAAGCTTCAAGCAATAGAGTTACTCGCACTACAAGCACAAATGAATCCCCACTTTCTATTCAATACGCTCGAAACCATTTATTGGAAGGTATTAAGCTTAACCGGGAAACCGAATGAAGCAAATCAGATGCTCGAAAGCTTGTCCGACTTGTTGAAATATTCGATGGATAATCGCAACATCATTGTTCCATTTGGTAAAGAGATCAGAAACACTCAAAATTATATTGCTATTCAGCAAATCCGCTACCGTAATAAATTCGATGTCTTCTGGGACTTTGACGAGGAAGAAGTATATAAGTACGGGGTGATCAAGCTTCTCCTTCAACCCATAATTGAGAACTGTATCTATCACGGAATCAAAGAGAAGGAAAGTAAAAGTGATATTAAAATTAAAATATGGAAGCTGGACACTGCTATACGAATTACTGTTATTGATAACGGTATGGGCATGACTAAAGACAGGCTGCATGAAATCAATAAAAGTCTACAGTCGGATTCGGAGGATTATGGTCATATTGGATTATACAATACTCACAAAAGATTAAAGCTAACCTACGGTGAAGCATATGGCATTAAGATTCAAAGCAAGCTCTCGCGGGGAACTGTAATCAGTATTCATATTCCGATTTGATATACTTAGCTTCATTCTTGGGAATATGAATTGTAAATGCTGTCCCTATGGGTGAGCTATCCGTTAGTACAAGATCTCCACCCATAGATCTCGTAAGCATTCGACTAAACGGCAGTCCTAGACCCAGTCCGCGAACGCGTGTCTTCTTCTCCATTCCACGATAGAATGGCTCGAACACATCCTGCTGCTCCTCATTTGGTATGCCACAACCGGTATCCTGCACCCGAATGTGGAATTGGTCTAGTACTGAATTTAGTCGAACAACGACCATCCTCCCAGGAGCCATCGCATCTCTAGCATTATTCAGCAAATTAATCATAATCTGCTCCAGACGAAACGGATCTGTATAAACGTGCCAATCGACTGATTCATCTAGATTTTCCATGACAATCTCAGTGGTTAGATGAGCTTGACCATGCCGCCACCGTGCAATAATCTCTCTCATTACAGATTTCAAATCGATAAGTTCAGGCTTGACTGTAATTGCACCAGAAGCATAGCTGTTGAAATCCAACAAGTCCTCTACCATTTTCTGCAAGCGATCACAATCATTCAGACAATGATCTAAGAATACATCCGCTTCCTCTCCCTTAACTACCTTCTTACGCACAGCCTGGACCAAACCACTGATGGATGTAACCGGCGTTTGTAATTCATGAGTGACACCAGCTAACAATTGTGTACGAAGCGACTCCAGTCGATTTAGACGATCAGCCATTTCCTTAAAAGAATACATAAGCTCATATATTTCTTTCTCTTTGTGTTCTTTATTCACATGTATGTCATAATTTCCGTCAACGATGTGCTGGGCAGCCTTTGCTGCTTCTTGAATGGGTTTGATTAATCTCCGAGTCATTACATATATAATTGCCCAACTTATTAATATGAAGCTAATCAGGAGGATAAACCGAGGATACTTGAATTCGAGTATCCCATCCAGTACGTTTAATTGAACCACCACATACAGTGCATACCCAATGATGGTGGATTCGATTGTAATTGGGTGCACTCCTACAATGAAGGGCTCACGATCCTCCTTCGATTTCAAGGCAATGATGTGCGTTTCACCGGACATGATTTCTGATAATCTTGTCGTAATCTCAGCAGTCTCATCAGGGGGATCGGGAGGAAACTGTTGAATAATAACCCCCTCCTGATCGAGTATGAACATGATCGGTCTATCCCTCAGACCATTCTGACTCGCGCGTTCATCCAGAAAATGAGCCATATTAGGAACCTTAGGAAGCGCTCCACCGCTACTAGCAGCTAGAGATCCAAGGTCGTGCACCATGTCCTCTAACCCAGAGCGTTGGTTGGATAGAGCATTCTTCTCAATAACATAAAGAGTGAATATCGTAAGAATCATCATACTGATGAATAAGATCAAGAAGTAGCGTATTGACCAATAGTAGAGAAGGCTTTTTCTATTATGATTTGACACGGAATTGATACCCCATTCTTTTGAAGGTGATGATATCGCCTTCTTCCTCTGAACACCCTGCAAGTGATTGGCGAATTCGCTTCACGGCCATATCAACAGCACGATCACTTCCCGCATAGTCCATTCCCCATACGGAGCTGATTAGCTGATCCCGATCGAATGTCTGGTTCGGATGACTCGTCATGAACAGCAGTAACGTTAAATCTCGTGGCGTCAGATGAACGGGTTTACCATGCAATGTGACCGCATTCGCAACAAAGTCAATCTTTAATCCTCCATATATAGCTTTATTCTCTAATGTAACTTGAGGTAATCTTCTTAATATTGCATGAACGCGGGCGACTACCTCCTCGCCAATAAAGGGCTTTCTGATATAGTCGTCGGCACCGCCATTAAGTCCCTGAAGTCGGTAGTCAATATCACCGAGTGCCGTCAGCATGATGATAGGACACGAGCTTCGTTCTCTAATCCGTTTCAGAACCGACCATCCATCCATGACAGGGAGCATAACATCGAGTAGCACTAACGTTGGTTTCCACTCCTCGAACATACTCATTGCCTGCTCTCCATCGAATGCTTGATTGATCTCGAAGCCTGCATTCACCAGAAAAGCCTTCAGCACCATAGAGATACTTGCTTCGTCCTCGACAATCAGGATTTTCTTCATACCTACATTCCTTCCTTCATCGACGATCCAATCCAAGGTGATTTAATGACAAGATTAACTATCTATCTATTAAACCACATCTCTACCTCCATAATAGGAAGTGGCTTGGCAATCAGATAACCTTGAATAATGTTACACCGAAACCCCTTAAGCATTTCTAATTCTTCTTCGGTTTCTACACCCTCGGCAATCACAGTTAATTCAAGTCCCAACGCAAGATCGATAATTGACTTAACAATGACCGCATTATGTTTGTCTAGGTTTATATTGCGAATGAAGCTTTGGTCAATTTTTAATGTATTCGGTTGATATTTCTTTAAATAGCTTAAAGATGAATGACCGGTTCCGAAGTCATCAATCGAGATTAATACCCCTAAATCCTTAATCCGCTCTACTTTTTCAAGGATATATTCAATATTATTCATACTGATATTCTCCGTAATCTCCAATGTCAAATATCCAGGATCAATCCCACTACATTGTATGGCATCAGTTAGTATGGAGATAAATGCGTGGTCCATCAATTGATAGGGTGATAGATTTACAGACACGTTTATTTGAGGATAATCGCTTTCCCTCCACAGCACCATCTGTTCACAAACACGTCTTAGCACCCATTCGCCAACCGAAATAATTAAGCCTGTTTCTTCTGCTAAAGAAATAAATTCTGCTGGTAATAATAGACCCTTATCGGGATGTTGCCAGCGCAAAAGCGCTTCTAAACCGACTATTTTTCCAGAATCAATTTCAACCTGTGGCTGATAATAGATGATGAGCTCGGAATTAATTAATGCTTTACGTAAATAGCCCTCCATTTGCATTTTCAAAGTATTTAACTCCGCGATTTCGGATGTATAGAACTGATAATCTTTTTTGGTCTCTTTGGCTCTATACATGGCAATATCAGCATTCTTAATGAGTGTTTCTAAGTCCTTGCCATCATCAGGATATAGACTAATTCCAACACTTCCGGAAATGAAAAATTCGTGCTCCTCATGAACAAAAGCTTCATTAAAGCACGACGTTACTTTTTGTGCAACAGTAATCACTTCTCGTGAATCCGAAATATCTGTTAACAGAATTACAAACTCATCTCCACCCAAGCGAGCAACCGTATCACATTCACGCAAGCTAGTTTTCAGCCTATTGGCAACCTGGATCAATAGCTGATCACCGACCGAATGTCCGAGCGTGTCATTGATGACTTTGAAACGATTCAGATCTATGAAGAAGACCGCTATCATTTGCTCTCTTCGTCTCGCTCTAATAACTGCCTGCTCCAAACGGTCATAGAACAGCATACGGTTTGGAAGTGAGGTTAGCATGTCGTAATGAGCAAGATATTTCAACTGATCTTCTGACTTTTTGCGATCTGTAATATCGTTAAATATACCTACATAATTCGTAACCACCTGCTTATCATCCTTGATAGCATCGATATTTAGCCACTCTGGATAAACTTCGCCGTTCTTACGCCTATTCCAAATTTCACCCTTCCAATTCCCATGTTTATCAATAGCGGAGTTCATATCCATATAAAACTGCTCATTCTGAGCGCCGGAATGAAGTAGACTTGTAGTTCGGCCTATGGCTTCCTTTGCCGTATATCCAGTTGTATTCGTAAATGCTGGATTAACTGAGAGAATAACCTTATTCTTGTCAGTAATCATAATACCTTCACTCGAGCTGTTAAATACGCGTGAATATAAGCGTTTATTCCCTTCAATATGATTGCGTTCTGTTAAATCGGAGAATATACCTACATACCAATTAACTTCCCCATCATAATCTCTTATTGCACGTACAGTCAGTTCTTCGGGATATAATTCACCTTGTTTATGACGGTTAACAACTTCCCCCTGCCAATAGTCTTTCTCACGAATTTCTTCCCACATATGGATATAAAAATCCCGATCCTGTAGACCGGAGCTAAGAATATTCGGGTTCTTACCTTTTACATCATCTTCTGTATACCCTGTTATTTCTGTAAACGCGGGATTCACGAATAGAATATGGTTAGCTTTATCCGTTATGGCTACACCTTCACTAATATGATTTAACACCTCAACTAAGAGCTCAAATTGTTCCTTCACACATTCATCGGGAGCATGGTTATGCTGCTTACATTTACTCGTTTCTGCGCTCATTTCGTCACGCCCCCAATGAATAATGTAACAACGATGATTATATATCGACAAATATTACCGAAAATATAACAATAATTTTATTTTTTTGTGCGAATTATCACATCTACTGGATATATTATACGAATTGAATGTGTCAGTGAAATTGCAGGACGCACGTTGATGGTGCTCCAAACTTTCGGGGTCTTACAGAACAATAAAAGCCCATTCACCCATGGCGAATGAACTCTTGAATAAAATCTGCACCTGTAAAAAAATAAACTACCTAGTAAGCAGTTTTTCGATTTCTAAACGAGGGAGAGGTTTAGCAATAAGATACCCTTGAATGATTGTACATCCAAGCTCCTTAAGTATTACTAATTCATCCTCGGATTCCACACCTTCAGCTATCACTCTTAAGTCAAGACCAAGAGCAAGATCTACAATAGCCTTAACAATAACTGCATTATGCTTGTCGACCTTAATGTTTCGAATAAAGCTTTGATCAATTTTTAATGTGTCCGGATGATATTACCTCAGATAGCTTAATGATGAATGACCAGTTCCGAAATCATCAATAGAGATGGAGACGCCTAGTTTCTTAACTTGATCTATTTTCAATAGTATAAATTCAATATTGTTCATGCTGATATTCTCCGTAATTTCTATTGACAAATAACTAGGGTCTATCCTAGTAGATTGGAGAGTATCAGCTAGTATGGAGACAAATTCATTGTCCAATAATTGATAGGGTGATACGTTAACAGACACATTCATACACGGATAATTATAGTCCTGCCATACCAACAATTGTTGACAAACATTTCTAAGCACCCATTCACCAATAGATAGGATTAACCCCGTTTCTTCTGCTAACGCAATAAATACACCAGGTAACAACAAACCTTTCTCTGGATGCTGCCAACGCAGCAGTGCCTCTAAGCCGACAATTTCTCTAGTTCGTATATCAACCTGAGGCTGATAATAGATAAGCAGCTCCGAATTAGCTATAGCTTTGCGTAAGTAGTTCTCCATATTCAATTTTTCCATATTCATTTCATCTATATCCGTTGTGTAGAATTGATAATTGTTTTTGGTTTTCTTGGCTCTATACATCGCATTATCGGCATTCTTCATCAACGTCTCTAGGTCATTACCATCATTGGGATACAGACTAATTCCCAAGCTTCCAGATATACCCAATTCATGCTTCCCACATTCAAAAGCATCCTGAAAACAATCTGTTATTTTCTGAACAGCTGTATGAACACCTCGTGAATCTATCATATCCGTTAATAGAATCATGAACTCATCACCGCCCAAGCGGGCAACCGTATCACATTGACGCAAGCTAATCTTCAGCCTATTGGCCACCTGAATTAATAACTGGTCACCTACCGAATGTCCAAGCGTGTCATTGACGACTTTGAAGCGATTCAAATCTATGAATAATACTGCTATCATTCGTTCCATCCGTTTCGCTCTAGAAATCGCTTGCTCTAACCGATCGTAGAACAGCATACGGTTAGGCAATCCTGTTAATGTGTCGTAATGCGCCAAATACTTTAACTGCTCTTCTGTCTTTTTGCGGTCTGTTATATCACTGAATATCCCTATGTAATAGATAACCTTCTGCAAATCATCCTTAATCGCGTCGATGTTTAGCCATTGTGGATAAAGCTCTCCATTCTTACGCTGATTCCATATTTCCCCCTTCCAATTTCCATATTTATTAATTTCGGACCACATATCCATATAAAACTGCTCATCCTGTAATCCAGAATGGAGCAGTCGTAGCGTTTGCCCTATTGCTTCCTCTGCCTCATATCCAGTTGTCTTCGTAAATGCTGGATTTATAGTGAGAATAGCTCCATGCTTATCCGTAACGATAATACCTTCACTAGAGCTATTAAAGACACGCGTGTTTAAGCGTTTATTTCCTTCGTTTGTTTGACGTTCCGTTAAATCAGAGAATATCCCTACATAATAAATCGTTTCCCCAGTATCCTCTCTGATTGTATGTATAGTTAATCTCTCTGGATATACTTCTCCTAGCTTATGCCGATTAATGACTTCACCCTGCCAGTGGTCTTCCTCTTGAATGTCCTTCCACATCTGATTATAGAAATCTCGATCCTGTAGACCGGAGCTCAGAATATTGGGGTTCCTCCCTATAACTTCCTCCTCTGAATATCCTGTTATTTGTGTAAACGCAGCATTCACATACAGAATGTGATTGTATGTATTCGTTATGGTTACGCCTTCGCTAACATGACTAAAAACCTGACTTAAGAGCTTAAATTGCTCTGTAGCACGTTCATCAGGATTGTGATGTTTCCACTTATTCGATTCTACATTGCCCAAGTAATCGACTCCTAATGATTAAGGTAACGAAATAATTATCCGATCGACAATTTTTCTACTAATATACAACAATAACTTTCTTTTATGTGTGAGAGATCTCACTAGTTCTAGCATGTTGATTCCAATTATTGACGATTCTATAATTTTAATTGGGGTTTATAGGCGATATACTAGTTCTAATCGACATACATATTATGATCTGATAAAATATCAGACAAGAACAAATATTCCTATTAAGGGGTTTATTCGGTAATGGCGCTGTTATACACAATGAATGATGAACAATGGAATATGCTAATTCAAGATGTTGCGGACCACTTCGATGAAGTAACGATTAGCCGCGGCTTCCAATATTATAAGCTGGAGCGTGTCGAAGGATTGACGATGTCAGCTCCTCAATGCGTTGAATCCATTGTCCATGGCAATGAAGAATATGATGTGGAGATGAACCTAGATTTCTTCTCAACGAGTCAATGTAGCTGTCCAGTAGTAGACTGCTGTAAGCATATGGTTGCCCTACTGCTTAGCTATGCTGCCGCACAAGAGCGTCCAGTGAATATGCTTGTAAACGCTAAGTCGATTACCGCAATTCAACCAAAGCATGCATCCAATAACATCGTATATCTCAATAAATCTGTTCACCCTTCAGCGAAGAAGTCCGAGCTCGAGGCCTTCATGAGAGAGCAGGTTGCTCGGTTGCCATTAATGAACGTTAACGAATGGCATGAGCTGTTCGAGCTATGCGTCTCCCAATTACCTCAAGACATACGTAGCTTCCAATACACGGAGCAGGCTTTGAATCTGATTATGCAGCTCAAGCCCACGCTTTCGAACGATATCGAGCACATCTATATGTTGAACGTTCATTTGTTTGTACTGTATAAACTCATTCATAAACGACTCCACCATACAGACTATTACTACAATCACAGTGGAGACTCATCGTTAACAGAATTACTAGAGACAATCGAGACTTATTATAGTAATGGAGAATCCATTGCATTCAATCCAGATTACCAAAATCTACTTCAGCAGACGTTAGCCTATATCCGTGAGAGGATGCTGAGGGAGGCGTCGGATAAGCACTATTTTATCGATATATATTATAGCTTCTGGCATTATTGGATTTGCCCTATTGTGAGAGATTATCGTCCGTATTCCGAGGAATTGTTGAAGCTCGAGCAAGCAGCAGCAGGTGTTGGCTCTGCCCTATCTCAATTTCACTATCTGATGGCTCAAGCGCGAATGAATTTCTATATGGCTAAGGATGAAGAGACCTGGTTGCTGTTGAAGGATGCTAAGCATTGTGCGACAATTCCCGCGAATATGTCTATGTATTACTTATATTATCTGTCACATCAACAGCAATGGGCTAGGTTATTGGAATGGTTAACTGCACTTCCATCCCTGTACCGAAGCTATAGACGTGATTATCTGAACAAATATATGGAATTTTGGGAGCTTGTCATGAATCATCTGCCGGAAGCCGAGAAATCCATGTGGGATACGCTCATCGTCATGCTACCTTATACTCGCGGAATCTATGAGGAGAAGTTACTCCAGCATGCTAGATATAAGCAGTGGATGGATTATCATCTGAGTATAGGGAGTGACCCCGCGGAATTCCGAGTGACCGAGCTTGCGCCTCTGGATAAATTTGCTCCCGAAGCACTACTTCCCTTCTATCACCAAGCCGTTGAACGTTATGTGATGATTAAGAATCGTGATGGCTATAAGGCTGCTGTAAAGCTGTTGAAAAGATTAGCCAAAATATACCGTAAATTAAAGAGAGAAGAGCGTTGGGAGCAATTCCTAGGAGCGTTCGTCGCTCGCCATAGTCGACTTCGAGCCCTACAAGAGGAGCTCAGGAAAGGGAAATTGCTACAATGACAAATCATACGGATACCATTTATATACGCCTTCACTTAGATCAGCTTGGACATGCACATATCGAGGGTTCATTAGATAATAATTACACGGCATCTGGAACCTACTATAAGCATCGTTTATTCGCATGGCATGAAGCTTCATTCTACGGGACGAGTTTGATTGTTGAGAACATTCGAGGAACGGAGACCATCCTCCTTCCTGCCGAGCAGGTCATTCCATACTTTGCGAATTTGGAGCTGCTTCAGCATCTGGAATTTGTATGGAATGGTCAGGCTAAACAGCTGTTTGAGCTAGCTCCTCTGCTCCAAACCTGCATAGAACAGAAGAAGTATATTCCATCGTACACTACCTATTTAGCTGGACAGATGAGCTGGACCTGGGATGTAGATGCATTAGAGTTAAAAGAGCAGCTTATGCTTGAGAGAGCATTTGAGCGTGCTAGTAATGACGGGGCAGAGATAGGGACTGGGGCTGGAGCAGGGATTCCGTTCATCGACGGATTACAGGCAGCCTTCTCCGCTGCTGTCATACAGCATGATTATGCAACAGAAGCTGCAGTTGCGGATTTGAGAAGGGAGTTCCCGCTTTTATTCCAGCGGGAAGGTGGTGTTGCAGCCGGCTTCGATGCGAAGCAATGGCTAGTTGCCGTAGGCTGGAAAGCCGATACGGCTCCCTTCCGACCTTTGCTACAGCTACTCGAGCCAGAAGATATCGAGCCGGATTGGCATCTCCAGCTTGTCCTTCAAGACAAGCTGGATGCAGCAACGCTCGTACATGTAAGGCTTGCTGCTGAAGGCTCCGTGCTAGGTGCTTGGCCTAGCAGCTGGTCAGAGCATGTGCTTGATCGCGCAGCCAGCTGGCTGGAGCGACTACGTGCGAGCTTGCCTGCTACGCTATTCGCCCCTGCGGAGAGCGTTGACATCTTCAGTGGCGCCCTCGACGATGAAGCCGCTTGGCGCTTCCTTACAGCGGATAGCCAGCGACTGATTGAAGCGGGCTGGCAGGTGCTGCTTCCTGCTTGGTGGGAAGCAGCTAGCCGCAAGAAGCCTCGGCTACGTGCCCGTGTCAAATCAGGCGCAGGCAGTCGGTCGGATCGTTCACTGTTCGGTCTAGATTCACTAATCGAATACGATTGGCGCATTGCTATTGGTGAGGCCGATTTGAGTGAAGCCGAATTCGCGGAGCTCCTTGCCCGCAATGCTCGATTGGTCCAGTTCCGCGGTCAGTGGATTCAGCTTGACCCAGCTCTACTGGCTCAAATTCGTCAAGCCATGGCTCGTGTAGATAAAGCTCAGGGGCTGTCCTTTCAGGACGTGCTCCAGCTGCATCTTCTCGGTGGGCATGATGCAGCCGATGGTACGTCTAGTGAAGACCAGTCTCTTCAAGTGGTGGACGACTCCGAACGACTCAAGCTTGAGGTTGAGCTGAATGAGCATCTCGTTCAGCTCATTGGACAGCTCGATCAGCAGGCGGACCTACCTAATCTTGCTGTGCCCGCCAGTTTACATGCAGAGCTACGCCCTTATCAGCAGAGTGGGTTTGCCTGGCTTACCTTTCTACGACGCTTCGGACTCGGAGCTTGTCTAGCTGATGATATGGGACTGGGTAAAACCGTACAATTCATTGCCTACTTGTTATATATTAAAGAGAATACAATGGGAGATTCCTCAGTTCCCTCTTTATTAATCTGCCCTACCTCTGTGTTGGGAAATTGGGAGAAGGAGCTTACCCGCTTCGCCCCATCGTTGAATGTCATACTTCATTATGGTAATAGAAGGCTTGGGTCTGAGGCTTTCATAGAGGCTACGAGGGGGGCTGATCTTGTATTAACCTCCTACGCGATCTCAGCATTAGATCAAGAGACACTACAACAAATAACATGGACATCGTTATGCCTTGACGAGGCACAGAATATTAAGAATGCACAGACGAAGCAATCTTCAGCAGTTCGAAGCATTCCTGCCCGTCACCGCATTGCACTTACTGGAACGCCCATCGAAAACCGATTATCCGAGCTGTGGTCCATATATGATTTTATCAATCCAGGTTACTTGGGCAATGCGAACTCATTCAACAAACGTTTCAGCAATGCGATAGAGAAGGATCATGATGAGCAGCGTACGAATGACTTACAGAAGCTGGTCAAACCGTTCATGCTTCGACGCAAGAAGAAGGATCCTGCTATACAGCTCGACCTACCCGAGAAGAATGAGATGAAGACCTACATTAATCTTACTACTGAACAAGGCGCACTCTATGAGCAGACCGTTAATCAGCTTATGGAACGGATGCAGCAGCTTGAGGGTATCGAGCGTAAGGGCGCTATTCTCGCCACGCTTACTAAGCTCAAACAGCTGTGCGATCACCCCATACTGATGACGAAGGAGCCGTTACCAGATAACAGCCGATCCGTCGCTCCTAACGACAACAGGAACGGGCAAGACCTCAGCAATGACATTACGAGCGGTAACAGCAATGATATCGAAATCGATATCGAGAGTCTGATCAATCGTTCATCCAAGTTAGAACGGCTTCTCGCTATGGTTAAGGAGCTCAGAGAAGAGGGTGAACGCTGTCTTATTTTTACGCAATATATTGGTATGGGACAGATGCTGAAGCTTGTACTCGAGCATGAGCTACAGGAGCCCGTATTGTATCTCAACGGAAGCACCTCCAAGTCTGCACGCGATCGTATGATAGAGCAGTTTCAAGCTATGGATCAATCGTTACCTTCAGAAAGGCAGCCGAACGTATTTATTCTTTCGCTTAAAGCTGGCGGTGTTGGTCTTAATCTAACCGCAGCTAACCATGTATTCCACTTCGATCGTTGGTGGAATCCAGCCGTAGAGAATCAAGCGACTGACCGCGCTTATCGAATGGGGCAAACCCGTGATGTCCAAGTACACAAGTTCATTGCTCTTGGCACATTGGAGGAGCGAATCGATGAGATGCTAGACAATAAACAGCAGCTAAGTGAGAATGTTATCTCATCTTCAGAAGGTTGGATCACCGAGCTGTCTACGGAGGCATTGAAGGACCTCTTCACCCTGCGGCGTGAGTTTTGATCCGAATCTGGTTATCATTAACGAAGCCAACCTTGTACTCTAAATAAATACTCACTCTGCTGATACTTTCTCTGGAATAGAGGCTCTTGGGTACTCTACTGCTCTCTCTGCTGATACTTTCTCTGGAATAGAGGCTCTTGGGTACTCTACTGCTCCTTTTGATAGTAGTTTCTCTAGATTAGAGAGCATGTGAGATCATATAATAAGTAAGAAGGTAGATTTTGTAAGAAGGTGGATTTTGTAAGAAGATATTGGTAAGAATTCATATACAAGGAGTGATAGCATGAATAACTCATCACAACAACAAACATTCGCCTTTATTGGTTCTTATGCAGAACCATCATCTCCGGGTGTACACGTCTGTTCCTATAATGTTGAAACAGGTGCTCTAGCTTTGACAGGCGCTTCCGTGGATGGTCTGAAGAATCCTACCTTTCTGGATATTGATGAGAAGGCATTACGACTATATGCTCTATCAGAAGGTATCAATGCAGAGGGTCAGCGTTATGGCGAAGCTAATGCCTATACAATTGAACCGAAATCTGGACAATTAACTTTACTTAATAAGGAACAGACAGTCACGTCACCAACCTGCCATATCACGCTTGATCATACTCATCGCTATTTGATGGTGGCTAGCTATCATGGCGGTCTGGTGGGTCTGAGTCCGTTGCTAGCAGATGGTCGAATTAGTCCGCTTGCAGATGCTCATCAGCATGTTGGAGCAAGCCTTCTTCCCGTACAAAGCCAGCCGCGTGCTCATTCCATGACCGTTGATCGGTTGAACCGCTATGTTCTTGCTTGTGATTTAGGCTTAGATCGTATTATTATTTACCGTCTAGATATTGAACAGCAGAAGCTGATTCCTCATCATGAAACGATCATAGACGCTGGCTCTGGTCCTCGTCATTGGCAGTTCCATCCTTCTCTAGCCTATGGGTATGTGATCAATGAGCTGAATGCTACGATAACTGCATTCTCTTACGATGAGCAGCAAGGACAGCTAACGATGATCGAGACCGTACCCACTCTTCCAGCCGATTATGATGGTGAGAATGCCTGTGCAGATATTCACATCTCGCCAGATGGACGATTTCTATACGGCTCTAACCGAGGACATGACAGTATTGTCGTCTATGCGATCGACCCTACTAATGGTAGGTTGAGCTTCGTTGAACACATATCGACGATGGGGCAGCACCCTCGGGGTTTTGCGATTTCTCCAGATGGACATTTCGTGCTCGTCGCGAATCGAGACACGAATGATATCGTATCCTTCCGTAGAGATGCCGAATCGGGAAAGTTATCCCCTACAGGTCACACACTACAAGTTCCAAAGCCAGTGTGCATTAAGTTTATAACATAACGATAAAAGCGAATGAATGAAACCTCAGCCCATAAAGATTGCAAATAAAAGCACCCCCGTTACCGTTACCCAAATTAAATTCTGGGCATACTGGTTGTAAAAGGGGGGGCACAGGATGACTATAAAGCCTATTCATCAACGAATGGCAGAGCTATGGACGATTCAAACGAGTCGAAAATTAACTGAACTCGAATCACAAGAAATGACGAACTGTATGATACTTAATGCGAAATATTGTTGGGAAATGGCGCACTTAGAAAACCAGTCACTTCTTGCTAGCATGACCTCGGATGTCATTTGGCAGCATGAGGTTTGCTTACATATTGATCAGCTTACAAGCTGATTAAGCTTAATCCATCTCAATAATTCCAAGATAATTCTCACCCTCAGATTGCGGTATTCCAAAATGCACGATCAATCTATCGGAGGATGGCGTCCAATGGAGCTCCGAGATTCTGAAGTAATCCTTCATCAGCCATACGGGCTTCGTGCCATCCTCGTTACTGATGACAATTCTATTACCTGGAACGATATTGTTGCCACTATCCCACATTAATCCTAGTGTGTAAACCAGCTGTGTGCCATCTGGAGAAAATTCCAGACTTGCGGGTCCTAAGCCATTCCCATTACCGGATATATAATAAGGATGAGTTACCCATTCCTCGCTCCCGAAATCAGGATTGATCTTCGTATATTCATCCAAATCCGTTACCCAAGGTACGGTCTTCTCAAGCTCACCTTCTTTATTAAAGAAGAGGAAATTGCCTATCTCACTAATCAGCATTCTCCGCGTAATCGGATTTATCAATTGTCTTACATATTCTATCGCATCCGTTGTCTCAAATATTTGCATTTCCTTCTGACTTAACAAATCAACAATCTTGTAACCAAACCCATCATCAAAGCCAGTATGGACAACAATGGTCTTCCCCGGATTTAACCACTCAATGCCACCCCAATACCCTTTCTCGAATGGTAATACGGTTGATTTATTCATCCTCAAATCATAATAGGCAAGCTCATATGCGGGTCCCGCACCATCTCCGACCTGTACACCTGTATCACGCAAATACATGAAACCAGAGCTATCAGGCAACCATAAGGGCTGTTTATCCCACTTTTCAGTCGTCCATTGAACCTTCTGATTTGAGGTCGTTTGAAGTCCCCATATCCCAGCAGCTTGATCTATATCCTGCGTATTGTTAATAGACAGCGCATGCCATTGACCATCTGGACTCGGGCTCTCAATCTGGTTGGATACCTCTCTTGGCAGCTCCCCATCCTCGATCATGTAGGATTGTAAGGTTTTCTTCTCGTAGTTAGATATGGTAAATTTGACTATCGAATCACGATCGTAACCCGGTACTCCCGCTATCCATAGATCTCTTATATGATCTGTGCCCTCCCACATTACCCATGTCTCTTTGGTTTCCAAGTTGATCTTTACCACTTCACTAAAGAGTGGATCCGTATCTCGTTTGCTAGCTGCGTAAACAGCTTCTCGATCGTTTAACATGACAAAGCTGCCATAATAATAGTTCTCCGGTAATTTCACATAAGAGTCAAAGTTCTGATTCAATAAAAGCTCCTTCTGTACTTGATCCTCTTGCGCTTGCTCCTCTTTCAGCTCCTCGGCTGTGGGAACCTTCTTCTTCTCCAGAACCTCAATGACAAATACATAATCAGAGGAGCCTCTTGAAACCCTCTTCTCGATGTCCTTCAACCAACGTGCTGATAAGCTGTAATAGTAAATTCCCGCTTCATTAGGAGCTTGAAAAGTGTTCCCACTAAGAGCCACTCGGACAATAGCTCCATTGTGATGTTGGGTTAACGAAACCTCTGTGGGACTCTCCACGTCAAATTGATAAGTCAGCTGAGCATCTGCTTCGACTTGCTCCTTATGCTTTTCCTTGAGCATATCTACTGGACTTATGTAATCCACACATGTATCTGTCCAGCAATAGGAGCTCTGGTAGACACTTATGCCCTTACCCTCTACACGAATTTGCGGCTGAGGAGGTGAATCACCTAGTCCCCCCGCATTACTTGGATCTCGCTCGGCGCATCCCATCATCACAACAACGACGATACACAATAACATCCACAAACGAATAATTTTCAACATTGGAACCCCCGCTCTGAAAAACCTATATAAGATTAGACGGGAGCTATGTAAAAAAGTTCCATCAAAAGTTAAATACTCATTAGCTGGTCAATTGCTGTTAGCGTCCTCACTACTGAATCTTGGATCACAATATCGAAGTGATGCTCCAATCCGGTTGGCTCCTTGTTAATAAGAATGAGATCACCCGTGGTAAGGAATGGTAATTGGTTTACTGGCGATACTTGCAGACTTGTACCCATGACCAGCACAACATCTGCATCGCGGATGGCTTCTGTTGTTCTTTCCCATGCATCGCTCGGTAGAGATTCTCCGAAGAGTATAATGTTAGGTCGTATGTTACCACCGCAGCTGCATCTTATTTTGCCAAGAAAAATCTCTTGTTCTCCTTTCATGCCACATCGGTGACACCTATAGGTTCTAATAGATCCGTGTAGCTCCTGAACTCGTTCATTGCCTGCTTGCTGGTGGAGACCATCTACGTTCTGTGTTGCTATGAGTCGAAGGCGTCCATCCATCTCCCACTCACCCAGGATTTGATGTCCTGAATGTGGCTTAGTTGTCTTCAGCTTTTCTATGCGTGTCGAGTAAAATCCATGGAACAGATTGTAATTGTACTCCAGTGCATCCACCGTCGCTACGGTTACAGGATCAATCTGACGCCACCATCCTCGGGACGAGCGAAAATCTGGAACACCAGATTCCACGGAGAAGCCTGCACCTGTTAACACGACTAGATGTCTGGCGAATTTAAGCTTCTGTGCTGCTGCTTGTAGTGTGTTGATAACCATCTAAACGATAACCTCCGCTAAAACCGATATTGTTCTCAAACCCCATACAATGTAGCATACGAATTCTGAGAAGTTTGTCGTTTCCTGCGAGGAGGTCTATTAACATAATTTAGCACAAAAAAGGTAGCTACCCTACCTCGGGAAGCTACCTTATTCTCTCCTACAGCATCTTCTATACGGAAAAACCAAACTTCTTGCCATAATAGATTTCATCCATCTCAATCTTTAAGCGGGCTGTTATTTCCTCCTGCTCCTCAAGCGTAAGCTTTTCCTTGGTATAGCCGAATAAATAATTATCTAGGTCGAACGCTTTAAGCTTACACTTGGTGTGGAAGATATTCTCTTGATACACATTCACATCGATCATATCGTAGGAATCCTTGATCTCCTCAGGAATATAATTCTGGATGGAGCTTATCTCGTGATCAATGAAATGCTTGTGCCCGCTAATATCTCTTGTAAAGCCTCGCACACGATAATCTATAGTAATAATGTCCGTGTCGAAGGAATGGATGAGGTAATTTAATGTCTTCAGTGGAGAAATTTCTCCACAGGTTGACACGTCAATATCTGCGCGGAATGTACTAATCCCCTCATCTGGGTGATATTCCGGATACGTATGGACGGTAATGTGACTTTTATTCAAATGCATGACCACTGCCTCAGGAATGGGTCCTGGGGACTCATCGAAGGACTCGCCCACCTCATATACGGGGCCTTCAGATACCAGCATCGTTACACTAGCACCCTGTGGATTATAATCCTGTTTAGCAATATTCAACACATGGGCACCAATAATATCAGATACATTCATGAGGATGGCGGTTAGTCGATCCGCATTGTATTGCTCATCGATATACGTTATGTAGGCTTCTCGCTCTTCCTTGGTGGCTGTATAACATATATCGTACATATTAAAACTCAATGACTTCGTAAGGTTATTAAAACCATGCAAGGTAATTCGTTGCTCTGGTGTTAGCTTCATTGTATGATATCTCCTTATTGTCTGCCTATAATAACACCCTTATATCCTACCTAACCTTGTAAGCTATTGCAAATAAAATCCTTGCTCCTCAAGGTAGGCTTTCATGTGCAAGCGTGATGGTGAGGCGAATTTATTCTTCATATCCTCGCTCCACTTTCGCTCTACCTTCCCTTGTGTTCGTTCGAGCATATATTCGCTCATGGTTTGGTCATAGCTCTCAAGTATCGTGCTTACTTGACTTGTCTGATAGCTGTCTTGATGCAGGATCGCTTCCATGGGTAGACGGGGCTTGATTCCTACCTTTTGGTCAGGATACCCGATACACATCCCGAATACAGGATAAACCCATTCAGGTAGCTCCAACAATTTCGTCACCTCACGAATCTGTGTGCGAATTCCCCCAATGTAGACGATCCCCATTCCCATTGACTCCGCTGCGATTGCTGCATTCTGGGCTGCTAATGCAGCATCCACTGTTGCAACGATCATGTTCTCTGCCGTATTCAGATAAGCGTGGTTTGGGTTTCCATGCAGGCTAAAAGCCACTCGATTCCGATATAAATCCGCACACCAGACGAGGAATATGGGACTCTCGGCTACATAGCCCTGATTCGAGGTCAGTACGGCTAACCTCTCCCGTTTAACTGGGTCAGCTACACGAATTACACTATAAGCTTGAACATGACTCGAGGAAGAAGCCATCTGCGCTGAAGCAATAATGGCGTGAAGCTGCTCCTCACTAACGGTTTGCTGCGTGAATTTACGAATCGAACGATGGTTGAGCATTAATTCAATGGTTGCATTCATTCTAGAATAGCTCCTCTATATTCATTCATCACAAAATTGGCTCCACTTCGATTTCATATCCATAGGTATATACGCTATAATAAACACTACGCTTAAAGTCCAATCATCCGATTAACGTAAAGGAAGGTACATCATGGCAAATCTATTCCTATTCTTAGGTGGTATCAATGCGTTCCTCGCAGTTGCATTAGGAGCTTTCGGAGCTCATGCACTGAAGAGCAAGCTCTCAGAGAAAATGCTAAATGCATTCGAGACGGGTGTTCATTATCATCTGATCCACGCTATTGCACTTATCGTAATCGCCATACTGATCAAGAGTACATCTGCCTCAAGCACACTTCCCATATGGTCTGGATGGTTAATTCTGTCCGGCATAGTACTGTTCTCTGGTAGTCTGTATGCATTAAGCTTAAGTGGCATAACGAAGCTTGGTATCATTACACCACTCGGAGGAATAGCTTTCCTAGCTGGTTGGTTGATTATAGCGATCTACGCGCTATCCTCTAAACCTCTGCTCTAAGGTAAGAAGAAAGCAACTTACTCCATAGGATAGGAGCAGTTGCTTCTCTGATCTAACGGTTAAAGCCGTTCAGCCCACTCTTCCTTATTGCTCCAATCCTTCGCCTTCCAGCGTAGAATGTCTGGATTCGCCATTGGAAGCATGAGCTTGAACAATTCCAGTAGCTCAATGTCTGTCATAGGTACAAAGCTATTGGCGACTCTTAAGTTATTCTCCAGCTGCTCCATGGATGACATACCAAGAATAGCTGTGGATATTGGTAATGACCATGTGTATCTAAGCGCTTGCTCATAGTACTCGGCCAGTCTTCCGTTCCCAATGACCTTCATTCCGATAATCGCCATACCCTTCTCATTCGCATAAGGGAGGAATTCATCGGCGAAGCTATACATGAAGTGATCAGGGGCGGATAGGGCAACGAGGGCACTCTCGAATGGGAAGCGACGAATGGCTTCAACCTGAACACTAGGATTCGTATGACCACTAAGACTAATATGCTTAATAATCCCTTGCTCCTTGGCTTCTATCAGAGCTTGTAATGCTCCATCCTTGGCACAGCAAGCATCTAGCACGTCCATTGTTCTCACATCATGAAGACGCCATTCCTGAACATGATCCGTTTGCAATCTCTTCAGGCTTGCTTCTAGCGAACGCCAAGAACCATCTCTCGTGCGGTCTAGCGTCTTCGTAGCAATCCATACCTGAGAACGACGATTGCCTAAGGCTTTCCCTAATCGTTCCTCTGATTGTCCATCTGAATAGATCGGTGCGGTGTCGAAATATTCTATACCTTCATCAATAGCTCGATTCACGATCTGAATGGCTTGCTCTTCCGTACAGTTATGCTCGTCCACGATACGTTGAGCACCAAAGCTAAGAATAGAAAATTCACGACCAGTCTGACCAAACTTACGCTTTTCCATTGGATCATTCCTCCAGTACGCTTTTTATGTTCATTATAGTCCATAATTAAACAATTATAAAATTGATTGTAACGAGCTAGCATATCCATCAATAGAGGTGATTATTATGAATGTCGTTGTATTTGATTTAGAGCTAGTTAAACGATTTAAGGTTGGCCAGCTAAGCACCATCGTTGAAATCGGAGCGTGTAAGGTTGATTTTGCCTCAAAGAGTATTATCGATCAGTTCCAAATCTACATTGCACCCAAGGGTGGTTATGTGGAGAAAAGCACTAGAGCCTTCATCAATATGGATAAGGAAGACATGAAGAATGCGGTTTCCTTCCCAGTAGGAATCGAGAACTTCGCAGCTTGGCTAAGTAAGGATGATTACCTATGCTCTTGGGGTAAGGATGATCGTCTTCATATTATCGATGAATGTGTGCGCAAGGGTGTCTCCATGGATTGGTTTAACAACTATAATGACATCCAGCCACAGATTGGTAAGCTACTGCTGCCCGAGGTCAGTCACCAAATTGGTCTGAAGACAGCCCTGCAGACTGCAGGCATAGAAGCAACAGGTAAGGCACACAGAGGTATCGACGACGCAGTCAACACCGCCAAGCTGTACATTCGATTCATCGATCAGGTCATGCTGCATAAGAATAAGCTGTCGGATAAGGATATTAAGCAGCACTTTAATCAGAAGATTATTCGTGCTAGTAAAACCATAAATTCTGCTCGCCAAACCACGAAAAAACCTTAATGCTATATATCCGCTAAGATTACAACAGCTACAGCCTCCACGATTAAGATTAGTGGGAATAACAGATTGAAGTATGTTTTATTCGTCTTATGACGAAGCATTCTCATTCCCATAATCGTGCCGAGAAACCCACCAAGTGCCGTAACCATGAATAATTGCCTCTCACTAACCCGCCTGTTATTACGTTGGGCAGCCATCTTGGATTTCTTCTTATCCACATACATGATGAGTAGCCCGTACAAATTGATGATGACAAAATAAAGCGCAAGCACCCGAATCGCATACGGATACTGTGCCTGATTATCTAAACACAGCTTCACGAACAGGATGAATAGAAGCATAGAGACAATAACGCTGATGATTGTTCTGAATGTTTTCAACGATAACCAACCGACCTTCATCTAAATTTCTTTCCCTTTCATTATATTTCTTTCTGGGTGATTCAGCCAATAAAAACAACAGAGAATAACTACAGAAATAATTTGCAGAGTAGGTTTGCTGTTAGAGAATGACTTCGGAGGAGAGGACTTTCTAGCTCCGTTAATCGATT
>DFZX01000003.1:47367-144628 GCA_002383695.1 Caryophanales bacterium UBA4045
TTGGTTTCTGCTACTTTCTAGCTCATTTAAGATTAATCTAGTTTTAGAGTAGAAAACTGGCTGTTGTGCGGAGGAGTAATAGTCTCACAATTAATTAGCTTAGGGAGTAAGATGTTTGTTAAGCTTGCTGTCGTAGTTAAAAAAAGACATTCAAACCGGTGAGGGTCTAAATGTCCATGCTTCAATCATTTGTGCTTGATTCATTTAGCTTCAATCATCTTTAAGTGGAATTGTTTAGTCCGACTTAGTAGTATCCTCGCTAACCTTGCAATCCGAGCAAATCCATGAAGTCCCGACCTTTTCTTTACCCGTCATCTTGCCGCATTGCCCACATGTAATGTCCTCTGTAACAACATCTTTAGCCTCGGTATTACTCAGACGATCTTCTATGTTCATAGGTATACCCCGTTTCTATGGAATATTGAGCTTCTATTACTATCTATATTGTCCAACATCCCATAGTTATAAGCTGTGATATTTATCATACATAAATTTGTATAATCGATGCTCTATCACTTAAGTAGCTCATTCATCCTCTTTAAATATTGGCGTCATCACAAGCGTGAAGCTGAATGCCTTCTCACTCAAGCGATACTTCTCCAATAGCTCGGGTCCGCAGGAATTAGAGCCTACTCCACCTATCATATAGTCAGCGTTAACGATCGTTTCTGCTCTTCGCACTAGCTCATGCGGATGACCGGCAGCACCTAAATCCTCAGGTGTATAATGCGACGCATTAAATGAGAAATGCTCGCTGTCACTTGTCAGCTTAAGACCCATCCCCTGCTCATTGGATACGATAACCCACTTCGTTCCATATCGTGAACCATTCTCTTGTGGCATCAAGTAATTCTCGAATAGCTCATCTACAGTGGTTAGGTACTTACCTTTACGTACACTTCGACGTTTGTCGATGTAGCTTTCATGAGGTCCATAACCGAAGTATTCAACCTCCTCCGTACCCTGTGGCATAACAAACTGTAGGCCAAATCGAGGTAAATGCTCAACCTCTTCACGAACTTTAACATCTACAGTCAGCGTAATTTCTCCATAACCATCAACAGACCATACCGCTGTTCCATGTAGAATAGGGTAGGTGATGTATCCGCCTAATGAGAAGCTAACCGTGATCGACACAACGTTATCATTCTTCTGTGAAATCAGTGTCCCGTACACATGCGTAGTCGCTCGGTCGAAGCCAAATTCCTGCCATTTCGACTTCACATTCCTATCATTATCCGTTGGCGCTCGCCATATATTAAATCTCGGTTTCCCTTGGATTAATTGGACGCCATGCTTCGAGATCTTCGTGAAGGAACCCTCGAATGAGTCGAACACATGACAGAAATCAAAGCCCTGAATGGTAGTCAGATGTCCCTCTTCTGCTACACTCATTGCGGGAACCGCCCTTTCGACAGCTGGCGCATCTACTCCAACCACAAGGAGTTCAAATTGCTCAAAGGATACCTCATGTCCCGCTTCTGCCCAGACGGTAGCTTTCTTCTGAACGAAAGTTAAAGTTACATAATATTGGGCAGAAGAAGCTGTAACAGTTGGCCACTTATAAGGTATGACCACGGACATTGCCTCATGAGGTCCTACAGACAGCTCATTCATCTCACCCTGTTGAACGACAACGCCATCCTTCTCCAGCTTCCATATTAGCCTAAGATGAGATAAGTCTATAAAATCGTAGAGGTTTGTAAGCTTAACCCTACCTTTCTGCAGATCCTCAGCTTCAATACGGATTGGAGCTATAACCTTCTTCAATTCTAGCAAACCCACATGTGCCGTGCGATCTGGATACACAAGACCATCCATACAGAAGTTACCATCATTAGGTTGGTCACCGAAATCGCCACCATAGGCATAGTAAGCTAAACCACTCTCCGTAGTTGTCTTCATCCCGTGGTCCACCCACTCCCATACACAGCCGCCCATCAGCTTCGGATATTGGTAGATGACCTCCCAATAATCCTGTAAGTCTCCTGGTCCATTCCCCATGGCATGACTATACTCGCATAGGAATAACGGTTTAAGCTCTTGATCATCCTTCGCATATTGTTCAATCTCAGCTACCGAAGCATACATCCGACTGTCTAAATCAAGAGCCTCTACATTCAAGCTTCCATTATACCGAGTTGCTGCTCCTTCATAATGAACGGGTGTCGATTGATCTCTCTGCTTAATCCACTCAGCCATAGCGATATGATTATCCGCATACCCAGATTCATTACCTAATGACCACATGACGATGCAAGCACGGTTCTTATCCCGCTCCACCATTCGAATGGCTCTATCCAAGAAGGCCGCTTTCCAGGCCGGATCCGCTGATAGCTTATGAAAGGCACCTTCCGCCCACTGGCCTGCATTACCCAGACCATGACATTCCAAATCGGCTTCATCTATAACATAAAAACCATACTGATCGCATAGCTCCAGGAACCGCGGATCATTCGGATAATGGGAGGTGCGAATCGTATTGATATTGTGCTGCTTCATTAGCTTGAGATCCTTGATCATATGATGGATTGGAATCGTCTGTCCTAGCACGGGATGAGAATCATGCCGATTTACTCCCTTTAGCTTAACCGCTTGACCATTGATCTGGAATACACCATTCTTGACCTCAACCCGTTTAAAACCAACTTGAAACCTTAGAACTTCCTTACCACTATACAGGAATAATTCATATAAATTCGGTTGCTCCGCATCCCAGAGAGCAGGGTCATTCACCTCCAGCTTCAACACGCCACTGCCATCGATGACTGATTTAGCTGTGCATGCAGCCTGGCCATTCATATCATAGAGCTCTGCCATAACTTCCAATGATTCTGTAGTCTCTACTTCAACATTAAGCTTAGCTGATCTGAAATCAATAGACAGCTCCTGTCTATTAAACACATCACGAATACACGCCTTCTCACGAGAGAGTAAATAAACATCACGGAATATACCCGAGAAGCGCCATAAATCCTGATCCTCCAGGTACGTTCCATCGCACCACTTCAGGACCATGACAGCCATCCTGTTATGTCCACTATGCGTGTAAGCCGATATATCAAACTCAGCAGGCACTCTACTTCCTTGACTGTAACCAACAAACTCACCGTTCACCCACAAGTAAAAGCAGGAATTCACACCTTCAAAAACGATATATTTTTGCTCCGTGCTCCACTCTTCCTTCATATTAAAATCTCTCACATAAAGACCAGCAGGATTCTCATTAGGTACGAACGGGGGATCGCAAGGAATCGGATAATTTACATTCGTATAATGCATCTGATCATAGCCATTCGTCTGCCAGCAAGAAGGTACGATGAGGTCATCCCAGCTGCTCACATCGGCATCTAATTCATAAAAGCCCTCCTCAACGTGCTTCACACTAGGTACATATTTGAATTTCCAGCTGCCATTTAATGTCTGGTAGTATGGAGAGCTTCCCCGTTTGTTCGTCTTTGCTGATTCGGCATCACTATAAGGGATATAATATGCTCTTGGCGCTTCTCTGTTCACATGCAGTACATTGGGATCTTCCCAGTTCTTCTCTACTTGAATCACCATGGTCACTCCTAAGAATCGATTATTCTTGCAAAATAAGATACATCCTTATCTTTCATTATAGTTGTGATATACTGAATCATCATAGGAGCTAAATCGGACAACATACCATACATAATGGACATTACGGGGTGAAACCACTTGAAGCTATTGCGGCTCAGAACTAACCTTTATCATCAGATGGAAGAGGATGTTCCCTTCTCTGTCTATACAGTGGGCACTGAAAATCAGCAGGCAATGACACGCTTGAAAGGCTTCAGTGCGAAGCAGCTATTCACCTCCTTCTCCGGGCTAGGTGCTTTCCGATCATTGGAGCAGAACGAATGGGACATTATGAATCCTCACACATTGCTATATATACCCTCGGATTATCCACATGAGTACTTGCCTCAAGGCGAAGAGCCTTGGTTTGTTGGCTATGTTTCTTTTGTAGACAATCATGATGCCTTATTGAAAAGCTGGGGCTTTGGAGATACTCCCTTCCAGCTACAGTTACACAATCCACTTCAGCTCTACCTGCTTCTTGAGAAGGTTTGGAATCATTCCGGTCCACACTATGATGTGTGGCAATCAACTGAACATTTCTTCTCCTTCTGTCTGGAATTGAAAAAACAAGCGGCTCTCAACAGCAGCAAAAAACCTAACCCTGGACAAGCGATTAGGCTAGTGCGTTATCGTGATTCCGTTGTAGACAGTGCAACGCGTTTCTTACATGACCACCTGCAGCGTGACCTCACGATGACCGAGCTATCAGCCCGCGTTGGTTATTCAACTAAGCAGCTCAATCGATTGTTCCAGCAAACTCTCGGACTAACACCCTTACAATATTTGCACAAAATACGTCTGCAAACCGCCTCGCGTTTACTAGAGGAGCAGCCTAGCATGACCATACGTCAGATTGCTGCGCATGTCGGTATGGAGCCGGTTTACTTTACCAGATTGTTCAAACGAGAGTATGGAATGATACCTTCAGCCTATAGAGCTCAGAAAATCAATCAATTTCCTTCGGTATGACTAGCTGGAAGGTTTTTCTTATGGCAGATTCATGATTAGCTTCTTCAAGGTCGAGGCAGCCTCTTCAGTTAGCGAGTAGCCCGTTTCCGTTTCAGATATATACGTGTACATACCACTGTCGATATCGGTATCCAACCATAGATGAATCGAAATCAATGAATCCCCATTAGCAAGAAAGGAAACATCGTAATCTGGTCTTCGGACATCAATCTTACCCTCGAGCTTCTTAGCAGACTTTATGGCATCGATGAATATATCCGCTTCTTCCTTGAACATTCCGAGCACCGCTTCATTAACGACTCCGAATCCTAGTGAGCGACTTAGCTTCACTTCCTGTACATCACTACTTTGCAAGGAATCCATATCAAGTGGCTCGGCTATTGGTTTCACCGATCCTTTATCACCCGATACCTCAGGATTCTTGGTGTTCGAAGAACAGCCTACTACCACTAACAAAAGCACTAGAATCGGAATAACACTATATTTTCGCACATTCATATGAACCACCCCCTACCCTTACTAACGAGTTAGACTTGGGAATGTTGCACAGCGCTTAGCCTGCCATATGATCTAGCACGGAACACAATATCCCGAGCATCGCTTCAATATCTGGCTTGGTCACAATGAGTGGCGGCATTAACCTAATTGGATATCTCCGTTAATAGTTTCGCAAATTCAATCATGGGTTTGTTATAGAACGAAGGACTTGGATTGATTAATGTAGCGGCCTGACTAGCTAGAGCATCTTGAATGACCTGTGGACAGTGCCCTAAGCTTGTTACAGCCCAGCCCCCGATAAAATCCAGGTACTTCTTACCCACCATGTCCCATAAGTGCATGCCTTCACCACGTTCCATAACGATGTCAGGTCGATTCGCGATGAAGAGAAGCGATTGGTTAGCAGCATTGATCAATGGTGAGGTTGTCTGATCGTTATTCATGATTTTCCACCAAATACAGCATCAATGCTTTCTGTGCATGCATCCTATTCTCAGCTTGTTGATAAATAACAGAATGGTCTGACTCAATCAGCTCTTCTTCAATTTCCAACCCAGGATGAATGGGCATGTCGTGCATGATATAGGGAGAGAAGCCCATTAGATTAGCCCTGTTCAATTGAAAATTGGACATGATCTCAATCCTGCGATTATTCTCCTCCTTGTAATTGGGATCGATATAGAATTCCATATCCACCCATGTATCCGTATAAATAAAATCTGTCCTCGATACTGCTTCCGACAAGCACACCACATTCTCCACATGACCACTTCGATAAGCAGCTTGCATGAGCTCTTCATCCCAAGAGTCCTCATTAATGATTGGAGTCACCAATAGAAGCTTAATTCCCAGTGTCGTACAACCTGCAACCAGCGAATTAGCAACATTGTTATGAATGCCTACATAGGTAATCGTTATTCCTGAGAATGTTCCAGCAACCTCATAAACGGTCATTAAGTCTGCTAATGCTTGGCAAGGATGATACTTCTCACAGCAGCCATTGATCACTGGCACACTTGAATATTGAGCTAACTGTAATAAATCAACATTCTTCTTCAGTCTTGCCATAATCAAATCACAATTCCTCGATGCATATCGAACCTCATATTGAATAGGCGAAAGCTTGAAATTACTCGCTTCCCAATCCATCATCGCTGCATATCCACCCATCTGATGAATACCGGACTGGAATGACAGACTTGTTCTTGTCGAGGTTTTCTGGAAGAGCATGAATAGACCTTTTCGCTCACAGGCAGAGAAGAAGGCTTGCGGATTGCGCTTAATTTCAATCCCCTTCTGTAAAATTCCTAACAAGTCATTCCGATCTAGTTCTTTCAACGAGATAATATGTTTCAATGAGCTCACCATATTATGTATATTTATTCACTATAATGAATATTTATTAATAATAAAGTGGATCCCAATGATTGTCAATACGTTATTCTTGTCTCATCCATGCTTTCTCTGGAATTCGATCATGAAATCAACAAGTGCCTTACATGCTTCGACCGGTACTGCATTATAGGCAGAAGCTCGAAGTCCACCAACACTCCGGTGTCCGGATAAGCCTTCGAAGCCATTCAGTTTAGATTCCTTGACGAACTGTTGCTCCAGCTCTTCGCTCGTAAGCTTCCACGTAATATTCATGTCCGAACGGTCTGCTCGATTTACAATACCCTTGTAGAAACCACCACTAGCATCAATAGTCTGATACACCAATCCCGCTTTATCAGCGTTCCTCTTCTCCAGCGCAGCTACGCCGCCTTGCTCGATGACCCACTTCAGCACCAAATTCATCACATATACCGAATGAACAGGTGGTGTATTGTACAACGACTTTTCCTTCGCAAAGGTCTCGTATCTCATGATCAGGGGAATATCCTTGCGCGCATGCTCCAGTAGCTCCTCCCTAATGATGACCGTCGTAACTCCTGCTGGTCCCAGGTTCTTCTGCGCACCTGCATAAACCAGTGCAAACTTCTCGTAATCCAGCTGCCTGCTTAATATATCACTGGTCATATCAGCGATTAAGGGGACATTCCCCACATCGGGGATATCATTAAATCGCGAGCCCTCGATCGTGTTATTCGTTGTCATATGAACATAAGCCGCATCTTCGGATAGCCTTAAATCTTGTTGATTCGGGACTTGAATCCACTTCTGAGCCTTCGAGCTCGAAGCAATATGAGCTTGACCGACAAATTGGGCTTCACTATAAGCTTTCTCCGAAAAGCTTCCCGACAGCACATAATTACCCACACGCTCAGGCAACAGGAAATTAAGAGGAACTAGTGCGAATTGCGTGCTTGCACCACCACCCATGAAGAGTACCTTATACCCATTCTTCAAACCAACAATGTCTAGAAGAAGCTGCTGTGTCTCCTCGTTCAGTTGTTCTACAAGCTTACTACGGTGAGACATCTCCATTAACGATATCCCAAGCTGCTTATACTCCACAAAATTCTCTTGCGCTTGCTCTAACACTTCAACGGGTAACGCTGCTGGACCTGGGTTAAAATTATAAATTCTCTTCGTCATACTTCCGCCTCCAAATTTAGTTTTTCCAAACCATTCATGTATTTCCTTAGTGCCTCTGGTATCCGAATTGATCCGTCTTCATTCTGTACTTCAATATCGTATTGCTTGTAAGTCTTCTGCGACATATCTCCCGAGCATACTGACATGATTCGATAGGGTAGCTCTAAGAGCTCGAGGATGTCTTCAGCATTTTGCATTATTTCCCGGAAAATATTGTCCGATACCGCCGCATCACCAGCGCATATAACAACCTGCTCCACCTTCCTCCACCTTCGAGAACCATGAAGCTTCGATTAAGCTAGCAGCGATCTCCGCTTAAAAGACCTTCTACTTCAGATAGTTGAATATTAACCTGCTTAACCTTATCTCTCACTTCTTCCGATTCTGCTGTCTTCCCTTGCTGAAGCCATCCATTAATTTCCCTCTAATGTTTAGTATGGCACCACCCTCCTAGGTAAGTTAATAAAAACGCAAAAAACGCCCTTGTCCATATGGGACGAGGAGCGCTTCTCTCGCGGTGCCACCCAGCTTGATCTTGCTGTATGAAACAGCAAGATCCTCTTAAGTTCCGCGATAACGGGCGGTGCCGGTTTACTTAGGAATGTGCCCCCACAGGGCCATTCTTGACGATAACGCCTCAGAGTTGGATGCTCATCATGGGCATGATTTCGTTGTAATGTTGTAGATGAGTATATCCAATATGCGGTTGTAGGTCAATACAATAAATCACATTCTTGTGTATTAGGACAGATTTCCAAAGGCATCTGCAGAAAATGGCATAAGCTCATCATATTTACCTTCACGGATTTTGTTAGCCCAATTCGGATCAACCAGTAACGCGCGTCCCACAGCAACAAGGTCAAACTCAGCTTGCTCTAAACGTACTAGCAGCTTATCTATGCTTTCTGTTCCTGAGCTCTTCCCTGCAAATGATCCCAAAAACTCACTATCTAGTCCAACAGAGCCGACTGTAATCGTAGGCTTTCCAGTTAACTTTTTGACCCATCCGGCAAAATTCAACTCAGAGCCTTCAAATTCAGGCTCCCAGAAACGGCGAGTTGAGCAATGAAATATATCCACACCGGCCTCCACTAAGGGAGTTAAAAATTGTAATAGCTCATCTGGATTTTTGGCTAATTGTGTCGTGTAGGTTGATTCTTTCCACTGTGAGATACGAAGGCAGATAGGGAAATCAGGACCTACTGCTAGTCGACAGGCTGCAATGATTTCAGAAGCAAATGTCGTACGAGCTACAATGTCCCCACCGTAACGATCTGTACGTTGATTTGTTTTGTCCCAGAAAAATGCATCGATCAAATATCCATGAGCACCATGAATTTCAATGCCATCAAAGCCAATCCTCTTCGCGTCTAAAGCCGCTTGGGCGAAGGCTTGAACAATACTGGCAATCTCTGCTTCTGTTAAAGGCTCATTAACTTGTACGCCAGATGAGGTAAGACCAGATGGGCCTACTGGTAAAGCCTCCAAGTTAGGAAGTGCACCCACCTTGCGTGCTGTACCCTCATGCCACAGCTGCGGGAAGATCAAACCGCCTGCTAGATGAACAGAAGCGACAACCTCAGCCCAGCCATTCAGAGCCGCTTCACCGTAAAAGCTAGGGTAATTAGGACTGCTTGCGGATGCTGGATGATTGACTAACGTTCCTTCAGTTATGATCAGCCCTACTCCGCCTTCTGCTCTACGACGGTAATAGTCAGCAACATTCTGTCCAGGCACGCCATCGGGGGAGAAGCCTCTTGTCATAGGCGCCATTACAATACGATTGGACAATGTAAGCTCTCCTAGCTAGCTTCGTTAGGGAGAACGCAGTGAAATTGAATTGTAACACAATCGACATCCTATCCTAAGGTTCTACTAATAATCGTCCTATATAGGATAACTTAACCCCCCTTAATTATCAATATATAGATTCAGACCCATAGCTCTGATGGCTATGGGTCTTTTTCTGTTTGAGGGGGGAATTGCTGCAGCTGTATCGGCTGCGATTCACTTTATTGTGGGCGTTCTAATGCAAATTGTTCGCCAAGAACAGCATAATTGCTGCCTGCCATACGACTAACGGGCTGTAGCTTTTCTGATATAATATTACCGTTCTCATAAACACCATGCTCAAAGTGGAACCGTACAACACGTCCAATGATCATGTCACAAGCAGGTTCTGAATCACTACCTCCAAGGGAGATCGCTTGCTCGAGTTTACACTCCATTCTGATTCTAGCCTCCTTTATGCCTGGAACACTTATAGCCTCACTAGCAACGGGTGTTAAACCAGTTAATTCAACCTCACTTAGGTCCGGTGGCAAGCTGGCAGCCGCTTGATTTGCCACATGAACATTGGACTCATCCACGATATGAACGACAAATGCTCCAGCAACTATTGCATTCCTCGCAGTATCTTTCATAACACCCATATTACGTTGAATGGAAATGGATACCATAGGGGGCTGGCTTGCAACAATCGAGAAATAGCTGAAGGGTGCAGCATTCAATACTCCCTCTTCTGAAAGTGAAGTCACAAGTGCAATTGGTCTCGGAACAATGCTGCCGATCAGCAGCTTGTAGTTCTCTTGGTCGGTTTGCTCTGATGGATCAATAGTGATCATTCCATTTGCCCCCTTTAGTTACTCATATGCTCTTTAAGAACATCAATTACTCGATTTCCGCAACCGGTTGATCCTGTACCTCCGCCTGAAGCCTATGCAGCTCCATCTTAAGCTCAGCTATTCGTACTGAATAGTTAGGATCCTTATACACATTGTTCATCTCACAAGGATCAGACTGTAAATCGAACAGCTCCCACTCCGCGGGACGATCCTCCTCTATGGAGCCGGAAGTTCCTAACGCTTGTGCATAATAATAGATCAACTTGTATTGATCTGTTCGAATACCGTAGTGGGAATACACATTATGGTGCTCATCTAGATGCATCCAATACCGATAATACATCGATGTCCGCCAGTCATCCGGTGTGATTCCGTTAAAAATTGTCCTTAACGAATATCCTTGCATCTCATCTGGAATAGACACGCCTGCATAGTCAAGGAATGTAGAGGGAAAGTCAACGTTAAGTGCCATCGCCTTCGTCACGCTTCCCGCTTGTATCTCACGTGGATATCGGACAATAAACGGCATTCTCAGAGACTCCTCATACATGAATCGTTTATCAAACCAACCATGGTCGCCTAAGAAGAAGCCTTGGTCGGACGTATAGATAACGATTGTGTCGTCAGCTATGCCTTCCTCGTCCAGATAATCAAGCAGCCTGCCCACATTCTCGTCGATAGAAGCAATACATCTCAAGTAATCCTTGATGTAACGTTGATATTTCCACTTTTTCTGTTCCAGTGTTGTTAATCCCTCCGGCGGAGAACCCTTTACATCCAACTCCTCCATATCCCGGTCAATCCGCATTCTCGCTTCAACCGCAGCCTGTGAACGGTTCTCATAATCATCATAGAAGGTATCCGGCTCAGGAATGTCGATATTCTCGTAAAGCTGAGCATATTTCTCCGCCGGCTGCCAAGGACGATGAGGTGCCTTATGATGACACTTTAGCATGAATGGTGTATCTTTATCACGTTTACTTAACCAGTCTATAGCGAAATCAGTTGTTAGATCAGTTACATATCCAGAATATTGCTTCCGCTCGCCCATCTCGATGAACACCGGATCATGATAATCCCCTTGTCCTGGTACAACAGACCAATGATCGAATCCCGTTGGGTCCGCATCTCCACCGTGACCTAAGTGCCATTTTCCAATAAGTGCCGTCTGATACCCAGCGGATTGAAGCAACTTAGGGAATGTCATCTGTCGACCATCGAAGTGATCATTAATCGACTTCACACCGTTCAGATGATTATATTTACCTGTTAGAATCGCCGCTCGGCTTGGAGAGCAGATTGAATTGGTGCAGAAGCAATTTTCGAAAAGCATACCTTCGTTCGCGATCCGGTCTATATTGGGAGTTTGATTAATCTTGCTCCCATAACAGCTCATCGCATGCGAAGCGTGATCGTCTGACATGATGAATACAATGTTAGGTTTTTGATTAGTTGTCAATGCTATCACCTCTACTATATTATAAATAATAATAGCATCCTAATTCGATGTATGATCTTACGATTAATTGTAATTTGTCACTTTTATTATAGGGGGGGTTATCAGTTGATTACAATTACGAATACGCACTTGGATGATTTCATTACCGATTGGCACAACCCACTCACTTATGTACAATATTATGTATTAGTGCTTGTTACAGAAGGGCAATTACAGTATCGTTTGAATGATAAACCTCTTCTTGCTGTGAAAGGAGATTTGTTATTTATACCAACCGGTACATATAGAGAAGCCTTCAATCACGGTCCTATCCCACATCAGAAGTATACGGTAACATTCACTAGCGAAACCGATCTTGGTCTTCCCCTACTGATAGAAGGCAAGCCAGTCCGAGTATCTACACGAATTTTCGAATATTACAAGGAAAGATTTATTCTACTGCATCGCCAAACCCTTGAGAAGCGGGCGTATTACGAGACAATCCGGTCTGGTATCTTATTAGAGATGCTGGGTAGTCTGTGTCGTGAGCTTGAAAGCCAGCCTATCCCCATTCGCAAGCTTCATTATGTCGAACTCATTCAGCATTATATCCTTGAGCACTATCGTGAAGCCATCTCACTACATCAGCTGTCACTGCTTATTGAACGTTCACCTAATTATACATTGACGATCTTTAAAGAGGTTGTTGAACAGACACCACTCGCATATCAACACCATCTGCGAATAACCAATGCGATGGAGCTCCTTCTACATACGAATTTGGCAGTGGCTGCCATTGCAGAATATTTGGGCTATTACGATACCTCCTACTTCCACAAAATGTTCCGTAAGCTGACCGGAATGTCCCCTACTTCGTATTGTATTCGTCCCGTCCATTACCTAGAGTGAAATATCGCATAACAATCCTACCTGTTATAATTATTCGTATCATGACATTACATACTTGGAGGCTGGCGAAATGATTGTTAATACGAAATACGGTCAAGTGCAGGGTATCCAGGAAGGCAATTTGAATGTGTTTCGAGGCATCCCCTATGCAGCCCCTCCCATCGGAGAGCGACGTTTTAAACCTCCTAATTCTCTCCAACCTTGGGAGGGAGTATTACAAGCAGACGTATTCGGTCCGGTGTCCCTGCAGCCAGTCCATGATCCGGGGCTATTCCCTTATGTACAATCAGAGGATTGTCTGAGTCTTAATATTTGGACACCAAGCACAGGCACAGGCATCGAACAAACGAATCGCCCCGTTCTTGTCGATATCCACGGTGGCGGATTCACGACGGGAACCGGTGCATATTTCAATGCCTTCACATTTGCCGAACGGGATAACATTGTATGTGTGTCCTTAAACTACAGATTAGGCGCATTAGGATTTCTCTATATGGGCGACCTGTTAGGGGAGGATTATCGTACATCCGGCAACAATGGGATACTTGATATCGTTGAGGCACTGAGGTGGATGAAGGAGAATATTGCTGCCTTCGGTGGCGACCCGATGCGAATCACCGTTTCGGGCTCATCTGCCGGCGCGAAATGTGCATCCACCCTGTTGGCCGTGCCAGCTGCTCAAAGCTTGTTTCGCCAAATCATTGCCCAGAGCGGAGCAACTCAGGCGGTTCGGGATACCTATACAGCCTCTCAGCTCACGTTAAGGCTTCTGGACAAGCTCGGCATTCCGCACAATGAAGCCCATCGGCTCTTGACGATGTCAGCCCAGTCCATTCTGGAGGCACAGGACAACGGACTTCATACCTTTGGACCTGTAAGGGATGGATGTGTCGTATCCTTGGACCCTATTCATGAGGTTATGGCAAGCCTAAACCGCAAGGTGCCTATGCTCATCGGGTCCAACGAAGACGAAGCAGCTTTGTACGTACCACTCTCGCCGGAGCAGAAGGAGCCTAGCAATGAGATTATACTCGCTTTCTTCGGGAAGAACAGCGAGCTGGTGTGGGCCGCCTTTCACCAAGCTGCTATCCTGCTGACACCGAAGGAAGCCTTAAATCGGACGCTCACAGACTATCTATATCGAATCGCTACGATCCGCTTAGCTGAGATGTCAGCGGACCAAGGCCATCCGGTTTGGCATTACCGCTTTGCATTCACCAACGGGATGGGGGCGATCCATGGACTGGAATCACCCTTTATCATTGATTCCAGGGTTGCAGAGTCTCCTTCGGAGCAACAAATTGTCGCGAATCCTATGGCGCACCTTCATGCCATTCCTTCAAGAGGAAAAAAGCTTGCCGAGGCGATGCATGAATCATGGGCAACATTTATCCATACCGGGCGCCCGTATTCGGATCAACTTGCCCAATGGCCGCTATTTACTTCTGAGGATCGTTTGACTATGGTCTTAGATGAAATAAGCGTTGTTGAGCGCGAGCCTGAGCTGAGGGATTGTCAATTCCCTAGCGGTGCGATCCAACTGTAGCTTAGCGAGACAGAATAAGACTGATAGCCTATGATAGCTATCAGTCTTTTTCTATTCATATAATGCGAAGATGTTGTTATTGCCGAAGCCTTCCCTTGTGCTTGTGATTAACCTTTGATCCCGCTCGTAGCAATTCCTTCAACCAAATATCGTTGGAAAATTAGAAAGATAAGAATGACAGGAATGAGAGATACAACCGACATGGCAAACAAACCACCATAATTACTATAGGAATTCGGATCTAGATACATGTTCAGAGCAAGTGAAACAGTAAACCATTTCGGTTGGCTAATAAAAATTAAGGGTTGGAAGAAATCCTGCCAAATCCAATAAAACGAGAATATCGTCGAAGTGATAACAGCAGGAGAAACGAGTGGCAGAATAATGCGGTAGAACACACCTAGCTTGCCACAGCCGTCCATCTTGGCTGCTTCATCCAAATCCATAGGCAGCCCTCGAATAAACTGCACCATCAAGAAGATAAAAAAGGCGTTCCCGAAAAACCATGGCGCAATTAACGAGGACAGTGTATTTATCATATTTAATTCCTTAAATATGATATATTGAGGCACAATCATAACCTGATTCGGAATCATCAGCGTCATCATCACACACATGAACCAGAAGGCACTAAGCTTAAATTTCACTCTAGAGAAAGCGTAAGCCGCCATAACCGAGCTAAGCACGCCTCCTACCGTTCCTAAACCAGAAACGATTAATGAATTCCAGATGAATGTGCCAAAGTCTATCCCGCCAATACCCTTCCAGCCAGAGCGGTAGTTCTCCAGTATGTCCCACTTCTCCGGAATTAGAGAATATGCTTGAGAAAACATAAACGCATTATCCTTAAACGAGCTACTCAGTGACCACAAAAGTGGGTATATCATTACGAGTCCAATTGCCAGTGAAAAGAAGTGAAAGAGAAGAGAGCTAAATTTTATTCTATTCTTCATCACTGTCCTCCCCCCTTCGATTCATAATGAACCCATGATGATTGTGTCTTGAATATGATCAAAGTGAACAGCGCTATAATGGCAACCAGTACCCAAGCCATTGCACTGCTGTAGCCCATCTCGAAGTATGTGAACGCTCTGCGGTATAAATTAAGAACGTAGAACAAGGTGCTGTCCATTGGACCGCCTTGCGTGATAATAAAGCCTTCTGTAAAAGCTCTGAAGCCATTAATGATTTGCAGGATCAAGTTAAAGAAAATAATAGGAGTTAACATCGGAATCGTTATTCTAATAAACCGTACCCAGCCGTTTGCTCCGTCAATAACCGCTGATTCATATAAGCTGACCGGAATTTGTTTGAGTCCCGCAAGGAAGATCAGCATAGAAGATCCAAATTGCCATACACCAAGCGAAATAATGGTCCATATCGCAGTGCTTGGGTTACCTACGAACGAAATCTCCTGGTCAATCCCAACTAGCGCAAGCAGAGCCGTGGCTACGCCATCGTTCCCAAACAGCTGCTTCCAAACGATTGATACCGCTACACTCCCTCCAACAATCGACGGAATATAATATAAAGTTCGGTACATACCCAGAAACTTGCGTTTGCTATTAAGAAGAATAGCAATAAATAAGGCAAAACCCAATCTTAGCGGTACCATCATAAATACATAGAAAAACGTCACTCGGAGCGAGATCCAGAACGAATCATCCTCAGTAAACATCCGTTTATAATTGTCCACACCAACAAAGCTTGGTGTATTCAGAAGATTATAATTTGTAAAAGAATAATACAGGGAGGTAAGCATCGGAATAACATACATGACCACAAATCCAATTAACCAGGGAGCCAGTAGTATATATCCGATCAGATTCTCATTCTCCGTCTTTAATCCACGTATGGTTCTCATGTGACAATCACTCTCCTTAACTCTATCCTTATACATAGAGGCTGATGACAATTGCTGCCAGCAGCCTCTATTATTTGTCTAAGCTCTATTTCGAATTTCTAGCCAGAATATCATTGGCTTTCTTCCTGAAATCAGCAGCTGCCTTCTCAGCGTCCGTCTGATTATACATGACCATGTTCGTCGTATCTGTCAACAGCTTCGAAACCTCGGCAACACCTGATGGCTCTGGCGGATCGATCTTAGAGGAGTGTGAAATTGCCAAGTCGATATAATCGAACATTTCTTGTTGTTGTGGTGTTAAATCGACCTTCAAACCATCACGGATTTCTGAAGATACTGGAATGCCACGTTCTGCCTTGATGATGTCATTGGCTTCTTTACTATTAATAAACCAACTAATAAATTTCGATGCTTCTTCTTGATTCTTAGAGGAATTCGCAACAGAGAAGAACATACCCGGCTTGATCCAAAGCGCATTAGTCCCTGCATCGTTCTTAGGCGGGGTCATCAGCTTCAAGTTCGGATTCGATCCAGAAGTAATCACCGCGAAGTTAGACCAGTCAAATGTTGTACCTGATTCACCGAGTACAACAGGCTCTGCTTCTTTACCTTTAGAAGCGATTTGTGCCCATTCGTCCGGATTCGGCATCGCCTTTTTGTCTTGTAGCTCTTTTAGCATGTTGAGGAAATCGATAAGAATCGCGTCATCCTCATAACCAAGCTTCGTTCCATCAGCGGCGAATAAGCTGCCCCCGTGCTGGCGAGTCCAGTAAGAGAATATATTCATATCACCTAATTTTTCTGTACCATAAAAGTCTGTTGTCGATTTAATTTCATTCATATCATTGAGGAAATCCTGCCAAGTCCAAGCGGCTGTTGGCATGTCCAATCCTGCTTTCTGGAACACCTCAGGGTTGTAAGTAACAGCAAGCGCTGCACTAGAGGCCACCACACCTGTCAATTGATTATTCAACATACCCGATGCAACAAGATTCGGATCCACAGCGCTCACATCCATTGAGCCATTGTCTACAAATTGCTGTAGGTCGGCAAGCGAACCATTCTTACTAAAGGTTGAAATATATGCATAATCCATTTGAATAATATCGGGCATCATATTCCCAGCTGCTTGCGCAGATAATTTGTCGAAATATCCGTCCCAGCCTGATGGAGTAGCTTCAAAAGTGATATGCGGATTATTCTTTGTGTACAAATCCAGTAGCTCCTGTGTATAATCATGCCTAGTTTGTGAGCCCCACCATGTAATGCTGAGTTTAACTGGCTCTTGCTCCTTAACCACCGGTTCTTTCTCCGCGTCACCAGCTTTCGTGTTATTGTCCGGTACATTCTGTTTGGCTTCATTATCACTTGAGCAAGCAGTTAATCCGATCATGATCAGAAGCACAAGTACCGTGATCACCGACATCCCTTTACGCATATTTGATCCCTCCTATTAATATGTTACTTCTCTATTGTAAGGGCTTCATTCCTTAATTTCCTTTTCATTAACCTACTCAAATTTATAGAAAACAGACTTCAACATAAAAAAGAGTCACGCCATTGCTTGCAGCACGACTCAAACCTTTAGGTCTCACATAGCTTCTTATACTCCGATGGACTCATTCCAGTATATTTCTTAAAAGCTAGACTAAAGTAATGATACTTGTCACCGAACCCAGTCAGCTCTGAAATCTCGAACAATTTCAGATCATCTCCACTTTCTATCATGCCTTTAGCCTTTTCCATTCTTGTACGAATTAGATATTGAGTGAAGCGCTCACCCATTTCCCGCTGAAACAACCGACCCAAATAGTCTTCGTTCATAAATAATACTTCTCTAGCTAGCCATTTTAATGAAAGAGAGGGATTAGCAAGCTGCTCCTGTATATGAGTAAGTACTGCATCAACGATCAAACTATACTTCTTCGTGGTTTGTTCATAATGAACTGTAGCAATTTGTGTAGCAATATCCAACAGAGTTTGTTCAATTTGCTGCAGCGTGTCCATCCCTTCCAATCGAGTGATGCAATGCGCATAAGAGCTTAGCATCTCCGGATGACTTTGACGAATCATATTCAGCAACAGCTCTACGCAATATGTTCTTGCTAGCTCAATTCTTTGCTTATTCTGAACAAGCCGTTCAAAGAATAGTCCTACTTGCTCGCAAACAGCGTCAACGTGTCCAGTTCTGATGGAAACTGCTATTCTTTCATAATCCTGTCTCAGCGCATAGTTTAACCCTCCACTACCGAAGATGACGTCCTGATTGGTAATTACGCTGCCTTCCCCCAAGTAAAATGCATACTCCACGCAACCCTTGGCATCCGCATATAACTCAGGTAGACGATCGAAGGTATTCTCATTACTAATTGCTATTGAAAGTTTTTTCTTATAATATTGCTGATACACCTCAGAAATTTCTTCTAGAGAGCTTTCGATATCTTCATGCTCGACAGATTGAATAAGTAATAGAACATCACTTTTATAAATTGTACTTATACATACTTGTCGTAGCTCTAGAAGCTCTTCGGCAATATTCTTCAATGCAAAGCGTTCAAGCAAACTGCAGTCGCTCTGGGGTCTTAGAATTAACAATTGTAGCTTATGTGCATCGATATGGAATAATTGACGATACCGCTCGTAATCATTCTGATTGTACTTGGCTGTCTCAATGGATTCAGCTAGAAATCGTTCCTTCATTTGCGGCAATGCACTCTTCCAGTTTTCCTCCAATTGAACAACAAGCCGATCCCTTTTCTCTCTTTGCCGCAGCTTTACCATGACTTGTGTAAGTGCTTCTGTGATGTCGCCTTCGTCACAGGGTTTTAAGATGTAATGCTTCACTCCATATTTCATCGCTTTGTTAGCGAATTCAAACTCGCCGTACCCGGAGAGAACGATAAACATAACATGGGGTAGCTTTTCGTGTATCGCCGAGATCAGCTCCAAGCCATTCATCTCCGGCATCATGATATCCGTAATCACTATATCGGGATTCTGCTCCATGATGAACGACATCGCCTCAAGCCCATTCTGCTTCGCCCCAATCACCTGTAAGCCAAGCTCTTCCCATTCGATCATCCGAATAATTCCTTCACGAATGATTCTCTCATCATCAACGACAACAACGCTATACATGCCTATCTACTCCTTTCTGATAAGGAATTCGTAGCAGGACAATAGTTCCTTTACCTTCTTCGCTGTTCAGAGTTATCCCATATTGCTCCCCGAAGGTTAGCTTGATCCGTTCATCGATATTCTTCAACCCAATTCCTGCACCCGAGGATTTCGCAGTGCCATTCCTTACTCTATCTAGAAGCTCATGACTCATTCCAGGCCCATTGTCTACTACATTTATTTCGATTACATCTACGATTTGCTTGATGTCCACACTTATCCGGAAATTCCCGCTTTTTTTCTCCAAACCGTATTTAATCGCATTCTCAACAATCGGCTGCAGACTCATCTTGACGATCCGTTGGTTGCTTAATCGCTCCTCGGTAATAAGCTCATAGCTAAGCCTTTCCTCAAATCGGAACATCTGGATCGTCATATACGCCTCTAACAGCTGTAGCTCCTCTGTAATTGTCGTTACAGGATCGGACGTCACCGTTACTCTTCGGAGCAAGCTTCCCAATGCCTTGACCATGGATGAAATCTTAAACTGCTTGTTAACTCTAGCCTCCCAGTTGATCGATTCCAGCGTATTATAGAGAAAATGAGGATTGATCTGGGCTTGAAGCGCTTTGAGTTCAGACTCCTTGATGAGTAGCTGCTTCACATAGTTTTCTTTGATTAAGGTGTTAATCTTATCGACCATAAGTGCAAAATCATAATGGAGAAGATTAATTTCATCTCCAATCTCTTCCTTCTGCACAGTCAATCCAGAAAATTCAAACTCGCCATTCTCTACTCTCCGCATCTTCTGACTTAATTTGATGATTGGCTTGGTAATGCTATTAGAAAATCTAACTCCAATCACAAAAATAATCAGAAATATCCCTATAAACACAAAGATCAAAAGTGACCGCATCAGTAAAACACTCTTAAATATGCTTTCATACGACACAAGCGTATAGTATGACCATTTCGTATATGAGGAATTGACCTCTGTCAGTAAATAGTTATGGTTGTTGAGGCTTAGCACCTCGTAAGCATTATTCTGAAGTATTCCCAAATCCAGCTCGATATTCGACAAGGATGGATCCCTGTAGATCGACTGACCATCTGTTGTGAATATCATCAAATCTCCTCTGAAATCAGACCAAGTGCTGGAGACCCATTGCACCAGCTGCTTCGGATGAATACGAATAATAACATAACCTATGGGCGTTAGTTCTCCTAACGTTCGAATTTGTCTGGCCGCCACGAAGCTGTTGTCCGAATCCATCGGTTCGATCCAAGCTATACTTCCACTATTCGATTCGACCCTTTGCACAACCTTATCGAGATAGTCAGAAGAGAAAGGCGTAACACTGCTACCCACTGTATATTCATTCCCATCCAAGTCAAAGTAGCTAATGGAGGAAATGAACAATTCCGATTGTGAGGCAGTGAGTAGCTTATTCCTTAGCGCCTCGATCGCCTGATAACGCTTATAAGACGATTCGCCTGAATTGACCTCCACCAGATTCGCTTGTGTGCTGCCTTCCGTGAAGAAAGTGAAGGTCATCTTCTCGATCTTCCGAAGCTCATTCTCGATGTTGGTCGTGTACAGGTTAAGCATCTGCGAGGAGATATTCAACACCTGTTTGTCATAAACCTGGAATACAACCTTTAAGGAAAGCATGTATACTGTGCTCAAGAGCAATATGATCGTCGACAAAATCACAATGAGCTTCCACTTTATCGATAGACGCTTATAATAATTGCGGAAGTACATAGCATCCCTACCCTCTCAAAAGTCCCTTCTCTATATAATATTGCTTTAATCGCCTAGACAAAGCATCGTTCGATAAAGGCTTACGGTGCGTATTCTCGAGATATATATGCTTCTCCGTCTCGGGCATCAAAAACTCCTTATACCATAGGAACATATCCGGACTATCACCATTCATCCTAATGAAGCGACGAAGGGTCTCCGTATGATCCATAGTGTTCTTGATATTGGTCAGCCAATCCGCTCTATAGAAGCTTTTCCACTTACCATGCTCGGACTGTTTCAGAGCGCGAATTCCTTGCTTATAATTCCATAAGGCTTGAGACGCTTGCACGAATGCCAGTGGATGTTGTCCGTTCCGATATTGCTCATAAGAGCTACATAGAGCTGAAAAGCCTCGGCAACCAGTAAGATGTATCTCAATATGAAGCAGTAGATGATCTTGTAATCTACGTCCATCCGCATCTGGAAGCAATCTAATCATAGACTTGCAATCCGACTTCAGCTGTGTCCAAACAGGAATCACAGCCTCTACATGTTGTTGAAACCAGCGAACCTGCTCCTCGAAGGGCATATCGCCTGTCGCCCAGATTAACCGTGCATCCGTCTTATCATGCTTGTCCTGCAGCCAATGGCCGATGATCTGCCTCGCTGGATGATGATAGAATTCATCCCCTGCACGATCATCCGGGTTAGGGCCATATGCAATTGTCGCTTCGAAATAACGCTTATATAGGCTTGCAATGCGCTTATGGTCCGTTGTATACATTCTCCTTGAATATTGATCTAAGTGCAGCCCATAGTCCGCTTCTCCCTCACTCCAGAACTGCGATACCAAGTCTAGTGTATACAGATGCGGCCGTATATTGCCGCAATTAACAAGGACATAGTCCGAGGCACCCCTATCAAACGAAACCTTTAGCTCTTCCACGATGAGTTCCGGGCTAGCTGAGAACATCGCGAGGTGATTCGATGCTTGTAGATCATGAAAGGTCACATGGTAATAAATGCCGTGGCGCCCCCCATCACCAGCAGCGGGTAGTGCTGGAACTCGAAGATTGAGATTGCCATGTCTACGAGAAACCATCTTGCCATATCCGTTATCCGCCCAGATTAGTATGATCCCATCTGGCACTTCAATGTGACCCGCCTTATATAGCTCGGCAATTTCACCATACATCGCCATGCTGCATACCGGATCAGTTACCACTTCCCGGATCATCTCGTACTGCCTGCGTACTACATAGGAGATCATACCACCGCGCTTTTCCGACGTATCGAACGAAGGATCATTCTCCCAGAACGGCTTGTCACCTTGACCACGGAACGACAGCACCCATACGACACGATCATCCTTCTGCTTCACAATGGCCTCGCGCCAGAGTGCTTCGAACAGCTCCGGATGATCCTGGTAGCTGGCCTGCCTTCCAGGGTAGGCACGTAAGAACATCTCAGCTCCTAGCGGCTCCGCATGATGATGGGACACCCACAATCCCATCTCGGCTGCTAGCTTCGTATGAATGCCCGTTTTCGGTAAATCTGTGCCTGGGATAACCATATTACCACCACAGCGCAGCAATGCCTCGAACACCGGCAGCCATACCTCGGATGTCGGTGGATATTCATCCTTCCACCCAATTAAACAAACCTCGTCGTTGACGAACCATCCGCGGTAGCGCGCCTTCGGCTGCACGGAATTATATTCCTTAGCCAGAATTGTGATCGTCTCTTGCCGTATAGGTGGGAGGTCGGCCCAATACCAGAATGGATCGACCCCAAGTACATGTCGACTATAATGGAGCAGACCGTATATAAGACCCAGCTCGTCGCGTCCGATGATATGAAGCTCCGTTCCGCTTGCTCCACCAAGAAACCGGAATCCGAATGCCTCCGCCCATTCCGGGCAACGATCCTCAGTATTCGCATACCTTACCACTATAACCGCATTCCCTGCTTGTTGTTCTGTGATATGGAGCTTACGGTTGAACACCGTCTCATGATCCCGTTCTATCATTCGGATTGCATAATCCAACGCAGGCGTCCGCTCAAGCCTTATTGACATACTTATATTCTCTGTTAATCGAAGCTCCTGGCTCGTCATATCAAACCCCCGAATATGCCATGAATCCGCCGTCGACTGGTACCGTAATACCCGTGACAAAGCCCGACAAGCTGTCATCGGCTAACCATATTAGCGTGCCAAGCAGGTCGTTTGGTTCGCCGAAACGTCGCATCGGGGTGTGAGTAATGATTTTATTGGAACGCTCTGTTAAGGATCCGTCCTCATTCTTCAGTAGCTTACGATTCTGATCAGTCAAGAAGAAGCCCGGAGCAATCGCATTAACGCGAATACCTACATCTGCCATATGCACGGCCATCCATTGTGTGAAATTATCCACAGCCGCTTTGGCCGCACTGTAAGCAGGCACCTTGGTCATCGGGCACATAGCACTCATAGAAGAAATATTGATCACCGTTGCACCAGGTTTATGGATCATCCGTCTGGTGAAAACCTGGGTCGGTATTAATGTACCTGTAAAATTCAAATCAAAAACCGCGTTAAAGCCTTCTACCGTCAAATCAAAGAAGGTCGTCAGTCCTGGATCATCCACATCCTCGGGTTGAAACGATTCCTTTGTTGTGCTTCCTTTCGGATGATTCCCCCCCGCACCATTGATGAGAATATCGCAGTCTCCGAATAACTCCGTAACCATAGCATCGGCTCGCTTAATACTCTCTATATCCAGTACGTCACATGCAATCGCGACGGCATCACCCCCAGCCTGCCGAATCGCTTCGGCAACGACCTCACCCTTCTCTGCTGTACGGTTCAGAATGGCTACCTTTACGCCATGACGACCAAGCTCCTTGGCCATCGCCGTGCATAACACACCGCTTCCTCCTGTTACAACCGCTACTTTCCCTCGCAAATTCTCATGTATAGGTATCATCTTCACTTGTCTCCTCTTCCTCGTTCTAAAGAATCCCATATGCCCCACAGATACATAATCCCCATTGCCCGATCATATAGACCATAGCCCGGACGGCATTGCTCATCCCATATGTGTCTACCATGGTCCGGTCTAGCATATCCTGAATAATGATTCTCATGATAAGCCTTCACGATATCGCAGATATCGACGGTTCCATCACATGCCCGGTGTGAGGTTTCGATAAAATCACCATTATCGTAAACCCGCACATTCCGAATGTGAGCGAAAGGAATACGATCCGCAAATTCCCGGATCATTGCCCCGATATCATTGCTCGGATTTGCACCAAGAGATCCGCTGCACATTGTAAGTCCGTTATACGAGCTATCGACCAAGTCAAGAATACGTCGCATATTATCTCTAGAATTTACAATGCGGGGTAACCCAAATATCGGCCAGGGCGGGTCGTCTGGATGGATCGCCATTCGAATGTCTAAGCGCTCGGCAACCGGAATGATCTTCTTGAGAAAATAGTTCAAATTATCCCATAGGTCCTCTTCCGTCACACCTTGATAAGCCTCGAATAATTGGGATAAATGCGCCATCCGCTCCGGCTCCCAGCCCGGCATGGAGAAATCCGGATTGGCGTTAATCCGATCAACGAGCTCCAGCGGGTTCATCGCTTCCACCTTGGCTTTCTCAAAGAACAATGCCGTCGAACCGTCAGCCATCTCCTTATGTAAATCTGTCCGAACCCAATCGAATACGGGCATGAAATTATAACAAATCGTCTTGACACCAACCTCAGCCAGCTTCTTCATCGTTTTTATATAATTCTCGATATATAGGTCCCTTGATGGCAATCCAAGCTTAATATCCTCGTGCACGTTGACGCTTTCCACCACTTCGAGATGCAGCTTGTACGGATCAGCTTGACGTTTAATCGCCAGAATCTTCTCCATCGGCCATTCTTCCCCAGCAGGAACATCATGTAGCGCCCATACGATACCTTCTACCCCAGGAATTTGTTTGATCTGTTTCAGTGTGACTGTATCGTTTCCTTCGCCATACCATCGGAAAACCATTCGCATTCCTACACACTCCTAAATATGAATCTATATTTAATCAATAAAATAATGCGGATATTTCAGCCTTAATTGCGGCGTTTCATCATCTAGCTTACTCAGATGATGAAGTAACCTAGTTGCTGTTAAGCTCTCATCCCCATTCCGAATCGAATCAAGGAGCTCTCGATGCTCGGCAATGACCCTGTCCATCTGATGAAACTCCTTGACCGCAAGAAATCGAATACGGTTAATATGGGCTCGCATATGATTGATAACCTGTAGAAGCGTTGTATTACCTGTTACTTCCATAATTGTTTGATGAAAGGTCTCATCCAACATAAAGAACGAAGCGATATCATCTTTGCTTGCAGCCAGCTGCTGAAGGTCGAGCAATTCGGATAGTCTTGTCTCCGTAGATACAGAAACTGATTCGTTCCATAGCTTCGCTGCTAATCGAAAAGCACCGGCTTCCAGCTGCTCTCGAATAAACCGCGCCTCTGCAACCTTGCGTTCCGATATCAATGTGATTCGAGTGCCTCTCTGCGGTAGTACCTCCAAAAATTCCTCACTGACAAGCAGCCTTATCGCTTCTCTGATCGGTGTCCGACTGACCTTTAGCAGTTCTGCTAGCTCATTCTCGTAGATCATCTTCCCTGGCTCCAGCTTTAAAGAAATAATACTTTCCCTTAGGTCTTTATAGATTTGGACACCTAGCGACTTTCCTCCAAGCTGTGGTATATGAGCAAGATCGAACAGGTCACTCACCTCCCTATTTCCAAAGATAATTTTAATGATCATTATAATAATTAGAGTATACTAGAACTTGTATACAAGTCAAAACCTATTTTTTATTGTTCATAGTCTTTGTATTGGCGTATGCTTAATGAAGATGGATGAGGAGGATTTGACAATGGAGTATTCGGAGTATTCGAACATTGTGTTGAGTGCCCCACTGCAACAATTAAAGGATGAGCATGTTTCTTTGAGGACAGATATGGACTATATCTACGATATTGCTGAAGAGATAGAGTTCGATTCCGGACCTGCAGTTGGCCAATTATTCGCTACCTTGCATAAGCTGGTTTCAGCCTTTACTGTCGCGCTGAAGAAACATGCCAAGCGAGAGGAGGAAGGATTGTTCCCTATGTTAGCCCGCCGTCTCGGAGGCGACGACAGAACAATCGAAGTGATGGAATTTGAGCATGAGAAGGCGGAGCGGCATTTACTGAATTTTCTTAACGAAGCCGACCAGGTGGGTTTAACTATGGATGAGAACGACGCCCAAGCGATTACAATATACGCCATACAAGCTCACGCTACCTTAACACAACACTTTGCTAAGGAAGAAAAAATGTTGTTTCCGTTAGCAGAGACTGTATTGTCGGCTATCGAGAAGGCCGAGCTGGAACGACTGCTTAAGGCACTTTCCAGTATATAGAGGTCAGGAGGCTGAAGTGGGAAAATAGAAGATTCTCCAATTCATTTGTTGAGGTCAGTTGACCCCCAGCCTCCAGTCCTTCACACAGTGATGATTACATTTCCCTTTTTGTGCCCTTTATCCACATATCGATGAGCCTCGGCAATCTGTTCCAACGGATAACGTCTATCGATAACCGATTTCAGCTTCCCCGCATCGAACAGCTCTTTGAGAGAAACTAGATTTTCTTTATTCTGCATTAAACCCGCAGTCGCGAATATGGCTCTCTTACCGCCGCTCTTTAGAGTCCATAACATCTGGACCATAATTGCAAGTGATGGGGCAGTAGAGAGATACATACCTTGTTGCGTTAGTGCGCCTTTACAACGTGAGAATGAACTTTTGCCAATTGCATCGAATATAATATCATAGGTATGTCCGTTCTTGGTGAAGTCCTCTTGTGTGTAGTCAATTACCGTAGCAGCTCCAAGAGACTTTACCCATTCTAAATTTGTTGTACTGCAAACCCCAGTAACCTCTGCCCCATAAGACTTGGCAAGCTGTACCGCATAAGCACCAACCGCTCCAGAAGCACCATTAATCAACACCTTTTGACCTTTCTGAATCGTTGCCTTATCTCTTAGAAAAGTCAGCGCCGTTGTAGCCCCATCACAGATGCCTGCTGCATCTTCGTAGCTCATATTCTCTGATTTGATAGCCAACACCCCTGTTTCAGGCAGGCATTTGAATTCGGCATGAGCGCCAGAGGTATTTGCACTAGTACCAAAAACCTGGTCCCCCACTTTAAATAACTTCACATCCCTACCAACTGCATCAATCTCACCTGCTAGCTCAGTCCCTAGTATAGGAAACTTTGGTTTTAGTAGTCCGAAAAATAATCTGATCATAAACGGGTCAGCCTTTCGAAAGGCGCAGGCCGCTGGTCCTACTGTTGTCGCATATATTCTTATCCGTACCTCGTTGTCCTTGGGTGTAGGCTTTGCTACCTCTCTCAGTTGAAGAACATCCGGTGAGCCGTATTTCGTACATATAGCAGCTTTCATATGATTTCTCCTTTGTCATAGCTAATAACCATGAGCTTATTTGTCTACCTTCACACCTTTAATCAGTAACCAGACCAGGAATGAAGTCTCCCCGATTATGCCGGTTATAGCAACAATCGCTAAGAACATCGTTTCGTAATCCATGTAGTTAGGTAGAAGAAATTGAGCAAAGCTGTCTAAGAAATAACCAGCGCTTGCTATGATCAACAGAACACCAATGATCTTCGACATGGAGCCTGATTTGATGACCATATAACCAAGTAATAGGATATGCATTCCAAAAAATATCAAACTAACCTTCCACCCAACACTAAACGCATCGATTGCCATCATCACCTGAGCGTGTAATTGATCGGTTTCAAACGCCTTCAAGTATTCAGCACCGCTTAAAAGCTGGGGAATATTTAATAATTGATAAAAGACGCTTACCCAGATCGTGAGGAATACCAGCCTAAACCATGCCGTAAGCAATGAAAGATTTTTATTTACTGGTTTGAAGAAAATATATAGTGCCCAAGATACGATCACATCCAGAATAATTACGAGGATAAAGCTAACAATTCCAAAGCGGAATAACAGCTCATTGTCCATAATGTTCTTTGCAGTTGCGGCTGCGTCTCCCGCGATAATAAAGCTATCAAGTACGAAAAACTTAGAGAAAATAGCAAGTATAACCATGAGTATTAATCCAAACCCTGCGATTCTAGCACTTGTTGCTCTTTCATTCTTCATTGGTAATGTTCCTGCGTTACGATTTGTCATTTCTAATTTCTCCTCTTTTTTGTTTTTTTGTTATTTCCAAATGCATGTGCTTAATCGGATTTAACACGATTGAGCGAGATTAATGGCATTCCTAGATCACGGACTCTTCTTAATAATCCATACAATGCAGCCTCATCGACGACCGGACCCGTTAATAGCGTATCCCCGTTATCTTCAAGCAGGATGCTGAGACCCTCAAACCAGTCGGACCACCCAGGGTCCAGATGTCCCTTGATTCTGATTTGATACACGTTAGAATAATTTTCATTCATTTTGTCGTTTTGGTTATTTGGCATTACCCTCTCCTCTGCGGCCTGCTTTAGCTGTCTGTACCGCTTGGGAACGGCTAATATATAACTCTCACTAATTTGTTGGCAAAAACCCTTAAACCATGGGTATTTTGCCAATAAAAGCGAGAAGTAATATATTAGCCGTCCTGGCTTTATTACACGTATCATATCTGGAGAACGGTACCATCGAATAGATACTTAAGTACTTTTCAAGAGTACCTTTCCAAAGAGCTGTTTAGGTTTTTAGGTATGTGTCTTAGAGTGCTGAATAGGTTTTTGAGGGTATTGCTGTGGGATTACAAAGTGGTAGAAAGTGTGTGGGGTAGGGTTGGTTTCAAGCTACAATAGACCTAGCTCGCGGGCACGTAATAGGGCTTCGGTGCGCCTCTGAACCTGTAATTTGGCGAATATATTCTGATTGTATCCTTTAACCGTGCTCAAGGCGACAAAAAGCCGCTCACTAATCTCACGATTCGAGAGTCCTTGGGCAATGAGCTTTAGTACGAGAAGCTCGCGCTCACTTAGCGGCTCGATAAGGAGCTGGACCAATGGGGCAGAACGAAGATCAGAATGGTCTTCACTCTTATGTTCATCAGCAATGAACAGGGCCAACAGCTTACCTATATAGCTGGCCATAATCCCATGAGTAGCTGCTATGGACAACAGCTCTGCCATTGGTTTACCTTCATCGAGGAAGATTCGGATAAACCCATCCGGCTCTGCCAGCGCTAACGCATCAAGCAGCAGTTGAGTAGCTGTTTCCCGCTCGCCATGCACATGCAGTGCAACCGCCTGTAGAACCATAACCTTGAGCCGTTCATCCTTCCAGCCGTAAGCTTCCGCTTTATCGCGTAATTGCTTGAGTTCAGCAAGCGCTGTGGACGTATCACCCAGGGACAAGTGTACCCGAGCCTGACTGATTGGGAGTTCGTGCGACTGAGTTAGTTGCGCCGCTGCCGCCAGATTACCCTGTTGAAGCAATGTAAGTACTTCTGCAGCAGCAACCTCTGGTATCAGATGCACGAAATTATGCTGGCGCACGGACTGACCGGCCTTAGCTAGAGCGGCAGCCGCACCGGTCACATCTCCTTGGGCAGACATCAGACGGGCGAGAAATACCTCACAGGAAATGTATCTGTCTGTGTTCTCAACTTGGCGAGCTAGCTGGAGGCTCCGTTCCCCGTGTACTAGAGCGGCATCCAAGTCGTTCCATTTGTAGGATATACGTGCCAAGCCGAAATAAGCTTCGCAGGCAATCGGAATCGGCGGATCGCCTGCCAGCAGCAAGACGCGTCGGTAGGTCTGGGCCGCCAGATCAAGCTCGTTGTCTGATTCCTGTAAGTTTCCTAGGCCGATTGTAGCCAGTATAGTGATGATAATATGACCAATCGTTTGGCTCATAGCTATAGCTTCGGTATAGGCATGTCTTGCTGCAACACGGTCACCTTGGAGATAATTGGCATACCCCAGCGCCCAGATCGTAGCTGTGCGGGGAGGCAGATTGTTCGGATGCAGGTACTCCAAGGCTCGGTGTGATTGGGTAATGATGGTTTCTACCTGATGCTGACTAACAGCAACAGTGGCCCGCATTTGGGCAATTTGCCCAACGAGGTCTCGTGTCTTCTCGTCTAGCTCTATCCCTTGCAGGGCCGCTTCAGCTGCTTGTAATTTCAGTTCAACGCTACTCAATCGGCTGACAAACAATAACGCCGAGGCATATAGTACCCACAACGAGGGCCTAGCATCAAGTACCTCCACCGGCTGTGAGTCTAGCCAGTTCAATACTGGGGTCACAGCACCACGATAGTGCAGGGGTATCCCCTTTCCTGCTATTAAGCATGCGGCTCGTTCAACATCATTGGCTGCAGCGGCATGATGAAAGGCTTCAATCTCCATGCCATTTTCTTCATACCATACGCTAGCACGAATGTGTAATTCGGCCATAATAATCCGCTCGTTCCCTGTAGAAGAGGCAATGCTTTGTTGAAGTCGTTGACGTAGCAAATCCGCGAAGAGATGGTGATAGCGATACCAAATCCGCTCGTTGTCCAAGTGGACGATGAATAGGTTAGCGTGTTCAAGATATCTTAGGGTTTTTATTCCAGAGCCTGAGCTACTGAGAACAGCATCAACAAGAGGACCACACAAGCGGTCGAGGATAGATGTGCGTAACAAGAAGGTCTGAATTTGCTCTGATTGCTTATGTAGGACTTCCTCAATCAGATAGTCCAGCACATAATGGTGGCTACCGGTGAAGGATTTAATAAAGCTGGTTGCGTCTTTATGTCCTCTCATTGAAATCGCAGCTAATTGCAGGCCGGCAATCCAGCCTTCCGTGCGGGTTTCAAGTAACGCAATGTCTTCCGATGAGAGGCATAAGCCCATCACCTCGTTAAGAAATCCAGCGGCTTCGAATGGGGTAAACCGTAGGTCCGTAGCTCGCAGCTCGGTCAATTGGTCCCGGACACGTAGTCTGGCTAAGGGAAGCTGGGGATCCTCTCGGGTGGCGATGACCAGATGCATCTGTGGCGGCTGATGCTCGAGTAGGAAGGTGAGGGCATCGTTAACAGGTTTAGTATCAATAACATGGTAATCGTCAAGGACGAGAACAAATTTGTAAGGGATGGTCGAGATATCATTGAGCAGGACCGTCAGAATCGATTCGGTTGAAGGTGGCTGGGGGGACTTAAGAGCACCCATCACGCCTTCCCCTACATTCGCCGCAATGGTCTGCAATGCAGCAACAACGTGAGACAGAAAGCGCTTAGCGTCGTCATCTCGTTCGTCAAGAGACAGCCACGCGACCGGCAGCCCACAATCGCTAACCCATTCGCTGACTAGCGTGGATTTGCCAAAGCCAGCGGAGGCAGAGATGAGAGTCAGCTTGCGATGAAGACCCTCGTTCAACCGCTCGATCAAGTGAGAACGGAGAACAGCTTTAGAGCGAGGCGGAGGGATATATAGTTTTGTAGCTAAAATTGGTATATTCATAGACTCAATATACCACATCTCTACACAGAAAATGTATATATCTGAAGCACGCAGAAACAGCCTAACTGCGATTAATAATATGGCATACTCACGTTTGCTTTCGGATTACCAGAGTCAACACATAAAAGCATGTTTCGAATTTCTGTTATTCTCTTGAACTAACGTTCCCGTTCATACGCACGGTGGCTTGCCCGTCATCGCGAACGGCACAAGTGCATTAGTTAATTCAGATTGGGTGAATAAATTGAAGGAAGGAACCGCGCTGAACCATTTCGACCATCGTTTCCCACACCCCATCGCGACGCTACGGGAAGATGAAGTAGTCATATGAAAATGGCTCTGTGAGGAAGTATGCTGTAGGATCGGTGTTATTACTTCTAAAAAATCTTAATTAATAACACTAACACCAAGGCCCAACTTTGTAACACAAATGAAATGTAATCTTCATGTTGTACTAATAATCTTCGTATATAGTATTACTTAACCCCCTTTTAAAAATATATTTGGTTCAGACCCGTAGCTGATGGCTATGGGTCTCTTTCTGTTTATAACACCACCGCAACTATGAGCACCTATCTTACGTCCAATGGTTGAGTCATATTTTTCCAGTTGGATCTTGAGAGGGGCACTTCCATTGATTAGACGATTCATATTCACCTTGGTGACCATAAAGGTACCTTATCCCTAGATCGTCTGATATTCCCATATACGGAAAGCAACATCACGTCCATTCATTTGAAGCAGCAAGGATCAAGTGGTTATAATCGAGCTGCATTCGTTGATGGATGAGTATGTGTTCAATTATAATTTCACAACAAATCGTCTGTATCTTGGGCAGGAGTCTATCCTTATGGATGAAGCATTCTGGAGAGTAATCAATAGAAGCATACATCCAGAATCAACAATCGCTGATATCGACAATTTGTTTATTGAAAAATCAGATCAAGGAATGAGTTCCATACAATATGATCATCTCTTAAAAGAATCCGACATCGATGGAAAAGGCTACGATGATTGGGCGCTATGGTTGAAGAGTCACTCCGATAGAGATGTGCCTTATTACGGCTCTGTTACTGGGGAGAGAGAAATGATTCGTTGGAATACGGATATGATTAACCTCGAGCTACAATTCTACTTCATAACTGATCGTTATTCTAAGAAGAGTGGTGTCAAGGTTGGGCTGACCAAGGAGCAGGTTGAGCGTATTCTAGGTAAACCGAATACACAATCGGATGCAATCTGGGCCTACCTAACAGGTGATTACCTGACGTTCTGGTTATTCTTCGAGGATGATAAGGTAAAGTATATGATGCGGAGAATGCCTGCTTAGTTTTTCACCGCCCGTTTCCTTTACACATCATATATGTAAGGATATACTAATTTGTAAGGAATATAGTATGATGAGGAGTTGTTTCCGATGTCAGCCAAAACCAAAATCACTAGTAAGGGACAGGTTACCATCCCTAATGAAATCCGCAAAGCTATGAATATGGAGGAGGGAGACTACCTTATCTTCGAAACAAAAAGTGAATATGAAGCTACTGTGAAGGTCATTAAGACGAAGCCGTTGTCCTCTTTACTCGGTGCCTTACAATCTCCCGCGAACTCTACAGAATTTGCCGAGATACGTAAGACAGCCCGAAGCTATCTCGCTGATCACAAAACAAATGCAAAGAAGGTGTAATCCTTGAGAACCCCCACTGTATGGATCGATACGAATATCATTGTTCGATTTATTACTGCTGATCATCCTATCATGACACCCGAGACTACACTTCTTATGAAGCAAGCTGAGGATGGACAAGTTATTCTTAAGGTAGCATCGATCGTCATAGCTGAATGCTGTTGGGTTCTACAATCCTCTCACTATCAATTCTCTCCATCCGATATTGCCGGGGTATTGACCTCATTCATTACCGCAAATGGAATTGAGATGGACGAGAAGGACATCGTCATCCACGCATTAGATCGTTATGGAACTACACACGTTGACTTCATAGACGCCTATCTTGCGGAGCATGTAAAATCCTTTGGCTCCGAACCGATCGTCACATATAATACGAAGGATTTCCAGAAGCTGAATGTCATTCATCACACTCCAAGTCAAGTTATATTTTAACCGTTCCTTAGCTCAGCGTTGTAATAATCACTCAGCTCCCTCCACACACTCTCATCCCAGAACCCGTTAGCAGCACCCGAGGTCGAAGGCGCGACATATAGTCGGGTTTTATTAATCTGCTCCTCTTGAAAACCATAGGAGACATCTGTCTTACCCAAGTACTTCTTGGCTGCGTTCTTACTGTTGAAGCATAGGATTGCAGGTTGGTAGTGGAGCATCTTATTCCTAAGTAACACATGATCATAATCCTCTTTGGCTAACTGTGAATCTAAACCGAAATTACTCTTCACGATGTCTGTAAGTCCCTGCCTATATTGAAGAAGCTTCCTGTAATCTGCGGGCTTTAATTGTTGTGGGGTTAACCCTACAGCATAGAGTGTTCGCCAGAATTTGTTCGACGGATTTGCATAATAAGCCATCCTCTCGAAAGAGACATTGCCCAACGCAGTTCCACAATAAACAACCTTCAGGTTAAAGTCTAATACATCATCAATCAAATCCATGATGAACACCTCCATGCCGTATGGCATATAATTGAGCAACCTGATGCACTATGTAATGCAGACTTTGGACCTCTGTCAAGAAAGTGGACACATTCTAAGGTCGATTTTGAGACTGTCGATTAATTCGTAGTTTGGAAAGTGAAGAGTGAAAAGATGGTTTGCCGCGAGTTTTGGCTTTAAGTTCCATTCCTCTAATCCTTATATAATCAAGGGACTTGAAACAAGCTGTCTGAGCTTGGGCAAAGCATTTTTCACTCGTAACGAGACAAACGAATTAATCGACAGTCTCATTTTCTACTCTGCAGCTCATTTCCTGCTCTAAAGTTACGCTCTAAAGTCGATTTTCTACTCTGCAGCTCATTTCCTGCTCTAAAGTTACGCTCTAAAGTCGATTTTTTTCTACTCTGCAGCCCATTTCCTGCTCTAAGGTCGATTTTCTACTCTGCAGCTCATTTCCTGCTCTAAGTTTACGCTCTAAAGTCGATTTTCTACTCTGCAGCTCATTTCCTGCTCTAAAGTTACGCTCTAAGGTCGATTTTCTACTCTGCAGCTCATTTCCTGCTCTAAGGTTAGTTCTAATCTCATTTTCGCTCTATTCTTCGGTTTCTGCGCATGAGTCTCTATTCCGAATAATGAATAGCTTTCGCTGGAACCTTCAGCTTCTTCACAGCTTTTAATGATCCTGTCTCTTTGAATGTAACCGTGATCGGCTTGTCTGAACTATTATAAGCGATATATGTGCGTTTGCCTTCCTTCGCGAACACCGCATACAAGGGAGTATTCGCGACAATGGTAGGATCGACTGCACCCAACTCAGCCATATTCGTAATCCATTGAAACGTATGAGGAATGCTCTCACCATATTCTGGCACATAACTCCCTGCCTCGAATTTAGCAAGCGCCGCAGCTGGATCGATTAATGCCTCGTACATCCACCATAAATCTCTCCATTCCTGTGCAGGACCACCATTCTGCTTCAGCATAAATGCATAGTTACTCTTCACATAATCCTGATCCCAACCCATATACAAGGATGCACCTGTAAAAGGTAGGAAGTTAATCCCATGCACCTCCTCAGGATTATTCGTCCACCATGTACGGTACTCTGCACCCGAAGAGAATAACAATGGCACATAGTTATATTCATACTCCGTAGGTAAATTGTCCCCATCTACATCAAACCAATAATTGCGAATCGCTTCAACCTCTGTTGTATACAGATAGATACCTGCATCACGAATGTCCTTATGATCTGTTGCGTCCCCCCAAATAATCATGGCGGCTGCTGCATGAATCGCTTCCGAGGAAGCCTCTTGATTATTACCGGGCGAATAACCAGAGCCGTCCTGTGCAGGGCCGGATGCCCAAGAATGACCCTCATAAGGATCAAATGTCCGTAGGAATGGGAATATCGCTTGCTCCGCATCCTCCCTTCGCCAATTTGCATAATCGGCAATTAACAGCTCTATCATCCCACCATATTGATCATCAGATGCCCATTCGGGATTATGATAAGCAAGTAAGGCCGCAGCATGAACCCAATACCCGTAGTGAAAATGATGATCATTCAGTACCATATCGGCACCAAACTGCGTCGGATACAGATTCAGCGTTCCCCAAGTTGCATCATAATGTGCTACACGATCTCCCTGACTACCGAATGCATCCTCCATATCTGCCATCATAGCCTGTTCTATCGCCGCAACGACATCGGAACGACCCAATTGCTCTGCGATCGGCATCACTTGAGTTAAGCGCCCATAGTTTTTGCCATACCAATACGTACCGTCGCCCCCTTCACCTGGTTTGATCAGCGGTAGGTCTGCCATGAACGTATCCAATTGTCGATGAAGCACCTCTTCGTCTGCACCAATATTAGGAAGGTAAGGCAGAATGCCCCGATAGCTCATCTCCGTTTCAAAGCCAGTGCCCTCCAAGGTTCTCATAATTCCACGTGGGCTCCCATATTCATAAGTAAGGACCTCGTCCTTCGAATTCTTCCATTGATGAGGTAATAAGGCGAAGATCGTCCCTTTCTGCTTGCCCTGCATCGACTTTGTCGTAACCTTGAATGCTGTTGTCAACAGACTCCGTTCCTCATCATAGCTCCACTCCACACGGGAATCTGTAATGAAGGAATACGCATATTCAGCGAATTTATCGAACGTTGTTGATCTGTTATCCGGCAATAGTACGATGCTGAGATAGTCACTCCCCTCTGGCATAGAGGCAACAATACCATCACCTTCATTCGATTGTGACCAAGTTGTCCCTGTCGGAGCGAATACACCATAATGCTGCCCATTCAAAGTCACAGCAAATGCACTGTCATCAAGTGATCCTACATACCAATCTGCTTGTGTGGCTAGCTTTATATAAGGCTCCGTTCCTTCGAATGCAAAATAGACATAAGGGCTTCCATGTGCAAGCGTTGCGTGGAGGCGTTTGGTTTTCTCTTTATTTTCGAGCAACAAATCTACGGTCCAATCACTGAAACCATCTACTAAAGCTGAATCAGCGATGAGATCAACTCCACCAACCAACAAATCTCTCTTATTATCCGAATATAAGGAGTGGAAGCTATTCGATCTCAGCTGTAGCTCTGGCGAAGCAATACCCAGACCGTCCATCGAGGCTTTAGCAGCCAGCGGATGAGGGTACATCGCCCCTGAGTAGGGAATCCATGCCGCGGAGCTCCACCAATCATTCGTAGGCATTGGGCCTTGCACGCGATCTGTCTTATAGATCAGCTGCTGCGGTCCTTGATAGGATGTTCCCTCAAGTGTCTTATTAATGATAGCTTTGCCCACTGAGATCGTAGTTTGCTCTGAATCGTGAAACTTAGAAAAGTCATCTTGAATGAAAAAACAACCGCTCAGCACGGCTGTCATCCCTATTATTGAGCATATAGCTACCCAGATCTTCATGATTCACACAGCCCCTCCACAGGATTTGCGAACTACGATTTCAGGTTCAATCATAATCACACCGGGCTCCATCTGCTTGTTGATCAGATCATAGAGCATCATGGCCGCCAGTCGACCAATCTTCTCTTTATCCTGCCTAACCGTTGTAAGTGTTGGGTCCGTATAGGAGCAAGCGTCGATATCATCACAGCCAACTATGGCCATATCCTCTGGAATCTTCAAGTTATGCTCCTTCAAGGCTCTCATTGCACCGAATGCTAGTAAATCGGATACAGCGAACATCGCTCTTGGTAATGTGCCCTTGACGATATGAGCTTTCATGGCCTGATACCCACTTTCCTCGTCGTACTCCTTACTATGAATAATCCAGTTTGTATTGACGGTAAGTCCGAAATTTCGAAGCGATTCATTAAATGCGGTTTCGCGCATGGAAGTAACAATCGAGCTTCGCTCTATGCCCAAGAAACCAATCTCTCGATAGCCACTTAAATAAAGGTGCTCAACCACCTTAGCTGAAACTTTCATATTATCTGACATAATGTATGAGGAATTCGCCCCCGTTAAGGCGATATCAACGCCGATGCAGGGAATCACACTCTGATCTAGATTATGTACACTAGCTTCGATGTCATCACCAGCGATAATAATGCAGCCGTCCACCTGAAAGTGGCGACAACGAGCGAGATAATCCTCCTTAGCTGTCGAGAACTTCTCATTAGAGAATAGAAGAATATCATAACCGAGGAAACCGATATGCTTCTTGAAGGAATTGATCACACTGACGAAAAAGGGATGGTTCAAATCCGAGTTCAGCTTACCCGCGAAAACAACACCGATAATATTAGACTTTTTCGTAGCAAGTGTTTTCGCTGAGGAGGATGGCCTATATCCGGTTTCATCTAGTATTTTCTGAACTCGCTGTCTAGTTTCATCACCAATATCACTATAGTTATTGATAATTTTCGAAACCGTTGCAACGGAAACCCCAGCCATACTAGCAATCGTTTTTATATTCATTTCCCTACTACTCCTAACATTCAATCGATTGAAGCGCTAATTTACTAAAACGGTTTCGGGATAATTCTTATATTTCTAAGGTTATTGTATATTTTCTACCTCGTCTCGTCAATAACTTCCTGAAAATAGAACTTTTAGTACAAGTACTGGAAAATATTTTTACGAAACCCCTTTACGAAAACATCTTCATGGGAAATAATGTGGATATATTACGAAAGCAATTTCGTAGTCCAAAGTGCTTATAACATATGGTTTATATCGACTAACATCTCATATGTGAATGCGCTTACAGAAATATTCTACTAAAGCACTTATGATTATGGCCGTTTATTCGGCTGCTCACCAGAACTAAACTAATTTTAGGGGGAAATGAATGATGAAAAGGTTTACATTGTTAATACTGAGCTTGATATTGGTATTCATTCTTGCTGCTTGTGGTGGAAACAACAATAATAATGCTTCACCTGTTAAAGACAAACCAGCAACAACGAACGATAAAGACAGCGCCCCAGCAGTAGTGGCTAGCGAAGACCCTATCACATTGAAAATTATTCATTGGCAGAATGAAGGCACGAACGTATTCTATGAAGCCTTCAATAAGAAATTCACAGAAAAGTACCCACATATCACCGTAGATTATACGACAGTCCCATCGGACGCAACCTATGATCAGCTACAGCAAACGAGAATTAATGCGAATGATACAGATCTCCTAGCGATCAAGAGTGGCTTTGCTTCTGTTCCACAGGACTGGTCCCCAGGTGCACAAGATCCGCTATGGAAGCAATGGATTGATTCAGGCCTGATTGCAGATCTTTCTAATGAAGGTTTCATTGATAACTATAACCAAGTGGATGTTGAGAACTCTACGACTTATAACGGTAAAGTATATGGCATCAACTTAGGTAAGGTTTCATTCTCAGGTTTGTTCTATAACAAAACCATCTTTGCAGATCATGGTCTAGCCGTTCCAACGACATGGGATGAGTTCACGAAGGTTGTCGGCGATCTCAAGGCTAAGGGTATCGAGCCCCTCGCTTTCGCTGGTAAAGATGTATGGCCCATCAATCTTGCCGTACAAGGCTTACAAGCTTCCATTCACGATGATCAGCTAGGCTATATTAAGGGATTATGGGATGGCTCAACCAAATGGACAGATCCAGTTGCTCTAGAGGTTTTAGACAAGACACAATGGATGATGGAGAATGCTATATCTGGCTTTATGGGAATAGATTACGGTTCATTACCAGGTTTATTCGCAGCAGGGAAAGTTGCCATGATAGCCGATGGTTCATGGGATGCTCCAGCTATTGCTTCAGCAAATCCTGATCTAAAGTTCGGATACTTCCCGATTCCAGGTAGCAATGACGCAGCGAAGAATAAAGACTTAGCAGGTAAGTATGATATGTCTTGGATGGTTCTTGAGAAAGCGAAGAACAAGGATGCAGCGTTGAAATGGTTAGCTATGCACTCAGAGACTGAACACTATACAGACTTCACTAACGCATCAGGGTTCCTACCTACACAGGATAATATCCCTGTTAACAGTGAGTTCATCAAGGAGCTTGCACCAAATCTTGAGAACTTCAAGCTTGCTTGGGATCAATTATTCATCAACCGTCAGAATGTTGGTGAATATGCAGGTGGATCTAGCGTTCATGGTGAGTTCTTAGCACCAGCCGGTCCTATTAAAACATCCATGGAGCTTGCTGAAAAATCACAAAAGGACTGGGATGCAGCGAAATAGTAACATGGGTTAACCTGAATAAACTTCAAATCGTTCAAGAGTTAATAGCATATCGGGTTCTGATTTATCAGCCACCCGATATGCTATCTATATATCACTATAGATAAGTGAATAAGGGGTGGTAGGAGAATGTACCCATTCGGAAAAGGATTATCCAGACATTTGCCTTTATTGTTGCTTATGCTTCCCTTGTCATTATATTTGGTGTTAGGGATTGGACCGTCACTCGCAACTGTCTTTTTTTCCTTCACTAATGCCACAGGACTCCCAGGAGTCGATTGGAACTTTATCGGGCTGGACAACTACAAGAAATTCTTCCTCTCATCGGATTCAAGTGATCGCTTCGATGCTGCCGGTCGCACGGTTTACTTCGCTCTTGCCGTTGTTATCATACAGAATGCTATCGCTCTGTTCATGGCTGTTATTATCAATCGAAAATTACGCGGAGACGTGTTCTATCGGGCAACGTTCTTCCTGCCTGTTGTCTTAGGAGTTACCGTTACAGGTCTTGTTTGGCAGATGGTTATGAATCCCTTAGGTGGTCCGGCACAAGCGGTGCTCAATTGGTTCGGCACAAGCTCAAATTTCTTCGGCAGCTATGACGTGGCGTTTGAGATGATTATTTTCGTGCAAATCTGGATGTATATGGGCTATTCGCTCGTCATCTTCTTAGCAGGTCTTCAATCCATTCCGAAGGATATGTATGAAGCTGGTTATATCGATGGTACGAATAGATGGCAGTCGTTCCGCCATATCACATTCCCTATGATTGCTCCAGCAATGACGGTAAACCTGCTGTTATCCATTATCGGATCACTTCAGACGTTTGATATTATCTATGTGCTTACTGGCGGTAAATTTTTTACGCGAACGTTAGCACTGGATGTATTCGGCACAGCTTTCAATGGCACTACTGCTGATTATGGACTCTCTTCTGCAACAGCTATGGTACAATTCGCATTCGTATTCGTTGTTACGATCATCGCTGTCGTATATTTAAGAAGAAGAGAGGTGGAGATGTAAATGACGGATTCTAGATTAATTGCTGCCTCTCGTTATTTCGTCGTCTATCTGATGCTAGCCATTTACTTAATCCCACTCTTCTACTTATTCAATACAGCAATGAAAACAAAAACCGAATATATCATTTCCCCTGTCGCCATAGCTGAGGGATTGGAATTCGCGAATTTCAAAGAAGCATGGGAGATAGGTAATTTCTCCACTTTCATCTCCAATAGCTTGTTATACACAATATCTTCTACCTTCTTCTCCATATTCCTAGCATTATTCGCTGCTTATCCGATTGCTCGGAGATATGTTAAGTTTAGTGATTTCTATTATTTGCTATTCATTATGTCATTGTTCCTCCCTAGTGCCTTAATCCCTCAATTCGTGCTCATAAATTGGCTTGGTCTATACAATACAGAATTGGGTTACATCCTCTTACGTACGTCCGGCACAGGCATTGCCTTCCTGATGTTCGTTGGGTACATCAAATCAATCTCAAGAGAGCTTGATGAAGCAGCAGCCATTGATGGAAGCAGCTATATTCGTTTTCTGTTCTCTATCTTAATTCCATTGATTAAGCCTGTCCTAGCAACCGGCATCATGCTGACAGCAATCGGAACCTGGAATGACATCATCGGTCCTATCATTTACTTGTCCGATGCAGGCAAGCAACCGATTACTAGAGGCTTGTTCGCCTTCTATGGTCAATATGCGAATAATTGGCCGCTTCTTGCTTGCGGCATACTTATCGTTGCATTACCCCTCATTCTGCTTTATATGTACGTACAACGTTTCCTTGTCAGCGGTGCATTAGCCGGCTCTGTCAAGCTTTAGGAGGACTCGAATAAGATGAATAACAAGTGGAATAATTACCCTAATCCTCTCCCCATCGAAGAGCAGCATACAGCGGTTCGCCGATGGATGGATAAACCAGTTATCACCTCACGATTCATAGATCAAGCTGAAGATGAGACAATGTGGGAGTTGGTCGAACAAGGAACCATGTCCTTCACGGATGAACGTGCGAAGATCGGCAACCGCTCAGTAAGAATGGAATCCCCCACGACCTCCAGCAAAATATATCAAACCGAGGCTCCAGGGCGCCCGCACGGTAAAACGTCCGTGAAACGATTGGTTTCCCGAGAAGATTGGGCAGATTATAATCGACTTTCCTTCTGGGTGTATCCAACCTTACCCGGATTCCGTGTAATATCAATGGCCGTCATTCTTCATAATGATGGCACTATTAAGGTACCCGATGGATACTTACGTGAAGGGATCAATTACTTTCTATTGAAGCCTGATGAGTGGAATCAGGTTGTGTGGGAAATCGATCATCTCTCTAGAGATCAGGTTACAGGTGTAGAATTTGTATACCGGCTGCAAGGAAGTGATACGGGGGCTACCACTCACGTCCAGTATGATATTAGTGGAATTGAATTACAGCAGGTAGAAGCTGATTATGTTGAAGGCTGGAGCGTTACTCCAGCTCGAATCGCTTATAGCCACTCTGGTTATGCTACCCAAGTAAAGAAGATGGCCTTCACTTCTGATGTGCAGGCTACAAGCTTCCGTATTATCCATACAGATACACAGGCAGTAGCGTTGGAGAAATCTGTCGAAGCTTCAGTTACTCCAATAGGCACATTCCAGTTGATGGATTTCTCAGAGCTTGAAGCTGAAGGAACTTACCAGCTTCAAGCGGGTAGCATGATTACTGAACCCTTCCTGATATCGGATAAGGTTTGGGAAAGCAGCATCTGGAAGACCATTAATCTCTTCTATTGCTTACGATGCGGCACAGAAGTTCCAGGCATTCACGGTGTATGTCACCGGGATTTTCGCTGTGAGCATAATGGCCAGCACATTACTATTCATGGTGGCTGGCATGATGCAGGGGATTTGTCCCAGGGTCTGGTTAACACATCAGAGGCTATCTATGCGATGCTTAAGCTTTCCGCTGCTTTAGATGGTCGAAACGACGACGAGCTAGCGGAAAGATTGAAGATTGAAGCCAAATGGGGACTCGATTGGATATTAAAAACCCGATTCGGTGACGGCTATCGAACTGTATGGGCAACGATGGATCTATGGACAGATGGAATCATCGGAACAGTGGACGATGAAATTTGCGCAGCACATAACGACCCATTCTCCAATTTTATTGCTGCTTCTACCGAAGCTTTAGCCTCGCGAGTATTAGCTACAGACGACCCCATACTATCCGCACATTGCTTGCGGATCGGCGAAGAGGATTGGCAATTCGCTGTTGAACAATTAGCGGATCACCTACATGTTGAAACGGCCTCTGCGGGTATTCTAGCGTCAGCTGAATTATATAGTATAACTTCGAATGAGAGATATAAGCATAAAGCGCTGGAGCTTGGCGAATTTGTTATGGCGTGTCAGCAGAAGATGAATCCCGCATGGGATATACCCATTCGCGGTTTCTTCTATACTACACCTGAGCATGAGCACATTCTTCATTACCAGCATCGCGGACATGAACAAGGAGCCATTGTTGCACTACATGAATTGATCGAATTATTCCCTCTGCATCCCGCGTGGAGTAGCTGGTATATGGCTATTGCTCTTCATTCGGAATATATGGAACGCATCGCTTCCTATTCACAGCCCTATGGCATGATTCCAGCTGGCATCTATGATCTTCATGCATCCGATAAGCCCGCATATCGTGATCAAGTGTTGAGTGGAATTCGATTACATGACCGATATTATCTGCGTTTATTCCCTGTATGGTATGACATGCGTGGTAATAGCGGCACAGTCCTGTCCCAGACGAAGGCTGTATCCGTTGCCGCGGAATTAAGGAAGAAGCCTACTTTAAAGCACCTCGCAGAGCAGCAGCTATACTGGACAGTCGGATGTAATCCCTTCGGTCAGAGTTTAATGTATGGAGAAGGTTATGATTATGCGCCACAATACACAGCTACATCAGGCGATATCGCAGGCTCACTACCGGTCGGTATTCAGACAAATGTACATCATGATGTGCCTTACTGGCCAGCCCAGAATTGCTACAATTACAAGGAGGTATGGGTACACCCCTCCTCTCGTTGGTTATGGCTGATGAACGATCATTATAACCAGGATATAGTCGATCCTGTTCAAACAATTACAACACAAATAAGCGAGGTTGGTAGTAATAAACTTATATGGACCATTGATTTACTAGCTTCCTCTGAGAGCACTACAAGTACTATTACAACTGTGACTCTTTATATGTATAACTTAACTCGTGATGGTGTAGCTATCACGGTATCTACTATCAACGTAACCGATCACTATGAGCTAGAGCTCACTGTGATTAATCCACTAGAGGCTTGGCTGATCGTCATTATTCCGAACGGACAGCTAGCTCATAGTAAGGAGATTATTGGCAATCTGTAGAATTTCTGTTCGATCTTACAGTATAACTTTATTTATTAGTAAATGAGTTTATATCAGAATAGGAGGGCAGCCTAAAGCTAGCGGGTTCAATAATGGGGGAAACCTAAAATTGACAACAAAAACGGCGTGCAAATTGACTACTAATTTGATACGTCGTTTTTGTTGTCGAATTATATTTCACCATCATTATTGGCAGAGATATGTATCCATTTCGGGAGAGACATCCTCCTTTGCTGCGATCTGGACCAAGAACGGCGGAATAAGCGGGAAATTTCCCGCATAATCGTTAGTCTAGAGCAAGAACGGCGGAATAAGCGGGAAATTTCCCGCATAATCGTTAGTCTGGACCAAGAACGGCGGAATAAGCGGGAAATTTCCCGCTTAATCGTTAGTCTAGAGCAAGAACGGCGGAATAAGCGGGAAATATCCCGCATAATCGTTAGCCTGGGGCAAGAAGAGGGTAACTTTGGCGCGGAATGGAGCTGTAGAGTAGAAAATCGGTCCAAGAGAATTGGGAAGTGGTGATGATTTCTACTGTATCTCATCCACTAGATAGTTGGCATGACATTTCCACCGGCAACCGGCAAGTACACACCTGTAATGTAGCTAGCAAGATCAGAAGCCAGGAATGCTACTGCATTGGATACTTCCTGATCCGTACCTCTACGTCTTAGAGGAACATTCTTGCTATGCTCTGGCTGAATCTCTGATTCACTCAAGCGATCCTGTTCACTGATGGTCCACCCTGGAGCAATCTGATTGACTGTAATCTGATGCTCGCCAACCTCTCTGGCAAGAACACGATACAATCCATCCATTCCACGTTTGCCTGCTACATAGGCTGATTGAGTCGGCAAATTCTGCATCGAGCACTCTGTGTTAATACCTATAATTCTTCCATACCGATTATCAATCATCCTAGGGACGAAGGCTTTAAACAGCAATACACTCTGCATCACACAGGATTGGAATTGATTTAGATAATCCTCTGGCGCTTGTTCAAGTATGGTCGTCCACTTATATTGACTAACGGCATTCGCAACCATTACATCAACGGATGTGAAATGCTCATAGGTAATCCTTTGCATGCTCAGAACCGACTGCTCGTCCGTAATATCTGCCTTTACGATAATAGCCTTTCTACCAAGCGATTGAATTTCTTCTAGTAGCTCAGTCGCCTTCGTCTCATTCTTATGATAATGAATAACAATATCTGCTCCACAGGCTGCAAGTGTACGCGCCATCACTCTACCTAACTGACCTGTTGCACCTGTTACTAAAGCGGTTTTTCCTGTTAAATCTATATTCATATGTATCATCAACATCCTTTTCTCAACATTAGCTATATTATAATTCTAATAGGTGTCTTAACTCAAATATAAGAATAACTACCGAAAAACAAACAGCGGTACTTGATAGTACTATCCAGTCTTTATTGGGGCGGGCTTATGACAGAGGTTAAATTTAGTTTCCTTTGAAAGAATAATCTAGATATAAAATGAATTTTTACAGTTATTAGACAAGCCCATGAATGCAAAAGTGTAAACAAATGTTTAAATCAGGTTGTTGAATGTCGAAATTGTAGTGATGTAGAGTGATGAGAGTGATGTAGAGTGATGTAGAGTGAAATATTAGCTTGTTGCGAGTTTTGGATTTAAGTTCCATCCTCTATATCGCTTATATAATAAAGGAACTTAAACCAAGTGAAAATTTTCGTAAGAAAACTACTTCAGGAGCATATGCTTTTGAGCTGAGAAGGACAATATTCACTAGAAATCCTATCAATTGACTTTCGCATATAACCCATACAACCACCATAATCATCCCATTTAACGAAACCAGAATAGACTAAACCACATCAATCCTTCCACCGCTGCAATTTAACAAAACGGGAATTCATTAATGCACAGATTAAGTTGGTTAGCAGGCATATTCTCCTCAATTAACTAATTCCCATTGCGTTAATTCAGCTTGAATCTCTAAGGAGAAAAATTTTGTCCATTCCCATTGCGCTAATCGAATAAGAAGAGCCGTCCCCAAGTAGATGGAACTACTTGTGAGACGGCCCATGAATCTGCTTGCTTACTCTGCTTGCTTACTCTTCTCTGCTTACTTTATTTGATTGATGCTGCAGTGTCCATGCCTTTTTTGTTAATTGACTCATAAGCATCTTCAACTGATTTCTGACCGAACATGACGGAATCCATTTCATTCTTGAAGAAATCTTGGAATTCTGAATATCCAGCTGCTGCGGAGTAGAACGGCAATGCGTAAGGTGCAGCTGCTTCAGCTAGCTTCTTACCAAGGATATCCTTAGGCTCAAGATTTGGCTCAAGCGCTGTGAATACTTCGTCATTAATTGGAATACCACGAGTCATTCCTAGTATCTTACCTGCTTCTGGATCCGTGATGAACCATTTCAGGAATTTCTTAGCTTCTTCTGGGTTCTTGGAATCTGTGCTTACAGATAGGAAGATAGTTGATTGTGCCCAACCACCCTTTCCAGAAGATCCTACTGGTACGTTAACTACATCAATTTGACCCGGTAGCAATTGCTCTAACGCACTAACGGAACCAACTGATTTACCAATCGTCATTTGTTTGCCGGAAGCAATTGGATCTGCTTGAGCATCATTCTCTAGGAATGCCGCTTGCATATCAGCCGGAGGAAGTGCGCCTTCTGCACGAAGAGCTTCATGCTCATTGTAGAACTTCATGAATAAGTCTTTGTCTAAGTTAAAAGTCTTACCACCATCTGACATGATTGGACCTTTACCGTTAGCTGTTTGGTAGTATTGATATCCATCCCATGTAACTGTGTAACCAACTCCGAATTGACCATCTGGAAGCTTCTCATTCGCTTCTCTTGCGAATGCGAAGTAATCATCCCATGACCAACCAAGCTTAGGAAGCGTAACGCCTGCTGCTTCTAGTGCAGTTTTATTAAATGCAATACCTTGACCATTGTGACTAAGTGGAATACCGTAAAGCTTTCCATCGATCTTCAAGTTTTCAATGAGCTGTGGATCTACTATACCTGTCAAATCGATATCTGAAAGATCTGCTAAAGTACCTCTGGATACGTATTCATTAATAAAAGCTGCATCCATTTGAAGAACATCTGTCATAGTCTTAGAAGCTGCTAATGTTGGTAATTTCGCCCAGAACGGATCCCAAGCTAGATATTCAGGTGTAAATGTAACATTAGGATTTTGAGCTGTGTATGCATCTAAAGCCTTCAATGTAGCTTCATGACGTGCATCTGGTCCCCACCACATGATGCTAAGGTTCTTAGCCTCATCAGTAGGTGCTGCTGGTTCCGCTACCCCATTATTCTTCTTGTCATCAGCAGGTGGAGTGTTGTTCGCCTCTTTATTTGCGTTGTTGTTACCACAAGCAGTAATGAAGATTAATGCAGCGATGAACAATAATACAAAAGCTTTGGATACGATACTTTTAGTCTTCATGCGTTTTTTCCCCCTAAAGTTTTTGTTTTGTTAAATCATATATGACTTGCGAAGTATGCTCGATAAAGATACTTCGCAAGAATATACTTACCGTAGTGTAAATCTCTTAACCCTTTAAGCCTGTAGTCGTAATCCCTTCGACAAAGTGCTTCTGCGCGAAGAAGAATATAAGCGCGGACGGTACGACCGAGAGCAATGACATAGCTAGTAGCTGCCCCCACTGAACTTCGAATTGATCAATAAAGCTTCGAAGTGCTAATCCAACTGTAAATTTACTCATAGAGCTTAGGTACAATACCTGTGCGAAGAAGTCGTCCCAAGCCCAGATGAAGGTGAATATTCCTACTGTTATAAGTGCAGGCTTGATGAGCGGGAGTATGATCCTGAAGAAAATCCCATACACGGATGCACCATCAATCTTCGCTGCTTCATCCAAATCCTTAGGTATACCTCGGATAAATTGAACTAATAAGAATATGAAGAACGCACCTCCACCGAAGAAATGCGGCAGAACTAATGGGATATAGCTATCCGTAAAACCCCAGTTATTATACATAATATATTGAGGTACAATGGTAACCTGTCCAGGAAGCATCAAGGTCATAAGCAGAATCGCAAACCAGAACTTCTTGAACTTAAAGCTCAGTCTACCAAAGCCATAGGCTACTATCGCAGCAGTCAAGACACCACCCAGTACATTCCAAAATTCCATTAGCAGCGTATTGGTGTAGAAGGTGGTAAATGTGAATTCACCCGAGAACGCCCAACCCTTTGTGTAGTTTTCCCACATCGGTGTTTCAGGCCATAATGCAGATCCTGACATCTCCGATGTCTTCTTCAATGATGCGCCAATCCACCAGATAACAGGATAAATCATGAGTAGTGAGGAGGCCGCTAAGAATAAGTGACGTATTGCCGGCTTGAGTGACTTCACTTCTCATCACCCCCATCATTCTCGTAGTGTACCCAATACTTCGATGCAAAGAAGTTTATAGCCGTTAAGATCCCGATTATAGCGAGTAATATCCACGCAAGTGCTGAGGCATAACCCATCTGGTAATGCTTGAAAGCCTTCTCATACAAGAATACGGCATACATGTATGTGGAATTGATTGGGCCCCCTCTGTTTGTAATAATGTAGGCGGCGGTAAACATCTGGAAGGAATTAATAATACTCAATATCAGATTGAAGAAAATAACAGGTGACAGCATTGGAAGCGTAATTGTGAAGAACTGTCTAATCTTCGATGCTCCATCAACGGATGAGGATTCATATAATTCAGACGGAATTTGCTTCAAACCAGCAAGGAAGATAACCATCGTTGATCCAAATTGCCAAGTGTTTAATAGAACCAAGGTGCTAAGTGCCGTATCCGGATTAGAAATCCATCCCTTACCAATGATACCGACCCATGATAAAACTTCGTTTACATACCCATCTAAACCAAAGATATTGCGCCATAATGCAGCGACGGCCACACTTGCTCCGATTAGTGAAGGGAAATAAAAGGCAGTACGATAAAGATTCATCCCTCTTGTAGCTTTAACAAGCATCATTGCAACAAACAAGGAGAACATCAACCTTAACGGAACTGCGAATAGCACGAATGAGAATGTTACACCCAATGATTTGAAGAACAGTGGGTCATCAGTGAATATCTTCTTATAATTGTCTGTACCTACCCAAACAGGGTCTGCTAATAATGGGTAATCCGTGAATGACAGATAAAACGATTGTCCAATCGGCCATAATGTAAGTAGTAGAAACCCTACTAACCAAGGTGAGATAAAGACATATCCAGCCAAATTCGTACTGTAGCTATTCTTTTTCTTCTTCTTCCACATCGACGGTTTCTCTAGTTCGTATGTTGTGGTGGATGCCATCACTCAACCCCCTCTCTCTGTTTATCTTTCATTATCTTAATAATAAGCTCATGCATCTAAAGTGAATAGGTGAGAAATAGAAGGTCATGGGGTAAATAATACAAGGTCTTTCTTTTTTCCTCATAATAAAAAACTACCTATATAAGAAGGGATTCCCTCTACAAGGTAGCTTTTACTAAATAAAAAATAAATTATTCTTTGGATTGTGATTGCACATCTTCACGGTAATCACTTGGCGTCTTCCCTGTATATTTCTTGAATATTTGCCCGAAATACTTTACATCATCATAGCCAATCTCAGCAGCTACTTCACTAATCTTAGCTGGTGAGACCGTTAGGATATCCATGGCGTGCTCCATCTTCTTCTTCATTACAAAGTCTCTAAATGTCATTCCACTCTCCTTCTTAAAGACCACACTAAGATGGCCAGGATGGAGATGTACAAAGCTTGCTACCTGCTGCAAGCTGAGATTATCTCCAATATGCTCTTGGATATAAGCGATAGCTTTATAGACATGAGTAGCCTGCCCCTCTGATATTTCGTTATGATACAGCTTCATTATCGTGTAGAGGTTCTGGAAGAGCACATCGTCCGGCAATGACTCAACGTGATAGGCTAAAGGTGCCAGATTCAATTCTAACGCACTACCCGAGCCCGTTGACACAATGACACGATTCAACCATCGGTGTGCAGCAAAGGAAGCCGATTGCACAGAAGCTTCGAATGATTGCGGTGTTACCTCAGGCTCATCTGAGAGCGTTTGAATATATAGCTGTACCCATCTCTTTAGTGCAAGTGGATCTCCTTCGAGCAAGATGGATGAAAGCTCCTTCTCATCTTCGTAAGAGCATACCGTTTTACCACCTTTGCGATGCTCGATATCAGCATAATCCCACCATTCTCTAGAAGTTAGGAGAGGTTTGAAGGCAAATGCCAATTCTGCAGTCAGGAAAGATTCGTGAATGTGAGTCATATGATCGACAGGCTTTCCCCCGATAATGGTTAGCTTACATTTCAACACACTTTCAATCTTTAGTAAATTAGAACGTAATTGTTGTTGCTCCAAGGTAGAGAACCCTGACTTCATAGCAACTACGATTCGGTTTTTCTGTACAAGGGTCACACACCTTAATAAATCGTTCACAGCATTGTCTATAGCGAATAATAATAAGGACTTTGCACTTTCCTTCATTCCCCAACCATCGGCAGAGATCAACACAACTCGGAATTCCTGCGGATTCGCTTCATTCTTAATACCCTGCAGTAAGGGAGCGAAAATATCGTGAATCAAATCCTGATCGGTTTCATTCTTATCGCCATTAATGACCCATCGTTCATATATGCGGTGCTGCTCAGCAAGATCCTTGTACCGATCCTTACTCTGAATAGCCCACTTCTGTTCAATACGCTGCTTGACCTTTAAAACTGTTCGTATAATTTCATCTGGTTTGCTCGTCTTTAGCAAATAGTCACTTACATTCTGACGAATCGCATTCTGCATATAGATAAAATCATCATAGCCCGACAGTACAATAATTTCTAAGTTAGGTAGTGTAACTCTAGCCTCTTCAGCTAACTCCAGTCCTGTCTTCCCGGTCATCCGAATATCGGTAAGCAAGATATCGGGTCGTTCCGTTGGAATACGCTCTAATACTTCTTCCGCCGAGGCCGCTGGAGTCAGTAGCTCCAACCCAAGCTCATGCCAGTTGATGACTTTAGCTAGCCCCGTCCTTATAATGATTTCATCATCCACGATCATGATCTTCATGAGGTCCCTCCATTATTGGGATGGAAAATGATATTCGCGTCCCTGCTTTTGGCTTGCTATCAATATGCAGAACAGAATCCGGTCCATAGTGTAGACGAAGTCGTTCATTCACATTGCGTAATCCGTAGTTTTCGATAGGTGTATCCTGATCATCTGTCACTTCCAAGCTATTCTTCACAGCAAATAATCTTTCCTCAGTCATGCCAACACCATCATCGAGCACCTGAAAATTCATCTGATTACCCTGCCGCTCCACATACACCGCTATCGTTCCTTTACCTTCCTTCTTCTGAATGCCATGGATCATCGAGTTCTCAAGCAATGGCTGAAGAAGTAGCTTCAGCATATACTTATCCTGCAGCTCAGCATCAATGAAGTAATCGATCTCAAACTTGTCAGGAAAGCGTATGGATTGAATTTGTGTATAATTCTGAATGTGTGATAGCTCCTGATAGAGAGGGCAAAATTCATTGCCCTTATTCAGACTGAACTGAAGAAAGTCTCCTAAAGCTCCTACCATCTCTGCAATCCGCTTCTCTTCGGTTATTAGCGCCATCCAATGAATGGAGGATAATGTATTGTAGAGAAAGTGCGGATTTATCTGCGCCTCAAGCGCACGAATATCCGCTTCCTTCTTGCGTGTCTCGTTGCGAATCAGCTGTTCCTTCAGCTCTTTAATATGCTTCCCTAGCATATTGTAGCTTTGTCCTAACCTTCCTATCTCATCCGTAGAGCTAGGCTTATACAAAGGCATAGGCTCATCAGGATTTAACTTCGTTAATAAGCGAGCTAGGATTCGCAGTGGATTAGTAAACCTCTGAATAACGAACAACACTAAGACAGCATTAATCAGAATCGTAATCCCAACTACCACACCTGTTAATTGCAAGATGAATCGATTCTGAGCTCGATTAAGCTCATAAGGAATGGTACCCACTAATGTCCAGCCAATGGCCTGACTTCGATAATAAAGAATATTCCTCTTCGCTTCTCCTATTCCTGACAGGGTTTCCCCGAATTCCTCTTTCCCTAGATTAGACCATATTCCAGGATAGTAGGTATCGAATGGATGTGATAGCCAATCCTTCTCAGTGGCAGATAGAACATCTCCTCGATCGTTCAATAAAGCGACCTGCCCTTGACCTTCACCTAGCATAGGCTCAGACCAATATTGTGAGATAACCTCTTCATCAAGGCTAATTAATAGCCAACCCATATTTCTAAAGGTATATATACTGCGCATGGGGCGAATAAATGAGAGAACCTTATGCTCACCCGCATAATCCACCGTGTTATAAAGTCCTGTCCACGTCTTCTCATCCACTTCAAAGACATTGATCTGCTCCGCGAGGTCCGATTCATAGATCGTTGAAGTTGACAAAGGGATATCCTGTGAATTGGGATAAAGCACGATATTCGATATATATGGTTTGGAGCTAGCTAGATTTGACATGCCGTTCAGGATACGTGTCCTTGCTTGTTTATCCTCCTGAGGAGCCCTTAGATACTGTTGGATGTCGTTCTGTCCGATCAGGAAAATCGACATATTCTCTATATCATTCAATACAAACTCCAGCTTGCTCTCCATCTGACCTAATGTGTCTATACTCGATTGCTTCATCTTAGCTTCAGTCACATTCGAAGAGATGATATACGTAAAAGCTCCGAATGAGAGCAGGGGAACCATCGTGGAAATCAACATAATAATCGATAGCTTCGCACGCAAGGATGAATTCATCCATTGCAACATTCATATCCCTCCAAAGCATGCTGTCTAGTGTCTACTCTTCATGATCCGTTATTGCCCATTGATCGGGATTGTGCATGCGCAGCCTGTAATTTCGAGGCAATATCATATGGCGTCGAACCCAGCATTAGATCCGTTAGCCCCGCATTTAATACGTCCGTTGCTGCTGCACCAAGCTTAATATCAAAAACAGGACTAATCTCTATATGCTGCATTAGCTCATTCAATTCGATGAAAAGGGGATGTGCTTTATCCGCATCAAGCTCTATTTTGTAACTGACCAGTGTACTGCTATCCAGTGTTGCCTTCTGTCCTTCAGGACCTGATAAGGCATATAATAGCTGCTCTGCAGCTTCTTTGCGAATTCCAGTCAGTTTCTTACTCATTCCCATGCCAGTTCCAACCACACCTGAGGTCGAATTGGCTTTACCCTTACCTCCTTCGATTGAAGGTAGAATCGTAATATGGGTATGATCAAGGACCTGTTTCGGAGCATTCAGCACGATATTCGATGTTGCCCATCCTCCATTAATGAACATTGCTGCTTTACCTTGAAAGTAAAGATCCATCATCTGATTATCATCAATTCTCAGTGCATTATTCTGAAAGGCACCTGTTCGGAAGAAGTCCTTCATGAACTGCAGCGCATCAATAAATTCTCGATCTAGGAAGGTAGCACCATCCTGATTTATAGCCTTTAACAGCCATTCTGAGCCTGTTAATCGATCTGTCAATGTGCTGAATATGGTCGATTGAATTAACCAATCCGACTTGGCACCAAGCGCAATAGGAATGATCTGATTGTCATTGAATACCTCGATCACATGCATTAGCTCATCCCATGTCGTAGGGACCTTTACATCATATTGATCGAATAATGTCTGGTTATAATAAAGAATAGAGGTGGGAGCGAGATTCATCGGAGCTGTATAAATATGCCCATCAACGGTAAATTCATTAAATGACTTAGGAAGAAAGTTATCTCTCCACTCGGGCTTACTATTCAAGAAGTCATCGATGGGTTGAATCAAATCGCCTTGCACCAAATCCTTCGTCATCGCATCCGGCCACATCACGAATAAGTCTGGCATCTCATCAGCAGCTGCTAAAGTACGTAATCTCGTCTTCATACCTTCAGTTACTAAGCCTTCATCTTGAAGCAGTACCTCGGGGTGTGCGGCTCTGAACTCATCGAGAATACGACGCATGGCAATTGACTTACCATCCTGACCTACCCAATTGTGCATAACAGACAGCTTAATCTGATCTCTGGGCTTTGATTGTTCGAGGTTATTCTGCCCATCAATCTCAAGACTGCTACTACAGCTCGATAATACGAATGTAAGGATCAGAATAACTATCCATCCTTGCCTTATCCTCATACTTCGGACCTCCATAATTAGTTCCATCTTCCTTGCAATTACTGTGTACGTCTGTATATATTCTTATTCTATAGGTAAGTAGTATAATGAGTAAAGAGAAGATACGTAGAATGAGGGTAGAAAAAAACCACATTCTTGAAACCTCATATTGACAGTCAGTAAGCAGTCATAGTATTATAGCAATATCGCTTTCACGCATAAAAGCACAAAAGCATAGAAGCAGCAAAGTAATGCTATTGCAAAAAAATATTCTAAAGGAGCACATATCATGACAGTAGAGAATAAAATTGTAGATTGTACGATTCGTGACGGAGGTCTAGTTAACGATTGGGATTTCACTCCTGAATTTGTAGCAGAGCTATATACGGCTCTGAATACAGCAGGTGTAGAATATATGGAAGTCGGATACAAGAATTCTCCTAAGCTTCTTAAAGGTAATGCAGGTCCATGGCGATTCTTGGATGACGAATACTTAAAGTCCGTAATTACCAACAAGGATTTTACGAAGCTATCCGCTTTAGTTGATATTGGTCGTGTAGACGAGGACGACATTCTCTCTAGAGAAGACAGCTTGCTTGATCTTATCCGTGTTGCTTGTTATGTAAGTGATGTAGGCAAAGGAATTGATCTTGCCAAGAAATTTAATGCGAAAGGCTATGAAACAAGTATTAACATTATGGCCCTATCGCATGTGCTTGAAAAGGATCTAGTTGAATCCTTGAAGGAAATCAACAAGTCACCTATCGATGTCGTATATATTGTTGACTCCTTCGGTAGTATTACTCCTAACAATATCGGCTACCTAGTTTCCTTGTTCAGAGAGCATTTACCTGAGAAAACATTAGGTGTTCATACCCACAACAATATGCAGCTTGCCTTGGCTAATACGTTAGAAGCGGCTAATCATGGCGTATCCTTCTTGGATTCCTCCGTATACGGTATGGGCCGTGCAGCTGGTAATTGTCATACTGAATTATTGGTTGCTTCATTGAAGGACAAGCGTTACGAGATGCGTCCAATCCTTGATATGATCGAGAGACATATGCTCAAGATCAGAGAGAATTGGGAGTGGGGCTACAACATTCCTTATGCTTTATCGGGCATCCTGAATGAGCATCCTCGCATTGCGATGGCTCTACGCAACTCTGCTGATCGCGATAAGTATGTTGATTTCTACGACAAGCTAACTTCTCCGGAGTCCGTACCCACTGCCGCTGGAACTAAAGGTTAAGAGCCCACTTGGATTCCTTAAAGATATAGACAAACATCTGAAGTACCGTTCGGAGGTCCGAACGGTACTTTTCTTTGTTGAATCATGGGTTACACCGACCAATCAACCATCGGTCGACCTCGATCACTCCATTTAATGAAACGAAAATAGACTAAAACACTTCAACCCTTCCACTCTATCGGGAGAAATTTAGTCCATTCTCATTGCGTTAATCGAATTATTGACCTATACCTTAAAAAAGCTCACACCCGTAGATTTACATCCACTGGTGTGAGCTTTTTCTTTAACTTGTAATTAAGGTAGCTGTTTAACAATCACTTGGAACGATCTTGAATCAGCAATCCCATTGTTGCTAATGTATGCTGTCAGCGTTACTGTTACGTCACCAGTACCTACAGCAGGACGACTTACTAATGTACCATTATTCGCGATAACGGCTGTGTTGTTAGAAGCCCACACTACTGTGCTACCATAATATAAGCTTGTCGGTAGTGTTAGGGATTTGGTAACTTTTGTAGCAGAATCAGCTGTGCCATACGTTATGGCAAGATCGGATTTATCCGATGCTAGCTTCTCAAGCGTTGTGAATTCTTTCTTTACTGTCAATGTAAACGACTTCGTATCTGTTATTCCATTACTAGTAATTAGCGCAGTCATTACTACCGTTACATCAGCTGTATCTACAGCGGGACGAACAATGGTTTTACCATCATGTGAAACAACCGCTGGGAAACTAGATATCCAGGTAATTAGTGATCCGTTCTCACCAGTTGCGGCTAATTGATCTACCGGACGAGTTACTCGATTTAATGTATCAGATCCACCGAAGTTAATATCCAATGCTGTCTTATCGGCAGCTACCTTCTGTGTATCTGTCAATTGTTGTTTCACTGTTAGATGAAATACCTTGGTGTCTGAACTGTCGTTAGAAGCGATTATAGCAATCATTAATACGACAGCATCGCCATCACCTGCAGCAGGACGGACAACCGTCTTACCATCATTAGAAATTACTGCAGGATTTCCTGATAACCAGAATACCGTTGAACCATTCGTTCCGGTAGACGGGAGGGCTGCAAGTGCTGCAGTTACATGGTTGATCGTATCTGTTCCTGTAAACTTAATTTCAAGAGCAGCTTTGTCTGCCGCGACTTTCTGAATATCCGTTAAGCTCGTGGATGCTGCTTTAACTGTCACTGTAAAGCTTTTCGTAACAGACACTTCATTAAGAGTAATCGTTGCTGTTAGCACAACAACCTCATCCACAGATGCAGGACGAACAACTGTTAATCCATTATTGGAAATCACGTTAGGCTTGTTCGAGCTCCAGGCAATAGTCGTGCCCTTCGTTCCTGTTGTTGATAGTTGAAGTGGGCTAGTTACACTTTGTGCAGAATCAGTGCCACTATATTTAACTTGTAACGCTGCTTTTACTGCCGATACAATCTGTTCGTCAGTCTTCGCATGTTCAGCATCCTCACACTTAAGCATGTGCTTATCAACATTCTTCTGAATGGAAGCTTTTGCCTTCGGGTTTTTTACCTTCTTCAATGCATTCAGAAGGCCTGGCGGAATTTTTCCGCAAACTTCAGCTTGTACCTCCAGCGAATTCGTGCTGCTCTGATTCACGTCTACTTTCTTAGCCATTGCCGTATTGCCTGCGAATAACAAAGCAACTATTGATGGTACCACTATCCATTTTCTCATAATTATCTCTCCCTATTTAATGATTTTGTATTACTCACTAATAAGGTTCGGATGATAATGGGATTATATGGGGGTACTTTTATAAAATTTTATCCAGCTCAACACAAGCAAGCACGAATGCACCAACACCATGCAGATCATTCTCACTCACCGGAGCTCATTCGGCTTGAATCGATTTATCAGTGAGTCACATGCAGATTTTGCCCATTCTATCGGGGTTGCTGGTGTGTTCATCGTACATTTCTCCATTGTAATGTGGTATGATAATTGGAAATAACAACGTTGTTAGGGGATGTGAAATGACAGCTACTATTAAAGACATTGCCAAAGAAGCAGGGGTTAGCTTTTCTACCGTATCTAAAGCATTAAGAAATAGTCCCTTAGTTACGGAGCATACGAAGAAACGAATCCTTCAGATTGCAGGCGAAATGAGCTATCTCCCTAATCATGCAGCGAGAAGACTCGTTTCCAAGAAAACATATAGCATTGGCATCGTTTGGCCTTCCATAGAACGAGTAACTCATTCTGTACTGATTACGAATATTAATGCGAAGCTTGAGGCACATTCCTATACAACGTTGCTCTCAATTAATCAGATGGGCGCAGCAGTGGACACATTTAATCGTTTTGTAGTCGATGCTATCTTGGTTTTCGATGATCAGCAGTCCCTTTTCGACCGTTCCACAATCACTTCTAATGTACCTATTCTGTTCTATGGCATATACGGGAATACATCCTATCCAACCATAGATACGAATCGTAAGAGAGCTATTGAATTAGCCTACAATCACCTAAAGGAGCTTGGACATCTACGTATATCTTATATTGGGAAGCTAGCCACCAATGATCATTTTCAAGAGCAGAAGGTGATCTCCTTTATAGAAAGCTCACGGCAATTTGATATGCATGATTGGGAGCATACGGTGATTTCTACAGACAATATGGATTCATATGATGGTTACTCTGCTGCAAAATTATTATTGACTGGAAACCAATGTCCAACCGCTATCATAAGTGGAAGCTATGATCTGACCCGGGGCATCTTGAAGGCCGCCAAGGAGCTGTCCATCGATGTTCCCATTGCCTTGTCCATCGTTAGCTATGATCATATTCCACAAATGGCCGAGCTCGACATTCCAATGACAGCTGTTGGTGTTCCAGTATCCATGATCGCTGATACGATTACCCAGGTACTGCTTGATATTGGCGAAGGCAAGGAAGCTCCAATCAGCATGATTCTCGAGCCGGAAATTATCATTCGGAAATCAACGCATATTGTACCCGTGTTACATTCAAATCTCTAAATGGTCTGTGTTATGAACGTCCAGCCTTCTCCGTCTCAACACAGGCTAAGATAAAAGGCGCTAAGCCCTTTGGATCATCGCTTACGACCTGCTCACCAATATAATAGGTGTAAGAGCCATCGCGATATGGAGATCCACCAAGCCCAGCCCCTTTGTTGTTCTGATGGAGATGAACATGGCCATGCTCATCCACTTCCACCCATTGCTCTAATATCCCTTGATAGCCTCTTTCAACAGATCCCCGATACCCTGGGCTTAGATAACCTTTGTTCAGCCCTTTAGCTCCGGCATATACGATCATGGCCGAACCAGTTGCCTCCAGATAGTTACCCGTTCTACCCTCTTCACCCATCACTTGGCACCATAATCCAGTTTTCTCATCCTGAATTCGTACTAGAGCTTTGTACAGACGTTCGAAGATGCCAATAATCTGCCCTCTATGCTTATGATCGATTGGCAGATAATCTAAGACATCCACAACTGCCATACAGTACCAACCGATCGCTCTGCCCCACACATGAGGTGAGCATCCATGGTCCGCATTCGCCCACTCCTGCTCCTTGCTTTCATCCCAACCATGATAGAGTAAGCCCGTTTGTGCATTTCTTGTATGCTTTTCTACAAGGATCAATTGAGCGGCAACATCGTCGAAGAGTAAAGGCTTTAGCTCTAGCTCCGCATATTCAGCCAAGAAGGGTGAAGCCATATATAAACCATCCAACCACATCTGATAAGGATAAATTTTCTTATGCCAGAACCCGCCCTCGCTCGTTCGCGGATGCCCCTTGAGCTGTGTCACCAGCACCCGAGCTGCCTTAATATATTTGTAATCCTGTGTATGACGATATAAGAACAGGAGCAGCTTGCCCTGATTAATCTGATCCAGGTTATATTCTTCGATCATATAACCTTTGATCGTTCCGTCCTCCCCGACATACGTATCCATATTCCTCTTTATATACTTATAATATTCCTGACTACCAGTAAACTCATATACTTCTGCAATTGCCTTTAGTATACAACCATTCTCATAATGCCATCTGTCGCTTAAATATGGATGATCCTTTAGTAATGGATATTGTTCAATGAAGGAATTAACCGTTTTGATAGACCAAGGGTTTTCCTTAGACATATAAATCAATCCTCCTTACATGATATGGCCTGAATTATTACATGAGAGACTGCGTCTCCCTTTTACAACGTACGGTATTGAAAGCTCTTATACGTAACCGATCCCTTACCTACCGCATCCAAGCCAATACGAAGGCTTAAGAACAAACCGAATGTGTTGTGGTGAAAGCCCGATGCATCTGTGACCTTATCATACTTCTTCCACTCTCCATGCTGCTCCTTATAGTAAAAGGTTACAATATTATGATCATTCCGAACCCGAAGCTGGAGGCTTGTGCCTTCATATGGCTCACTGCGATAATTTTTAAAGGTTCTATAGAAACGAACTCCCCCTTGATTTACTCCAACTCCAAAATAAGCCGTATCACTATAATAAAGCATGAGTCTCGCTTCAGCTTCTCCCTCTACCAACACTTCAATATCCGCCTCGTAAGCGCGGTCTCCAACCATATAGAGAAGTGGAGCAATCCTCCCATCCTCGCTTCCTGCTACATGTAAAGCTCCATCCTCTTGATGGAAACGCTGTTCAGGCATCTCACCGAATAGCTGCCAATGATCACCAATTGTATTTCCTGCAAAATAATCTGTGGTTGGAAAACCATGCTGTAGCACTTTCCCTGGTGGTTTCAGTAAAGCCTGTTCAGCGCTAACCCCGTCTGGAACCTTGTACCAGCCATCCTCTGTCCATTCTATCGGGAGTAATAAGGTATGACGTCCGGTTGTATGAAAGCTGTTGTCATAACCATGGAAAATCATCCACCAATTACCCTCAGGTGTGTCAATAAGAGATCCATGTCCGATTGACCACCATCGCTCTTCCTTCGATTTCGTACGTATAATCGGATTGTGCGGGGAATGCTCCCACGGTCCCCATGGTGTTCTGGATCTTGAGCATGCCGCCATGTGACTCGTTGGCGGACCCGATGTGCCTCCTTCCGCTATCGTTAGATAATAGTATCCATTGTGGAGCGTTAATTTAGGTCCCTCTAAACTAAAGGCTTCAACCTCCCAGTCATCTGGATATTCCCATGGGTCGAATACATGACGGACCTCACCTACAACACTTAAACCATCATCAGCAAGCTGAGCCATCTTACCATCGGATAGATGTAGATAACGAAGTCCATCAGGACCCACGACATGACCCGGATCAATAAGCGTCATCTGCAGATCCACAGGCTCGCTCCATGGACCTCGCGGATCATCTGCAACCACTACCCAATTGGTACGATTAGCTGGGAAATAAATGTAGTACTTCTCTTTGAAGTAGACAAAATCAGGAGCCCATACATCGCCAACATACTGCTTAAGAGCACTGCTAATCGGCTCCCAATTTATTAGATCACATGAATGCCAAACGATTAATCCTGGCAAATACTTATAGGATGTATTCACCATATAATAATCAGATCCGACTCGAATAATTGAAGGATCTGCATAATTCCCTTTTAAGATCGGATTTTGAAAGGTTGTCATCATTTTCACTCCTCGTCATTATTCTTCTTTCGTTAATACAGGTATAAGTAACTGAAGCAGCATCACAAATACCACAATCCACGGCATAATCACAGCATCGAGACCTCTTGCACAAACCATAAAAATCAACACCCCTAGTGCTCTTCCGATGTTGATAATCGTTTCTCTGAGAACAATGGATTCCACTCGAAAGTGCTTTTTCAGAGGAAGCCTTCCGATCCATTGATAATAATGGGCAGCGTAGGCATTGGCTTGCAGTGGTTTGAATAACGAATTGATTGACATAAATATGATGACGGAGCTAACTGAAATCTCCCATAATAAGAAGAAGGAAGAGAAGGAGAATCCCAAAGCCGCTATCCATAAATACAATCGGGTTGAATCTAAATGGGCCCATCGCGATATCATATAGCTCGCAATAATAGATATCCCAAAGAAAACCATATTCATATTCCCTACAAATCCCTCATTCGGAAATACAGTGAAAAGTAATATGTGTGGAACATACATAAGTATCCCCTGTGGCAAACCTACAATCAGCCAGCCTATTAAGGTTTTAGTAAATTGCGGGTTCTTCCGAAGCATTAGCGGTACATACTTCATGTAATATTCACGGTGGTGCATCTCTGATTTCTTCATCTTAAGACTACCTAGTGTCGATATAAAAAACATGACGAAGGCAAGTGAGAATACAATCAGATAACCGCTTAAATCCGTATATTTAATAATAATTAAGCCTGCCGCTGCCGGACCTACAAGGTTGGCAGTATTCGTAAGTATAAGATTCCAGCCTAGATAACGATGACGATTATCGTTGTTAGATACATCATACATAATCGTGAAATATCCTAACCAATAAAACGCGGTTGAAATCCCTTTTAGAAAAGCAAACAAATAAAAATAAGTAACAATATGTTCTTGGGTCATGATGATGCACAAATAAAAAAAAGCAGTCAAAAATATCCCATACCGATAAGCCGTTAATCGGTCTCTTTGTTTAGCAATTTTCCCAATAATAATAGTGGCGAATGGAGCAGATAACAATGAAATTAAATTAAACAGTCCATTGATCATTAAGCTTTCTGTCAGACGCCACAAATATAAATTAACAAAGATTAAAGATAAAGAATTTCCAAATTGAAAAACCGTATGATTTACAAGCGTGATAATGGCTTGATTGGATAGTTGCTTTTTGTTAGGCATATCAAATGATATTTTCATAAAATTCACTTGAACCCTTTAATGGCTCCTCCATACATCCGGCTAAACGGTAAGCTTGACGACGAATTAAGGTCGCCTGTGTGCTAGCATTGAGATCTCCTTCGTAAAGCCCTTGACTTAAAGCTACCGGCTCGGGCATATCGGGATAATAATCCCCCTTCTTAACCTGAGCTACATTGGGGGCCGGAGGCGAATTCTCGATTTCGCGTGAGAAACCACCGTCCGCTCTCTTTAGCCTTGTCATATTCTCGGTTGTAATCGCTAAAATTTCTGTTATTTCGTTTGGTGTAAGCGGAGCCTGAATATAAGATAATAGATCAATTGGATTGCGAATATAGCACATATCAGTTGCTTGTTCATTCCTTAAGCAGTGCAGCACACTCTTGTATATTAAATCGGTATTGGGCATTGGAATACCAAAACCACTGTAAAACGTATGCAGCTTGAATGTTCCCGATATCCGTACATATAAGCTCCCTGCACCCCACAAGCCTGTTTCAGGATCTTGTATACTCTCTAGGAATTCCACTGCTTCTTGCAGGAATGGTTCTCGATCTATCTCCGGCATCTGACCAATATACGTGCAAGAGGTCGCTAGTCGGTCACAGCCTCTCCAGCTATTGCTCAGATCTATACTTCTCCATTTGGCTAAGTAGCTTTCCGGTGTTCGCACATAATCCGGTGCACTCTTCGCAACAAATGGGAGGGGATATAAGGCTTCACTACCAAGCTTCTTCAGGGAGCCTGTAGAATAATTAATCGCTCTATGAACCATCACTTCATCCTTGATCATGGCTGGATGGGCGTCTACAAAGTACCCTGTCTGTGGATTCTGCTTGCGCTGGAAAAAATGCGCCATTTCACTTCTCATCTTCTCAGGCATCGTATGAAGCAGCTGTTGCCGCTCGATAATGTTTAAAGACTGGGCTGAGGATTCAATGTCTGGTATGAATGCTTTATCATGAATGGAGCTTTGGGCATAATAAAAGCCTCCAGACTGCGGCTCATATTGTCCCGCAAGCCAAGGAAAAAAACCTTCAAACAAATCATCCATCTTACCTAAAAGCTGTCTCATATTCCACCCACCTTTTATTAGCCTTTAATCGATCCTACCAGTGCACCTTTAGCAAAGTACTTCTGCAAGAACGGATAAACCATAAGAACCGGAAGCGTTGCAACAACAATAACAGCCATCTTAACGGCCTGGTCCGGTGGAGCTGCCTCAGTAAAATCAGCGCTATCATAATTCATACCCGTAGCTAAAACTACAATTTGTCGTAAGAGCACTTGTATCGGCCATTTGCCTGCATCATTCAAATATAGAATTGCATGTAGGTAAGTATTCCAATACGTTACTGCGTAGAATAGTGAGATCGTAGCAATCGCCGGCATCGACAATGGAATAACGATTCTAAAGAAAATACCGAGATCATTACAGCCATCGATCTTAGCTGATTCCTCCAAGCCCTCAGGCAGGTTTTGAAAGAAGCTTTTTAGAATAATCATGTTAAATACGTTAATCGTAACCGGTACTACTAGCGCTAATAACGAATCTAGAAGTCCGGTGTATTGCACGATCAGGAAGGTTGGGATCATGCCGCCATTGAATAGCATCGTGAAGATTACCGCAAACATCATATACTTTCTTCCTGGTAAGCTGCGACGGGAAAGTCCGTATGCCATCAAGGCTGTCAACAGCATACTGAACAAAGTACCGCCCACAGTCACCAAGATAGACACACCTAATGCACGAAATATGGTATCTGTTGAGAAGATATAGCGATACGCAGCCATGCTCCAATCTGTAGGTATCAGTACAAAGCTTCTTGCTGAGAGCTCAGCTGATGTCGTAAACGAGCCTCCGACAACATGAATAAAAGGTAAAATGGTTATTATTGCGATAAGCCCAAGCAGACTATAGTTGAAAATATCAAAAATTCTACTTCCTAAAGTTTTATCATGAACCATCATGCTTCCTCCTTCTGATTAGAATATACCTTCTTCTCCAGCTTTCTTAGATAACCAATTGGCAAATATAACGAGAATTAGTCCGATGAAGGATTTGAAGAATCCAACGGCCGTGCTATAGCTAAATTGTCCTTGCCTTAAACCAACGGTATACACATACGTATCGAAGATTTCTGCGACATTACGATTCATTGCGTTTAGTAAGAGATAGACGTGCTCAAATCCTAGCTCTAGAACATCACCGATTTTCAATATAACCAGAACAACAATTACACTGCGAATCGATGGTAGCGTAATGTGCCATGCTTGACGAAGGCGAGACGCCCCGTCTATTCTTGCTGCCTCATACATCCCGGGATCTACTGCTGACATAGCAGCCAGATAAATGATTGTGCCCCAGCCCATTTCTCTCCATATCACCTGTAAGATGTACATAGGTCGAAACCATGAATCATTTAACAGGAAGTTGATTTTTTCAAATCCAAACATTCTTAGTAATTCGTTAATAATCCCGCCATCCATGGACAGCATGACGTAACCAATTGAAACGATGATTACCCAGGACATGAAATGCGGAATGTATATTAGGGTTTGGACGGTCCTCTTAAACTTGTTAACACGCACTTCATTTAACATCAATGCTAGAATAATTGGAATGGGGAAGAATATAAGTAAATTCATTGCGAATAATACAAGTGTATTTTTGAATATCGTCCAGAACATAGGGTCTGTAAACAAACGGTTAAAATGCTCTAAACCAACCCACGGGCTTCCAGTTATACCTAAGTATGGCTTGTAATCTTGAAAAGCTATGATTAATCCATACATTGGAAAATATTTATATATGATAAAATATAGTAGTCCGGGTAAGATCATTAGGTAGATAAGTTGATTTTTTTTGATTTCTCTAAAAAGCTCTGAGCGTCTCTTTGACTTGGTCATCAACAAATTCCCAACAACTTTATCGTTCATAACACTTCTTCCTTTCAGCTGAGATATTGGGCAAAGCTACTTAAAGAAGGGGGGCTGTTTCAACAACAGCCCCTCTAATCATGTAAGATATATTAGGTGTGGTAACTTATTTCGATTTTGCCAATGAAGCGTTAAACTCTTCGATTATTTTTGTTCCACCTTGCTTTTTCCAGTTTTCGACTGCAGCCTCAAAGCCTGCTTTATCAATGCTGCCTAGCATATATTGATAGGTGGCATCTTGGATAAGCTTATAAATCGCCGCTCCGTTCTCGGTATACGTGATTGACTCTAAAGGTGCGGTTGGATCATGGATGAGGATCTTATCATTATCCAGAATCAGCTCTTCAGCTTTTCCCTTTGTATCATAATTATAAATACCATTGTATCTTCCATTGGTGCTTGGCTCACCGATCTCTAGTGCTAGATACGCCTGAACATCTCTATTCTTAACATCTGGATCGAATCCAGTAATATCCGCGAATTTGCCATCTGCACTAACCTTATAATGCTCGCCTTCTACGCCCCAATTCACTAAGTTCGCTACTTCTGGAGACATAAAGTGATCGAAGAAGCTCAAGATTTGCTTCAATTCCGCTTCATCCTTAACTGTGGATTTAGGGAATAGAACTACAGTACCGTAACCAGGAATGGACCATACACCATTCTCTTTACCTGGTGCTGCAATCCGGTTCTGAACGTCATATACAAGATTTGGATTTAATACAATTGCATCCTTATGCAAGCTCAGAACATCAGCCATGGAACCAATATACATACCCGCTGTGCCATTCTTAAACATTGCTTGCTGGTCAGTTTTACTAGCCACCGGGAAATCTTGATTCATATATTTGTTACTATGCAAGGTTTTCATGAAGTCCATCGTGTCGAAATATTCTTGGAACATAAATTCTGGCTGAAGCTGTCCATCCTTCTCACCCCAGTTGTTGGGCGTTCCGAACCAAGAGGAAATCGTTTTGAAAGCACCATAGACTAAATCTGAACGGTCTGCTAAACCGATTGTATCGTTCTTCCCGTTCTGATCTGGATCCCCTACAGTAAATTGCTTAGCCATTTCTAATACTTCTTCAGTTGTCGTAGGGGCTGCAAGACCTAGATGGTCTGCCCAATCCTTACGATAGATCAAGCCCTGACGAGATAATGGTCTACCTTGATAGATGGAATAAATTTTCCCATCTACCGAAGTATTCTTCAATACATCAGGCTTCAGCTTACTTAAATTTTCATAATCGGCAAGTAGAGGACCAACCTCCCAGAATTGATCATTACGGATGGCATCCTTGAACATACCGAATGAATTGATGTTTCTAAGATAAGTAGCTTGTGGCATTGTGCCTGTTGCAAAGGATGTATTTAACTTCTCATCATAGTTACCATCTGGCACCCATTGAATCGTTAAATTCGTATTCGTAATTTCCTCTATCAGCTTTTCTACCTTATCTGATGGAACCTCTGGTGAATGAAGATTAGCCATAATAGTGAGATCAAAAGGTTCAGCTGGTACCTCAGTCTTGTCTTCAACGACAGGTTTTGTGTTATCCCCTTTAGTTTCATTTACGTTATTGTTACTACTCGTATTGTTACCGCATGCTGCCAGCATTCCGACAACCAGAACAAAAACACACATCAATGCAATCAACTTCTTTGCTTTAATCATTTGCCCGACCTCCAATTTTTATTTGATATTTAGCAACGCGTCTAGCTCTCAATGCGAGTTGCTGAATATTGAGTACTTCTACAAGATACCCCGTAAAAATTAGTGCGGTAAATAATCATATCCCCACTACGCCTAGATGTAGTGGGGATATCTAATGAAATGATTGTTTATATGCACACCATGATTACTGCTTATTGATCCATGCAGCATTAAATTCCTTGATTACCTGCTCCCCACCTTGCTTCCGCCAGCTTTCAATGGCTTGTTCAAATCCTGCTTTATCTATGCCACCAAGAATATATAAATACGTTGCATCATCAATGATCTTCATTAATTCAAGACCTTTTTCATTATTCGTTTGTGAATCAAGAGGTGCCGTCGGATCATCAATTAACATCTGCTCATTATCCTTAACTAACTCATCCGCGATCTCTTTGACTTTGTAATCGAAACTGCCTTCATATCTTCCGTTAGTTTCTGGTTCACCAATTTCTAATGCCTCGTATGGCTTTACCTCACGATCCTTGACAACATTGCTTGTAATTGAGATGTCTGCCCGTTGCTCTGGGGAAACCTGATAATGCACGCCCTCAATCCCCCAAGTAATCATGTTTGAAGCCTCGGGTGACATCAATTTATCAAAGAAGGATAATACCATTCTGAGTTCATCTTCATCCTTTATTGCGGTTTTCGGGAATAGCACAACGGTACCATAGCCTGGAATGGACCATATACCTTCCTTGCCATTAGGTTTAATGATGCGGTTCGTTACTGCAAATTCAACTTCCGGATTCAATTCGACTGCATCATAATACAATGAATTCACATCACTCATTGAACCAATATATATACCTGCTGTACCATTCTTAATCAAGGCCAATTGATTGGTCTTACTTGCAACTGGAAAATCGTGATTAAGGTAGCCGTTCTGATATAGCTTATGGAAGAAGTCCATGGTATTCATATATTCTTCAAACATAAATTCAGGCAGCAGCTGTCCATTCTTCACACCCCAATTGTTAGGGGTCTCAAAGTAAGAGGAAACCGTTTTAAAAGCTCCGTAAACAAGGTCGCTTCTGTCAGCTAGCCCAATGGTGTTATCGACTCCATTCTGATCGGGGTCATTGTCCGTAAATTGTTGGGCCATCTCGAACAAATCCTCTGTCGTCCTTGGTGCAGAGAGGCCCAAGTTGTCCGCCCAGTCTTTACGATAGATTACACCTTGCCGTGATAATGCCCTCCCTTGATAAAGGGAATAGATTCTCCCATCCACCGAGGTATTCTGTAGAATATCCGTTTTCAATTTTTTCAGGTTCTCAAATTCTGCCAGATAGGGTCCAACCTCCCAGAATTGATCGTCGCGAATGGCATCCTTGAACATGCCCAAAGAGCTTTGATTTTTCAGGAATATGGCTTGAGGCAGCGTCCCCATTGCCAATACCGTTCTTAGCTTTTCTTCATAATGTCCATCGGGTACCCATTCGATATTTATTGTCGTGTTTGTTATGTCCTCTAGGATCATTTCAATTTTCGGATCTGGTACCTCCTTCGTATGGAGATTGGCCATTATGGTAAGCTCGAATCTATCCGCTTTCTGATCATTTAAGTTACTCTTAGCACAGCCCACCAATAGAAGCAACGCGATAGTTAGAAAGCATAATTTATATGGATTAATTGTCTTTTTCATCACAAGGCCCTCCACTAGTTTGGGACGATCTATTGTCTTTTCATGATGCGATATTGACCTGGTGTCATGCCTTCTTGCTTTCTAAATGATCTAATGAAATTTTGCGAGTTATTGTATCTTAATCGATCCGCAATTTCTTTTATCGTCATATCCGTCTCCATTAGCCATTGCTTAGCCATTTGTGAACGATAGTTGGACAGGTATTCACTAAAGCTATAATTTGTTTCTTTCTTAAAAACGTTACCCAAGTAATTCGCATTATAGTGAAGCTTCGCCGCGCAATCCTCCAAGGTGAAATCTGAATCAAAGTGATTTTCAATCATATCAATGATTTCCTCGGATAAATTTCGGTATTGTGAATCTCGACGATCACTGAATATCCTGATTAGTGGACTTATTAACCTCTCTTTGAACCATTCTTCAATCTCCTCACTCATATGAAGGGCTAATAGCTCTTCATAGAGCGAAGCCTCGTGAGCACCGATCTGCTGAAAGCTGATTCCCGCTTCTTGCTTTACAATTAATAAATTGTTCATAAGACGCATCAGAGAAATTTGATATCCACTAGGTGATTGCATCTTATTAATTGCGATCTCCATCCAGATTCGCAGATACTTTAAGGAATCCTCTTGATCCCCGATTTTGATCGCATCGATTAATTCTAATTCAGTACGTCCAGGGTATTCATATATGACCGATGGTTTTCCAGAATTTATACTGCTGAAAGGAATAATTACACTTTTTCCTAGCTTGATCCTATGCTTAAGCGCTTCTAATCCTTCATTATAGGCTCTTGAGGCTTGCTTAATTTCCTGAAAGTGAAGGCTGATACCAATGCTTACAGAGAGGTCCAAATAACGTTCGACAAGGGTCTTTAAAGTCTCCGTTAATTTGTAAATATCACTATTAACCTGATCTACGTCCTCATCTTCAGAGCCGACTAATATAACTAATGTTCGATCAAACCAAACTGTAGGGAAGCGATAACTTACAGCAATTTCTTCTTCTACAATATTAGAAACAGCAAACAATAAAAGCTCCAAATCCTTTAATTCATAACGTGTATTATCCAATGTATCAACCTGCAACGTTAATACCGTCATATGCTTCCAATTCTTAGAATGCCGATCGAGTTCAAAATAATTCATCTTCTCATCAATTTCAGCTCGTCTTAAATTTCCAATAAACAATCGATTGAGGAATAATGAACGAATCTGTTGTAGATGATCTCGAACCTCATGCTCAAGCTTTGATTTTGAAGAGAATAAATGCTTGATATGATCTTCAATGACCTGTACTTCATTCTTCGGTCTTTCTTGCTGCTCCGAGTCGCTTCCTCTTATAGATTTTACAAGCTTATTAACTGGAGAGTATAGTCGCTTGGTCGTCATCCACACAAATATGAACGATATCAATATGATAGACAGGCTAATAATTAGAGTAAACCAACCAATTTTCTTGGATTCCTTCGTCAGATGATCAATAGAGATGACAGACAAATAAATCCAATTGTTAAAGCTGGATTTATAATAGGTCACGGTATATGGGCGGTTATCGAATTCCATATGAATTTGTCCGGAGGAATCGGAAAATTCAAATTGTGAATCAAATACCGGATGATCAGATAAGGATGTTCCAATCATAGCGGATTCGCGATGAAAAACCAGCTGCTGGTTTTCATTAATAATCATTACTTCTTCGGCTTCCCGTTCATTGTTAATCATGTCAGAGAGATTGCAAGCAGGTATGTTCGCGAAGGCAAGTCCATACTTACCGGACTTAACAATAGGCATCTTCTTCACTAAACTAATCGTATAAGGACAGCTTCCACTTGATATAGAATCTGAGAAATCCCCATTCTCCAATAAAACCCATGATGAGTTCTGTTTCATATCCAAGTAGGATAAGAACTCCTCCTGATCCGGATGTTCAGTCAATCGTCCGATGCCAGAGTTTTTAATCAGCCAGTCTTGTCGTAGATTCATAATAATTACGTCCTCGACCATGGTGTCGAAGGACTGAAGATGACCAATTTCACTTCTAAGATTATTGTACAGTTGAAAATCCGAAGCATCTAATGGGTTTTCTAACGCATTGTCCATAACCGTCGAATCCAATAAATTCGTCAATGTATGATTAACAGTAATTAAGATTTGTTCAATATTCGAGTTAAGCTGCTTAATAAATTGTATCTCAGCGTGATTGACTTGCTCCTGTACCTGCTTCGATGATTGTATATATGAGAAAGACCCTACGAATACTACGGGTAGAATACTCAGCACACATCCGAATAAAATCATTTTGGTTAATAAGCTTCTATTTCGAATGAGTACAGCCCCCTTAAAGCGCTCTCATAACAACGTTGTTATTTAATTTTAGGGGAAAGCTACTTTTTTGTCAATGAAGTGATGGCTAAGCTCAAAGTTTCTTAGTATCTTGGTTTATACAAGAGGCCGCTCCATCTTATGAACACCCTCGAATAATGTAGCCAGGTATAGACTATCGTTATTAGCATCGATGTCTGTCACAGGAAAACCCAGCTTAATTGCAAATAAAGTAATCCTTCCTTGTATATAGGTTAATTTATATAGACCTCTGTCGGTACAAGCAAAAACCTCACGATTCTTCCGAATAACAGAGAAGAGGAACATATTCTCAAATCTGACTTTTTCGAAACTGCCCTTCTTGTCACCATACAATAACTCACCATGCTCGGTAGTTCCAATGACATGACCTTCATAGATGGCCAAGCTAGTAACTGCCGTATCCAATTGGAATTCAGCCCACTTGCTGACATATCGGTCATATACGGCAATCCCGCAATCCAATGCCAGAATAATATATTGTGGAAAGTATAGAAAATCATACACGACATTATGGGAATATGCTGCCTTCTTCCAGCATCCTGAATCCTTGTACCACAGACCATATGATGTAGCTGCCATTCCGTGTGCACCTGTATCCTTATATTGATAGCAGCTAAATGTCAGCTCAGTTTCATTCCAACACTCATTAGCAAACCTGAATAAACCCTTATTCGTGCAAGCAAATATATGCTCATACCTGATATGTAATCGATTAATATGTATGTCTAGAGGGAGACCCTCACATATATTCTCCCAATCACCTAACAGGTGCTTACGCACAATCCCTTTGCCCATAATAGCCGCGAACAATGTATGCTCTTGATAAATCTTAATAGAAGAGAAGTGGAAAAGAAACCAATTTTGCATGGTATGTGAATCATCTATCACCTAATTCAACTCCTTAACTCATAATTACGTTAATCGACCATAGTGTAATTCTATTTCATTTTAGTGATAATGATTATCATTGTCAATATATTATGTTTTTTGTTTCGAATCATCATAATATGATTAATAGGCTACATGAGTTGCTGTTCATATAGAATTCAAAACAAAGGAGAGTGTTTAACATGTTATGGAGCATATTTGTAGTCATACTAATTTTATGGATATTGGGCTTCACCTTCGAAATCGCTGGAAATCTTATTCATATTCTTATTGTAATTGCTTTGATATCGCTAATCTATAATTTAGTAGCTGGACGAAGAAGAGGATAGTCATGTAAAGAAGGGGCTAACCTAAAGTCAATTGACTTTAGGTTAGCCCCTTTCGATATGAAAATTATAGAAGTAAGGTGAGAACACGACAGTCTACTCTTCTATAATACTCGATTACGACCTTCCTGCTTCGCTCGATAGAGCGCTTCGTCAGCGGATATAATGAGCTGCAGGTATTTGGTTTCTTTGGATGGCGCTATGGTCGCTACACCTGCACTTATTGAAACAATAGGCATGATCTTCGAATTCGAATGAGGGATTGATAATCGTTCAACAGCTTGCCTAATAAGCTCAGCGACTAGGGTAGCTCCATCATGATCTGTATCCGGTAGAATAACTGCAAACTCCTCTCCACCGTATCTTGCCATATAATCAGTAGGTCGATTAAGTGTGGATTGTGCAGTTTTCGCGATTTTCTTCAGGCATTCATCACCTAGGTGATGTCCGTACATGTCGTTATATCTCTTGAAGTAGTCTACATCGAACATGATTAACGATATTGTGCTGACATTCCGCAATGCCCTCTGCCATTCTTCTTCAATCCGTTGATCAAATCCTCTTCGATTCGGAATATCCGTTAGCCCATCAAGTACTGATATTTGTTGAAGTTTATCATTCGCCTTCAGTAGCTCTTCCTCTATTTGCATGCGCACAGTTATGTCTCTTGAGGCAGTTATAATCTCATCGGATTCACTTGTCACACGTTTAATTCTCTTGAATGTCGTTTCTAACCAGATATAATTGCCATCCTTATGCATAAAACGATACACGATTAAATCATCACTTGATGTATCTCTTACATTGGAGTGAGACTGCTGAATCGCCGAAAAATCGTCAGGATGATAAAAATCAAATGGGTTTTTGCCTATCAATTCTTCGGGATGATAGCCTAATAAATATCGACTCGATGGTGAAACATATTTGAAAGTTCCATCTAATTTATGAGTTGCTATCAGGTCCGTCGAATTGTCGGCCATTAGCTTATAATAAAGAATGGATTGATGATCTGCGTTAGATGCTTGAATATACTCGATTACATAATAAGTGAATACAGCGCCAATAAGAGATACTACCCAATAGTGCGCGAAGGTGCGATAAGCAACACTAGAATCATTGACCATTATGTATATAATGATTGAGCTCATTAAGACATATGAGATGTTCATAAGGGTATATTTGTATACTTTTCGAAACCGAGTCTTGAATATGTAACCATAACCAAAAATTATCCCCAATGAGATCGCCATAATTGATGCAACTAATGATGCTGTGGATATCCCCATCATGACAAAGCGAGTAATCCCGATCATAATTCCAGTAATAATCGATGCTACAGGACCTCCTAGAATCGCTGCACTTATAATGGCCAAATGCCTTAAATCAACAATCATGTGAGCTGTGACCTGAATACTGCTTAACATTAATAGGATACCTAACGATCCAAAGCCAATTCCAATATATAACTTGATCTTCAATGAAAGGTTTGTTAGCTCAAGAGGATGGTTCTGAATTAGTCTTCCAGCAATGAATAGAAAAGCAGTGGTTACAGCAAGATTATTAAGCAAATCTATATACATGCTATTCTACCTCATCCTAGTTTTTCATACATTATAGCTCAATTATACAAATATTGCTGTAAACTTTGCTAACTTCTGCTTAGTTTCTCAACCCCTCATTTACTAGAGTCAAATAATAATCCACTTGCGCCGGATATGCAAACGACCTGAATGAGTAAACGTTAAGTTCTTAACGTCCAACTATTCAGGTCAGTATTTAATACTTCAATAAATTCATCGATTAATCCTCTTTATCGATTATTTATGCATAATTGAAGAAGCTCATCCACATGTGCGGTAGCTAGACACACCACTGTATCCGCTGAACCATAATAGATCTTCACTTCTCCGGAATCCTCAAGAATCATCCCACCAGGGAAAATCACATTATTCCTGAACCCACCATCCGTTTCATAGCTTGCCTCAGGAGCAAGTAGTGGCTCGTTGTACATACCAATAATTTTCTTGGGATTGTTCAAATCTAGTAGCATGATACCGGCTGTATAGCGTTTCTTCCAGGTTGGCTCCCAGCCATTCTTACCTCTATTCAGGTCTAAATCCACAGCATGAAAGGTCGTAAGCCAGCCTTCCTTCGTCTTGACGGGAGGAGCAGCAGGACCAATCTTATCATTCGCGAATGGAACTTGCTCTACGGCTAAGAGTAGATCAGAATTACCCCAATACTTCATATCCGGCGAATCCGATATCCATGTATCAAAGCGATCTAAGCCGCCTCGACTGTATACAGTAAAGGGTCTTTCTAAACGGACATACTTCCCGCCAACCTTCTCGGGGAATAACACCATATTACGAAGATCTGGGGAAGACAAGCTCAGAATTTCAAAATGCTCAAAGTCATCCGTAACGGCAATACCACCTCGGATTCCATGCAACGTATCAACTGCAAAGCACATGTAACAGCGTCCATCTATTACAGTCAATCGAGGATCATAGGCACGAACGGTTTCCTCGTCATGTAGCTTAAAGATGGGCTTGGGCCCTACCTCCCAGTGAACACCATCTTCACTGTATGCAATACCTAAATCTGTTGTGGAATGTGGTTCAATCGTCTGTTCACTAAGAGATCCATAATCATTTCGGAATACCATCACATACTTACCATTAAACTTAGTTACTCCCGCATTGAATACAAGCGCTGTTGGATATGGAACTCGCGCAGCATCAAGAATCGGATTATGGATACTGCGGTGCATAACACTACTCGAGGTAATAAAACTAGAAGCAGATCTATTCATATATGGTCCCTCCATTTGCATATGTTTATTAACCTTTAAGTGAGCCTGCTGTAAGCTGCATGAACGATTTGTTCGCGAAGATATAAACGATGAGAATAGGTAGAATAGATAAACATGCACCTGCCATCATAAAGTGGGTTTGAGTCGCAGCAGATACTCCAAATTTTAGATTAGACAAGCCGACTGTTAAGGTTTGCAAATCTGGATTCGTCATTGTGAATACTAATGGAAGCAGGTACTCGTTCCACGCACCTCTAAAGGCGAATAGCGCCGATACACCGAGACCAGGGGTCAAGAGCGGAAGGATTATTTTCCAGAAAGTCGCTCCTAGAGAGCATCCATCAATACGTGCCGCCTCATCCAATTCCTTCGGAATACCTTCCATAAATCCAAGTAGAATGAAGAATGTAAAGGCATGAGCGCTAATAAGGATAAGAATGACACCCCATAGAGACGTGTGCAAGTGTAATTTAATCATGAGCTCAAATTGAGGTCTTAGAACAACTGCGCCCACAGAGATAAACAAAGTTAGTGCTTGAATTGATACATAAAGCTTTTTAAATGGAAAGCTCAGTCGATTCACAACATAGGCGGCCATGGATGCTACAATTAATGTGCCTACGGTTGTGGCAATACTTATGAATAAGCTATTCCATGTATAGGTGGAGAAATTAGCTTGCTTCCATGCTTGCACATAATTATCAAACTGCCATTGACTCGGGAATATGGTTGCTCCTGCAGTTAGCTCTATATTCGTTTTGAAGGAGCCTAATATAGCAACGGCAACGGGGAACAATGTTAGAAATGCAGTTATAATCAGAAAAATCCATAATAGTAGACTTGATGATAGATGAGACACAGCAAATTTTTTCCGCTGTCTCGGAAGCACCTCTGTATTCATGCTGTTCCCTCCTTCTAAACCTTATTCGCTCTTTTGGACATATAAAAGTATAGTAGCGTAATGATACCGACGATTATCGCAGTTACGAAAGCTACTGCACTGCCGTAGCCAATTTCTTGAATTGAACCTGAAGCATCAGTACCAACGAATGGGAAGAATAATTTATACACATAGAGGAACATAACATCTGTCTTACCCACAGGTCCCCCTGCGGTTAGTACCATGATACTCTCATATCCCTTAAGTGCATTAATGATCGCTAGCATTGTAATGATCTGTAAGACTGGACCTAATAAAGGTACGGTGATATACCAGAATTGTTGGACCTTATTGGCCCCATCGATGGCTGAGCTTTCATAGACATCCTCGGGTATATTCTGAAGACCCGCTAGAAATAGCAGCATATAATTTCCGACAGCACCCCAAACCGCAATAATAATGACCGTCAACAAAGCATAGTCTAAGCCTAGCCAATCTATACTTTTCTGAATAAATTTATACTTCATTAAATACTGATTCAGGATTCCGTTATAGGAATTGAAGATAGCGAAGAAGACAACAGCCATAACCGCTGAGCTAATGATCGTAGGCATAAAGTAAATGGCCCGAAGCAAATGTCGCCCACGTAAGCCTTTATTAAGTATGACTGCAAGTATTAAAGCCAGAGGCAGGGATATAATGATTTTTCCACCTGCATAGATGAACGTGGTTTGAACCGAATCCCAAAACTGCTGATCACGCAGGATCCGCGAGAAATTCTCAAGCCCGATGAATCTTTCTTCACCATATCCTTTATAGCTATAGAACATATATCTCATTACCCAGGCAATAGGATATAAGCCTAAGACAGCGGTTAGAATAAAGCTTGGAGCTATAAAGCCATATGAAAACATGTACCGATTTGCTTTATTCATCACATTCCAACTCCTTAAGTACTAGCGTACTGATAGAAAAGGATGGGGATTTCACACCCCATCCCATAACTACCAATTATTTGACTTAACCCATTATTTGCCGAATTGCCCCATTAGCTTCATCGGATCAAAGTCAGGATTTGGCTCTGCTTTGATTCCATCGTTCTTAATCGCTGCATCTAATGATGCATTATATCGTGTATTCAAATCCTTAACGATGGCACCGAAATCTCCACCCGTAATCATGTACTTGAAAAATGCATCATTAAAATTCATACCTTCAACTGCGATAATTGGAGCTACTGGCCATATTCCTTCATGCTTCGTAGGTATAAAGCCATCGATTCCATTAATTTCTGGAGCTTTCGCTACATCAATAACTGAAGGAACCATTGAAATTCCAAATCCACCCTCATGATGCTTCTGTAGAACCTCTTGTGAATACATGTATTCCATGAACTTCCATGCTTGATCTTTGTTCGGTGACTTGGAGCTGATCGCCAACCACTGTCCACCTAAGAGAGGTGCTGCACCCTTAATCGTACCATCAATAGTAGGTACCGGTGCGCCAGCCCACTCAATCTTAGCTGGGAATTGATTCTTATATACACCAGGCTCTGACGAGAATGATAAATACATACCTAGCTTACCTTCAGCAAACTGTGCACGAAGCGGATCAATATCGAGTGCTTCCATTCCTGGTAATGTGCTTCCATCCTCATACATTTGCTTGAATGCATTGATAATCGGCTCGAAACCAGCGAAATCATATCTTGCAGTTTTGAAATCGTATCCCGCTCCACCAATACCACTTACCTCAGCAATTACACGTGCTGATCTTCCAAGTGCACTTCCAGGGCTTTTGAAGTTCTGAGCAAATCCATAAGCTCCGTCAGCTTTGCCCACTTCTGTAATCTTCTTAGCTGCATCCACCATCTCATCTAATGTTGTAGGAGGGTTTGCAATTCCTGCTTTTGCGAATAACTCTTTGTTATATACTAATCTAAGTGTAGTTCCATAGGCAGGAAGACTGTACATCTTACCATCAAAGCTATTGTACTCATTCACTTCAGCAAATTTCGCTTTAAGCTCCGGTGTTAGATAGGCATCAATTGGTGCTAAGTAATCTTTAGCATGGAAAATCTGGATGGTATTCTCTTTCACACGGATAATATCCGGTGTCTCCGATGTTGCGAAGGATAAGTCGATCGCTTGATTAAAGTCTTCCGTCTTAATGACTAGCTCAACCTCAATGTTATCTTCGTTTGTTGCGTTATACTTATCAACTACTTCTTTAATATAATCGGCATCATGACGATCGCCTGTCCAATAGCTCAGCTTCGTTTTTTCAGCTGGCTTTACATCCTCTGCAGGTTTTTCTGGTGTTGCTGCTGGAGTGTTATTCGCATTGTTTGCATTGTTTGTGTTATTACCACATGCAGCAACGACTAATACTAGAATCAAACAAAGCACTAACCCTATACTTCTTTTATTCATTTTTTTCTTCCTCCCCTTTGAATCTCGTTGAATTTTGCTTACATTCACATTATAATTCAGCCTGAACGATTAGATAATGCGGTAAACCCCATATTAAGGGCAGGTTTCCCACTGAATTAAGAAGGATAACCCTCCTTAGTGAGAGCTACCCAAATAATGTGATTTAAATTCGGTTGGTGTCATCCCGGTGTGCTTCTTGAATATATCGCTAAAATACCGTCGGTGCTCATAACCGAGCTCCTCAGCAATTTCCTGAACCTGATAATCACCAATCAGCATCGATTTGGCCTTCTCCATCTTCTCGTGGATAACAAATTGCTGAAAGGAAATACCTAATACTTTCTTGAATAGGTTAGAGAAATAACCTTGACTAAGATTGACTTGTCTAGCACAATGCTCCAACGATAAATCCATGTTAAGATTAGCGATTATATAATCTTTAACCTGATGAATGATCTTGTTAGATTCATGCGAACGTTCCTTCTCAATCCAGCTACAGCCTTCCTCACATAAATTGATTAATAATTCACGAATGTCCTGTAATGAGGTATGCGCTTTATTCTTAAATTCAATCAATTTATTCTCTAACGGATGTACAGTTTCGTATGGAAACTTCTCTAGCATCACCCTGAATATCTTGGAGGATATTTCATAACAAACATTCTCTACATATTTGGGCTCTGGAAGCGGATCGGTGTCAATCAAATCACTAATAATTTCTTCAAGATAGTGCAGGCTCTTGTCTCTATTCCCAGACCGCAAAGCGAATAAAAAGTCCTGCTCCTTCGAGAAGGAATAGTTAGGTATAGCCTGCTCCTTCACCTCCATGCTCGTATAGCTGAATACACCGTTCCCCTCTGTGTAGAAGTGGTAAGAAAGTGCATTCAGCGCTTGTCGATAGGATCCCGGCAATTCTTGAATATGATTCACGATGATACCCACTCCAATGGAGACTGTACAATTAGAATAGAGCGATACATGATTACAGCAAGCCTCCGAGATCATTGCAGCCATCTGATTATCCGTACAGTTCATGACACAGACATATCTATTTATCGCCTCTCGAAATATAATTCCTCTCGTAGAAGCGGATATCGTCTCCTCCAGAATATTCTGCAAGCTGAATCGTATTAATTCAATTTCTTGAATGGGGAGTGTATGATACTTCTCAATGAACTTATCGATCTCAACAATGAAAACAACAAAATCCTTCGGCACCAGATCGATCTCAAGAAACTCCCAACGCATCCTAGCATTCATCTCACTCGATTGATGATGCATAAGAAGTGTGAAGTATTCTTGTCGTAATATAGGTAAGCTTTCTTTGATTTTCTTCTCCATCTCTATGATTTTCGTCTTTTCCTGCTGATCCTGCTCGAAGGCAGATTTAGCTTTAAGGACTGCGCCTACAATTTCGTCGATGGAGAAGGGCTTCTTCACAAAATCATAAGCACCTAGTCGAATCGCTTGTTGGGCATACGTGAAATCCGTATATGCGCTTAGAATAATAATTTTACTGCTAGGTAAGAATTCTAGAATGGCGCGGGTCATCTCTAAGCCGTCCATTCTTGGCATTCGAATATCCGTCAATATGATATCCGGTTTTACTTCGCGTACAAGCTGAAGACCCTCTTCTCCGTTCAATGCTGTACCGACAATTTCAATTCCGTGATCGTCCCATTCAATCTTCTTGGAGATCATATCTACAACACTCTTGATATCATCAATAACACATAATTTAATCTTCATTAATTTATCCATTCCTTTAAGCTCTCCTTTACATGAAGTCATCGGAATCCATCGGAATCCAAATTTCTATTCGTGAGCCCATGGTATCGTTATTGAATAGCTCCATCCTAGCCTTGTCCCTATAAAAAAGCTGTAGCCGGTTCATGATATTCCTCAGTGCATACCCTTTGTTCGAATCTCCAACATGATGCATCCCCAATCGAACCTGATCTATATCCATCCCTGATCCATTGTCTTCAATGATCAGATGAAGCTTATGATTGTCTTCCTCGACCCGAATATAGATTTTCCCTTTATTGTTCCTATTCTCAAATCCATGTAGAATACTATTCTCCACCAAAGGCTGAATCAGAATTTTCGGAACATAACAAGCCAATAAGCTGTTCGCTTCTAAATCAATTTCATATTCGAATAAATCCTCATAACATTTCTGCTGAATCGCGCAATATTGCTTTACATGGGATAATTCATCCTCTAATGAGATCATATCCCTTCCACCGCTTAAGCCGAGCTGGAACATCTGGGATAGTGCGAGGATCATCTCATTCACATCATTGTTCTCACCTAGAACGGACTTACAGTAGATCGTATTTAATGTATTGTATAGAAAGTGTGGTTCCATCTGTGAGGTTAATGCTTTCATCTCTGCCTCTCGCTTACCCTGCTCATTGTACTTCACATCCTCAATTAACCGATTAATTTCATCGAGCATTCGATTGAATTGAAATCCCACATGAGCCACTTCATCCTGGTACTTGCTTTCATATCGTACGGATAACTGATTATCCTCTACCTTTCTCATGAGTCCCCGTAATTTGAATAACGGTCTAAGGAGCACTGCGGTTAAACGATTAGATATTAACCAAGAAGTGAGTACAAAGCCCAAGATGATATAGAGCGTTGTACGTTGAATCCCATTTACCTGCTGTAGCAGTAGATCCTTCGAGAGCGTTCCGAACAGAAGCCAATCATCTACTGAATCTAATCTCGAGTAGTTGACCAAGTAATTATCGGCATTAAAGGTATGGAAAAAATCGCCTTGTTTTTCCGCAGTAACTTTATCTAAGAACTTGGTATCCTCATGAAGATTATGCTCGCTTGACCAAGCTGTTTGAATAATATCTTCTCCTTGTGAATCGATGAGGAAGTAAGTCCGGTCCTTCTTCGGTGAATTCTGGTTGATTAAGCGGATTAACTCTCTTTCTTTTACATTAACCAAAACGTACATATTACTAGGCCCAATTGTATATTCACCGCCGCCCCCCCGAACACCATGAACGACGAAGGATAAAACTCGCTGACCCCCAGAGAAGAATTGATCCTTGTGCCCTTTAACCCAGAATCCATCACTGCTATTCTTTATCCGATCGAACATCTCAGTCTCATAGAATGAATATCCTTGTATACGATTTTCTGTAGTAGGATAAAATTCACCTATCGGAGTAACAATCAGCATACTCTGAATAAGAGGATCATAGCTCTGCACTTGTGAGAAGGCAGGCTGAAGCGCTGTAAGGTTCTGATAATAGTCGGTGATGTCATTCCTTTGCACGTCCTTTGACACTTCTGTATATGCATCACTTAGCATGAGGGCTAAGATAGCCGCCTCAACACTCCTCAGTCGATCATCCATAATTTGAGCTGTTTTGTTCACTGTCTCTTGACTGGATTCAAAGGCATTATTCTGAATTTCCTTCGCTGCAATCAAGTAGGACATGGTCCCCGCGGCAATAATAGCTAGTGTAATTAGAATGATGAATGAGATGCGAATTCTTTGTTTGAACGAGAGACCATAGAATCGATCTAGAAGCTTAGATTTCAATCGAGTTAACCATTTATCCTTCATACGTATACATCTCAGCTCCTTAAAGCCTCATAGGCAACACTAATTCTAGTATACTCTATCTCTAGCAGCTGGTTAGCACTATTATCTTTCTCACAATAACGATAGTCCACTTCAATATCACTGTATTGTAATGTCGGTTCGATCTTGATAAACTTTTTCTATATGATGATGTCTGATATGGAAGAATGAGGTGAAGGAATGGGTAGAACGAAGCATACAGGACCAATTAAATTACCTCGCAAGCTGGACCCGAAGCTATGGGTGAGTAAGATGCCCTTTGGCTTGGGGCGAATTAAGCCACACCATATTCGTGAGACTATGAAGGTCGTTTGGGACAATAAGGACAATTTACCTTATGCCTATCGGATTCTTACCCAAGGGGTCTGCGATGGATGCGCACTCGGTGTAGCAGGACTCTATGATCAGACTCTAGCTGGGCCGCATCTGTGCACAACGCGGTTAAATGTGCTTCGGCTGAATACGATGTCCACCATTCCTCCGAGTATGCTACATCAGGATATCGATGAGCTCCGCAAGCTGAATAGCACGCAATTAAGAAAGCTTGGACGCCTACCTTACCCTTTAATCAGAGAGGCTGGAGACAATCAGTTTCGCCGGATAACTTGGGAGGAAGCATTGTCCCGAATCGCCAAGAAGATCAAGGCCATAGATCCTAAGCAGCTCGCTTTCTACTTAACAGCACGTGGAATTACGAATGAATCCTATTATGTTGGGGCGAAGGTTGCCCGATTCTTAGGAACGAATAATATCGATAATGCCTCGCGGATCTGCCATTCCCCATCCAAGACAGCATTGAAGCGTTCACTTGGTATTGGTGCTTCTAGCTGCAGCTACAAGGATTGGATCGGTACGGATGTGCTTGTATTCTGGGGTAGTGTTGCTGCTAATAATCAACCTGTATCAACCAAATATATGTACGCGGCAAAGAGAATGGGCACTAAGATTATTATTATCAATCCTTATCATGAGCCAGCCATGGATCAGTACTGGGTTCCCTCCATACCTGAATCTGCATTATTCGGCACGAAAATTGCCGACGACTTCTACAAGGTGAATATTGGTGGGGACATTGCATTAATGAATGGAATTATGAAGCATTGGTTCGAGATGGAGCTCTCGCAGCCAGGGTCTGCAATTGACCACGTATTCGTGGCTAAACATACACATAACTATGAACAATTAAGGGAGCATGTAGCGAAGTGTGATTGGTTGCTATTGGAGCAATCCTCAGGCTTAAGTATGGAGCGTATGTGTGAATTAGCAGAGCTTCTTGCACATGCCAAATCTGCTGTCTTCGTCTGGAGTATGGGTTTAACACAGCATAGATTTGGTACAGACAACATTTCTCAGATTGCCAATCTTGCCTTACTGCGCGGTTTTATTGGGCGAGAGTTTTGTGGTGTTATGCCGATCCGTGGACATAGTGGTGTGCAGGGTTCAGGTGAGATGGGTGCTGATCCATTCAGTCTACCAGGTAGCGACTTTAAAGGGGCTGATATCGCTCGTATTGAAGAAGTGTGGGGCTTCAAGCTACCCGATTGGCAAGGTGATATCGTTGGTGTTTCACTTGAAAATGCTAGGCTACCTGATGAGCACGAGCGGAGATTAAAGCTGTTCTATACATCTGGAGGTAATTTCCTGGAGACGATGCCCGATCCGGATTTCGTCAGAGGCTGCTTGGAGAATGTTGATATCCGTGTGCATCAGGATATTATTCTGAACACATCCACGTTAACCGATGCAAGGGAAGCCGTCATTGTCCTGCCAGCTATGACTCGCTACGAGCAGCCTGGCGGTGGCACATCTACATCGACAGAGCGTATGGTCTACTTCTCACCCGAAATCACTGGACCTCGTATCGAGGAAGCTCGTGCCGAATGGCAAATATATAGTGAGCTAGCTTCACGTGTGTATCCAGAGCGGAGCGCTTCTATTCAATTTGATAATTCGCAGGATATTCGTGAGGAGATAGCGAAAGCCGCTCCGGCGTACGATGGTATTCAGCATCTTAGAGCAACAGGCGATGTATTTCAATATGGCGGTGCGTGGCTGTGTGAGGACGGCATCTGTCCAACCCCTGATGGTCGTGGTACCTTGATGGCAATCGAGCTCCCCGAACGACGTAAATCAGAGGGTCATTTCTACATGACGACTCGGAGAGGCAAACAATTCAATTCAATGATCTATGGCGAGCAAGACCCCTTCAATGCGGCAGAGCGTCATGATGTGCTTCTTAATGAAGGAGATGGACGAAAACTCGAACTCCTCGACGGAGAAGCTATCGTAGTTCATAATCACGTTGGTATGTTTCATGGTCGTGCTAAATTTGCAAATATACGCAAAGGCAATATCGAGCTTTATTGGCCCGAAGCGAACATCCTCTTTCCTAAGGGAGTATATGAGCAATATGCAGGTATTCCCGAATATAATACCACCGTTATTATTGAGAGAGCCGATACGTTCCATTCCCATAAGGATACTAGCTATGTTGAGAAGCGCATTGATGAGCTTGAAGATACGGTAGGGTAAGGCTCCTGCACGGATTTAACCACCGGCCAGGAAATCACTTATAAAAAGACAAAAAAAAGGACTCTACAAACTAATTCGCAGAGTCCTTTTTTTCAGTTTTTAATCCATTCACCTTAACACCTGTAGCTCCATGGCTCTTCATAATGTCTTTCATACCAGCTGTCGCCTCTACCTTACCATCATGGAATACCCAGATTGCTTCTGCATCCTCAACACCCTCAATAAGTGCTCGGCTTTCCTCATAAGGTAAGATGAATGCCGTCGTTGATAGATAATCTGCGACACCTGAATCCTCAGTCACAATGGTAACCGCTCGATAGTGTTGAGCCGGCATCAAGGTATCCGGGTCTATGATATGGTGAATGACTTGATCATCAACAACATAGTATCTCTGGTAATCACCACTGCTGACCACCGATGCATCATTCAGGAATATCGTGTCTAGTAAATTATCCTCTTCCAGAGCAATAAATCGTTCTGGATTCTGGATACCAATACCCCAACGTTCACGCTCCTGATCAAGAGGTTTACCGAGCACACGTACATTACCACCGGAGCTAATGATGCCTGAGGTTAAACCCTCTTCCATAATCGCTCTGGCTACAAGCTCTGTTGCATAACCCTTAGCAATTGCCCCTACATTCAAGCTCATTGCAGGATCACTGAGATAAACGGTTCGTTCCTCTTCATCCACGATGATATTCTCGATATTGGTGTGCAACTCAGCTTTACGTAGAGACTCCATAGGCGGTAACTTCGCCACCTGTGGATCAGATATGCCTTCCTCGCGATACTGATCCCAGATCCTAAGTACGGAGCCCATAGCAATATTCGTCTTCGTGCCCGTTTGATCATTCCAAGTTCTAGCAAAAAGTATAAGATCAATGATCTTCTGATCCACCACGACCGGCTTCACACCAGCGTTATCGTTAATTGTCTTAATATTGGCTATCCCGTCGTAGTCATCAAAGGTGGTATAAAGCTTGTGTAGCTCAAGGAATTGTGCATGAATACTCGATAAATATTGGTCGTATTCCTGCTGAGACCGCGTATAACCAACGACCTGAATAATAGTATCAAAAGTATCATAGAAGCTTCCCGAATATTTCGTGTACTCTGGTGTTGATTCTTTCGTATCACAGCCAACAATACTTACAATGAACACTAGAATAACAAGCAACGAGCTAGCCATATTCTTCATACACATCATCCTTAGCAACAGAAACTGGTTTACCAATATAACTTATCTTTGTAAGCTTACTTAGCTTTCTGATATGCTTCGTCTAGAGAAGCAATATAATCTTGAACGGATACAGATACAAGCGATGTAAGCTCTGCTTCATCAGTCACTGCGGAACCATCCTCTTCAATCACTTTCATAGCCTTTACTTCTACTGCTGTTTTACCAACCATCCACTTCTGTAGCTCAGCCACCTGCTGATACCATTCCTTGCCAACCTTTGAAGCTTTAAGCATACCATATTCATCACCAAGCTCGACTTTAGTTTTGATCTCAGCTGCTTTGTCAGATGTAAGCATACCTACATTGTCGAATTTGATTTTTGTTTGAGCACTATCAATAATTGCATCAACAACCTTACCATCCTTGTCGAAAGCACTAGCAACCATTACTGTATCTACTTGAGCAAGTGGCGTAACCTCTTTGCCCTCTGCATCCTTACCAAGTCCTTTGGATTTAGCGATACTAACCACATGTCCTAGTCCAACCTTCTCAGTACCTTTCTTCAAATCAACAGCATTCGTGAATGCTTCTTCAAGAGCTGCAACATAATCCTGCACACTAACAGTTACTAAAGAAGTAAGCTCAGCAACATCAGGTACAGCTGGGTGAGATGCATCTTTATTCACTGTTTTCATTGCTTTTACTTCCTCAACGGTCTTACCGATCATCCATTTTTCAAGCTCAGCAATTTGTTGGTACCATTCCTTCTTAATTGAAGAAGCCTTAATCATGCCATATTCATCACCAAGCTCAACCTTTGTTTTGTTCTCAGCTTCTTTATCAGATGTCAACTGAAGAGCCTTATCGAATTTAACCTTAGTCTGAGCATTATCAATAGTAACCTTTACAACCTTACCGTCCTTATCGAATGCAGCAACAACCATTACCGTATCCACTTGACCAAGTGGCAATACCTCTTTACCCTCAGCATCAACTCCAAGATCCTTGGACTTAGCTATAGATGTATTCTGTCCGATACCCATCTTCACAATTCCATTATCATCTTCTGCTGCGGACGAACCGGAATCGTTATTGTTACCACCCGCGCAACCAGCTAATAGACCCAACACAAGAACTAACATTAGACTTACTTTCATCACTTTCTTCACTGCAATTCCCCCTGTTATTAAATTGTTCTTACTTAATTCTCACAATACATTAATAAATCAAAAAAGTATGTGATTGTTTTCACATAATTTAATATAAAATTAAATTTAAATTCCCTGCAATACAGGGTTTATTCTTGTTGGAAGTCTGTAGGAATCCTCCTTAAAACTATAGCCCCTCCGTAGTGTATGATCCAGCCCCATTCAATTTCCGAGCGGCGCACAGGCCACAAGCACAATAAATGTGCTTGCGGAGCAACAAGCGCGCGGCGCACAGGCCACAAGCACAATAAATGTGCTTGCGGAGCAACAAGCGCGCGGCGCACAGGCCACAAGCACAATAAATGTGCTTGTATTTAGTATGGTAACAAGACTAAGCAGACAACGGTTGATTACCGTCATCTGCTTGGTCTCAAATTGTTACCATATTCAGCTCATCATAAGCACAATTGAAGCAAGTCATCTACATGAGCGGTGGCCAGACATTCTACAGTATCTGCTGCACCATAGTAAATCTTAACCTCACCCGAATCCTCAAGCACCATTCCACCTGGGAAGATGACATGATTACGGAAGCCACCATCCACTTCGTATGAAGCCTCAGGTGCAATAAGCGGCTCCTTGTACATGCCAACAATCTTACTTGGATTGTCCAGATCGAGCAGCATAAGTCCTGCAGTATAGCGTTTTTTCCAGCTATCCTCCCAGCCATGCTTACCACGATTGCTATCGATATCAACGGCATGGAAGGTCGTTAACCAGCCCTTAGCGGTCTTAATAGGGGGTGCGGCTGGACCAATCTTATCGTTCGCGAATGGAACTTGCTCAACACCTAATAATAGCTGTGAGTTACCCCAGTAAACTAAATCTGGGGACTCCGACATCCAGATATCGAATCTATCCACTCCACCACGACCATATACGGTGAATGGACGTTCTAGACGTACATAGTCGCCCTTGATTTTCTCGGGAAACAGCACCATATTACGATTGTCTGGCGCTGTCATGGAGATAACATTGAAAGTGTTGAAGTCCTCAGTTGAGGCGATTCCGCCGCGTATTCCATGCTTCGTATCCACAGCAAAGCACATATAACAAATTCCATCAATGACCGTTAATCTCGGGTCATATACACGATTAATTTCTTCATCATATATCTTCAAGCACGGCTTCGGAGATACATCCCAATGAATACCATCCTTACTGAAAGCCAGTCCTAGGTCTGTCGTATGCTGCGGCTCCAATTCGTGACGTTCCACCGAGCCGTAATCATTGCGGAATACCATGACATATTGCCCTTCGTACTTGGTAATCCCCGCATTGAATACTAATGCCGGCGAATAGGGCACTTGATCTCTAGTTAGAATTGGATTTAACGGATGTCTAGTAATGATAGAGCTCGATGATAATGTGCCGATTGTAGTAGGTAGCTGCATATTGGTTCTCCTATTCATGTATGTCTTCGCCAAGCCATGCACCTTGCTGAACTAATTGCTCTTGTAATTGGGTAATACTCACGTCTCTAGTGCTATTGAGAGATTGCTTTACCGCAATGGCCGATGCAGTACCTGCCGCTTGCCCCATGGCGAAGCAGTTCGGCATAACTCTCAGTGAGCCTTGAACGACTCGATCAGACGAAGCGGCCCTACCAGCAACCCATAAATTCTCCACCTGCTTCGGAAGCAAGCATCGATATGGAACACCATGGGATTTGCCAGCAGGCAGACGTTTAATCTGCATCTTATCCTTACTTGTAGCCATATGAATATCTATAAAATAAGCATTGCGCGCAATATCATCCTCGAAGCTCTTCATCTCCATAAAATCCTCTTGCACGAGGACATAATCACCAATGATTCGGCGCGTTTCCCGAATGCCAATCTGCTCACCTGTCGATGTAACGTGGGCATTCTCAAATCCTGGAACATAGGCACGCAGGAATCTCGCTTGAATATCCACGAGCTTCCGCCCTTCAATTGCAGCTCTAGTGAGATCCTCTGCTAAAGTTCCATCCACTCCAAACACATGTCCAAAGTTAACACCCACCATGTTATCCGACACCCAAGCAAATCCCGATACATCCTTCCTTCCTGGCGGAAGGTCACCTTGCTCCTGCGCTTTGGCAACAGCTAGTGGAATTTGTGGGGTATCCCCACTCTCCTGCACATATTGAAGGAATCGCTTCCGATCAACCTGTGTAAGAAGGTAACACATCGTGCCTGGCTGGAGCTCACCATGCTCTCCACCTTTCTGGAAAGGCACCCCGGCCATAGCGGCGATGTCGGCATCTCCCGAGGCATCGATCACATAACGGCATCGAACATAGGATCTACCCGACTTATTCACAATATATATACCTTTGATATGGTGGCGATCCGTGTCCATATCCACACCACATGCGAAGGTGTGGAACAGCACATTCACACCACTCTCAATAACCGCATCATCATATATTCTCTTCAATGCCTCGGCATCAATGGGAACCCAATCGAGCAAATTCGCATATTCCTGCTGGTATTCAAGCGTGCATGCCAGCTTCATACGATCTAGCAGCTCTAAACCGATGCCTCGAATAACAGCCTTCTCCTTATCCGAATAGGGACAGAAGGCTGGAACTAAGGAAACCGTCGCCATGCCACCGAGAAATCCTCGTTGCTCAATGAGCAGTGTCCTTGCCCCATTCCTTGCTGCGGCCATGGCTGCGGCAATCCCAGTAGGACCACCGCCAACTACCACGACATCAACCTCATATGAAACATTAATTTTCTCAGCAGGCCACATGATCTCTTTTTCATTACTCCACTCCATCTATATATACACCTCCGCAAACTTTCTCAATAAAATCTCTAGCGAATCGAGTATCCTTCATTATCCCTTAATTGCTCCACCCGTTACCTGCATAAACGACTTATTCGCAAACAGATACACGACTAAGATAGGCAGAATAGATAAGCATGCGCCTGCCATCATTAGATTTGTCTGGGTTGCTGCAGAGGCCCCGTAGCGCAGATTGACCAATCCCACGGTTAGTGGCTGCAGCTCAGGTTGGGTCATCGTGAACACAAGGGGAAGAATATATTCATTCCATGCGTGACGGAAAGCGAATAATGCAGTTACAGCAATACCCGGCCTGAGCAGGGGCAGGATAATTCGCCAATATATCGATAAGAAGCTACTTCCATCAATCATAGCTGCTTCATCTAAATCGCGTGGTATCCCTTTGAAGAAACCTAGTAATATGAAGAATGTGCTTGCATGAGCACTGATGAGAATAAGAATGACACCCCATAAAGATGTATTCAAATTCAGGTCTACCATTAACTCGAACTGCGGACGCAAGACAACAGCACCGATTGTAATAAACATGGTCGCCGACTGAATGAATATAAACAATCGTTTACCCCAGAATTGCCTTCTATCCACAACATAAGCGGCCATCGACGCTACGAGTACGGTACCAATCGTTGCTACTGTACTCATAAATAAGCTATTCCACGTATATCGGGCGAAGTTTGCCTGCTCCCAGGCCGTTAGATAATTGCTCCAATGCCATTCACTAGGGAGAATGGTCGCCCCTGATGTTAGCTCCGCATTAGTCTTGAATGATCCTAAGATCGTCATCACTACAGGAAACAGCGTGATTCCCGCGAAGATCATTAGGAAAACCCACAGAACAATACGCGATGAGATCCGTTCTATCATTAAGCTCCTTAAGCTTCTATTAACATTAGTCTGCTTGATCGTTTCCACTGTGCTTCCTCCCTCTACATTAATAGATCTTGTTCATACGTCTAGATAGATAGAAGTACAATGCGGTGATAATCCCAACAATAAGTGCTGTTGTAAAGCCTACCGCACTACCATAACCAATCTGCTGTACGACAGGGGAATCTGTAGAAACTGGGAAGAGCAGCTTATATACATACAGATACATAACTTCTGTCTTACCGATGGGTCCCCCTCCAGTGAGTACCATGATGCTCTCATAGCCTTTTAGAGATGCAATGATGGCGAGCATAATAATCATCTGCATAACAGGACCGAGCATAGGTACCGTAATGTACCAGAATCGTTGAACCGACGAAGCACCATCAATCTCTGCACTTTCATAGATATCCGTTGGGATGCTCTGAAGCCCAGCTATGAACAACAGCATATAATTCCCTACCGCACCCCAGGTTGCAATGAGTATCATCGTCAGCATGGCATAATCAACACCAAGCCAGTCAATTGGACTACCAATCATGCCAAACCTCATCAAGAGCTGATTGAGTATCCCATTGTATGAGTTAAAGATTACGAAGAAGACGATCGATATAACGGCTGTACTAATCACGGTCGGCATAAAGTATATGATTTTCAATAAATTTCTACCTAAGAATGCTTTATTCAGAATGACGGCTAGCACCAATGACAAGGGAATGGTAATAATAAGCTTCCCTACCGAGTAGACCAGTGTGTTCCATACTGAATCCCAGAATTGCTCATCTCGCAAAACTCTCTCGAAATTATCAAGTCCAATGAATAAGGCTTCCCCATATCCTGAATAATCGTAGAACATGTAACGCATAGCCCAGATAATCGGGTATATCCCTAATACAAGGGTTAGAATAAAGCTCGGTAATAAGTATGTCCACGTTTCTCCCCAACGCTTAATAGCCTGCATAGTAATCCTCTCCGATACAAAAGGCGCCGCATCGCAATTTGAAGTTGCCTGAGCGACGCCCTTTATGATTAATGGTTTTATTCTAATTTGTTATTTCAGCAAACCTTCAGGTGAGAAGTCTGGCATCGGTTGTACGGTAACTGTACCCTTAGCTATTTCTTTGTCTAGAGCAGCGTTATAGCTTGTATTCAAGCCTTCAACTACCTTGGCAAGATCTCCACCAGTCAACATATACTCGAAGAAGGTATCATACACATTCTTACCCTCTGGGGTAACTGCTGGTGCAATTGGCCAGATCGCTTCCCGCTCGAGAATCTGGAAGCCTTCGACTCCATATAACTCAGACTTTGCAGCTTTCTCTACGATATGAGGAAGAACGACAAGTCCAAGACCTTGCTCATGATATGCTTGAAGAACTTCATCACTGTACATATACGCCATGAATGTCCAAGCCGCATCTTTATGCTCGCTCTTGGCACTCATTCCGAGCCATACTCCAGCGCCAAGCACGGCTGATACGCCATCTGTCTCTCCGTTGATGGTCGGAACTGGTGCTACATTCCAATTAATTTTTGTCGGGAATTGTGTAGAATAAACGCCTGGCTCAGATGCATAAGACATGTACATGCCAATCTTACCTTCTGCGAATTGTGCACGAAGTGGATCAATGTCTAATGATTCTGATCCTGGGAGCATGCTGCCATCATCCTTCATCTGCTTGAAGTACTCTACTGCTTCACCTAGACGGGTGAAGTCATATTTCCCTGTCTTCAGGTCGAATGAATCATAATGAACACCACTTACAGGTAGGATCGCACGCATAGAACGCTGGAAGGCACTGCCTGGATTTTTGAATGGTAGTGCAAATCCATATTCACCATCAGCCTTACCTACTGCTGTTATTTTCTTAGCTGCATCAACCATCTCTTGAAGCGTGGTTGGCGGATTTGTTACTCCAGCTTTATCGAAGAGATCCAGATTATAGATCATACGGATCGTGTTACCTGTCGATGGCATGGAATATTGTTTGCCATCGAAGATGTTCACGCCCTCTACTCCTGAAAACTTAGTTTTCATATCCTCAGTCATGTAAGCATCAATCGGCTCCAAGAAGCCTTTTTCAGTAAACTGAGTTGTGTTCGCTGCTTTAACACGCATTACATCTGGCGGTTGATTACTAGCAAATGATATATCAACGGCTTGTGTGTAATTTTCGGACATGACAGTTATTTTCACTTCAATGCTGTCTGCATGATCCGCATTAAATTTGTCCACAGTAGCTTGGATGTAGTCCGCATCATGACGGTCATCCGTCCAGTAATTCAATACCACTTTCTCAGCTGGCTTCTCTGCTGGTGCTTCCACCGGCTTCTCTGCTGGCTTCTCATTGTTTACCGGTGCTTCATTCACGCTGTTGTTATTCCCACAGGCTGCTAGAACGAAGATGAGGATGAAGCAAGACATTACGATTAGACTCTTTTTCAACACAGCAATCGACTCTCCCTTTTCATATCAATTGTAATGCACTTATTCAATCCACCTAATGACTGTCTAAGCTCTTCTAGAGCTTATTCAATCCGTCTATCAGATTGTCTAAGCTCCTTTAGTATAGTTGGGAATAGCGATTCAGGTAATGTATCAAAACGATGATAGAGGGATGCAAAACAACGATTTAGGCTTGCACATGGAATGGGATGTATAAAGTGACTTGTGTTTCAACAAAGGGAGTACTGCTTAATTGAATTCTCGCCGTATGGCCGTAATAAAGCTGCAACCGATGATACACATTCCGCAGTGCATATCCTTTGTTAGGTACATTCTCCTGATGAAGCTCCTGCTCCACCTCCACTGTATTCATACCCTTTCCATTATCCATAACGGCTATGACTAGCTGTTCAGCCTCCGAATAAATTCGGATTCGAACCGAGCCATGGCTTTCAAGATCAGCGAAGCCATGCTGGATCGAATTCTCAACGAGCGGCTGAATGATCAATCGCAGCACAGGAATCTCAAGAAGCTCCTCGTGCTCCACATCGATTTCGTAGTCGAACAATCCTTCATAGCATTGGTGTTGAAGCATCAGATATTGCTTCACATGCTCTACCTCATGCAACAAAGTGGTTATCTCTTGACCTTGATTCAGGCCTAATTTGAACAAACGTGAGAAGGCTAGCACCATCTCCTTCACATCGTTCATCTGATTGGCGCCCGCCTTCCAATAAATCGTGTTCAAGGTGTTATAGAGAAAGTGAGGATCGATCTGCGCTGACAACGCCTTGATCTCTGCCTTTCTTCGCTCACCACCTTCAAATCTCACCTCTTCTATTAGCTTCTCTGTCTGATCGAGCATCAGATTAAATCTGATACCTAATTGATTGATTTCGTCCTGCCCGGTAGATACATACCTAGCGCTCAAATTGTTCTGCTCGACCTTCTTCATCACACTCTGCAAGGCTACTAGAGGTCTTAATAGGAACCTAGTTAGTGCATTCGCTAAGAACAATGCAACGATCACACAAGCAATAACCAGCAAAACCGTCGTCGTTTTAATGCTCTCAACCTGCCCGAACAATTCACGCTTCGTCTGTGCTTTAACGATGAGCCAATCTGGAATCACCTGAGAAAAGGAATAATTGATCAGATAATCCGTCCCATCCTCATGAAACTCCGTATGACCAGATAGGGAATCGCCTGACAACCTCTCTGCTACATTCAGCTCGAAATTATATGCTCCTGGATCTACACCCTCAAGCACATTGCTTCCATCCTTATGCAGTAATGCATAGTCACCAATGCTACCTGGCATGTCTGGCATAACAGCTTTCTTCAACGCTTTGGCGTCAATATTCACGATCAAATAAGCATCCTCAAGCGGATAATTTTCTGCGATAAGAGGCAGAATGAGTGTTATCACCTGCCCCTTCTTATTGAACAATGTATCCTCATGTGCTTCAATCCAAGTAACATGTTTATTCGTCTTGGCTAATTCATACATAGCACTTTCATAGAAAGGTGTTTGAAGAGCTCGTCTCGTCGTAAAGGAATAGAATTCACCAATCGGTGTAACCAGCAGCATACTATCAATTAAAGGGTGATTAATCCTAGCCTGAGCGAACACATTCTCCAAGTTTGCAAAATGAACAAATCTTCGGTCTGTCCTTCCAATTCTCGTATCATCCACAACATCCTTAATCGGTTCACTGATCATCAGCGCCATCACACTGACCATAATGCTTCTCAATTTTTCTTCAAGCACCTGTGTTGATTTATTTACAGCATCCTGACTTAGCTTCATCGCATTCTCTTCAATAACACGGCTTGCGATATTATAGGATACCCCGCCCGCAACTAAAATGGAGACCGCTAGTAATAGGGTGAAGCCTGCCCATATTTTGCGCTTAAATGAGAAGTGGTTTTTCCGTGGCATTAGCGACTACCCCCTTCACGTTTCTCCATTGATTCCTTGAATTCAGAGGGAGTGACACCCGTATATTTCTTGAACACATCACTGAATGATCTTCTCTCGCCATAGCCTAACGCCGTTGCAATTTCCTGGACCTGATGCCCTTGAGTAAGCATATCCTGCGCCTTTTGAACTCGTTCATTTGTAATAAAGTGATTAACTGACAAACCCGTTGTTTTCTTAAAAAGATTCGAATAATAGCTCCCACTTAAGTGGACGTGTGCCGCACAATGATTTACTGATAAATCGAGGTGTAAATTTCTCTTGATATAATCTATCGAGCTTTCGATTAATGCACTCGCATCTGAGCGTCGGAGTAAGCTAATCAAATCGCAGCCTTTCGTGCACAATTGATGGAGGCTTTCTTGATATCCTCGAAGCGTCGTGGGTTTATACTGCTGCATCTCCATCTGTAACGAAGCTAGATCCGTGTATGGAATTAACTCCATGAATGTGCGGAAGATAAAGAACGAGAGCTCATGGTAGAGGTTTACCAGATACTCAGGCTCTGGAAGCATATCCTCATCTATAAGTCCCTGAAATATCACATCTAGCTGATAAATGGCCTCTTCCCTATTCCCACGCTTTAATGCAAGCTGGAGATTCTGTTCGTGCTCTGAAGTGAATCTTGGAATAATCCGTTCCTCCGAGGTTGTTTCGCTAAATGTTACAACACCGTTGCCCTCTGTGTAGAAGTGATAGGATAGCGCAACTCGTGCTTGGTCGAACGCTTCAGGCAATTGGTGAATATACCTCACTGTATTCCCAACACCTATAGATATCGTGAATTTCGTATACCGCTCTATATTCGCTCTACACTCCTCAGTTAATTGTCCTAAATTTGTCGATGTTGTTGTATTGCATATAACCACATAGCTATTCACGTTCTCTCGGAACACAATGCCTTTCGTATGACGATTGACCGTCTCTTCAATAATGTTCTGCATGGTAAATCGAATGAGCTCAAGCTCATGAACATCCTGCTTCTCTACATGCAAGGAAAATTGATCGATCTCAAGTACGAACAAAGAGAATTCTTCGGGCTCCATAGCAATTTCTAGGTAGTCCCAACGCTTTCTTGCCAGCTCATCATTCGCAGAATGTCTGATCAGTAGATTGAAGTATTCTTGCTTCAACACCGGCATACTTTCCTGTAGTTTCTGCTCCATCTCCATGCGACGATCAGCTTCATTATGCAAGTGAATCATAGCTTCCTGTGCTCGCAGGACAACCTCCGTAATTTCATCTGTGGAGAATGGCTTCGTCAATATATCATAAGCACCCAGCTTAACAGCCTGCTGTGCATACTCAAAGTCAGTATATCCGGTAATCAGAATAATTTTGCTATTGGGCAGCCACTCTATGACCTGCCGAATCATATCGATTCCGTTTAATTTGGGCATCCGAATATCAGTAATGATGATATCCGGCTTCTGCTGCCGAATCATCTCTAGCCCATCCTGCCCGTTGTATGCAACACCACAAATTCGAATCCTTAATTGATCCCATTCAATGTTGTTTACAATCCCGTTTACCAAGCTTTTAATATCATCTATGACACATAGGGTTGTTCGCTGCTCGTCCATATGCATGAGCTCCTTTATGATAACGTTCCACAATTCTAGGACCAATTTCACTACTATTATAAACCTCATTCGAGAGGAATGGCTCTTGAATTGTAGAATTATAACCTTTAAGAGGAGTGAAGTCATGCTAAAATCCTACAATATCCCGTACAGACCGAGGATGAGTGGGCGCAGCGTGTAGAGGTCCCCTGGCAGGTGGCCGCAAGTGGCACCTGCCAGGACGAGCACACATACATTATGACGTGGCGTTTCATCAGAACGACTTTCGTAAACACAATAACCTGTCAATTCGTTGAGGATCAAGTTAGCCTTGATTACACTAGAAACCTAACCTTCGATTCTTATGATTTTCTTATGATTTCCCACCGCTTATTGGACGAATGAAGTAACTTAGGTGCAAAGCGTCTTAATGAGTTACTTGGGTGCGGGAACCGAGCTGTAGGGTCGAAAATCGTTCTTAGAGAGTGACTTGGGTGCAGGAACCGAGCTGTAGAGTCGAAAATCGTCCTTGGGGTGTAACTTGGGTGCGTGGACCGAGCTGTAGAGTCGAAAATCGTCCTTAGAGTGTAACTTGGGTGCAGGAATCGAGCTCTAGAG
>DFZX01000066.1 GCA_002383695.1 Caryophanales bacterium UBA4045
GGTCAGGCTATAGACCGGCTTCATATGAAGCGGGTTTATGGGTATGAAAGTGCATTGCACAAGCATGGATTGGATGCCAAAGGAAGGCTGCACCAATTTGGAATATTCAACCGGGATAACGGCTATAATATGACCAAAATGCTTATTGCACAAGGAAATTTGCCAACTGGCATTATGTATGCCAACGATGAAATGGCAATCGGTGGATTAAAAGCGTTCAAAGAGCATGGTATCAAGGTACCGTCCGATGTCTCGGTCATAGGCTTTGATGATATTGAATTGGCAGAGTATGTCCAGCCTTCACTTACTACAGTTATGCAGCCTAAATACGAACGCGGGGCATTAGCCGCCCATTTGTTGTTCCAGGTTCTAGAAGGTAAAGTAGTTGATGATTACTACAAACTACCAACGCAGCTAGTAATACGTGATTCCGTCCAAAGAAGAAATTAATTGCATGAAGCGATAGCGTTCGCCTGGGCAGAGTATTTGATCTATTAGATCAAGTGCTTTTTTGTATTCCTAGCCTTTTTGGAATACTATAAATTTCCTATTCCGTATAATAGAAAAGAGCGCATTATCCAACACAAATTTACATAATACTCCCTTTCATTATTTTTTGTTTCCGATATACTTCTCCACATAACACAAATACTATATTTATAGTAAGCTAGTATCAACACAATGCTTGAAAGAGGGGAATCTATGCTAAAGCTTGTAGTCGTGGAAGATGAGGTATGGATGAGGGAAGCGCTTCGTACGGTTGTTGATTGGGATAAAATGGGAATAGTTTTAGCGGGGGAAGCTGAAGACGGTGTAGGTGCGCTTGAACTTATTCAAACGGTACGCCCTGATATCGTACTGGCGGATATCCAAATGCCGTATATGGATGGAATCACTATGCTCGCAGAACTGGATCGCCTAGGTATTTCCACTCATGTCATTATTATTAGTGCCTTTCGCGATTTTGAATATGCTCAACAGGCCATTAAATATGGTGCTTTCGACTATGTACTAAAGCCTATATATGAAGAACAATTAATTGATGTGGTTAGCCGCTGTGTGGAAGACATTACTCGACGCTCCAAGCAAGCTACCGAATGGAATATGCTTACTGAAAGTGTGATGGTTAGCCTACCACTTGCGCGGAATAAGTACTTGGAGTCTCTTACTGCGGGTGATGGTTATATTAATGCAGAAGTTACTCTGAAGAAGTTGAAGGCGCTTCGGATTCCGATCGAGCTTGATCGAACGGGAGCCATCTGTGTTCAAATTTATGACTGGGCTAATAAAGGCGATGACGAGAGAAGCCGCGAACTTATTCGTTACGCTGTCGGGAATATTGCAGAGGAGCTGTTGAGTGAGCATTGGCACAGTGCATTCTGTCCCCTAAACGGTGACGATGGGGATATTATTGTTTTCGTTTCTCCTCGTACTTATCGAGCTAAGGAATATGAAGTAAGTGTCATTCAGGAAGCGGGTGGCGAGATTTTACGTGCCTTGCAGGAATATCTAAATTTATCAACAAGCATCGGTATTTCCTTCTGCACATCGTTAAGTAGTTTTGTAAGCGCTTACAATTCTGCTGTTAATGCAGCTTCCACTGCCTTTTTTGAAGAGATTAATCATTATTATATAGAAAAAAAACTACCCGAGGTGTTATCTATTCCCACAGGACCAACAAGGGAATGGGAAAATCATCTTCTTATTGCTTTACGTGCCGGGGAAGCCCATACGGTGGAGAAGCTGGCAGACGAGTATGTGGAGCACCTCGAGTACTTGAAGGATAAATTAGCCCAGATCACTATATCGCGTCAAGCAAGACAGCTACTCCTTCGAGTCATCGATAAGTTATGGTTACCAGTTAATCCGCAGGGAGATAACCTAACAGCCCTATTAAAAATTAAGTCCACTTGGGTGTCAGAGCGCCTTACGATTCATCGTATAAAGCCTCTGCTGCTCGAGACGCTAACTATCTTGATGATCACGGACAAGTTAGGGGGAATGAATAAACGAATTGTAGACAAAGCAACGTCATATATGCAGGAACATTAAGATCGAACGTTATTAATGCTTGTGAACGCGGAAATTCAAAAGGCGATGTATACAAACCTAGATGCTCCTTATAAAAAAATTCAGATCGATAAAGAGTTACTAACTTTCATGACGAATATGCTGTATTCCAAGAAGGATACGGTCAACGTATTTATTATCGGAGGGAATGGATATAACTTCCAATACACCGCTTCAAACGCAACTCGTAATTCATTATGGATCAACGAAGCAGACCGTGATGCATGGTGGTATGAACGGATCTGGGAGGCGAATGGAGAAACCGTTTTTTTCGGAGTCGGGCCCTCGTTTATCGTTGGTCAAGAAGAAGTGTTTGTGTTCGGAAGAGCTCTAAAGGATATAGATGGAGGCTTCGAAAGAAGAGGTATAATCCTTTACGAGGTTAAACCGAATGCCATAGAGGATATTCTTCAGCAGGTGAACTTCAATGGGAAAGGAAATACGTATCTGATCGATAACAATGGGAAAGTTGTTGCTGGACTCAATCAAGAGCGACTTGGGAACTACGTAGAAATAGATCAAATTAGCGATGATCATAGTGTCTTGACCAAAAAAAACGGAGATACTCATGTTACGATCTCTAACCGATTGGAATCAATTCCCTGGACAGTTGTAGGCTACATGTCCCTGGAGATATTAAATCGAGAATCAGATTCGATCGGATGGTATATGGTGTACTTATCCTTGTTCTTTGTAGTGCTTTCTTTGATCATTTCCTCATTGGTGGCGAGCTATGTACACCGTCCGATTGCACTGCTTCTTCGAAACATGCGTATAGCGCAGGAGGGGGACTTTACCAATCGTATCAGCGCAAAGCGAAAAGATGAATTCAACATCATTTTCTCGGGTTTTAACGACATGGTAGCCCGAATCAAGAGCTTAATTGACGAACTCTATGTACAGCAAATGATTAAGAAGGATATGCAATTCAAGCTGCTTGGCTCGCAAATTAATATGCACTTTCTATATAATATTCTGAATTCGATTTACTGGATGGGCAAGATGGGGAGAAGCAGGGAGATTACGGTCATGGTTCGATCGCTTTCAGATTACTTCCAGCTTAGTCTTAGCGAGGGCTGCGACGAACTGGGGGCATCTATCTCATGATGAGGTCGAGGATGCGATCGTCGACCGGGTGTATCTGCGAGTAATTGCGGGAATGGGACTTATCGTTCTGCACTCGGGGCATGCATCCAAAATATTCAGCAAGCTGCTTGGCACGCCGACTGAACAACTGAAGTGGCGTGAAGCAGACGAGAAGGAACGTCTGTGGGTCGTCAATCCGGCGCATCCTATCGTAGCAGGGATCGGCGAGTACATCGAGCTACCAATGGAAGAGATGTACGGGGAGCACTTCAATATCCCGGCACCTGATGAACATGTGTTCATCTCATGGTTCGAGGGCGGCGAAGTGTTTCGCAGTGGTGTTACCTATCAACGTGGGCAGGGAAAGATCTTCTACTTCCGTCCAGGGCATGAGACGTATCCGACCTATCATATTAAGGAAATCCAGCAAGTCATTAAGAATAGTGTTCGTTGGACTGCACCTAGCGGTACGGCCACACCAGTATATGGACATGCAGAGCCGTTGGAGCAAATCGAACCAAAGGAATAATGGAAGTAATCGAGTGCTGACATAGTTTGAACGAGTATAATAACTCACCTTGAGCACAGCGAAAGGAATAAATCATATGAAGAAAAGGTTCCGTGTTGGACTAGTAGGTCTCGGGGAAATGGCACAGACGCATATTAGGTATATGAAGGAGGAAGACCGCTTTGATATCGTTGCGATATGTGATGTGGATTCAGAAGCGATGGCGAGGGTCGGTGATCAGCTGGGTATCACCGATGGCAAGCGGTATATCGATTACAAGCAGTTGATCGAAGATTCGGACGTTGATGTAGTCGTATCGGTTACACCGAACAATGTTCATGCTGATATTGTTGAGGGATGTCTGCGTACCCGAAAGCCTTTCATGTCGGAAAAACCGTTTACCCGCATATTTGAGGAAGCCGTACCGCTACTGGAGATGTATGAGCAACGTCCAGTGCCAGCGATGTTCGGATTCAGCTATCGCTACACACCGGCGTTCCGTTACGCGCGAGAACTCATACGCGAAGGCAAGATAGGCACGGTGAGTAGCTTCTCGATTCAATACCTACAGGGTTGGAGTGTGGCTAGCAAGAACATTCCATACGTTTGGCGGTTTAACAAGGATATTACCGGATCGGGAACACTAGGCGATTTAGGGTCACATATGATAGATATGGCGCGCTTCTTATTTGGTGAATTCGAGGAGTTATCGGCACAGATGCACACGATTGTTTCGGAACGAACCGATCCCATCACGGGGAGCGTGTTAAAGGTTGAGGTTGACGACTTCGCGAGCTTCCAAGGACGCTTAACTGGCGACATTATGGGCGTTTTTCAGACGACGCGAAATGCCGTGGGTTCGGGTAATCAGCATGAGGTATCCATCTACGGCGATATCGGTACGATTCATGTATCAACGCTGGAGCCTGAACGGTTAGTATGGATCAGCGAGGATGAATCCTCCCGTGTCTCTAGAACAACACTCGATGTACCAAATCGATGCAAAGTGACACAATATGCAGATTTTATTGCGGTTCTGGAAGGTAATGTACTTGATGGTACACCTAGTTTTATGGATGCTTACCGCAACCAAGAGGTGCTTGATGCGATTATACGGGCTAATGATACGAAGACTGTTATACGGCTCAATGTATGAATGCATACCAATAACGTATAAGGTAGTTAGATAGATTAGGGATTTTGAATGTCGGGGCTATCCTAAAAGTAGAAATTCTACTTGAGGGTGGCCTCTCTTTTCTATGCTCTTTCAAATTATATATTCCCCTTTGCCTTTTGTTGAAAAACCAAAAAATTTGCTATTATACCTAAACGGGGATCATTATGTTCTAGGTTTCTTTTTGATATTCTTATAACAGAAAGCAGATATTCACTTGGGGGAGGATTACAGTATGACAAGAAAGTCACTATTACTAGTATTATGCTTCATCCTAGTTGCTTCTATCTTATCAGCTTGTGGCGGGAATAATGCCAACGATAATGAGAACAACAAGCCAAGTTCAGGTGCAGAGACGCCTAAGGTCGAGACAACGAATGAGCCAGTTAAATTAACGATGTGGGGCGGCGTTCCAGAAGAAGCAGGACCGAAGGCCGCGGTGGACGCGTGGAATGCGGCCAATCCGGACATTCAAGTGGAATACGTTCGATTCGTAAATGATGATGCAGGTAATCTGAAGCTAGATACGGCACTGGTTTCGGGTATGAATGCTGACTTGTATGTTAATTATTCCAAGGACACGCTGGGGAAGCGGATGAGTGGTGGACTAGCCCTCGATCTTAGCGATTACGAGGCGGAATACAATATTACTGACATTATGGGTCCATATGCGAAGGATTGGCAATTTGATGGCAAATATTACGGATTGCCAACAAACAAATCGATGAGCTTTATCTGGTTGAATAAGGATGCCTTAGATGCAGCAGGCTTGGATGTGCCTGCATTGGATTGGACGCTTGAGGATTTGGCGGAATATGCAAAGGCGCTAAAAACGGACAGTCGTTGGGGCTACGCTCACTTTGATCAGATGTATACGTTCAACTTTGAAGGTGTCATGCAGAATAAGCTCGCTGTAGATGGTAAGTCGGCATTCGACCAACCAGCTGTAAGAAGCTCATTAGAAACGTATCACAAGATGATGCACGAGGATAAGAGCATCCCGACTTATGGTGAGCAAGTAGCGACGAAGCTACCGGTAGATGCAACGTTCTTGAAGGGTAATACAGCCATGATGGGTGCTGGTTCTTGGATATTCCGCAATGCAAGCAACATGACCGATTTCCCACGGGACTTCAAAATTGCATTCGCTACAGTGCCGAGACCAACAGCAGATACGGAGGATTACGCCGTATACGCTGGTTTGGGAGACGTTGTGTCGATCAATACCAATTCAATGCATAAAGATGAGTCTTGGAAGTTCTTGAAGTGGTATGCAGATGAGGGCATTATGTACTTGGCACCAGGCGGACGTATCCCGTCCTCTAAGAACGCGGACGCGGAAAAGGGTGTCGAGCTGATACTCCAGGGTATGGAGGACAAATACGATATGGAGTCAGTAAAGAACGTCGTATTCGGGGATTATCCGGTGTTCACCTCTACAATAGATAGTCAAACGAAAGACGCTCTGAAGGAAGAGTATGAAAGGTACTTCTTGCAAGAACTTTCACTCGATGAGATCATTACCAATCTTATAGACCGTCACAATAAACTATTAACCAAATAATAATTTGCATGAGGATTAATTCGAAGGAGGAAGAGCAACTGTCTTTCTCCTTCTGTTATGGAGGGCATTTACATGAGGTTTAATTTTAACAGAAGACAGAAGCTCGTCGGGTACATGTTCGTAGCACCGAATATGCTGGGCGTTACCTTGTTTTTCCTGCTACCCGCTCTGTATTCATTCCAATTAATGTTCACTGATTATTCATTTCTGACGAAGGAATCGGCTAACTTCATTGGACTCGACAATATCTTTCGATTGGTAGAGGATGAAGCATTCCACCGCTCACTGAAATATACATTCATCTTTCTGTTCACGGTACCAGCTTCACTAATCGTCTCATTCCCGATTGCATTTCTTCTGAATGCGCATGTAAGGATGAAGAAGCTACTGAGATCGATGTACTTTCTTCCATATGTGATGAATGGTGTGGCAGTAGCTTTCGTCTGGATGCTATTGTTTGAACCGAACAATGGTCCAATCAATGAGACATTGCATATGCTCGGTATTGCGAATCCACCGTCTTGGCTCGCATCAACCTCTACGTCCATCTATGGGGTAGGAATCATCCATGCATGGGCAATGATTGGCTTTAATGTGATCATTTATTTAGCAGCGCTACAGGAAGTACCATCCGAACTCATGGAAGCATCACATATTGACGGTGCTAAGTGGTGGCAAACCATTCGGCATGTAACACTACCGCTTGTAAGCCCGACCACCTTCTTGCTTCTTGTTACAGGTTTTATCGGTGCAATTAAATCGTTCGGCATCATTCAAGCGACAACAGGTGGTGGACCAGGGGACAGCACAACGGTACTATCTATATTCATCTACAAAACTGCTTTTCGTTATTATGATATGGGTTATGCCTCTGCTGCTTCTTGGGCGCTGTTCACGATCATATTGCTGATCATGGCAATGAATTGGCTAGGACAAAAGCGCTGGGTGCACTACTAACAATGAACGGAGTGAATGGCCATGGAAGTCCATACTGTATCTCAGATCAAGCATGTAGTTAGAAAAAAAGCATCGTTGGCCATATGGACGTGGGTCCTGACCGTTGTTATGTTAGCAATCGGCCTGCTGATGCTGCTTCCATTCTTCTGGATGATCAGCACGTCCTTCAAATCACCAGGTGAGGTGTTCATATTCCCGATTCAGTGGATTCCTGAGTCTTTTCGTTTGGATCACCATCTGAATGTGTGGATCGGCGATCAAAGCTTTGTGCATTACTATTATAATTCGATTAAGATATCAGTCATATCAATGGTTGGAGCTGTTTTCTTATCGGCTCTGGCAGCTTACGGCTTCGCAAGGACGCAATTCCGTGGTAGAGATAGCATGTTTTTTCTGTATCTATCTATAATGATGATTCCTCCACAAATATTATTCGTTCCGAAATTTCTGATGTTTAATTGGGTAGGCATCTACAATACTCATCTGGCACTGATTCTCCCTGGTATGTTCACGATCTTCGGAGTGTTCCTACTTCGACAGTTCTTCATGTCGATTCCCCACGAAATAAGTGAGGCTGCATTCATCGATGGTGCAGGACATTTTCGAATTTTCCTACAAATTATTGTACCGCTGGCCAAACCAGCTCTAGCAACTCTTGCGATTCTCGATTTCTCATGGCATTGGAATGATTATGAGAATGCGTTGATCTTCTTGATCGATAAACAATTGTATACGATACCACTTGGCTTACAGAATTATATTCTGGAGCATAGCATCAATTATAATGGCATGATGGCTGCTGCTTCAGCAGGTATATTACCGATTATCATCCTATTCTTGTTCGCGCAAAGATACATTATTCAAGGTGTAGCTAATTCAGCTGTTAAAGGGTAGTCCTTCATATCTATCAATTCAAATTAAAGGAGACAAATATGAAAAAACAAGCATATCATTATGAGGTTGTAGTATGTGGAGGGGGATTAGCAGGCTTTAGTGCTGCTGTTGCCGCTGCTCGCCAAGGTTTAAACACCTGCCTTATCCAAGATCGTCCGGTATTCGGAGGAAATTCGTCGTCAGAAATTCGAGTTACTCCACATGGCGCCGCATGCTTCCACCCTTATGCAAGAGAAACAGGTATTATCTCAGAGCTAATTATTGAAGAAAGGTATCGCAATCACGAGGTTGTGTTGGAGAACGGGTGGACGAATAGCGTATGGGATATGACCATGTACGACCTTGCTATGCAAACCTCGAATCTTACATTTCATATGAACACTACGGTTACTTCTGTTAACACTGATCGAACGAATAGAATAAAATCGATTATAGCAAGAGTATCAAATGCTGAGTTAGAACTAAGTGTATCAGGTGACACTTTTATTGATTGTACTGGTGACGGCGTTATTGCTGATCTCGCGGGCTGCGAGTGGCGGATGGGGTCTGAAGGTCGTTCTGAGTTTGGAGAACCTCATGCGCCCTTAGAAGCGAACATGGATACAATGGGAAACTCAATTCACTTTAAAGCGAAGGAGATGGGGAAACCGGTTCCGTTTAAGGCTCCAGAGTGGGCGGTAAAGTATGACGATGCTTCTTTCTTCTACGAACAAGGAAGAAAGCCATATGATATCCGTGGTGGTTACTGGTGGATTGAAATTGGTGTTCCTTGGCATACGATTCACGATTCTGAGGATATTCGTCATGAGTTGACGAGGCATGCGCTTGGCGTATGGGATTGGGTTAAGAACAAGGATCCAGAAACAATGGAGCTTGCTCAGAATTATGCCTTGGATTGGCTCGGTCAAGTGCCAGGAAAACGAGAAAGCCGTCGAATCATGGGGCAGTATTTTATGACAGAGCATGATCCGATGGGTAGGAAGATATTTAGGGACGAAATTGCATTTGGGGGTTGGTTCCTTGATCTACATACCCCGGGAGGCTTGCTGGCACCGACGAGTGAGCTCCAAGCGGCACACGGAAACGATAGCGATTATAGCGCGAAAAGCTATTGTGGTCCATATGGCATTCCGCTGCGTATATGCATCTCAAAGGATATAGATAATTTAATGATGGCTGGACGTAATGTCAGTGTCACACATGCGGCTTTGGGTACGGTCCGTGTGATGGCCACAACGGCGTTAATGGGTCAAGCGGTTGGGACGGCTGCTGCAGTAGCTCGAGATAGAGGTCTTACACTTTCTGAGGTTGCGGAGCATGCAATCGAGGAGGTGCAGCAGAGACTGCTACGTGCCGGTTGCTTCTTACCGAATGTGTCGAATCGTGACCCGTTAGATGTTGCATCGATTTCCGTGATTACTGCGAGCAGTGAGGCAAGCTTGCACGGTGTCGGACCGGACAGTACATGGAGCGGTACATCATCGTTGAAGAGTTGGGAATTAACGAAACCCCAGAAGAAAGCTGTTTACCTGTATCAACTCGAGCTGCTTAATCCACATCGACTGCATGTCCGAAAGGGACAATGGATCGCGATGGGGAGCGATCACCTCGATCGAATTGAGGTTTGTGTGTCGAACCTGTCCGATACGGATCAAATCATGGAGGTAAGACTCTTAAAGACCGACCATATTTGGGATTATCGTGTGGATACTGGAACAGAATTGTTAAGTGCACAATTGCTCGTTGTACCAGGATTGAAACAATGGGTCTCCTGGGATACTGGACTTGTAGGGCTAAACCCTAATGGATACTTAAGGATAGATATCTTGCCTAACCAACATCTAGTGTGGCATCCAGCGGGAACGATTGAACCTGGACATATAGCAGGCAGAGATTTAGGCAATGGACATATGAGAGGCGAGCACAAGAATTATAGCTTTCGAGTAACACCAGCTCAGCCTTGTTACGGTCCGATGAATGTGGTAACCGGAGTAACACGACCTTATGAAACTACAAACGTTTGGCGTTCTGATCCCCTACAGCCACTATCCCAATGGCTTCAATTGGAATGGAGCGAATTCAAGATGATAGGAGCAATAGAGCTGACCTTTCCTGGGCACTTATTTGAAGAATACCATTGTTACCCGCCGTTCTATGCGGATCCACAATGCGCGAAGGATTACTCACTTCAAGCTTGGATGGATGGAGCATGGAAGACGTTACACCAAGAAACGGGTAATTATCAACGACTTCGGAAGCATGTCCTGTTAGCGCCGGTAAATACGACCAAACTTCGCATTGTAATTGAAGCTACGAACGGTGATCCATCCGCTGCGATATATGAAGTGCGTTGTTATGAATCAGATATTCACACTTGAATCCACGTAGGGTATGCAACATAATGAGAATAAAGTTAATGAAAGATCAGGTGACAAGGTATGTTGAAGCAACTACTTCCAGCGACGCTTAAATATAAATTGTTTACCGCATTCATCTTTCTAATTATCGTACCACTCCTACTCATCTCCCTCTATGGCTTCGGCAAGATAGAGGAGGTGCTGGAGGAGAAAAGTATTGAATTGAGCAAACGCCAGATCGCGGATATGCAAATGTCCTTAGTTGACCTGCTCGGTACAATATCCAAGTCGCAAATTTCTATGAGTCAGAACCCCTTGCTCGTCAGTCATCTAAAGGATACTTCGGTCGAAGGGGCGTTCAAGCGTAGACAGGAGATCGAGGAAATCATCAATAGTTATTCAAACAGCTTCTTCCTGTCCACTCCACCTGTGTATATTACGTTAGTTAATAATTATGGGGATGTTTACTATACATATACACCAGTATCTCCGATAGACGGAGACACTCTGCTTGAAGAAGCACGCAGTTTGGGAATTATGTCTTCACGTACTTACAATGCTTGGTTAGAAGAACCCAATTATTTGTATGAATTGACACAAAGCTCGAAGCTGTTAACCATGGTTGCCATATTCAAAAATGAGCAGGACAAGCCTAACGGTATGGTGCGACTTAGCATTGACCACACCCGGTGGTTCGATTCTCTGACGAAGCGGCTTGCTGATGGTGAACAGTTATATATGATAGACGATGAGGGGCGGACGATATTTCATAGCAATCAAAAAACCACATTAGCGAATGAAGTTCCTCAAGGTTATGTACCCGCCTTGCTCAAGAACAATCAACCGCAGGTTAAGATCGACCGAGTTAATAAAGCGATCTATACGACAGCGTACTTAACTTCGTTGCAATGGACTATTGTTAAACGGGTACCTTTCCATATTGTTTATTCGGAAGTATTAACCCTCCGTAAATCGTTCCTTTACGTATTCATTGTAGTAACAGTGATGTTTATACTAGTGACCTTCTTGATCTCTTATACAATCACGAAGCCTGTGCGCCTCTTACAGAAAGAGATGAGAAATGTGACGAAGGAAAATCTGATGACTCGTCTATCACAGGATGGCTTTAGAGGAGAGATGTTTGATTTGGCTGTCAGCTTCAATCACATGATTGTTGATCTGAACGAGATGGTTTATAAGCTGAAAGCGGAGGAGAGGATGAAGGAGTCAGTGCGCTTCCAAGTGCTGCATTCTCAGATGAATCCGCATTTCCTCCTGAACACCTTAAATACTCTTAAGAGTCAAGCGGTGACTCATCAAGACAATACCTCCTTCCAGATATGTGTTGCATTAGGAAAGCTATTGGAAACATGCTTGAACGTGGAGGTCGATATGATTCGGCTTGAAGAAGAGCTAGATATGGTTAAAGCATACGTTAGCATACAAAACTTTCGTTTTGCAGACCGATTTGTGGTATCTGTTGAGGTGAGTGATGAGCTGCAGTATGCTCTTGTACCGAAGCTTTCCTTACAGCCACTAGTTGAGAACGCAATCGTTCATGGCTTCTCTCGTTCGAAGAAGAGGGGACATATTACAATCTCCGTTTACACAGAACAAGCCTCGCTTGTGATTGACATACGGGATGACGGCATCGGATTAGAGAAGGCAGCTGAACGAAAGCTCCCTCGGAAACGACATGGCATTGGTATCGCCAATATTCAAGAGCGTCTCGCTTTACTATTCAAGCAAGAAGCTTCCCTAAAGGTTAACCCAATAGAGGGGGGGACAGAAGCCTGTCTTCGAATGCCACTACTTATTGCTAAACCATATGAAGGGAGTTGAATGATGATGTGGAAGGTAGTATTAGTCGAAGATGAGCCTCGAGCGCTTGAAATGATCCAACATTTGATCGTTTGGGAGCAGTATGGCTTTACTATCGTAGGTACATTCGAAGACGGAGCGGAAGCATTTAACGAATTGGATGTATTGGAGCCAGACCTCATAATTAGTGATATTATGATGCCGATGATGACAGGCTTAGACCTTCTTATCCAAGTAAGAGAGAAGGGAATGGACTGTAAGTTTGTGATGCTTACTTGTATGACGGATTTTGAATTCGCGCAACAGGCATTGGAATTCGGTGCATCGGGCTACTTGTTAAAGCTGTCGCTAGTTCCAACAGTGTTAACGAAGATGCTTGAGAAGGTGAGTAAGGAGCTATCAGCACAATACAAAGTAAAGCGCTTGGAGCACTTAACGGACGGAGACAAGCAGACTTTTGCAACTGAAGGCCATAGCAATCTGACCGATCATCATGAAGTAAACTGGATGATTCAGCATATATTTGAACATTATTCGGAAGATATCACATTGAATGCTCTAGCTAAGATGGTGAATATGGATGCTAGCTATGTTAGTGATTTGTTTAAGAAGAAAACGGGTCATACGATGACTCATTTCCTACAGAAGATTCGTGTGGAAGCATCTATTCGATATTTAATTGATACCCAATTAACGATCCAGCAGATTGCTGAAAAATGTGGATTTGCAAATGACAATTATTACATCAAGGTGTTTAAGCATTGGACCGGGAAGACACCTGGTAAATTTAGATATTAGCAATTTAGAGATCTTTCAATGCTGTCCTGAACAATAACCAAAGATAGTAGGATAAGTTCCAAACAGAGCACCTGAAAGTCTGAATATTATTTGGTATAGTAAATGTAAGCGCTAACACATATAAAAAGAAGGATGGTGTTTATGAAAAGAGAGTTCAGAATGTTGACAGCTGTCGCAGTAGGTATCTTGTTAATACTTACAACAATGAGTAGTGTCTTTGCTTTTAATTATGGAAGCATCAACTCTGATAGAATGCCTCCAGCAGGCTGGGAGGATGTGCAATGGGTCGATCCGGGGGGGTGGAATACCATTAATGTAACGCAGAACGGGCTTCCCGCTAATGATTCTTCAGTCGATGCCAGTCAGAAGATCAAAGATATCATTAACGGCACTTCAGGGAGAAGAATACTTTACTTCCCGCAAGGTGTTTATTACCTCAAAACAAATTTGCTGCTCAATGCCAGCTTGATTTCTGGAGATTTAATTATAAAAGGTGATGGCGCAAATAAAACGGAGTTAATAATTACCGCTCCCGGCTCAGTCAATGCGGAGATTAAATTTGAAGGGAACAATGTGGGTTCACCCATTGCTGTTTCAGGGTCTCCCGCTGAGGGAGATCAAACGATCACTGTTTCGAATACGAGTACCTTGAGTGCAGGGGATTTCATCCAATTATATGCGGATAATGCTCCTCTTGAAAGCGGTGGCTGGGCATGGGGAAACAATATATATGGACAGATATTCAAAATAATATCTAAGTCGAGTAACACGTTAACATTGGATATGAAGATTGGTCTTCCATACAATTCTTCCTATTCACCGATGGTTCAAAAGCTTAATATGCTTGAAAACGTAGGTGTTGAAAAAGTTAAGATATATCGATCGGAAATGCCGACGGTATATGGCAAGAGCAACATCAGATTTCATAATGTATATAATGCCTATGTAACGGATATTGAATCTGAACGAGCTGAAATGAATCACATCTATGCAAGCACCAGCAAGAAGATTGTAATAGAGAGAAATAAATTACATGAGAGTTTATATGTACAGTATAGTTATGGATATGGTATCAATTTGGGCATGGGCACAACTGGAAGCAGGGTAACTGATAATAAATTATGGAATTTACGGCATCAGATCATCTTGCAATCGGGGGCTAATCATAATGTCGTTAGTTACAATTCCGTTGAGGCGACCTATCAATCATATAATGATGTTTCCCTTCATGCTTCCTACGCGTATATGAATCTCTTTGAAGGAAATATGTTTAAGGAAGGTTACGCCGATACTTCTAAAGATGCGCCTGAATCAGATGTCGAAGGACAGACAGGGCCCGGGAATACATGGTTTAGGAATAATGCGTTAGCGTACGTAGGGTCCATTCAAAGTCAAACTAAAAAGCAAAATGTAATTGGAAATTATCTGGGTTCAATCAGCAGTGCTGGCTCGGACCACTATATCGGTGCCAATAAACAAACAAATGGAACAATCCTGTGGGGAGTATTAAACAGCGGTTCAACGATACCAAGCTCCCTCTATCTGACGAGCAAGCCAGCTTTCTTCGACAGCAAGCCTTGGCCGATATTCGGACCCGAGGTAGGCTCAGACTGGGGAGCATCCAATACATTGCCGGCTAATGACAGATCGGAGTCTTCCGGCAACATTATATTGGATAACAATTCGGCAGATACTGGTTCATGGGGGGGATCATGGACAACAAGTACATGGGGGACTCAAAAGTACGGTTCCGATTACGTCTATGATGAAAATGACCACTCGGCAATCAAGTGGTATAATTTTAAGCCGCAGCTTGAAAATGAAAGCTATGCAGTGTATGTATGGTGGACCGAAAGTGCTAACAGGGCAACAAATACGGTAGTCATCACCAAACACGGTGGAATACGGGAATATACGACGGTAAACCAGCAAATCGATGGCGGACAATGGATTTATATCGGCACATATCCGTTTACAAGTGATAAAGGTGACAATAATGCAGTGTACATCAAGAATCAATTGGATGATGGTACATGGAGCAACGGTTATGTTGTTGCTGATGCTGTAAAGTTTGTGAAGCAATGATAAGTGCATAGGGAGAAATGAACAAGTTGGCAAATCGCTATATCGAAAATAGTGCGTATATGCAATATTGTTGACAAAGTTCGTAAATGCCATATAAATAAGTAGAAATAGCGCCGAATGATTCGTAGAAATAATCTGTTCCATAGGATTAAGTTTTCTGTAAATCGGAATGTTCTTTTTTGGTAATCTGCCATGAGAACATACCGATTTTTTTGTGCGTCTGGAAGGTGGAGTCAAGCTATGGACCGGATGGTAACTAAGGGTGAGATGGAGAATCAATTGAGCCGAGTACTAACCTAGTGGGAAAGGGAATATTTGGGACGGGGTCCGTGCTGGTTAAGTCGGACATTCTGCGAAACATGATAATCGTTCTGATGAAAGGAATTCTGACCCCGGCAGAGCAAACACTGGCTAAGTCGAAGGACGAGTTGCTGTCTGTTAAGAAAATCCGCGCCGATCTTGTTGAGTCAGGCAGAGACTGCAAGATGGCTTGATCTCATCTCGTAATTATTGGATTACAACCATGTAATCTCTCTGTAAGCTAGATCGATAGTTCATATTTGGGTACTGGGATAATATGGACACAATACTTCAAGTAACCGCATGTACGGCACTTTACTTGAGGTAATTTACACTAAGGGGAATATCGAGATGAGACTATTTGAATTGTTGCTTCTACTGTCAAATGTAGGTTCTTTAGCTTTAATGATCTTCTTAAAGAAAGGGAAACGTAAGAAACCCAAATTCGTTGTAAGCGGGGTCAGCATACTACTATTAATAGTCCATTTGATAGTAGAAGGGATCAGAGTGCAGCTTTTCTTCTCTTATTGTTTGACGATTTTGTTCTTGGGCACTTCTACTTATTCATATCTCAATAAGGCGGAACCCCGAAACATTCCGCGATTATTGCAAGGTGTGATCTCTACACTTATGTCACTTATGTTGATTCTAACAGCGGCTCTCCTGTACACGTTCCCGGTATTTAAGCTGCCTGAGCCAACAGGGGGATTCAAGGTAGGAACCCAAACCTTTCACTTCGTGGATACCAATAGGGATGAGATTTTCGATGAAGCGAATGAAGGTAAGAGAGAATTAATCGTACAAGTATGGTATCCAGCGCAAAATACGAATGGGAGCACTTTACCTTTCATTTCGGAAGATCTCTTATTGAAGGAGGAGCCGTTGTCCAAAACACTTGGATTGCCATCTATCATTATGAATTACTTAAAGGACATTCCGAGTCACTCCTATGAAGATGCTGAGATTTCCGTTTCGAGTCATTCGTATCCGCTTATTATCTTGAATCATGGCTATAAATCATCGAGAATGTATCATACGTCTCACGCCGAGAATTTAGCTAGTCATGGTTATATTGTGGCCTCCATTGATCATACTTACAGCACATTCGCTACAGTATTTCCAGATGGTCGAACTACAACGATGGAGACAGATGAGTATCTGATACGAGATACTGTTTATCGCGACAAGGTAGGAAAAGTCTGGACGGACGACGTCACATTCACTATTGATCAGTTCGAACAAATGAACGCCGGCACAGGCAAATATACAACCCTGTTCAAAGGAAAATTGGATTTAAATCGCATAGGCATATTTGGTCATTCTTATGGTGGAGCTGCAGCATACGACTCCTCATACGATGCTAGAATCACAGCGGGTATTAATCTGGATGGTGGGCTCTATAACTATCACCGGATGCCTGCCCTTACAAAGCCATTTATGTTTATGTTCTCAGAAAGCACATTTGATCATTTCGATAAAGTTAGACAACATTACGTCTATACAGATGAGGAACTGAAGGATATGGGCGCTACAAGAGAAGAAATTGAAGTGGAGTCAAGAGATGCCGAAATCGAGGTGGAGCACATCAGGCATGTAGCTAAACATGATGGTCATGTCATGTATGTTGAGGGTACGAAGCATTATAACTTTGCGGATGTGCAGTTTCTTACTCCGATTCTCCAGCAGATCGGCCTGACTGGGAATATGAATCCGAAGAGAGCCGCCACTATCATTAACATGTATACACTGAATTTCTTTGATCAATATTTGAAAAACAAAGATGGGAGCTTGCTTGAAGGGGTGAATTCAGAGTATCCAGAGGTGAAAGTTACAACCTCCTTGTTTGCAGAGGAATAAGCACAATTTTCATACACCGTTCATAAATCTGATATTCGATTGAGGACTTCCCATGATATTATTGTATGTACGACACTAATTTGGCTTTGTCGAAGGGAAGTGGAAATGATGAGTCCATTATTAGAAACAGAGACGTTCCCATCAGAGATCCAAGTCTATCTTAAAGATGCAACGATAACTGTCATTAAGGAAAAATTGAGATCATCAGGGAGCTCGCTAGTCTATCAAATCGTGAAATCAGCATATAGTATCTTCCTTAAAGTGACTCCCAAAGGACATCTGCAATCTGAAGCATTCATGATGGAGTATCTATTCAGCTATGGTATATGTCCCAAAGTTTTAACATACATTTCGGATGATGCGAGAGATTATCTAATAACAGAACAGATTATGGGTGCAGATGCCTCACATGATGAATATACGGCCCAACCAATCCTGCTAACCGAAGTAGTTGCAGAGAGCCTCTTAAGTTTGCAGAAAATCAACAATGAAGGTTGTCCTATAATGAATGATATAGAAACAATGGTTATCCGTGCTGAAGGGAACTATCGAGAGCGTAGAGCTGAACAAAGTCTTCTTCAGTATATGGGTTATACCAGCATCGATACTGCGTACAAAGATTTAATATCTTTGTACAAGTCTACTCCCGAAGATAGAGTGATTATTCACGGGGATTATTGCTTACCGAACATCATCCTTCTTGATTTCAAGTACAATGGATTAATTGATCTAGCTTATGGTGGAGTAGGTGATCGTCATTATGATATTTTCTGGGGGATCTGGTCATTACAATATAATTACAAAAGAGATGAATATGCTAAGCGCTTTATTCAAGCTTATGGAAAAAGTGAAGTTGATCAACACCGTCTTCAGCTGTGTGGGCTTTTGTCTGTCTTTAATGGATACAGAGGGCAAGACTACTATGAACGAGTAGACCATAAAAGCTTTGGAGGAAATCAATGACTATAGATCCTGTTACAGCTCACAATGGAAAAGGCGCACAATCACGCACTATACCTTCACAGCACATGGTTAATCCCAGTATTGTGCATGGTCTATGACATATTGCTCCAATGTAGTAGGCTCCCGTTGAATGAGAGTAGCGAGATCATCCGTCACACGTTTGGCCATCCCAAAACGGGTAGTTAGATAGAGAATCGCCATAACATTAACGAACCCTTTGGCATGTCCTTGTTTCAGCATTTCTCTTCTAAATGCCAATACGCCTGGTTTGGAATAGGTAATGTGTCTTCCTAATATTCTTGTCATAATCGCAGCTGCGTCCTGATAAGTTAAAGCTTCTGGCCCAGTCAGTGTATAACCTTTATTCATGTGGTTCTGAGGGTTAACTAAGATGCGAGCTGCCGCCTCCCCAATGTCGCGTGTGTCAATAAAGCTCACACTTGCATCTCCCGCAGGGAGGAAGATATCACCTTTTTCCTTAATATCAAGTTGATGGGTCGTATTTAAATTCTGCATGAAGAAGCTTGGTCTTAGAAAGGTATAGGGTATGCCAGAGCTTTCGATAAACTTTTCAATCTTATAATGAGGCGGGAATGGATTTCGCTCAATGCCTAGCAATGAGATGAAAACGATATGCTTCACGCCCAACCGTTTCGCCTCATCTAGAAAAGGATACATTTGTTTTGGATCACTAAGTATGGGTGGGCGAATAAGAAATATGCGATCGACTCCCGTTAATGCAGCGGAATATGTTCGAGAATTTAAGAAATCAAACTGTATACATTCCATATTGAGGTCAAGGTTTTTGGCTTTCTCCAGATTTGTAACAGCCCCTAGCACCTCCGCACCACATTCCTGCAGATATTTTGCAGTGAAATACCCGATATTACCCGTAACTCCTGTTACTAGAATCTTACCATTCATGGTTGCTCCCCCTAGCTTTGCTCTAGATTCCCTATGATCCGTTGCAGTGTGTTGATGAACTGTTCCTTGTCGGTTTCATTCAGACCACTTAATGCCTTTTCTATACTCTGCTGACTCATTAGCTCCAATCTGGGTATCAGCTCTCTTGATTTCTCGGTCAGTTGCAGTAATTGAGATCGGCGATCAGTAGGATTAGGAACCGCCCTTAGATAGCCCTTCTCAGAGAGTCGGAACGTTATTCCGGAAATTGTAGGCCGATCCGAGTTTAATCTTTCTGCTACATGAGCTGGGGTGACATTGCGATCATTGTCGACTAGAAGCTCTTGTTCATACAAGTCACGGAGCACCGCCCACTGAGGTGCAGTTGTGTCTAATAATGCAAGTCGTGTGTTAAGGTCTGCTTTCAATAATTGAGTAGATTTATTCATTAGGTAACCAATATTCTGTATAGATGGATCCATTGAAAACACCTCGTTTAGAAAGTTTATGTACGCTGAAATTGAGTGACGATAAATAGTTAGTGTGAATATAGTTAGTGTAGTATCTATATGTTATTTTGTCTAGTGTTCTCTCATAGAACAAGATTATCGGAGTGAGCTGCTGAAGAGATAGTTTAGGACTGATGGTGGTATAAATGAAAATGACTAAGAGGGTGTATGCCCAGAACATTCGTCTAGACGTAACATATATTGATGAAGTATTAATTCAGCCCAAGCGGAGGTTAAACTCAATGTATAGAAATTCTATGAATCCTAATGCGATGGTGACGAATGTGCAGCCGGTACAGGTTATGGTAGTAGAACCATACGTGTACGAAGCAGTAACTAGCCTAGTTGGACGCAGAGCAGTAATCGATACTGCACGCGGAACGATTAGCGGAATGATTGTTGACGCAAAGCCAGACCATGTTGTAGTGCAGGAGTATGATTCTACATTCTTCATTCGTTTGTGCGAGGTCATCTGGATCATGCCAGATAAAGCAAAATAACACCTGAGAGCCCTGACTGGAATGGTCGGGGCTCTGCAGAATTTTAATGCATTGCATGCAGATTATGCTTCCCATTCTACATGATGCAAGCGATACATATTTGGGGTTACCCCCTTTCAATTATGTCTGAAAGAAAAGCTTACTGCTCAATTTTGAGCCGGATTACGTTCCATGAAGCCTTACCGAGCAAAGCTTGTATGTGGCCATCACTGAATGCAGCGTTTCCTTGTTTATGGGGGACAACTAAATTCGGGTGGAGCTTAGTATTGGTCGCTTTGATGTTGTCACTCTCCAATACAATGTGTTCAATAACGCTTAGCTTACCGAAGCTTCGGATGTCAATATCTATGGCCTGAATTTCCTCAAGATGACGATTGACAGCAAACACCGTGACCTCTTCCAATTCCTCGTTATAAACGCTTATGGCCTCAAGGTAAGGAACATCCATGAAGTCTCTGGAGTCATATTTCTCCGATGAGATAATCGGCTGAAGCACCGTACCTCGGCCATACAGCGAAGCATGCAGGTAAGGGAAATAGGTAGTTTGTAGCCATAGTGGACCTTCGTTCTCGGTCATTATAGGAGCGATTACGTTGATTAATTGTGCAATGCAGGCGATCTTCACACGGTCAGCGTGCTTCAGCAATGTGATCAGCAGGCAGCCAACAACAAGCGCATCCTCCAACGTGTAGGTATCCTCAAATTCTGGAGGAGCGATCTGCCAACGCTCCTCCGCGCGGCTTGAGCCTATCGACTTCCAAACATTCCATTCGTCTAAGGAAAGCATCAGCTTCTTCTTGCTCCGCTTCTTCGCTTTCATGTAATCGCAGATCGCAGCAACGCTGTCGATGAATTGATCCATATCAAGTGACCGCGCAAGGAAGTTTGCACTGTCATTGTCATTGTTGTTGTAGTAAGTATGTAGGGAGAGAAAATCCACTTGCTCATAAGTGAGGTCAAGTACGGTTGCTTCCCAATCTGCGAATGTGCTCATACCCGAGGACGAGCTCCCACAGGCGACAAGCTCGAGGGACGGGTCTACCCAACGCATCGCCTTGGCTGTCTCATTAGCTAGTCGGCCGTATTCAACAGCGGTTTTGGCGCCGATTTGCCACGGTCCGTCCATTTCGTTGCCAAGACACCAGGTCTTGAAGCGGTGAGGCTCTTTGTAGCCATGGGATATGCGAAGATCGCTCCAATAGCTGCCTGATGGATGATTGCAATACTCTACAAGATTCCTCGCCGCATCAATACCACGAGTTCCCAGATTGACCGCCATCATTACTTCTGTGCCGGCAAGCTTCGCCCAGTCGGCGAATTCGTTTGTACCGATCTGGTTCGTTTCTGTTGTCCACCATGCCAGCTCAAGCAGACGCTTTCGATCTGCTATAGGTCCAACACCATCCTCCCAATTGTAGCCGGATACAAAATTACCGCCTGGATAGCGGATAATGGGCACGTTTAGTGCGCGAATCGTATCCAATGCATCGAGTCGGAAGCCATTCTTATCTGCGGAAGGATGACCGGGCTCATAGATGCCGCCATAGATAGCTCGCCCCAAATGCTCGATAAAGGATCCGTATAGACGTGGATCGACTGGAGCGATAGTAAAATTCTTATCGATAAGCATTGTTGAATTGATGGACATGTTTAACTCCCCTTCTTGGATTAATATAATAGTTTATTCAAGCATATTGTATTTCTGTTATTCTTCTTACATAATAGACTGATAAGGGTATGTAAGTGAAGATATAATTTTAGGATTAACTAAATTAGTAATTCATGGATGGGCGGGAGACTATGTACCTAACGACCGATACAAGATCACTTCGTGTGTATGAAGCGCTAGCAAGCGAAGTTCGACTACAAATCATTGATTTGCTGAATAAGCAGGAAATGAACATTAAGGAGCTCGCCGCAGCGTTGTATTTGAGTAGTGCTATTGTTAGTAAGCATGTTAGAAAGTTGCACGAAAGTGGAATTGTCAGCTACAGAATGAAACGTTACAACGGAGCAACATATAAGCTGTGTTCCTTATCTGTTGATTTTTTGCAAATTAAGCTTTCTAAAGATACACCTACTACAAGGAAGAGATCGGAGGTGTCCATACCCGTCGGTCATTATACGGATTATGAGGCATTCCCTACCTGTGGCCTTGCAACCGTCGAGCGAATCATCGGGCATTACGACAATCCGACATATTTTCTTGATCCAGAACGGGTCAATGCAGGTATTCTATGGTTTGCGCGTGGCTTTGTTGAATATAAAATTCCAAACTTTCTGCTTAAGGATCAGAGGGTGACAGAAATTGAAGTCTCTATGGAAATTGGCTCTGAAGCACCACTCATTAATGAGAATTGGCCGTCAGATATTCGATTCACCTTGAATCAAACGGATATCGGACAATGGACAAGTCCCGGAGATTTCGGACAAACAAGAGGCAGGCTTACGCCACAATGGTGGGATGCAGATGTTAATCAATATGGCTTACTTAAGGTACTGCGTATAAACGAGTTCGGTACTTTTGTTGACGGTCAGCTTCTATCTGAGGTCACAATAGGAAGCTTCGATTTGTCTAGTAGGCAATGGACATTGCGGATCAGCGCCGAGAATTCGATTCGGGGACGAGGCGGGCTAACTCTATACGGCAAAGGCTTTGGCAACTATGATCAGGATATCCTTATACGTAGCTATTATGAGTGATATATATACCCGATAGCATGCTTAGCAAGAGAACTGCTATGAGCGAGTATGGTACAATTATCGATAAGAATGTGTTTACGGAGTAATCAGGTTTCATACTAACTAGGAGTTTTGGAGGGTAATAAGATGACATTGAAAATTGGTATATTCGGAACTGGATCGTTTGGCAGTATGCATGCGAGGATGCTAGCTGGAATGGATGGCGTCGAAATTAGTGCAATTTGTGGAACCTCGTTGGAGAAGGCCGAGCATATGGCGAGAGACTTTCGGGATGCTAAGGCATACGCTACCGTTACAGATATGCTGAACGATAAAAAATTAGATGCGGCTTACATCTGTGTACCACCTTTTGCTCATGAGGAAATCGAGGAGGGGTTGGCGGGACAGGGCATTCCTTTTTTCGTAGAGAAGCCGTTGGCAGCGGATCTCGAGACCCCATCCCGGATTCTGAAGGCGGTGACAGAGAAAAGCTTAATCACATCGGTCGGCTATCATTTTCGCTATATGGACGGAACTGCACGAGCTCTGGAGCTACTCGGGGACCGAACGGTCGGGATGGCACTTGGCTACTGGATGGGAGAAATGCCTTCAGTTTCCTGGTGGAGGCAGCAGCAGGGCTCAGGCGGCCAGTTTGTCGAGCAGACGACCCATATTGTAGACTTATTACGCTACTTACTAGGGGAAGTGGAGGAGGTTTCCGCTACGTTCGCTAGACGCCATATGCATTCGAAAGTAGAAGGTGTAGAGGTGCCTGATGTAGGAACTGTTACACTGAAGTTGGAATGCGGTGCCATTGCCACTATTGCTAACACTTGTATGATGCCACTCGGGCACAAGATGGGACTCGACGTCTACACAGATGCTGGCGTATTGGAATTAAGCCAAACTGGGCTGAAGGATATCGGTGTAGGTCAGACGACAGAGTACCTGAACAATGCTAACAACAGTCTGACTCCTTATGAAAAGGCGAACAGCATCTTTATTCATGCCGTTCGAACGGGCGATGCAACCGGTATCCTCTCTACATACGCCGATGCGTGGCGGACGCAACAGATAACAACGGCTGCCAATCGCTCTGCTCAAACTGGTCAGACGATAAGGTTATAAGTCTTAGAGTCTATTATATTGTTGCTAGAGTAGAAAATTAGTATAAGGAGCCCAATATGATAAAAAAGGTAGGTTTGCTAGTCTTATTATTCGTCATGCTGTTTACGAGTAGTGTTATTGCGTATGATGTCGAGCTTAGGCCGTTTAAAGATGAGGAATTTGATTATTCTCGTGACTCGGTTTATACCTTATCTGCATTGGGGATTATTAATGGGTTTCCTGATCGGACCTTTCGTCCGAACGAAGACCTGTCTCGTGAGGCTTTTATTACATTATTAGTACAGGCAGGGAAAATAGAAACGAGCAAAGTAATAGGAAGTAACCCTGCGGATGTAGCCAAGGATCGATGGTCTGCGCCCTTTGTTGCGATTGCCTATGAACGGAAGTGGATTGATAGTTTACTAGATAAAGCGGGATTGTTCCACCCAGGGCAGACGATTACTCGTCAAGAGGTAGCTATGTTGATGGGGAAATTCCTGCTAGAGTCAGAGCGGGATGAGGAACGTCAGCTATGGTTATCGACAGATTGGAAGAAGGAACGAGATTCCCGAGCTTTTCAGGATCAATTGATGATCAATGAGGCTATGCAGCCCTATGTGTATTTCGCTGTACATCGTGGCATTATGTTGGGTGATCTAGCTGGATTTAAGCCAGAGGAGCCCTTGATTCGCAAGCAGGCAGCAGCGGTAATCTATCGTTTAATTGATGGGAATTTGTCTGGGCAGAAGATAGATTTTACTGGATTCTATGCCATACAATCGTATGCGGCGATGAACCAAATGAGCCAGCTATCCGATGTGATCTTTGGCTGGTCCCACTTAACATACACGATCCCTGGAACAGCAGGATTAAATACGGATACAACGGTTAATCGTATCCCACTAGGCTCCGAGGAAGTGATTGCAGCGGCAGATATAGCTCAAACTACCAAGGAGCTTATGGTATTCTATGATGACAGTAATTTAAAAGGTTTTCTCAAGGATAAACCTGCCCAACAAGCATTTATTGATTCCTTACTCATAATCTTGAATGATCCAAGCTATCATTTTACTGGGGTAAGCATAGACTTTGAAGGTTTAAGGGCGGCGGAAAGCGCTGCAGATTATCTTGAATTTCTTCAAGATCTTAAGGATCAGTTAGGTACTCATACCTTATCTGTTTCTATTCCTCCATTTATTACTATAAAGGATACGATCTTGAGGGAATTGGCAAGCTAGCTGATACGGTCATTCTAATGGCATATGACTTCACGCATAATGAAAGCAAGCTGCCTTCAGCACCATTGCCTCTCGTTAATGATGTGGTTCAAACCGCACTCGCATCTGTTCCCAAAGAAAAGCTGGTGCTTGGTATTTCGAAGCAAGCGAATCAATGGATTACCTCCAATGGTTTAACGGCAGCCCCGCTAAGTCCAGCAATTACAGAGGTGGAAAAACGATTAGTTATGCCAGGTGTTACCCAAACTTGGATGCTACCCTACTTTTTGAACAAATATACATTCACAGATGCGCGTGGAAGTCATGAGCTTTACTATGAGGATACACAAAGCATGGCAAAAAAACTTTGGCTCGCCAAATTTTATGACCTTAAGGGAGTTTCCTTATGGTTTATGGGCAGCTATACAGCGGCAGATTGGGAGCTTATTGGTCAAGAGGCATCTTAATAACGAACTTTAATAGAAGTATAGGAGGCGCTATTGATGAAGAATGTGGTAGCAGCATTATTTTGTGCATTGTGATGAACCCAATACGCATATATTTCTACGTTCCTCTTCGGAGGATGGTGAATCTATTGCTGGCTGGCATCACACGTATGGCAAAGGTTTCGTCTGCTGCTTAACACCAGCGCATCGCAGGGAGGGTCTAATGGACCCTGCATTTATTCGCATATTAGGCAATTCACTAAGCTGGACTGCTTCACTGGGCTTGTAACCTAACCTGCTAGGCGGACTACAGATCCGCTAATTCAGTATTTTTGAACTATTTTTCAGTTTCGCGGACTCAGGATACCTTATTTGCCATAATCAAGCTGTATACACACTCAAACAAAGCAAATAGCGGCTTCTGTGTCCGTTCAGCTACACAATTCGGTCATATGTCAGAGAATAAGGGCTCCTGTGTCCGTTCAAATGAACAAACTTCATTTAGAACTGTATAGTAGCCTCTAGTAGCCACAACTCATTTTTTTATATGAAGAATGGAAGCCTTACGCTGTAAGGTTTTTTTGTTTTAGTAGCATACATCATAGAGGTTGCCAGTAATATAATAAACAACTTAGCGAATTTGATTACCAAAGGAACCCAAGGAGGTATATCGTGAGCTTTCTAGACAAATTAAAGTCCGGTGTATCAGACGCAGGTACTAAGGCGAAAAGTACCGTAGAAGTAAATCGGCTGAAGATGAAAAACAGTAGTAAAAGAAAGGAAATTGATCAGGTTTACATGAAGATTGGCAAGCTAGTTTATTTGTCGATCCGTGGCTCTGGATTGGGATACAATGAATTAATCAAACCTTTAGTTGAAGAGGTGGTTAACCTCGAAACAGAGATCAAGGTTAACCTCCAACAAATTAAAACCTTATCCGATCAGAGGGATTGTAGCTGCGGTAGGATTGTATCCTTTGAAACACGCTTCTGCCCCAACTGTGGCAATGAATTCAAAGAGAAGTTGGAAGAGCATTAGGTAAGTGATCCCCTTTACTAAGCTTAGACTTCGGAGAACGGGTAGTATGGAGCCAGAACCCACCGCGCCTCTTCATTGGCGTAACCAGGTGGGCTATTTTTTGTTGCTCAAAATTTTCTATATCGGAAGAATCGTTTATACTTGTAGAAGTAAGTTTAGAATAGAGCATAACCTTATTGAAGGGGATGGTGTTATGAGTAATACGAAATTTGATCACTGGGCTTCTATAATAGGTCCTAATATAGGCTATGTGCAAGAACAATATGAGCGTTTCCTGAACGATCCCAATGCCGTGGAGGAAGGACTTCGCAAGCTCTTTGAGCAATATGGAGGGCCCGCATTCGAGGGGGAAGCTCAGCCTGAGCTTACTAATGATATAACTCCTACTGCGAATATCGACTCAAGCTTACTCCAGCATGTAGTTAATGCGGGAAAGCTGATATCGAATATAAGGACTTATGGGCATCTAGCCGCTCAGACGGATCCACTAGGCCTTCGAAGAAAGTCCGATATCAGCATCCTCCTCCCAGAAACGTACAAATTAGACGAGGCTAGTCTATCTGCTATACCGGCATCCCTCATATGGGACAATGCTCATGAGGATGTCGCCACAGGATGGGCGGCAATCCAGAGATTGCGACAGCTGTATACCTCTAACATTGGCTATGAGTTTAGCCATGTTCACGATCAAGGTGAGCGCGAATGGCTTAATCAGCAAGCTGAGGCACTGACCACACCAGCTCACCCGTCGAAGGAAGCTCGAACAGCGCTCCTGCAGAGGCTAGTACAGGTCGAGCAATTCGAGCATTTCCTGCATCGTACCTTCGTGGGGCAGAAGCGATTCTCGATTGAAGGTCTAGATATGCTGGTCCCTATTCTGGATGAGACGATTAGTGGACATATCCAAGCGGGAGCTAGATATGTCCTTATGGGAATGGCCCACCGTGGTCGCTTAAATGTGCTTACACATATTTTTGGCAAGCCTTATGATCGTATATTCTCTGAGTTTCACCACTCGCCGGACAAGACGATGATTCCATCGGAAGGATCTACGGGGATCAATTATGGCTGGACAGGGGATGTGAAATATCATCTTGGCGCTAATCGAGCATGGAGGGAAGGGGAGGGTGTGCAGGTTCGACTTATTCTAGCTAATAATCCCAGCCATCTCGAGTTTGTGAATCCGGTTGTTGAAGGCTTTACTAGAGCGGCACAAGAGGATAGAACCCAGCCGGGCTTTCCTATTCAAGACTTGAACAAAGCGGTAACTGTACTGATTCATGGTGATGCAGCCTTTCCCGGGGAAGGTGTTGTGGCGGAGACGCTAAACTTTAACAATTTAGCAGGCTACCGCAATGGCGGTACTTTACATATTATTGCGAATAACCGCCTCGGGTTTACTACGGATTCCATGGATGCCCGTTCTACGCATTATGCCAGTGACCTGGCCAAGGGCTTCGAGATTCCAATTGTACATGTGAATGCGGATGATCCTGATGCTTGTTTGGCCGCTGTTCATCTGGCTACCGAATACCGCATTCGCTTCCATAAGGATTTTGTGATTGATCTTGTGGGTTACCGTCGATATGGTCATAATGAGTCGGACGATCCGGAAGCCACCCAGCCTCTCATGTACAGTGTGGTAAGAAGCCACCCGACGGTCAGTGCGATCTATGCGGGTAAACTGAAGGACGAGGGATTGCTGGAGGATGGTCAAACGGAAGTAATGATACAAGAAGCACGGAAGGTAATGGAAGAGGCTTATGAACTAGCTAAGAAGGATAACGATGAACCTGTTGATACGGATGGTGATACGGATACCAAGCCTGTAGAAGAAACCCCTAAACAGGGAGATATCCACACAGCGGTAGCTATGGAGCGGTTGAGGGATATCAATAACCAGCTACTGAACGTTCCAGAGGGATACCAGATTTATCCCAAGCTGCAGAAAATTCTGGAACGAAGGAGGAGCGCTCTGGAGGAAGGTGGTAGAGTGGATTGGGCATTAGCAGAAACGTTGGCTTTCGCCACCATATTGGCTGATGGAAAGCCCATTCGGCTGACTGGACAGGACACCGAACGGGGCACCTTCGCACATAGGCACTTAATGCTGCATGACCCAGATAGTGGGAAGAAATTTAGCCCATTACACCATATTACTCATTCGAAGGCCTCGTTCGCTATTCACAACAGTCCATTATCTGAAGCATCTGTACTTGGCTTCGAATATGGCTATAATGTGCTAAGTCCGGAAACGCTTGTGATCTGGGAGGCGCAGTATGGTGATTTTGTTAATGCCGGACAAGTGATTATCGATCAGTTCATCTCTGCTGGTCGGGTTAAGTGGAGACAGAAATCCAGTCTGGTTCTACTGCTGCCTCATGGTTATGAAGGACAGGGGCCTGAGCATTCCAGCGCAAGGCTGGAAAGGTTCTTACAGAATGCCGCGGAAGGCAACTGGATGGTGGCAAACCTCACAAGCGCTGCACAATATTATCATCTGCTTCGTCGGCAGGCTGCGCTAACTGAAGGTGAGTTTGCCCGTCCGCTGATACTCATGTCTCCTAAGAGCCTAATTCGCAACCAACAGGTCGCATCCCCGGGAGTAGCGCTGGCGAAGGGGGACTTTCTCCCCGTTTTGGAGCAGGACGATTTGGGTAAGCAGATAGATCAGGTAAAACGCTTGGTCATGTGCTCTGGCAAGGTCGCGATCGATGTGGAAGAGGCATTGGGCGATAAAACTTCATACGCATGGCTGCATGTAGCTCGTGTAGAGCAGCTGTATCCTTTTCCAGGCGACGAGCTAGGCAAGATCATAGCACGCTTTCCTCATCTGGAGGAGCTCGTTTGGCTACAGGAGGAACCTAGGAATATGGGGGCATGGACGTATATGGAGTCCCGCCTTAGAGCGATGGCCACCGATGGAATAACCTTGGCATACGTAGGCCGACCGGCCAGATCCAGCACAGCAAGCGGGTATCAGGATATCCATAAATTTGAGCAAGAGCACATTCTGAGGAAGGCTCTAAAACCAACCACATAGCAGAATGAAATCCATATAGCTTTTACAACCGAGGTAGATGTTGATAGCGAGAATAGTAGCTTGTCACAAAAAACTGTTGTACAAACTGGAGGTCATATCATGGATATCACAATACCGGAGCTTGGCGAATCAATCACAGAAGGAACGATCGCTGCTTGGATGAAGAAGGAAGGGGATGCTGTGGAAGCGGGCGAGCTGTTACTTGAGCTGGAAACGGATAAAGTGAACCTAGAAATCACAGCAGAATCCGATGGTGTATTAAAGCTAATCAAGAAACGAGCAGGGGAAACGGTAAAGGTAGGCGAATCAGTAGGAACAATTGGTGAGGGCGACAGTCTAGAAGCAAGTCCAGAAGAGAGTGCAGAAGAAAGTCCAGAAAAGAGTTCAGAAAAGAGTTCAGAAAAGAGTTCAGAAAAGAGTTCAGAAAAGAGTTCAGAAGAGATTCCAGAAGATACAGAATCTCGTGAAGGAATGGGTAACAAGGCTTACGCTGCCTCTCCATCGGTGCGAAAGCTGGCAAGGGAGAGAGGGCTTGACTTGGAGCAGGTAAAATCATCTCACCCGTCAGGGAGAATATCTCACTCTGATCTGGATGCTCATAGCCCAGAGCCAACACCTAAGTCCTTGACGGTGGATGTGCAGAAGCAGGATGCCAGCCAGACGAAGACAGATTTAACAAAGCCTGTTGAGCGTCAACGCATGTCAAGACGGCGCCTTTCCATAGCTAAGCATCTAGTGGAGGCACAGAGAACGGCAGCCATGCTGACGACCTTCAATGAGGTTGATATGTCAGCGATTATGGATATCCGGAAGCGACGGAAGCAATCTTTTGCAGAAAAGCACGATGTGAATCTTGGATTTATGTCCTTCTTCACCAAAGCTGTGATAGGCGCGCTGAAGGTGTTCCCAAGGCTGAATGCGGAGATTGACGGGGAAGAGATGGTGCTGAAGAAGTACTATGACATCGGGATCGCCGTCTCCGCTGAGGAGGGGTTAGTTGTGCCAGTAGTTCGTGGCGCAGATCGACTGAGCTTCGCTCAAATCGAGCGTGCAATTGGTGAGCTTGCTGGTAAAGCGAAGTCGAATAAGCTAGCATTGACTGACCTGCAAGGCGGCACATTCACCATTACTAATGGAGGGGTTTTCGGATCTTTATTATCCACGCCGATATTGAATGCTCCACAGGTAGGCATCCTGGGTATGCATACCATCCAGAGAAGACCTATAGCCTTGGAGGACGACAAAACGGTGAACCGCCCAATGATGTATGTTGCCCTCTCGTACGACCACCGAATAGTGGATGGTAGTGAAGCGGTCCGATTTCTGGTAACCTTAAAGGGGCTTTTGGAGGATCCTGAGTCACTATTGCTAGAGGGATAGGTGCTTCCTATTCCCGGGGATTCATTGAACAACAAACATTTTCTATATTCAGCCTACAAAAAGGATTGATCAAGAATCTCTAAAGGAGTGGCACCATTCATTGACTCTTCAACAATTAAAGTACGTTATTGAGGTTGCTAACCGGGGCTCCATTAATGAAGCTGCGAAGCGCTTATTTATTTCTCAGCCTACCCTTTCAAATGCGATTAAGGATCTGGAGGAGGAAATGCAGCTTGAGATATTCGAAAGATCGAATAAAGGAATTTCGCTTTCTAAGCAGGGTGCTGAATTCTTAAGCTACGCGCGACAGGTAGTTGAGCAGTCTGAATTATTGGAAAGTCGATTTCTGGGCTCAAAGCCCTCCCCCCAGCACTTTTCAGTTTCCACTCAGCATTACGCTTTCGCGGTGAGTGCATTTGTGAGTCTCGTTCAGGAGTATGGCCAAGAGGAATATGACCTAGCTTTGCGTGAGACCAAGACCTATGAAATTATCGAGGATGTCAAAAGCCTGCGTAGCGAGATCGGGATTATGTATAGGAATGAGTTTAATGAGCGAGTTATCAATAAGCTGCTGAAAGCCGCGAATTTGGAGTTCAACAGCTTATTTACGGCTAAGCCTCATATCTTTATCAGTATAAAGAACCCCCTGGCCCAACAAAGCATCGTGACGATTGACCAGCTTCAGCAGTATCCATATCTGTCCTTTGAGCAAGGGGAATATAATTCCTTTTACTTCTCAGAGGAGATTCTCAGCACACTGTCGCACAAGAAAAGCATCCGTGTTCATGACCGAGCCACCCTGTTTAATTTACTGATCGGTTTGAACGGGTATACGATATCGACAGGGGTGCTAAGCTCGGATCTGAATGGCAATGAGATCATTCCTGTACCTTTGGAGTGTGAGGAAACGATCAATATCGGCTGGATTTCCCATAAGAATGCTTCGTTATCCAAACTCGGCACTGCTTATATTCAAGCACTCGAGCGTGCGATAGCCTATGAATAACCGCCTCGTACAGTCGTCGTGCAGCTTACTACGACTTTATTAAAAGTGCTCTATGAAAAGCCCTCATCGAATTTTCGATGAGGGCTTTTCAAAAGTTTTAAGGATAGCTACTCCAATTATGTTGTAACCGTCGTTGTAGAGGCTGGTACAAAGTTTACTACTTCTAATACAATCGGAGAATCAGTTAGGATAGGATCTCCACCTGCTGGTACGGCAATCGCAAGAGACCCAACGGCTGTAATACCAGGGGTATAGGTCGCAATCCCCTGCATTTGTAATACACCATTAATGTATACATTAAACATACTATTATCTGTTGCTAATACAGGAAGGTCAGTAGCGGCTGCACCTGCATCATCGAAAAAATCGGCTGTATCAATCGATAAAGTTCCGCCCGCCGCGGTTTCGCCAGTTGTTACATGGAAGAATTTTTCTGGTGTTGGAGTCGTATCTGTTGTGGTTGTTGCTATAACAAGCAACTTCATAAGCTGTAGTGCCATGATCAAAAACCTCCTCTTGTCCTGAAATGTACTTCGATATTACTATATTCAGGGAAATGTGAAGGGGTAGGGTTGAATCTTCTGTTCATATCACTATTTGTTTACTATCCTTGTGGTAAATCCTACCGATTCTATAATAATGGGCGTTCCTTCAGTAATATGCTCTGTCGTTGCAGTAAGTGTTATTGCATGGCGGTTCACACGATATATCTCGCCTTCCTGTAATACACCATTGACATATAAATTGTAATAACCCTCTTGACCGAAATCGGCAAATTCGTTGATGATATTGCCTCCATCATCGACAAACTGATTAGGTAATAAAACGATTCCGTCTTTTAAATTCATATCATTGGTAGTCACAAAAAAATACCTCTTAACAATAGGTCTAATGCTAATTGAAGGACGAGTGGAATGAACGCATGTAGGTTTTATATTTATTCGATTTACTACGCATAAGGTCTTATATGCTCTAGTTTTTTTGCGACAATTCCTTCTTCGTCTCTTAGGGCTCCCGGTTTTCACGTGTTTAATACAGGTGCGCCTTTGTTTCCTGACTTTATTGCAGTAAATGTTTATAATTATTCGGGGCATATATGACCTCCATCAAGCACTAATATGACATTGAATTAGTTTATGATTTTTCTATGGTTAGAGTAATGGACAATGACCCGACATTAGTATAGGTATAGTATATGGCTATAACTAGATATAGTTTTATCCAGTTACGCTATATCCAGCTATCCGTGATATATTTCTTGGTAATCAACCACCTAGTTATTAATAGGACTTAAAAAAGGGGTTTTACAGGATGATAAAGAGCAGTGTGCTAGGATACCCGCGAATTGGTGCGGATCGGGAATGGAAGAAAGCGCTCGAGGGGTTCTGGTCAGGTAAGATCGATGAATCGAAGTTACATTCACAGCTGAAGCAAATCCGCTTGAGTCATCTCCGTAAACAGCAGGACAAGGGGATTGATATCATTGCAGTGAATGACTTTAGCTATTACGACCATATGCTAGATACAGCCACAATGTTAGGTATTATTCCGCAGCGTTTCTCATGTGAGAGAGGAAGTTATGAGGGTGGAGTCGTACCGCTTTCGATCTACTATGGTATTGCCCGTGGGACGAAGGATGCCGCAGCAAGTGAAATGACCAAATGGTTTAACACGAATTATCATTATATTGTTCCTGAGCTTAACGGGACAACGCCGGTGCTTACGGTTAATAGACCTCTTATCGCTTATCGGGAGGCCAAGGCGGAGCTCGGTATCGAGGGTAGACCGGTAATCGTTGGACCCTTAACCTTCCTGAAGCTCTCGAAAGGTTATAGCCTATTAGATACTGATATCTGGCTAGACCGATTGCTGCCTCTCTATGTGCAGATCCTTCAGGAGCTAGAGAGTGAAGGGGTACAATGGGTTCAGATAGACGAACCGATTCTCGTAACGAAGCTAAGCGAGGACGATGTGCGACGATTGAAGACCATCTATGAGACGTTCGCTATAGCAGCGCCAGGCCTTAACATTATGCTGCAAACGTATTTTGAATCCGTCGAGCTATATAGCGACATTGTTTCGTTGCCCGTCAAAGGTATAGGGCTTGATTTTGTGCATGGCTACTCTTGTAATCTATCATCGATTAAAGCGCTAGGCTTCCCTGAGGACAAGATGCTAGGAGCGGGTGTCATCGACGGCCGAGGCATCTGGAAGGCGCCACTTCGCGAGAAGCTTCTTCTATTAGATGAGCTTGCTAAATGCGTGACCGTCGAACACCTAATCGTGCAGTCATCGTGTAGCTTACTTCATGTTCCGGTTACGATTAAGCAGGAGGCGAAGCTCACAGCTGAGCTGAGGAATGCGCTCGCATTTGCAGATGAGAAGCTGGACGAGCTTGTACTTCTTGCTAGAGCTGTCTCTCAAGGTGGAGACGAAATTAAGGTTGAGCTTGAAGTATATGATCGTGCGATTCAGGCGATCAAGCTGTCAGGAGATCGAAACCGCAACGACATTCAGCATGATGTGGCTACCATCAGCGCTCAGCAAGCCAAGCGCAATCGACCTTTTTCCGAGCGTCACATTGCTCAACAGGAGAAATGGAAATTACCTATCTTTCCAACTACAACGATCGGTAGCTTTCCTCAATCAGCAGAAGTTCGAAAGGCACGTCAGCTCTGGCGCAAGGGTGAATGGAGCAATGAGCAGTATGATGGCTTCATCCGAGAGCAGATCGATATCTGGATCAAGCTGCAGGAAGAGATCGGATTGGATGTACTTGTGCACGGTGAATTTGAGCGAACAGACATGGTAGAGTTCTTCGGTGAGAAGCTGGCGGGCTTCGCGTTCACGTTGTATGGATGGGTACAGTCTTACGGCTCTCGCTGTGTGAAGCCGCCAATTATATTCGGGGACGTAGCATTCAAGGAAGCGATGACCGTCGACGAAACGAAGTATGCGCAGTCACGAACCGGACGCCCTGTGAAAGGGATGCTAACTGGACCGATTACCATCATGAATTGGTCGTTCGTCCGAGAGGACATCTCGCGTGAGCAAATCGCCTACCAGCTAGCCTATGCGCTTAGGCAAGAGGTGGAGGCACTTGAGCAGGCAGGCATTGGTATGATACAGGTCGACGAGCCTGCGGTGCGGGAAGGACTTCCGCTGAAGGAGGCTGAGCAAGCGGACTATCTGGCCTGGGCAGTTAAGGCATTCCTGTTGACAACCTGTACGGTAAAGGATACGACGCAAATTCATACACACATGTGCTATTGTGAGTTTCATGATATGATTCATTCTATTGAAGCGATGGACGCGGATGTGATCTCCATTGAGACATCCCGCAGTCATGGTGAGCTTATTCAAAGCTTCGAGCTGAACACATATAAGCTAGGGATCGGTTTAGGTGTATACGATATCCATAGTCCGCGGATTCCGCGTGTAGAGGAAATGACCAGTATGATTGAGCGTGCCCTGCATGTGCTCGACCCAAAGCTATTCTGGATTAATCCAGACTGCGGTCTCAAAACTCGTGGCTTCGAAGAAACCGTCGCTTCCTTACGTAATATGGTTAAAGCAACAGAGATCGCCCGGGCTAAGCATGTTCAATAGAAATAAGGGCTGAGGATGTGGAGAATTTGCTGAAGGACAAAATACGAAATAAACAGGCGGGTATTCTAACCTACGGCCTGACACCACCGAAGGAAACGAATACAGCGGAGAAGATTACCGAAATTTCACAGAAGCAATATGAAAGACTGAAAGGTCTGGATTTAGATGCCTTAGTTCTTTACGATGTTCAGGAGGAAGCCGATAGAATGGAAGGGGATCGACCCTTTCCGTATCTTCAAACGATGGATCCAACCTCTTATAGTAAAGCGTATTTAAGCCAGCTGTCCGTTCCCAAAATTATTTATTGTTGCGTTGGCAAATATACAGAAACTCAACTGGCAGAATGGGTAAAGGCTGATGGGGATCAAGAGAGATATTCCGTGTTCGTGGGTGCTTCCTCAAGCCAGCAGGAGGTTAAGCTAGATTTAGCAGAAGCATATAAGTTAAGTGGAAAGCTAAATAACAGTTTAACCCTCGGTGGTGTTCTGATCCCTGAAAGGCATTTGAAAAAAGGTGACGAGCACATACGAGTTGTTAATAAAACAAAAAGCGGATGTGACTTTTTTGTTTCTCAGGCAACTTATAATGTGGAGGCTTCGAAAAACTTCTTGTCTGACTATTATTATTACTGTAATAACAATGGGATAGACATGGTTCCGATTTTATTCAACCTTGCACCCTGTGGTTCCCCGAAAACGCTGGAATTTATGAAATGGTTAGGAATAAGTATACCTAAATGGTTAGAGAACGAACTCAAATACTCAAATGATGCATTGGAAAAATCAATAGTCTTATCCCATAAGATATTTGAAGAAATACTAGACTTCGGACTTGAGAAGGGAATCCCCATCGGCTGTAGTATTGAAAGTGTCTCTACCAGGAAAGTAGAAATCGAGGCATCCATACAGCTGCTAATAGACATAAAATCTACCATGGATAAAAAATTGTCGGTCTAGATTGAGAGCCTTGCTGTATGAGGCTTTTTCTTTATGTGATATTACACACTGAAATTCTAAAGGAAGCTAGTGCCAGCACGGTCTTGTGTTCTTAATTTGATCACACAATTGTAATCAATATGTAACAATGTGAATAAAATCACAACATGTATTATAGTAAGCTATAAGCATGACATAAAGATAGAATGGAGTGTGCGAAAATGGATTCTGTTGAATTCAGCCGCTATTTAACGATGTTGACCTTGTCGGTTCACGTCATATTCGCGACGGTTGGTGTGGGGATCCCAATTTTCATAGCAATAGCGCATTGGCTAGGACTTAAGAATAATGACGAGCATTATCTGCTAATGGCGAAACGCTGGGCTAGGGGCTATACCGTTACGGTTGCCGTTGGTGTCGTAACGGGTACAGCGATTGCGTTACAATTAGCCGTGCTTTGGCCGCGGTTTATGGAGTTTGCTGGTCAGCTTGTTGCGTTACCGCTCTTTATGGAAACCTTCGCCTTTTTCTTTGAAGCGATTTTTCTGGGTATTTATTTATATACATGGGATCGCTTTAAGAATCCCAAGCTGCACTTTTATCTGCTTATTCCAGTCATTATTGGATCAACGTTATCGGCTGTATTCATTACATCCGTGAATGCCTTTATGAATACACCGGTTGGTTTTACATTGCTTAATGGAGAGCTTACGAATATTCAACCTTTACTGGCAATATTTAATCCAGCTATGCCAACTAAGGTTGCGCATGTTCTATCCTCTGCCTTTATGACCTCTGGTTTTCTGCTTGTATCTATCGCAGCGTTCCATATGTGGCGTGGCAATAAGCATGTATACCATCGCAAAGCAATTTCATTAACGATTAAGATAGCCCTTATCTTCTCGATTGCTACAGCTGTAATTGGAGATTTATCAGGTAAATTTCTGGCCGAATATCAGCCTGAGAAATTAGCAGCTGCGGAGTGGCATTTTGAAACAGGTGGGGAAGCACCACTTATTCTGTTTGGTGTGCTCACCGAAACGAATGAAGTGAAGTACGCTATTAAGATTCCTTATGCACTCAGCTTTATGGTTAACAGCAATCTAACGGGAGTTGTCACTGGGTTAGATGATATTCCGGAGGAGCTACATCCGCCTTATCAGGTGCATTATTTGTTCGATACGATGGTTATCATTGGCATATGGTTAACCTTATTATCTTCCTTCTATTGTCTGGCGCTCTTCAGGAATTGGGCGATCATTCGTAGACGAGCATTCCGCTTCCTACTAGTGTGTTCAGGTCCATTAGCGCTAATCGCAATTGAAGCGGGCTGGTGGTTTGCTGAGCTTGGAAGACAGCCATGGATTCTGCGCGGTTTTATGAAAACAGCTGATGGAGCTACGAGCTCACCTCATGTCTGGATCATGTTCATCGCCTTTATCGTTCTCTATGTTATTCTGATCATAGGTACGGGTGTTGTCCTAACCAGAATATTCAAGAACAACCCGGTGGAGAAGGAATTAGCGAAGCTCTCAATGGATAAAGGCGGTGCTCTGTAATGAGTGTAGAAGTCTTAGGTATCTCAGTATTGTGGCTATTTCTATTCGGCTATGTGATTATCGCTTCCATTGATTTTGGCGCAGGTTTTTTCAATGCATTCACAATCGTAACGAGAAAAAATCATATTGTTAACTCGGTTATTCAACGTTATTTATCCCCGGTGTGGGAAATTACCAATGTATTTCTTATTTTCTTCTTTGTAGGGATGATCGGTTTTTTTCCGAAAACAGCTTATTATTATGGGACCGTGCTGTTGATTCCCATTAGCATTTCTATTATTCTGCTCGTACTGCGTGGAAGCTATTATGCATTCGGAACCTATGGTTCGAAAGGAAAGGTGCATATTGGATATACGTTGATGTACGGTGTAACCGGTATACTCATTCCTGCATCATTGTCTACTGCCTTCATTGTGTCACAGGGGGGTTTTATTATAGAAACCGCCTCTGGTGGAATTTTACTTGATTATTGGGCATTGTTCACTAGTCCATTCGCCTGGTCGATTGTAGTATTAAGCCTAGTCAGCGTCTTATTCATCTCCTCAAGCTTTCTCGCCTATTATTCTTCTGTGGCTGAAGATAATAAGGCTCTGGCTTTATTCCGTCGATACACGTTATTCTGGAGCTTTCCAGCGATATTGACGGCAATGGGAATCATCATCGAGATGAGATGGCATAATGAATCACACTTCGAAGGCATACTATCACTTTGGTGGGTTTTTGCACTATCTACAGTCTGTTTTCTGTTAAGTCTAGGGTTGCTCATAAAGCGCAGATATGGTTGGTCCTTTATCTTCATCGTCCTGCAGTTTGCATTTGCCTTCTATGCTTATGGACTATCGCGCTATCCTTATTTATTGTACCCTTACCTCACGATTCATGATGGTTTTACTAACAAGACCATGGCCTACTCATTAGTTGTTGTGTTTATACTGGGACTGCTATTGTTGATTCCCTCGTTATATCTTGTATTCAAGCTTTTTATAATGAATAAACCCTATATTAAAAAAGGTGGAGGCTACGAATAATGCATAACTTTTTGCTTTTTTACGCGCCGCTGTTGGTTGTTGTTATCGCTATTGGGGTATCCTTCATCGTATCCACTAAGAGTAAGATGTATGAGGAGCAATGATGAAGGAGCTACAACAATTAGCCAAGGAACAGAAAAACCGTTATTATACATTAATTGTATTAGCCGTAGCTACAGGGGCGGTTATTATTACACAAGCCTATTTAATTGCTACCATCGTGGATGATATTTTTCTCAATCAGGTAGCATTCAAGCATGTATTATGGCCTTTGGCTATATTATTCATAGTTCTCTTAGGCCGATCCAGTCTAACTTATGGCATTGGGACAATTGGAGTAAGGATGGCAGCGATCATCAAGCAAGAGTACCGACAAAAGCTGCTATCTGCCTATGCCAATCATTCATTATTAACCTCATATCAAGGTCAATCCGGGGAAAAGATAAGTATTATGATGGACGCGGTTGATGAGCTCGATAGCTTCTTCAGCAAGTATATTCCCCAGAGAATGCTGACTACGGCTGTACCTGTCATGATCCTTATTGTGATCTTCACACAGCATATGTATTCGGGGTTGATCATTCTATTGACTGCACCCTTCATTCCAGTTTTTATGATTATTATCGGAAAATATACACAACGAAAGTCTGAGGAGCAGCTGGATCGATTGACTGATTTCTCAGGAAGGTTCCTCGACACACTCCAAGGCTTTGTCAGCTTAAAAATCTTCGGTCGAGTCAAGCAACAGCGAGAGCTCATCCGACAGAGCAGTATAGATTTTCGGGATAGTACTATGAGCTTGTTGAAGATCGCTTTTACCTCTTCATTGATGCTAGAGTATATCTCTATGTTAAGTATTGGTTTAGTTGCATTAGAGCTTGGACTTCGTTTGGTTGTGTTTGAACAAATCAATTTTTATACCGCCTTCTTGATCCTCCTGCTCGTGCCTGAGTTTTTCAGCTCACTTAAGGAATTAGGCAGTGCTTTTCACGCTGGGCGTAGCAGCATGGGTGCTGCAGCAAAGGTGAATCATGCATTGCAGCATATAGATCATAATCTTACTTGGGGAAATCAACGATTGTTAGCTACACCGCCTTCGATTGAACTGAAGAATGTAGGATTTCGCTATCGTCCAGATGATAATGAGGATGGCTTTGCACTGAGAGATATTACCGTTCGCATCACACCTCATCAGCAAACGGTTATTGTTGGTAAGAGTGGCTCAGGTAAAACGACATTACTTCATATTCTTGCTGGATTGATCCTACCATTGGAAGGCGAAGTGCAGGTCAATGGACAGCTCCTTATAGACTTTAGTGAACAGGAATGGTTTAGGCATATCAGCTATATTACCCAGCATCCGTATTTATTCTCGGGAACAATCGAAGAGAATATAGCACTCGGCTCGCCCCATGCTGTGACGCATGCGGATATTAAATATGCTGCCAGTAAAGCAGGAATAAATGACACAATTGAAGCCTTGCCGGATGGTTATTCGACCACTATAGGCGAAGGGGGGAGAGGCTTGTCTGGTGGAGAACAACAACGAGTCGCTTTGGCTCGTGCTTTTTTGAAGAAGCCTTCTATCGTGCTATTCGATGAACCGACCACGGGGTTGGATCTATATACGGAGCAGATATTACAGAATTCCATTCAGGAGCTGGCTCAAACCTCCACTGTCATTACCGTTGCGCATCGAATCCAAACCATTAAGCAAGCAAGACAAGTGCTCTATATCGCAGAAGGAGCATTAGTCGCCGTGGGAACGCATACTGAATTAATGAAAACTGATGAGGGATATCAGGCGCTCTTCTCGCGACAGAAGGAGGCGATGGAATGAAGGAGCTATGGCAGATCAGTCGGTTTATCTGGATTGAGAAGCGAGATGGTTTAATCTCCCTATTGTTTGGTTTTCTTGCGGCAATTACCGTTGTAGGGCTGTTCGCAGTTAATGGCTACTTGATCGCTATTGCTGCACTTCAGCCTCCGATGTATGTATTGATTATTATGGTAGCTATTGTTAAAGCGGGTAGTGTTCTACGAGCTGTTAGTCGTTATGCTGAACGTTATTATTCACATCGAGCCACATTCACAATGCTGAGTCACATTCGCTTATATTTTTACGATCGGCTTGACCCTATTGCCACTCGATTATCGCAGAAATACCGCAGTGGAGATTTATTAGCACGTATAGTTGGTGATATCGAAAGCTTGCAGCATTTCTACCTTCGAGTGATCTATCCTCCAATTATTATGTTATTTGTATTCCTGGCTACCTTATTGTTCGTCTCCATGTTCTCGATTCCGATTATGATGGTTCTCATCATCGGTTTATTCATAACCGGTTTTGTGTTACCGGCCTGGTTTGTATTGCGGCAAAGGAAGCAGCATAGCAGCATTAGAGCCAAGAGAGCAGCGCTGTCAACGGACGTCACCGAATGGATGTATGGGTATAAGGAATTAAAGCTTTATCAGAAGCTGAATACAAAGGAACAGCAGCTGGTTGGTTATGCTGCTGATTATGTGGAGGAGCAACAAAATTCAGGCTTGGAATCTGTAAGAAATCAGTCGATTCAAATGTCGGTTTCCTTAGGTTTAGCTTGGGTGGTATTGGTCGTAGGTGCCTATATAGTGGCGAGTGGGGAAATGGAAGGCATATTCTTGGCTATGCTGGTCATGATTGCTTTTACTGTATTCGAGAATGCTGCCCCGATGGCAATCTTACCGATCCATTATGATGAAAGTCAGCAAGCTGCTTCACGGTTAAGCGATGTGGTCCGTGTGGATTTAGCTGAGAATGATACATGGCCCCTTCAAAGCTTTGAACAAGCGCCAGCTATTGAGCTGAAGGATGTGCAATACAGCTATCCTGGTGAGCAAAGAGTCGTTCTACAGGATGTTAGCTTACATCTACCAGCAGGCTCCAAGACAGCGATTGTAGGTCCAAGTGGCTCTGGAAAATCCACTTTATTGCAGCTATTGTTAAAGATTAACCCCATTAATGAAGGACTTATCCTTATGGGAGGAATCCCAATATCAGAATTAATGCCAGAGCAGGTGTGGCAAGGCACCAATGTCATCTTACAGAGAAATCACTTCTTCTTCGGAAGCATTCGCGACAACCTATTGCTAACGAATGCTGCTTGGAGTGATGAGCAGCTATCACAGCTGCTTATTGATGTTCAGCTACCCCACTTTACTCTAACTGACCTTGTCCTGGAGAAAGGGCAGAATTTATCAGGTGGAGAGCAACAACGACTTGCTATGGCCCGAGCGATTGTTAAGGGTGGCGTACTATGGCTGCTTGATGAACCAGTCTCTGCCCTAGATGGATTCACAGCGCGTATATTGATGAACGTCCTATATCAGCATGCGAGTAAGGATACGCTAGTTATGATTAGTCACCAGCTCGAGGGGTTGGAGTCTATGGATCAGATCATCGTTATGGATGAAGGTCGAATTATCGAATACGGATCCTATACATCATTGATGAAGCAGCAGGGTTATTTCTATAAGCTCAAACAGATTGAGCAGAGTATTGTGAATGACGGAGAAGGATAATGAATTAATGGCGGCAAGCTTATAATGAGCCTAAGGAGCTTTTTGAGACTGTGAGATTAATTCGTAGTTTGGACAGTGAAGAGTGAAAAGATGGTTTGCCGCGAGTTTTGGCTTTAAGTTCCATTCCTCTAATCCCTTATATAATCAAGGAACTTGAAACAAGCTGTCTGAGCTTGGGCAAAGCACTTTTCACTCGTAACGAGACAAAACGAATTAATTGATACTCTCATTTTCTACATTACCCGTCTAGCCTGAGAGCCTTGCTGTATGAGGCTTTTTTCTGTATGTTGGAAATAACATAAATATTGAGATCGGATGGGGATCATCATTGACCACTGTCTATTGGATTACCTTTCTATTAGCCCTATGTACGATGATCTATTGGTGTATTCAGTTTTACCAGAGTGTAATTGGGTTAAATCATTTGATATTACTACCCTCTGTGGGTAACCAAAAGCTGAGTAGCTCGCTTCCGTTGGTGTCCGTCATTATTACTGCGAAGGAAGAGGAAGGACACATTAAAGAGACGATTCGACATCTTCTGAATCAAAGCTATAGAAACCTTGAAATCATTGCAGTGAATGATCGTTCTGCTGATACAACGGGTACCCGAATGGAAGAGATTAAAAATTGGTCCGAGGGTAAAGAAAAGATAGGCATTCCGATTAGAATCATACACATTACTTCTCTACCGAAGGGGTGGTTAGGGAAAAATCATGCGATGTATCAAGGATTTCAACAGGCTAGGGGAGACATCCTCTTGTTCACCGATGCGGATGTGTTGTTCCGCTCAACAACCGTCGAAGATGCAGTTCGTTATCTGCAATCAGAGCGAGCGGATCACCTAACGCTTATGCCGAGGATGATAGCCAGAGGCTTTATGCTGCGGGCCTTCGTGCATTATTTTATGTATTCATTAAGCTTTATCATCAGACCAGACGTATCTAATGACGATACGAAGCATAAGAAAGGGATAGGTGTAGGTGCGTTTAACATGATCAGTCGTGAAGCGTACAAAATTATTGGTACACATCAAGCATTCCCCATGCACCCTGATGATGATCTGCAGCTAGGACAGAGAGTTAAGATTCATCGACTGAAGCAAAGGGTATTATTAGGCAGAGCGCATATTCAGGTGGAATGGTATCCTACGCTAAGCAAAGCCATAACGGGATTAGAGAAAAACTTCTTCGCGGGGTTCAATTATAGCTTGATCCTCATGTTCTTAGCTTTAATGGGGCAGTTGTTGTTTTTTTTCGCTCCTTTTGTTGGATTACTGCTCTTGCCGGATTGGTTAGGTCTATTCTATATGGTATCCGTCATTGCTATGCTGGGACATTACCTGCTACAGATGCGAATGATGAATAGTGAGAAGGGTTTAGGTTTAGAGTTATTTGTATATCCCATTAGCTGCTTGATCTTGATCTATGTGATGCTTCGTTCCACTGTGCTAACACTAAGGCGAGGTGGGGTTTATTGGAGAGGGACCTTCTATAAGCTTAAAGATTTGAAGGAATTTAGAAAACGCTGATAAACTGAAGCCACCTTTCGGTATTTAATGAGTTTGGCTAATCGATGAGATGAAGTTATAAGGTATAAAGGTATAAAGGTATATCGAAAATAGTGCGTATATGCAACTAAATCGAGTTGCAGGTAGGGATACGTGAATATAGTAACCATATGCACTTATTCGAAGAAAAAACTTTGAAAAGGTTGTCATAAACTAGATTTAATTGTAGTTTCGCAACTATTTGTTAATCGGATGAGGACTTCCCTAGATTTAATTGTAATTCAGACACTAAATGCAGAGAGGCCGTCTGAAAGCTATGGAGGGGGAGATGGGATAATGAGTGAGAATCAATTCAAACCAGGTCAACAGCTTGCTGACTTTGATCCTGATGGTACAGGTGGGTATGAGAAGAAGGATGCAGACTCCCTTATGAAGGATCTTGAGGAACAATTGGATGACCTACAGGAGATTTTATTTGCTGAGAAGAAGCATGCTGTAGCTGTTCATCATTCAGGGAATGGATTGCAGTGGAAAGGATGGTGTAGTGAAGAAGGCACTAAGCGTTCTGCACCCGCAGGGCTTTGATGCGGTTGGCTTTAAGTCACCTACAGAGGAGGAGCGGGCTCATGATTATATGTGGAGAGCTCACAAGGTCGTTCCCGCCAAGGGGCACATCACCGCGTTCATCCGATCTTATTATGAGGATGTTCTTGTGACCAGAGTGCAGAAGCTAATTAGCGACGAGGAAGCGCATTTGCGCTTTAAGCAGATCAATGATGTCGAAGAGCTGCTTATGCGTAAACAATGAGATTGCGAATGTGAATGTATTCCGGGGTCGAGACAACGAGGAGCATCCTCGTTCTAACCCTGATGGAAGAGAAGACAATAATCTCGATAATCTTCCTATATTTTAGGGATATCTCAATACAATTATCTTTGATTGATAAAGGGGGGCTGTCTAGAGTCTAAATGACTTTTATAGCTCATTTTTCTTATGGTTTAGTTTAAGCATAATATATATTTTAAACATTTATCCGAACAATTCCTCATTCTCCTGTAACTCACCTCCTGCTAAAGTGAATGGGTAGCTAATAATTGAAAAGAGGTGGAGCTCGATGAAGAGAAGATTGGCCGGTTTTATGGTAGTCATGATACTGGCTGTATTGGTCGCAGGCTGTAACAGTGGCAACAACAAGGGGAACAAAGAGAGTTCAGATCCAAGTCAGAATAAAGATCCCGTAGAAATTGAATTTATGGCTACACAGCCAGAGTGGGCTCAGCAAGAGCAAGAGATCTGGACGCAGTATCAAGAGGAAAATCCTCATGTAAAAATCAAGGTGGTATCGTTTAATGAGGATCAAATGAGCACCCTTAGAGCACGTATTGCAGCGGGGAATGCACCTCACCTCGGGTTCTCCGTTTCCACATCATGGAATTTCAGCAGCGAGTACAAGAATTTCACCAATCTCCTTGAAATCGATTGGCCACACTTTGACTTAATGAATTTCGATGTGAAAGTGGAATCCTCAAAAGCATCTAGCATAAATAATTATCTTCCCGTTCTGCCGACGCTGACAGGCTTATATTACTCCTTTGTCTACTATGAGGATTTGATGGAGGAGACAGGCCTTAATCCGAAGCAAATCAGTACATGGGATGATCTTGACAAGTTTCTAGCAGACTTTAAAGCTTGGAATGACCAGAATAAGAAGTACGATTATATTATCGATACCGCATGGCATCCTTGGATGTATGGTCTGAATTTCCCGAATCTCATCGGGTCATCTTTAGGCGGTTCTGAAGAAACTTATACAGATATCTATTCCGGTAAGAAAAAGTGGACAGACGATTTGGCTGAAAATCCGGCAGCACTCTTCTTCGAAAAGTGGAAGGAATACTACGAGAAAGGCTATTTGCCAGAGAAATGGTGGACCCGAGCTTGGGAAGCTGATATGGAGTCCACACTCATCTCGAAAAAGTCAATGCTCACTATCCATGGTCCGTGGATATGGGATAAAATCCTGGCAGCTGATCCCTCAGCCAAATTAGCAGGCTTCCCACTTCCCGCGCACAATGGATTTGTAGCGGCTACACCTGTCGATTACTTGAATGGGGATGTCATCTTCGCAGGTCATGAGGATAAGCCCATCTTCGAAGAAGTGAAGAAAGCTTTCTATTGGTGGACTAGTCCCGAGGTTTTATTACAGCGTGCTGACATATCCAGTCAGGTTCCAACCTTGGCATTCGATGGTGAGCTTAATGTGAACACACCACAATTCAAAGGCTTTGTCGTTCCACTACTTGAAGGCGGATACGGTGATATTACATTCGCAACAGAGAATTGGGCAGACATGGCAGTAAGCAAATACAAGATTGCAGGTAAACCCGATGTTATTAATGATGATGCAAACGCTGCCATCATCGGAAACTATATGGAAGGCTCCGTATCCCTTGAGCAATTAATGGCGCATTTTCAAGTACGTTGGGAAGACGGATATAAAGTCGAGTAGGATCAATGAGAAGAGGAGGGATCGCCTCCTCTTTTCTATTCGAGAGGTGAGTTTATGAAGACGCGAAGCGCGATTCAAAGTAGAGAGAAGAGGGAGAATTGGACGGACATTCTGTTCGTAACCCCACAGCTGATTCTATTCGTAGCTTTTACGATTGTTCCTATTATTATTGCCGTTCCGATGATGTTCACGAATCAGGTTAGCTTTAACACGAATGATGTTAGCTTTGTTGGCCTTGATAACTTCAGAACCTTGTTAAGCGACTCTTATTTAAATCGCATACTACCTGCTATAGGTAAAACGACGATATTTACAATTATCAATTATATGATGGTGTTTATATTTGGCTTAACTCTAGCCTTGGTTATGTATGAATTTCATTCAAAGCTTAAACGATTCTTCTTCACCATTATTTACATGCCCTACATGATTTCAGGTCTAGGAGTGGGCATCATGATTACATGCTTGTTCGCAAGGGATACAGGTTCTCTCAATTTACTACTAATAGAATGGGGTTGGATTAGCAAGCCAATTGATCTGAAGGATCCTTTGATCGCTGCGCTTCTGGTTCCCTTTATTGTAGGCTGGCGTTATGCAGGGTTTAATATGGCCCTTTTTCTTGTTGGGCTATTGTCCATTCCAACGGATACAATAGAATCCGCTAAGATCGATGGAGCGCGCTATATGCAACGTCTAAGGTTTATCTATTTACCACAAATGGTTCCGATTATCACGGTTGCGACTATATTCTGCTTGATTGGTTCATTTGGCGTTTTTGATGAGCTTGTAGGTCTTGGGGCGCTTTATGGCAATGAGACGATGAAATTCTTCTCCATTGTTCTCTATGAAGAAGGCTTTTCTGGACAAATCTCAGGCTCTCTGTCGATGGCATCCACGATGTCTGTGGTCGTTTTTGTCCCTCTGATTATCATGGCTTTCCTACTAAATCAATTACAGAAAAAATTTGAATATTAAGGGGGCAGGAGGTTGAGTAATCTAACAGTCGAGGCAGGCAGAAGTTCAGCATATTTCTCTGAATCGAGAAAAAAAGGTGCGAGTAAATTTGTTCTAGGGCTCGCCTTGCTAGTATATGCGCTTATGACATGTGTGCCTTTTTACTTCTTAACCGTGCGCACGCTTATTCCGACTTCGAAGTCATCGCAATTCCATTGGTATCCACCACATGTGGATGATTTCGACATGGAGGCGACATATGGGGGAATTGCTGTAAATTTCAATCTGAATCTTAATAAGTTTAAGGAAGCGATAGGGATCACCGGTTATATTAGCCCACATACGACCTTCAATGAAATTGCTGATAAGCACTTGATCTCTAAGGAGAAGATAATGAATTATATGAATCCTTACATGCGCTTTAACGGATGGCTCGTTGTGCTGAAGGATGACCGTTTCATTAGAAGTGTGATTTCAACGGTCCTGTTGGTCTCATCAAGTATTGTAGTTGGTGGATTTTTTGGAATCATGACCGGCTTCGGATTGGCAGGCCTGAGAAGGAAGTGGAAAACCTCTATCTATAATTTGTATCTCATGCAGGTGATTATCCCGCCGATGATGATTATGGTGCCTACGTTCATCATTATTTCAAATTATTTGAACCTGTATGACAGCTACTTCTCTTTATTTTTACTGAATATTAAAGGAGGCGCTTTATCAACCATGGTGTTTACCTCCTATATATCGACGATACCTGTCGATCTGAAGGAATCCGTTGAAATAGATGGAGGTAGCAAGCTATCCTACTTTATACACATCGTATTGCCACTGATGAAGGTTCCGTTTGCATCCTTTACCGCGATCTCATTACCCTTGTTCTGGAATAATCTACTTGATGGCTTACTGTACCTGAAGCCAGAAAAATATACGTTGACACCTTTAATCAGTAATTTACAAGGTACATTTTCTACTAACTTTCAAGCTGTTTTTTCAGGTTTAGCTCTGTCCCTTATCCCGATATTGCTCATTTATTTGCTATTCCAGGATCTCTTCGTGAAATCTGCATTGTCTGGAGCGGTAAAAGGCTAGTAAGATAGAGAAAAAGGGGAGTTAGCCAGCCATGCCGATTGAACCGATAAAACGTTCTGTTCTGTATCCAACACGCTCTGTGGTTTCTAAGATCTTCCTCTTCTTCTTCTTCGGCAGCGTTATTCTGACGTTGGGCGTTGGTCTGACCTCCTTCTCAATCTCGAAGCGTGTCATTCAGGATAAGGTTGCGGATACCTCAGAGCAGAGCGTGATGCAGTCGGCCAAAACGCTTGACTTGGTCTTGAAAAATTATGTGGATTTGGTCCTTCAGATCGTGGAGGACGAAGAGCTGTTTCCTATGTTTAATCGGGAACGGGTGCAATCGATCCCCTTTGTAGACCGTGCAAGTCGTATTCGTGCACAACAAATATTAAAGCAATTTCAAGGCGGAACACATGCGGTTAACGCCTTACATATTCTAGCGGTGGATGGACAGATGAGCTTGTCCACGAACACTGATCACCCTATTAGTGATAATTATCATCTAGAGGATTGGTTTCGCCGAATTGTGGAGGGAAGTCGTAGCGGTGAATGGCTAGATACACGATTGGATGGCTATAGTAAGAAATTTTCGCAGAATTCATTTGCATATGGCAGAGTTATCTATGATTCGTTTAACGATAAGCCGCAAAGTGTAATCTTGGTTGAAATTGATGTGCTTCTGGCGCTTAGTAAACATATCCCTTTGGAGTTGGCTGAGAACGGCCGGATGTTAATTGTTAATGACAGGAATAAAATCATATTATCTAATAAGATGAGCGAGCTGAGTAGAGATTCTGGCATCCTATTCGGGAAGGATGTAAACGAATTTCCTCCTCATGAACCTTCCCGGCTCATTGATACTCAACAAGGCGTGGAGCATTTGACTATTCTCCAGCGTTCTGCGTTAACTGGCTGGTATTTGATAGCTACGTATCCGATTCACGAGTTAATTAAGGAGACGAATACGATTTATAATGTTACATTTATTGCAATATTGCTCGCTGTTGGAGCAGCGGCTTTATTGTCATACCTGCTGGTATTAACTGTAGGAAGACCGCTAGTCTCTCTTAGTCAGCTTATGAAAGAAGGGAGAATGGGGAATTTAATGGTTCGTGCGGATGTTCGAAGTCATGATGAAATTGGTCAGCTCGGTCATCATTTCAATCTGCTGATGGATAAGATTGAACATCTCATTGAATCCGATTACAAATCTCAGATCCTTAGAAAGGAGGCACAAATTAGAGCGCTGCAGGGACAAATAAATCCTCATTTTCTGTATAATACCTTACAAACGATGGGTAGCATTGCCCAGATCAATGATGTCCCTGATATCAAGTCGATGTGTAAAGCGTTGAGTAATATGTTCCGTTATAGCATCAAGATGAAGGATGAATGGGTAGCAATCAGTGAAGAGATTATGCATGTTCGTAATTATCTCGTTATCATCAACAAAAGATACGGGGATTTGATACGCGTCCGCTTCTTGATGGATCCTTCGCTTAAAGGATATTACATGCCTAAGCTGATTTTACAGCCTATTGTAGAGAATGCTATTGAGCACGGACTTATCCCTTCGAAGCGAAATAAAAAGCTAATTAAGATATCTATTACTATCCGAGGTCAGGAGCTGTTCATTCGTATTATTGATAATGGTGTTGGAATTCCCAACATTCAAGTAGAGAGGTTAAAGGAGCACTTGACAAGTATTAATGCGATTTACGAATCCTACAAGAGAGATTCTTCCATCGGAATGGTAAATGTGCAAACTCGTATCTTGCTCGTTTGTGGAGAGCAATATGGAATCAGTTTGGACAGCAGGAAAAACGTGGGCACTCGAATATCAATTCGCCTTCCAGTGAAGCAAGGAGTTGAGAGTGATGTATAAGGTCATTGTCGTCGATGATGAGCATTTGGTTTTAAGAGAGCTTCGCTCGTTTATCAATTGGTCGAAGATCGATCTCGAGCTAGTCGGAGAAGCTATGAATGGTGATGATGCATGCACCCTCGTTGAACAATTTCAACCTCATATTGTGATCACCGATATGAATATGCCGGGTCTAAATGGCTTACGCTTTATGGAATGGCTTAGAGCAAATGGATATACAACGAAGGTAATTGTGCTTAGTGGCTACGGTGACTTCAAATATACGAAGCCCTCATTCCTGCTAGATGCTTTTGATTACTTGCTTAAGCCACTGAATGAAACGGAATTAACGCAGAGTTTAATTCGTGCGGTAATGGAAATAAAACATGAATCTGGCGAAAGGCTGGATGAAATCACACGAGATTTCATGATGAATCGAGCAGTGGGTCTGATGCGGGATAACTTCTTAAGTAATGTGATCCATGGGGTTATTCGAGACGAGAATGAAATGGTTATCGAAGCCGATGATTTAAAATTCAGTTTTCCTTTGTCTGGGCTACAGGCAGTAGTCATTAAATTATATTATGTTGATGAGCGGATTCATCAGGACTTTAGCGGAGATTGGGAATTGCTATATTACTCTGTACTTAATGTCATCAATGAATGCGCGAGCTCCAATGCTTTATCATTTCGTAACACGAAAAAATCAAACGAATTTATTGCGATCGTCTCCTGTCCGTCCACTCAACATCTTGAGCAGGTGAGTAGGTTGGTTGGAAGAATGGAAGAAGCCTTATCCAAATACTTAAAGGTAGCGATATGTACCGGAATAGGAGGGAGGAAGAATCGAATAAGCGACATCTCATCCTCTTATGCCGAAGCGGTTAATAGTCTAGAATCTAAGGCGTTCAGTCTTATTAAAGGCTATAGAACCTCCTTTGAAATTAGGCTGGAGGGCCAAGGTAACCGAGAATCTGTGAATATGAAATGGAAAGCTTGGTTGGACCATATTCGTTTATTCGTGGAAGGCTCAGGAACCTTTACCTCCATGTTTCTTACAAATCAAATTGAAGAATTATTCGGTGAGGTTGAGCTGGCAGCTATGACGGTTCAAGATCTTAAGAAATACTTAACCCAATCTGTTCTTCTATTTGAACAATACAATGATAAAGCTACCAAGGGCTGCCAACAATTCATATTTCAGTACAAACAACATATTGATGAGATGGAGCTACAGCGTGTGAAGGCATCGTTGCTCCAAGTGATCACTTCTCTAATCGCTGCGAGTGATGGCAGCTCAACTCAAATTAGGAATAGCAGGGAGATGATTGATCACGTTAAGATATATGTGCAGGAGGAATATAGAACCGCTTCATTAAATGAAATAACCAAGAGGTACTTTATTAATAAGAGCTATTTTTGCGCGTTGTTTAAGAGCGTGACAGGAGGCCGGTTCTCTGATTATTTGACAGAAGTACGTATGGAAAAAGCAAAGGTGATGCTCGAGAACGGGTATTTAAAAACCTATGAAATCGCACAAAAGGTTGGGTATAAGGATCAACGGTATTTCAGTCAGGTGTTTCGCAAATATACAGGCGTTCAGCCGAGCGCTTATCGCAATAATATGAAGCAAGGATCATATATGGAGGGGGAGAGGGTTTAATGAAGTCCATTCTGTGCTTTGGTGATTCGAATACATGGGGGTGGAATCCTGCGGATGCAAGCAGATACTCACTTGATCAACGTTGGCCGGGTATGCTGATGAAGGAGCTGGGACCGGATTATTATGTAATAGAGGAAGGGTTAAGCGGAAGAACCACGATGCATGACGATCCAGTGGAAGGTGCGGATAAGAATGGCTTATCCTATTTGACACCCTGTCTTTCGTCACATGCGCCCATCGATTTGGTTATTGTTGCATTGGGAGCGAATGATTTGAAAGCTCGGTTTAGTCTAACGGCAGCTGAGATTGCTCAGGGCGTTGGGTGCTTGGTTGAAGTGATTCGACGCAGTTCATCAGGTCCTAATCGAACAGCGCCGCAAGTAATGATTGTTGCTCCTGCTTTGTTTAATAAGAACACCATTTATATGGATATGTTTGCGGGAGGATTAGAAAAATTGGGAGAGCTTCCCCATTATTATCAAGCGGTTGCTCAGCAGTACGAGTGTGATTTTTTGGATTTGGCCTTATATATTCATTGTGAATCATTGGATGGTATGCACTATGATGTGAAGGATCATCACACAATCTGTGAGCAGCTCATACCTCGAATCAAAAAGGTGATTGGATAAGCTTTAATTGAATGTATATCCTTATGAAGTAGGGCTTAATTTCCCTTCTGATGTAGACATATTCCTGTGAATTGTCCATTGACTCTAAGGGATAAATCATCTAGTATTTATGATAGATCTAAGTTAGACTCCTGAAATCTATTGAAAAAGAGGTGGCCCTATGTCAAGGGAAGAACGATATACATGGCAAGTGATGGAGCTCGATTTTACCTCGGAAACGAGATCCGGAAAACCCTACATGAATTTGCAGATGAGCGTTGATTTTGTATCACCAGAAGGCTTAACTTACAAAACTCCTGGTTTCTGGGATGGTAATAATCAGTGGAAGGTCAGGCTTGCCCCTCATATAGCTGGGATATGGACATGGACTTCTTCGTCTCGCGACTCAGGGCTTGATGGTAAGCATGGCTCATTTGAGGTAAAGCCCTATATAGGTAAAAATCGGATATATCAGCATGGATTTCTGCATACACAAGGGAGAAGCTTCGTTCATAAGGACGGTACACCATTTTTCTGGCTCGGGGATACGGTTTGGTCCGTTTCCTCGCATGCGACTAAGAATGAGTGGCGGGAATATCTGAACTATCGTAGCCGTCAAGGTTACAATGTTGTGCAGATTAATTCGTTGCCTCAATGGGACGCATCAGACGGAATTTATCGCAGACCATTTGTCGAGATCGATGGAAACTACGACTACACAAGATTGAATACGCAGTACTTTCAATATCTAGACCAGCTGATGGCCGATTCTGTTGCTGCCGGTATGCTCACTGCTATGGTCGTTCTATGGTTCAATTATGTTCCCGAGACGAACCTAAGCTGGGGCAAGCAATGGAAGAGACAGATGGATATCCACACGGCAGAGGCATTTGCATCGTATCTATCGGCTCGATACGCTGCCTATGGAACGATTTGGTTAATAAGCGGGGATACCGACTACGAGAGCTCCAAAGCTGAGGAGATTTATGATGCAGCCGCCTATGCGGTGCGCGAGGCCTCACCCTATCCACCCTTGCTAACAGCTCATCTGAACGGAGGACTGTTCACCCCAGAGAAGCTGAATGCGAAGAAGTGGTTGGATTTCCACATGCTTCAATCGTGCCACTCTAGTGACAGCGCGGAGAAAGCCTTACTCTATGCAGAGAAGGATCGCGCCTATGATCCGGTGAGGCCTGTGATTAACGGCGAGCCTTGTTACGATTCCTTGCGTCTAATGGATAAGGACAATGACGACAACCGCTTAATCAACCGAGAATTTGTGCGAGAGACCGCATGGACCAGTCTGCTTGGAGGAGCCAACGCGGGTATCACTTATGGAGCGCACGGATTATGGCCTTGGCATAAGGAAGGCCAGACATACGGTCCGATGAACTATGGAATGCCATTGTCTTGGCAGGCTGCCTTGAAATTGGAAAGCGGTGAAGACATGATTTATATGAAACAAATTCTGGAGTCTCTTCCATATGGAGAGCTTCAATTGAATCTATCAGTTACAGTCAAGGCGGAAAACGTACGTGTGGTCGCTTCCTCAACGCATGAAAATCAGCAGCTTGTAGTCTATATCAGTCAATCGGCTCCCCTAGATATAGAAGCTGATTTAACGACAATGGTGTCTGGAATCTGGTACGATCCGAGCAACGGATTATCTATGAAGGCCGACTTGACCATACATGAAGCAAGCTTTTCGGTAGCTGCTCCGAATTGGACAGGTGACGCGGTTCTTGTGCTTCAGGGAGAATAGTAGCCTTTCGGCATTTAGAGTAATGAACCGACAAGTTTACAATGGTCTATACCTGAGTATGAAATGGAAAGTGTTGAATTCCTGCATAAGTGCAGTAAATTCCTTGTATATAATTTCCGAAAAGTAATATTCCTGCTAAAGTACAGTTATTTGCTACGACATTGATCGAATCTCTGAATAAAACAATAAAACCTGCACAATTGCAGTTATTAGATGATTACATGTCCAATTTCCTATTAATTACTGTACTATTGCAGTGATTTTGTAGGAGGGAAGCAAGATGGATGGTTCAAGGAAGCTCTTGTCCCATCTGCCTCAGCGAATGCCGAGAGGCTAGAATAAGGATAAGGAGGACATCTGTAATGAAATCCAAGCTGTGGCAAGTCGGCAATCTTCAGGTCGAGCTAGAGGATGGTGGACTCCGATATATCACTTATAACGGTGTAGAGATTATTAGGGGGATATATGCAGCTGTTCGCGATCGGGATTGGGGAACCGTAGCACCTCGATTTAGTGATGTGCAGACTGTTGAGAATTTGGATGGAATTAGCATTTATTACACCTGTGAACACGTAGAGAATGATATCGATTTTGTATGGAATGGCAGTATAAGACTGACGGAGCGTAGCATTCGGTTTGATTTTGATGGACTTGCACGTTCAAGCTTTATGAAGAATCGAATCGGCTTCTGTGTACTTCATCCCATGGAATTGGCGGGTACAAGGATTGACGTGCAGACATTAACAAAGCAAATTCAGGGTGAATTTGCTACGGCGATTTCCCCGCATCCACCGTTCAAAGAGATCCAAGCGATGTCGTATGAGACGGATTCAGGCATTTATGTTGAGGTGAGATATGACGGTGATTTGTTCGAGATGGAGGATCAGCGTAATTGGACGGATGCTTCCTACAAGACGTATTGTACACCGTTAGAGCTTCCATTCCCGGTACTTGTAGAGGCTGGCCAAGCCATCCGGCAATCGATTGAGATCACGATGAAGGAAACAGAGGTATTCGTTCAGGCTGTGGAACTAGATACAAGCAATTGGGTCACACTTCATCATACTCCCATCTGCCAGCTTCCCGGTATCGGCTTTACTCTATCGGATGCTGAACCAAGCTCTGAGGAGGCCTTGCTGCTACAGCAATTGTGCCCAACGCATTTGCGATTGGTGCTTGACCTAACGTTTCATAATTGGCGTCAACGTTTGGAATCGGCAGCATTGTTAGCTGACAGTAATCACTGTGGATTAGAGCTGGAATTGATAATAGCTTCAGATACACCTGTTGAGATGCTTGAAGCACTTGAAGCGCTTGCCAGTACAGTTGCAGGTCGTGGGCTTCCGGTATTACGCATCCTCCCTTTCTTGAACGGTACGTATATCTCCGATCAGCATACGCTTCATGCTATGAAGCAAGCGTTGCGAGCGTTTAACCTGAATATCCCTGTCGGTGGAGGCACACGCACATACTATGCCGAGTATAACCGGGCGACACTACCGCTCTTGGAGATGGATTTCTCTGCGTATTCCATCAACCCTCAAGTTCATGCTTTCGATGACCGTTCGCTTATGGAGACCTTGAGGGTTCAAGCTGTCACAGCAGCGGATGCGCTGGCGAAGAGTGGGAAACCGTTATACGTCGGGCCGATTACCTTCATGCCAACAATCAACCCGAATGCGACTAGCAACAGAGGTATATCGCTGGAGGATCAAGAGGATGACAGACAGGGCTTGTTATTCGGAGCGGCTTGGACGCTAGGCAGTATGGCTGCCCTGTGTGCTGACCATGTAAAGGGTTTAACCTATTATTATACATCCGGACCCATCGGACTAGTAGAAGGTAGTAAGGCTAGGCCACTTTATTATGTATTCAAGGACGTGGCCGAGTTTAGGGGCGCAACGATCTTGTCGGTAAGCTGTGATTCCTCCCATGCTTGCACTGCATTGGCACTTAAGAAAGGCACTAGGGTGCGAATCCTGTTAGCGAATACAACAGGCGAGAGGGTGGAGGTTTCCTTATCGCCAGGCTTATATGTAAGCGCGAGTATTCGTGCATACAATGATGAGAGCATGACCGCTATGACGACAACCGCAAAGAATTCTGAGGATATTAAGCTGGCTTTTGTTCCATATGGATATACCTGCATAGATCTTGAGTTAGATCATCCTAATCCTATCTGAGGTGAGAGCGAGTGAGTACATCTATAGTTCGTGCAATGTATAGGATAGAGACCCCCTATTCACTCCAGCATGCCGCTGAGGTGATGGCGGGTGAGCAGTCCACAGGAACATTCATTGCGGTTCCTGGCGAAACTGACGAGGTGAAAGCTCGGAGTGGCGCTCGAATTGTGAGTGTCAAGGAGCTGGATATTGTGACCAGCCCTTCATTACCAGGAGCTAAGCTGCCCAAAAATCACAATGGCAATTATAACAGAGGTGAGATAGTGCTGGAGTTTCCATATCATAACTTCGGACCCTCGATACCTAATCTGATGGCAACAGTAGCAGGAAATCTTTATGAGCTGCAGGAATTTTCAGGACTACGATTAACGGGTTTGGAGTTACCCGCTGAATTTAGCTATGTCTATCCCGGTCCAAAGTTCGGTATCGAAGGGACCCGCAAGCTTGCAGGTGTATATGGCAGACCCATCATCGGCACGATCATCAAGCCAAGCATCGGACTGTCCATTGAGGAGCTTCGCTTAACAGTGCGACAGCTAGCGGAAGCAGGTCTCGACTTCATCAAGGATGATGAGTTGAATGCGAGCCCGACATTTGCGCCAATGGATCAGAAGGTAAAGGCTGTTATGGAGGAAATCGAGCGGGCTGCTGACAAGACCGGCAAGAAGGTCATGTATGCGTTCAATATCACTGGAGAGATCGATGAGCTCAGGCGTAATCATGATCTGGTTTATTCCGCAGGCGGTACTTGCATCATGGTAAGTATCCAAAGCATCGGTTTAGCTGGATTGGCTTATCTGAACCAATACAGTCAGCTGCCGATTCACGGTCACCGAAACCAATGGGGCATGATGACACGCTGTCCTTGGTTAGGCATGGAATTCACGGTGTATCAGAAGCTATGCAGACTTGCAGGTGCCGATCATCTTCATGTGAACGCATTGAATAGTAAGTTCTATGAGAGCAATGATTCTGTTCTTCGCTCTGTACAGGCAATTCGGGAACCGCTCCTGGGCGGCTATGAAGCGATGCCCGTGCTTTCCTCTGGTCAGTCTGCTGTCACAGCCGAGGAAACCTTCAAGCAGCTCGGTACCTACGATCTATTGAATGTGGCTGGCGGAGGTATCATGGCTCACCCGGACGGTCCGCAAGGCGGCGTTAAGAGTATGCAACAAGCTTGGGAAGCGGCAATTCAGGGAATAGCTGCACAAGTTTACGCAGAGCAACACCCAGAGCTGAGAAGGGCGATTGAGACTTTTACCAAATGAATAATCGCGAATGGAGATGGCCTTCTTTTGACTAATGATACCTTCAAATTGTTAATTTCCTTCTATGGGGACGACTTTACCGGCTCAACCGATTCTATGGAAGCGCTAGCGATTAATGGGGTCAGGACCGTGCTATTCCTTGAACCACCGACCCCACAATTGATTGCTGAACGGTTTGCCGATATTCAAGGCTTTGGCGTAGCGGGAGTAAGTCGCGCAATGGGACCAGATGAGATGAATGATGAGCTAAGGTCGATCTTCGAGACGCTAAAGCTTTTTCCGACACCTATTGTGCATTACAAGATGTGCTCGACCTTCGACTCATCACCTACGGTGGGGAGCATAGGTAAAGCGATCGATATCGCTGCGGACATCTTCAGGGAGCAGAGCTACATGGCTTTACTGGTTGGTGCACCCGTATTAAAGCGCTATACCGTGTTCGGTAATCATTATGCGACAGTTAGTGAAGAAACGCTCCGGCTAGATCGTCATCCGACCATGTCGCGTCATCCAGTTACGCCGATGGATGAAGCCGATCTACGAATTCATCTAGCCCAACAGACAGCGAAGACAATAGCTCTGATGGACATTCTTGATCTAGAGGGAGACTCAGATTTAATTCGTCATCGGCTAGAGGTCAGATTGACTGGCGATCCAGATATCCTGCTGTTCGATGTGCTGGATGACGAGCGGCTGAGAAAGGCTGGAGAGTTAATCTGGAAGGAGGCACTGGTGAAAGGCAATCGGTTTGTTGTCGGTTCCTCTGGGATAGAATATGCGCTCACTGCTCATTGGCAAGCTGTCGGTATGCTGAAGAAGAACAGCGACTTACTTAAGCCAAGGGGGCCAGTTGATCGGATCCTCGCTGTCTCGGGCAGCTGCTCACCGGTCACCGAATTGCAGCTGAAGTATGCGCTTGATAACGGATTTGTCGGTGTAAAGGTCACGGTAGAGAAGCTGATAGACCCGAGTGAGGCTGAGCAGACGAGGCGCGACCTGTTCAAGCAGGCTTCCGAGATACTGGATAGGGGTAAGAGCCCTCTACTATATACAGCCATGGGCTCGGAGGATCTCAGCATTCCAGCGATCAAGCAGAAGCTCGTTAAGGCAGGTTATGCTTCATCAGATTCAGGAAGGCTAATCGGTGAACAGCTTGGTATATTGACTAAGGAGATTGTTGCCGAGAAGAAGCTGACTCGCTTGCTTGTAGCCGGTGGCGACACGTCTGGATTCGTTACGAGGGAGCTCGGTATATACGCCCTTGAGGTATTGATGCCGCTTGCTCCTGGTAGTCCGTTGTGTCAGTGCTACTCCGAGGATTCAAGGTTTGACGGAATCGAGGTTGTGCTCAAGGGCGGTCAGGTCGGGAAGGAAGATTATTTTGTACGAGTACTGGAAGGTCGATAAAGTATTAACAAGTCTCAGGTTGTTGAGAAAGTTAGAATTGTAGTGATGGAGAGTGAAATATTGGCTTGCTGCGAGTTTTGGATTTAAGTTCCACCCTCTATGTCCCTTATCAAATAAAGGAACTTAAACCAAGCTGTTTGAGCTGAGCAAGCCAATATTTCACTAGGAATCCGATCAATTGACTTTCTCAACAATCTGAAGCCTAAGAATAGAGGAGATGTTCAACAATGACGACCATTGCACTAATTGGCGCAGGCGGCAAGATGGGCTGTCGGATTACTGACAACCTGAAGGACAGCACATATGACATGAGGTTTGTAGAAGTAGGAGAACGCGGTTTGGTAAACTTGGAGATGAGAGGCTTATCCGCAGCTCCGCAGGATACAGCGGTTCCAGTCGCAGATGTCGTCATTCTGGCTGTACCTGACGTTGCGATTCAGAAGATTTCAGCTGATGTTGTACCGTTGATGAAGACCGGTTCCATGCTAATCGTACTTGATCCCGCTGCAGCCTATCTGGGTCATCTGCCTGGTCGCCCCGATGTAACTTATTATGTAGCTCACCCTTGTCACCCGCCGTTATTCAATGATGAAACCGATGTCGAAGCTAGAAGAGATTTCTTCGGGGGCATCAAGGCCAAGCAAGCAGTTGTATGTGCACTTATGCAGGGGCCAGAGGAGCACTATGCGATCGGCGAGCAGATCGTTCGCGCTATGTATGCTCCGGTAATCCGCACGCATCGCATCACGGTTGAGCAGATGGCAACGCTTGAACCCGCAATGGCGGAAACAATTGGAGCAGGGGTTGCTATGTTTCTTAAATCTGTCATGGATGAAGCGGTAAAACGGGGGGTGCCTCAAGAGGCAGCAAAGGATTTCATGCTAGGCCATCTCAATATAGAGCTAGCGATCGTCTTCGATGAAGCAGGAAACCCTTTCTCCGATGCTTGCCAGGTCGCAATCGAATATGGACGTCCACACTGGTTGAAGGAAGGCTGGGAGCGTTTGTTCGAGCCTGAGCGTGTACGTGAGCAAATCGATGTTATGCTACATCCAGAGAAGTTAAGGAAGGATATATAGAAGCTTGACTCGTCGTGTATGCTTATTGATTGGAGGAGGTAATGGTGGCGATGTGGAAAGTGGGATTGGTTGGAACGGGTTACTGGTCGGTGAATCATTTGAACGCTTGGGAACGTATTCAAGGTGTTCAAGTGAAGTCATTGTGCAATCGCAGCCGTGGTAAGCTTGAACAACGAGGTGAGCAGTATGGGATCCCCGAGCAGCAATGGTACCAGAGCATTGACGAGATGCTTAGTCATGCAGAGATCGATATCGTGGATATTGTGACAGGACCTGAGACGCACCTTGAATTTGTTACCAAAGCGGCCAGAGCGGGTAAGCATATTATGTGCCAAAAGCCATTTGCACGCTCCTTAGAAGAAGCGCAGGAGATGGTGCGAGTAGCCCAAGAATGTGGTGTTCGGCTGATGGTTACTGAGAACTGGCGATGGCTGCAGCCGAATCAGATCATTAGACGTTTACTAGATGAGGGCACTCTTGGCAAATTACATGTAGGACGGTTTATTCACACCGATTATTATACACCAAGAATGGCGCCCGGTATTGAGCTGCCACAGCCATTCTTCCGTAGCATGCCAAAGCTATTATTCTATGAAATGGGTGCTCATTGGTTCGATGCATGGCGCTTCTTCTTTGGAAACCCGAAACGGCTATATGCCGAGATATTGCAGGTTAGCCCTCATATTATAGGTGAGGATACTGGCATTATCACATTAGGCTACGAGGATTTCTATGGCGTACTGGATATGAGCTGGGCAACACGAAGGGAATTAGAGTTGCCTCCCTCTGAGAAAGTCCAAGCCGAGCACAGGGAACAGATTATCATTGAGGGTGACAAAGGAACATTGAAGCTGTATATGGATGGAAGGATCACATTGATTGATATCAAGGGGGTTGAAACTACTGTTGCCGAGAATACGGAGCTCGATCACGCGGAGAGTCATTATCGGCTTCAATCCCATTATATCGAATGCATGAACAGCGGGAAACCATTTCAGACTAGCGGCGAAGATAATCTGAAGACAATGGAATTGATCTTCTCCACATATATAAGCGCTGATCGTCATGAAGTGATTCATTTCGCTTAGACTTCCTTTTCCTCGGCATCGTGTTACAATGATTCCAATTACACTTGAAGAGTAAGGGTGGGTTCCAATTGTCCAAATTAGCTTCCTCGAAACCAACTGTCCTGTTAAAGGAGAAAGCATACCAGCATATCCGCGAGGCGATTCTTAGTGAAGTATTCCCTCCAGGGGAGTTTCTGTCAGAGAGTCGCTTGATCGATTTTCTCGGCATGAGTAAGACGCCAATCAAATCCGCGCTTGATCGTCTGGAAGCAGAAGGCTTTGTTACCGTATCCCCCAAACAAGGGATCATCGTCAGGGAATTGTCGATTACGAAGGCGAGGGATATCTTCGAGCTACGTGTGGCACTGGAATTGTTCGTTTGTGAGCTTCTGTCGGGCAAGCTGAAGCAGGAGCAGATTGCTCTTTTTCGCGAATTGCTAGATAAGCAGAAGGCTGCTGCGGAGTCCGGAGATGAGGTAGCCTTCACCAAAGGGGATACTGATTTCCATGTATTCCTAGCTCACTGCTCCGGCAATGCTGAGATTGACCAATTGATGACGAATTATCAGGCCCACCTGTATCGCTTCGCGCTTAGAGTCATCAAGAGGGTGCCCAACCGTATGTTTGAGGCTTATCAGGATCATGAGGATATCTTGCAGGCGTTGATAGCCGGAGATCTGGAGCAATCGAAGAATCGGATGCGTGAGCATCTGGTGTTCGGTAAGATGATATTGACCAACTAATTTATAGAACTAACAATCATATAAAATAAGATCGCCTACATTGGAACCATAAGGCTCAATGCGGCGATCTTATTCTTCGTTCATTGTACCCGTGGCGCTTTCGCAATCGTTGATCCGCATCCCGCGCCTCTGTTGATTCCAATGATCAGATAACAACAGATCGGGTAAGGGACGCGTTCAACATGGTAATACTAATATTGACGCACCTCCTTTCCTTATATAGAGATACTATCACAAGTTATCAGAATAATCTATTAATTTTTTAAGCTTCTATTAATATAGAATTATACTAGCCTGCATTCCCTACATGCATAATATCCAAAAAAGGAACCTTAGTTAACACGCCATGATTTTCTAGATGTACGGTACGTGTTCTTGCATCCATGTTCACGATAATTCCAATTACCGGATCATCCTCTCCCCAGACCTTCAAGCTAACCTTTGTCGCTTCATCTTTGGCCTCTGACAGTCTCTCTCCTAACTCTTCTAACTCGAATTCATCTCTTGTTGGTCTCTTTGTTTTAGCTTTAGCCATAATTAACTCCCTTATAGAACAATTGTTTGTATTTATTATAGGTGAACTTCTGTTCGAACTCAATATGTAAAGCCCGCTTCTTCAATCCTATACCCAGGAAATAATTGTAAAGCAGGATAAATTAGTATGAAGTCGAATACTGTGATACTAACCTAACCCATGCTTTTACAAGATAATCAGTCATGAAAATTGAGGGGGAAGATAATGAGCATTCTAGATAAACTAAAAACAGGTGCAGCGAATGCCGGTAATAAAGCGAAAATTCTTGTAGAGGTAAATCGCTTGAAAATACAAAATGGCAGTAAGAAAAAGGATATCGATCAGATATACAAGGAGATTGGCAAATCGACTTATCTTTCTGTCACAAGTGGCAGTGAAGCAAATAATAACATGAACATCCAACCATTGATCGAGGAAATCGTTAATTTGGAAATGGAGATTAAAGATAATCTTCTACATATTAAAGGCTTATCCGATGAAAGGGACTGTATATGTGGAAAGGTTGTTTCCATGAATACTAAATTCTGCCCTGACTGTGGTCATGAGCTTACGCAGCTAGAAGTAGAGGTCATTGAATAATGCAACAATTCACAGTCGTTCTGCGAGAATATCGCAAATGGCTGGAATCCTCAGCTGGGAGATGATGATGTGGTCAGAAGTGGATTTGATAAATTGTTCTGGGGTTTTCTCTTCGTCATGATTGATTTCAGGATACAAGGGTTTGATATTATACCAGACGTAATTGGATATATCTTATTTGCAGTAGGATTTCACATGCTGGCTGTGAACAGTACTTTTTTCAAAAAGGCAGAGAATTTTAATTATATCATGGTCATTGTTTCGATTTTCTATATTTATGAAAAACCCACACCTGGTGGAGGAGTAAGTGGGATACATTTTGACCTATTAGGAATACTCTTAGGGTTGGTTTCATTAGTGATTGGTTTAATCGTGGTTTATCATTTGTTCATGGGAATTAAGGATATGGCTAGTCGTCAAGAAAAGGCTGAGATATATGATGAGGCAGGCAAGAGGTGGACGCAATATCTAATGCTGCAGCTGGCTGTTGTTGTTCTATTCTTACTTATATTCATTCCGCCACTGGCTATCGTTTTTATTGTTGTACTACTGGTCGTATCTATTGTAATCACCGTTTCAATTATGAAATTTATGCGAAAGTGTGGGAATAACTTACACGATGATCATACAATGAGTACTTCTTAGTGAGAGATAGTCGAAAAAATCGATTAA